>JACPOB010000030.1 GCA_016185145.1 Rhodospirillales bacterium | reverse complement strand
GATTCCGGTTGCGTAATTTGCGTAACTGTCCGAATTCCAACCGATAGCGGTGCACTCCAGTGCGGTCTACTACGCAGGCACTACCGGAAAGGGCGGAAAGGGCGCTAACCACCGCTGACGGCAATGCATGCACCGGCCGACTGCTGCAAAGGTGCGAATCGTGAGAAGACGTGCTTCATCACGTCAGCTTGATATTGCCCTTCTGGATGATGTTGCCGAACATCTTGGATTCGTCGGTGATGCGGCTGCGGAAGTCCGCCGAGTTCAGGTAGGTGACGTAGCATCCGCCGAGATGCAGCTTCTCGATGATGTCGGGCGAGCGCACGGCATCGCCGATCGCCTTCTCGAGCCTGGCGATGACGGCCGGCGACGTCCCGGCGGGCGCCAGGATCCCGAACCAGGAATCGCCTTCCTCCTTGCGGTAGCCTGCCTCGCGCAGGGTCGGCACGTCGGGGAAGTCGGGGTGGCGGACATTCGACAGCATGGCGAGCCCGACGAGCTTGCCCGCCTTCACGTGCGGCAGGCAGGTCTGGTCGAACTGCGCCTGCACCTCGCCCGCGACCAGGGCGTTGGTGGCGGGCGCGCTGCCGCGATAGGGCACGTGGGTCATCTTGATGCCGGCCTCGAGCTGCAGCATCTCGCCGAACAGATGGGTGATGGTGGCGAGCCCCGACGAGCCGAAGTTGATCTTGCCCGGATTGGCCTTGGCGTAGGCCACGAACTCCGCGACGGTGCGCGCCGGCACCGAAGGATGGATGGCGAAGATGCCCCACGAGGTGCACATGCGCGACACCGTGACGAAGTCCTTGTCGGGGTCGATCGGGATCGGTTGCAGGTGCCGCGTGATGCAGACCATCGCCGTCGTCGTGGTCAGGAAGGTGTGGTTGTCGACCGGCTGGTTCTTGACGAACTCGCCGCCGATCATGCCCGAGGCGCCCGCCTTGTTGTCGAACACGATGGGCTGGCCCAGGCTCTGCGCAGCGCGATCCATGACGATGCGCGTCGATACGTCGGACGGCCCGCCGGGCGGGTAGGGGATGACCATGCGCAGGGGCTTGGTCGGCCATTCCTGGGCGATCGCGGGTGCAGCAGGCGCTGCGGCCGCGGCAAGGGCCGCGGCGGTGAAGGCACGACGACGCATGTGTCCTCCCGGGACATTTGTTGCGCGTCTTGTAGCATGGGTCGCCCACCGCGCCATCCGGCGGGCGACCGGCCAGCCAGTCGGTCAGTCCTTGACCAGGGCCATGCGCTGGCAAACGGCTGCGGCGGCAGCGATCGTGTGGTCCACCGCGGCCACTTCGAGCGAAGACCTGTTGTGGCCCGTTCCCTTGGCGGTCGCCCGCGTGATGTCGCGATAGGCCCACAGGATCCACGACCACGCGTTCGGCGGATTGGCGATCAGGCTGTCTTCGCGGCCGATCGCCAGGGCATCGAGCGGCGTGGTCGCGATGCCTTCGCGTTGCGCGATCTCCTCGAGTACCCAGTTGGCCACCATGGCGTTGCCAAGGGCCGTCAGGTGAACGCCATCGAGGCCCTGCAGGCCGCCGCCCTTGAAGCCCGCTCCGCCCGGGAACAGCGGATGCGCCTCGAAGCACTCGTTGGTGCAGGTCTTCGAGCCGACGATGAAGGTGTTCGCCGGGGTGCGGCCGTTGTTCTTTGAATCGATGGCCTTCATGCGGCCGAAGACATCGACGAAGTGAATGCGATTGTGGGTGTCCGCGGTCCTGAACTGGTCCTTCAGCCACTCGTTGATCTGCTGGATTTCCTTGTCGATCTCATGGAGGCGCTGTCCCGTATAGGTGCCGTAGCGATAGTTCACACGCGTTTCGTACGTCGCGTAATATTTACCGAGGTCGGTGGGTATCTGCTCCGTCGACGTCGGCATCAGGCTCGAGACGGCACTGGGCGCCGGCAGCAGGTTGACGTAGATGGCTTTGACGGAGGCGGGAAGCGCGCAGAGCT
This sequence comes from Rhodospirillales bacterium, assembly GCA_016185145.1. Classification (GTDB taxonomy): domain Bacteria; phylum Pseudomonadota; class Alphaproteobacteria; order Reyranellales; family Reyranellaceae; genus Reyranella. The sequence continues at coordinate 20,220 of JACPOB010000030.1, read as the reverse complement.
GACGGATCAGCTCGGGATAGTGCTGGGCATACTGCGCCGCCAAATTCGCCGCGCCCGATGGCGCTGCCCGCAGGACGATGTCGATCAGGCCGTTGTTGTGACCGATGCAGACGACCAGCCGCTCGGGTTGCCTCATCTCGACGATTTCGAGAGAGGTCCTGCGCCGAAACGGATTGGCGTCCGACAGCTCCGGATCCGGCGCCAGCGTAAACCGTGCATTGGCCAGGACGACCAGGTCGCCGATGTTCTCCAGCAGCCCTTTGATACCGTCCGCGCCGAGCGCGCTTTCCGCCAGGGCTCGCGCGCGGGCATCCGCCTTTTCTGCCGTGAGCTCGTACATGTCCTGGATGGTCGAGCCGGCGAAGGCGATGTTGTCGAACACCCGGGCGCCGCTGGGCGAGGCGACATTGGCGGGACCGGTCGCCCAGTACCGTATGGAGTCGCGGATCTTCTGACGGATCTGCGTGACGGCCAGAGGGACCTGGAGGATCGAAGCGCAACTTTCGAGCCACTCTTCGAGGTTGATGATGACCGGCTTGGGAAGATCGGGAACGCGGAACGAGCCGATGCCGAGCCCCCTCGCGATCAGGGCCGGCGGGCTCAGCCTGGTCTTCGTTGCATCGATCGTTCCCGACCGCATCCCGTTGTAGAGCGAATCCCCGATCGCCATCAGTGGCGGGTGCATCAGGCTCGGCGGCAATGCCATTGATAATCCCTCCCCGAAATAGAATACACTCCAAAGATGTACTCGTTTTCGTAAGACACGCAATAGTATTTGATCTCGACCCGCAGATTTGCCACGTTGGGACGTGGAGGCGGGGGCGGAGTCTCGATGAAACAAGACTGTGGTTTGTCGGCGATCGTAGCGTTCGCGATCTCGTTCCTGGGAGGACTGTCGGCTTGCAGTTATCCGTCGTTGGCGCCCTACCAGCCGCTCGAACTGAAAGGCCCGTCGCCTGCACAGGGTGAACTGAGTGCGCAGTTCCTCGGCGTGACGACCATCCTTTTCAGTGACGGCACGACATCGATCATGACCGACGGCTTCTTTTCCCGTCCGCCGGCGCTACGGATGGCGCTTGGAAAGATCGGTCCCGACGAAGCCTGGATCGACTACGCTCTGCGCAGATCGGGGGTGACCAAAGCAGGCGTAAGCAAGCTCGACGCGCTGCTGGTCGCGCATTCGCACTATGACCATGCCCTCGACTCGGGGAGGGTAGCCAAGCTGACCGACGCGCGACTCGTCGGCACGGCCTCCACTCGCGCAATCGGTCTCGCCGCGTCCGTTCCCGAAGATCGCATCAAGCTGGTGTCGAATGGCAAGACCCTCCACTACGGGGCGTTTGCAATCACGGCGATCCAGTCACCTCATTCGCCCGGTGCGTGGTTTCCCGGCGTGATCGAGCCGCCAATCCATCCTCCCACACATGTCAGCAGCTACAAGGAAGGAGGCAAGCAGGAGGAAGGAGGGGGCAACTACTCGTTCCTGATACGACATGGCGGCATCAAGATGCTCTTCCAGCCGAGCGCCAACGCCGTGCCCGAGCGCTTCCGAGGCGTGGAGGCGGATGTCGTGTTCCTGGGAATCGGAACTCTGGGGCTCCAGAGCGCCGAGTTCGCCGAATGCTACTGGGATGCGGTCGTGCGGGGCACCGGTGCCAAGCTCGTCGTCCCGACCCACTGGGATGCCTTCAATCTGCCGCTCCACGAACCGCTGCAGCCCATGCCGAAGCCGTTCGACGACTTCGACACCGCGATGAGGATGATTCTGGTCCTGGCAAACCGGGATGGCGTTGCCGTGCGGTTCATGCCGATCTTCGAGACCATTGGCATCGCGACTGCCCTTCGTCAGCTGCCTGCCAGGAGGACCGATGCCAGGGCGCCGGCGATCGAAACGCCAACCAAGGCCATGGCTTGCGGCAAAGGCTGAAAGCCGCCGTGCGTCAAAGCATCGAGAGCTCGTAGCGCCGAACCAGGCGATAGAGCAGGATTATCGGGACCAGCGTCACGACAATGAGCGTCGAGGCGGCGGCCGTGGCGATGCCCGCGCCGCTGCCCTCCAGCGCCTGGAACATCACGACGGTCATGGTCCGCCACGGGCCGCTGTAGAGCACGACGGTGGCGCTGAGCTCCGACGCTACCGTGACCCAGGTCAGCACCACGCCGCTCAGAATGCCGCCCAGCATCAGCGGTACGACGACCCGCAACAGGGTCTGGAACGGCGAGCGGCCGAGGCTGATCGAGGCCTCCTCGAGCGAGGCATCGATCTGGTGGACGATGGCGCTGGCCGAGCGCACGGCGAAGGGCACTTTGCGCACGCTGTAGGCCAGCACGAGGATCAGCGGCCCGCCCGTCAGCACCAGCGGCCCGCTGTTGAACGACACGACGAAGCCGATGGCGAGGACGGTGCCCGCTACCGCGAAGGGCAGCGTGGCCACGACGTCGAGCAGCGTCGCGACGCCCGAGCGCCAGCGGCTCACGACATACCCGATCGGCACGCCGACCAGCGTCACGCAGGCTGCCGCCAGGGTCGCAAAGACGAGCGTATTGACCAAGGGTCGCAGCGAGCGGTCGAACAGGCTGCCGAAGTTGGCGAGGCTGAAGTTCGGATGCAGGACGGGCCCGCGGAACTCCATGAAGGACAGCACGACGATGGCGAAGAAGGGCACCAGGGCCAGGATGACGATGGCCCAGCAATAGATCGTGGCGGCCGCCTGCAGGGGGCGCCCGATCCTGAGGATCGGCGGTGCCTGCCGCGTGTTGGTGGCGAAGCGGCGGGCCGACAGGAAACGCCGCTGCACCAGCAGCACCAGGGCCGTCGTCAGGATCAGGAGCACGCCCAGCACGCCGGCCGAGGCCGGATTGGGGGCGGTTTCGCCGATGAAGAGCTTGAAGGCTTCGACGGCGAAGATCGGCATGTCCTCGGCCAGCACGAAGGGCACGCCGAAATTCTCCAGCGTCTCGATGAACACCAGCAGCGCGCCCGCCAGCACGGCGGGCATGACGATGGGCAAGGTCACCGTCCACACCGTGCGGCGCGGCGAGGATCCCAAGCCTTGGGCCGCTTCTTCCATGGACACGTCGACCGCCTTGAAGGCCGCGATGGTCGGCAGCAGCACGTAGGGATAGAGCGTCAGCGTGTAGACCAGGATGATGCCGCCCGCGCCGTAGATCGAGCCGAAGCCCAGGCCCCACGCTTGCAGCCACTGGGTGACGATGCCCGAGCGGCCGAGCAGCAGGACGATGGCATAGGCGCTGACGAAGGACGGCAGCACCAACGGCAGCGCGGCCATGGCCAGGATTGCGGCCTTGCCGGGGATCGGCAGCCGCGCCAGCGCGAAGGCGAAGGGCACGGTGAGCACGGTCGTGATCACCGTCGCGGCAAGCCCGATGGCCAGCGTGTTGGCGATGGCGGCGCGATAGAACGGCCGGCCCAGCATCTTGGCGTAGTTGGCCAAGGTCAGCCGCTCGCCGTCGGCGTCCAGGATGCTGGCGCCGAAGACGTTGAACAGCGGATAGAGCAGGAAGACGCCAAGAAAGAGGAATCCCAGGGCGGCGATGGCGAGCGGCAGGCGCTGGCTGTGCGGGATGGCCAGTCTCAAGGCAACACCGTGAGTCGCGCCGGGTCGTAGGCCAGCGCGACCGCAGCGCCGGTCTGCAGGTGCTGATGAGGGGCGTCGAGCATTGCCGCCTTGAGGACGGTGCCGTCGGCCAGCCGGACGTCGAGACGCATTATCGGCCCGAGGAGCTCCAGGCGGGCGATTGCGCCCGCGAGCACCGGCCAGCCCTGCGGCGCCTCGCTCGCCAGCCGCAGCGCCTCGGGCCTGAGCGAGACCAGGGCGTCTCCAGGCCGGCCGAGAGCGCGGCCCGGCACCAGGTTGGTCGTGCCCATGAACTCAGCGGCGAAGCGCGACACCGGATGGCGGTAGATGTCGACGGGTACGCCGACCTGCTCAAGCCTGCCGGCGTTCATCAGCGCGATGCGGTCGGACACCGACATCGCCTCTTCCTGGTCGTGGGTGACGTAGATCGCCGTGATGCCGAGCGACTTCTGCAACTCGCGGATCTCGGTGCGCATGCTGACCCGCAGCCGTGCGTCGAGGTTGGAGAGCGGCTCGTCGAACAGCAGCACGCGCGGCCGGATCACCAGCGCACGGGCGATCGCCACGCGCTGGAGCTGGCCACCCGAGAGCTGGTGCGGCCAGCGCGCGCCGTAGCCCGTGAGCTGGACCAGGGCCAATGCTTCCTCGACGCGGCGCTCGCTCTCGGCCGTCGGCACCTTGCGAGCCCTGAGGCCATAGGCGACGTTGCCCGCCACCGTGAGGTTGGGGAACACGGCGTAGTTCTGGAACACCATGCCGATGTCGCGGACGTGCGCGGGCAGGCGGTCGATGCGCTCGCTGCCGAAACGGATCGCGCCGGCGTCGAGCTCGCAGAAGCCCGCGATCATGCGCAGCAGCGTGGTCTTGCCGCAGCCCGACGGGCCGAGCAGGGTGAAGAACTCGCCTTCGCCGACGTCGAGGCTGACGCCGTCGACCGCGCGGACCGTTCCGAAGGTCCGGCTGACGCCGGAAATGACGATGCCGGCCACGCTAGGCTTCCTCCCCATCGTCACGCGATGGGGAGGTGGCCCGCAGGGCCGGAGGGGTCATAGGCTGCAGTATGGTGCTCACGACCCCTCCGTCCGCTTCGCGGACACCTCCCCAGCTTCGCTGGGGAGGAATAAATCAAGCTGCGTCGACAAGGTCTTAGCGGGAGTCCTGGATCACGTCCTTGATCTGCTCCAGGGTCTTGGTGCGCTTCTCGGTCCAGCCTTCCTCGTCGTAGTTGACCAGCTTCACCTGGGAGAGCGGCGGCATGCCGCCGGGCAGGGCGGTGAGGTCGATGTCGTTGCGCGTCGGCCGCCGGAAGGTGGCCTTGAGGATCATCTCGCGCACATCCTTGCGGTTGATGTAATCGACGAAGACCTTGGCGTTGTCGGTGTTCGGCCCGCCCTTGATGACGGCGACGCCTTCCATCGCAGCGAACGTGCCGTCGCTCGGATAGATCACCTTCACAGGCGCGCCGCCCTTGGCCCACATCGGACCGGCATATTCCAGCGAGATGCCCAGCGGATACTCGCCGTTGCCCACGCCCTGGAAGACCAGCGACGAGCGGTTCAGCACTTTCATGTTCTTGAACAGGCCCGCGACCTTCTTCCAGCCCGCCTCGCCGCCGCCCCACATGTCGACCAGCATGGTGACCGTGCTGTAGGCCGAGCCCGAGTTGGCGGGATCGGTGAAGGCGATCTTGCCTTTCCACTTGGGATCGAGCAGGTCGGCCCAGCTCTTCGGCGCCTCGGCCTCGGGCAGGAGCTTGGTGTTCTGCAGGACGATCAGCAGATGGAGGTTGTTGCCGATCCAGAGATTGTCCGGATCGCGGTACTCGGCCGGCGTGGCGGCGATGTTCTTGGAGGCGTAGGGCTCGAACAGCGCCTTGTTGGTCTGCAGCAGCGAGCGGCTGATGCCCCAGATGATGTCGCCCAGCGGCCGCCCCTTCTCGGCCTGCAGACGGCGCGCCAGCACGCCGGAGCCCGCCGCGACCGGCTCGACCTCGATGCCGGTCTCGGCCTTGAAGGCAGCGAACACCAGGTCGTTCAGCGTGCTGTCGTTGGCGGTGTAGATGACGACCTTCTTGGCCTGGGCGCGGGCCGGCAGGCCGAGCATGGCAAGCGGCAGCGCACCGGCGAACGTTCGACGAAGCATGACGATGAAACCCCCAAGGCAACCTGACGGCCGGAGCATTCCACGAGGCGCGCGACGCCGCCAGCCTCGTGTTAAGGTCGCGACAATGAGGCGTTTCGCCAACAGTGACGTTCAATCGGTCTTCAAGGCCTATCCGCCGGCCTTACGCATGAAGCTGATGGCGCTGCGCGAGCTGGTGTTCGACACGGCTGCCAGGACCGAGGGCGTGGGCCGCCTCACCGAAACCTTGAAATGGGGCCAGCCCAGCTACCTCACCGAGGAAACGGGCAGCGGCACGACGGTACGCATCGACCGCCTGAAATCTGCTGACGGCTACGCCGTCTACTTCCATTGCCAGAGTGGCCTCATAGGCCAGTTCCGCGAGCTCTATCCCGAGACGTTCCACTACGAAGGCAAGCGCGCCATCCTCTTCGCTGCCGGCGATCGCGTGCCGGCGGGGGAATTGCGTCATTGCCTGGCGCTCGCTTTCACCCATCACTCCAGGAAGAAGAAACCGAAATCGTGACTACTGTCGTCTATTCCGCCCGCCGCATCCTCACCATGAATCCCAACCGTCCATCGGCCACCCATGTGGCGGTGCGCGACGGCCGCATCCTGGGGGCGGGCTCGCTCGACGAGCTCAGGGGCTGGGGCAAGATCGAGCTCGACGAGCGCTTCGCTGACAAGGTGATCCTGCCGGGCTTCGTCGAAGGTCACAGCCACGCCTACGAAGGCGGCGTGTGGAAGTTCCCTTACGTCGGCTACTTCGATCGCATCGCGCCCGACGGAACGCGCTTCAAGGGCCTGAAAAGCATCGACGAGGTCGTGGCGCGCCTGCAGGCGCACGAGAAGACCCTGGCGCCCGGCGCCTCGCTGCTCGCCTGGGGGTTCGATCCGATCTACTTCGGCGGCCGGCGCATGGTGCTCGCGGACGCCGACAGGATCTCGACGGGGCGCCCGGTGGTCATCATCCATTCGAATTTTCATGTCGCCAACGCCAACACGGCAGTCCTGGCCAAGGCCGGCATCACGCGCAACACCAACGTGCACGGCATCATCAAGGACGCCGCCGGCGAGCCGACCGGCGAGCTGGTGGAAATGGCGGCCAAGTACATGGCCTATCGCGCCGCTGGCGTGGAGATCGCGGCGGTGCTGTCCGACGAGCAGGCGGTATGGCGTTTCGCCAAGGTGGCGCAGCTCGCGGGTGTCACCACGGCGACCGACCTGCACAACGAACTGCCCGAAAGCACCGTCGAGGGCTACCTCAGCGCCAGCGCGTCCGACGACTTCCCGTTGCGTCTTCTGCCCGCATTCGCGGCAGCGTCGGTGCCGCCGGAGCAGGGCATCCCGCGCCTGCAGGGCCTGATGAAGAAGAACAACGACCGTCTGCGCTTCCAGCTGGTGAAGATCGTGACCGACGGCTCGATCCAGGGCCTGTCGGCGCGCATGCGCTGGCCCGGCTACTACGACGGCACGCCCAACGGCGTGTGGAACGTCGGGCCCGACGACATCGACCGCATCCTGCTCGCCTGGCATCGCGCCGGCTTCCAGGTGCACATTCACACCAACGGCGACGAAGCCTCGGAGGTCGCGATTGAGGCGGTCGAGCGGGCGTTGATGGCCGCACCGCGCTGGGACCATCGCCACACGCTGCAGCACGCGCAGATGGCCGATGCCGGCCAGTTCCGCCGCATGAAGGCTCTGGGCATGTGCGCCAACCTGTTCGCCAACCATCTCTTCTATTGGGGCGACATCCACTATGCCCGGACGCTCGGCCCGGAGCGCGCCGAGCGCATGGACGCCTGCGGCACGGCGCTGGCTACGGGCGTGCCCTTCGCCATCCATTGCGACGCGCCGGTGACGCCGATCGGTCCGCTGTTCACCGCCTGGTGCGCGGTCAATCGGCTCACGGCCTCGGGCCGCACCCTGGGCGAGGCCGAGAAGATCTCGGTCGCCGACGCGTTGCGCGCCATTACGCTGGGTGCGGCCTACACGCTGAAGCTCGACGAGGAACTGGGCAGCATCGACGTCGGCAAGCGCGCCGACTTCGCCGTCCTCGACGACGATCCGCTGTCGGTGCCGCCCGAGAAGCTGAAGGACATCGGCGTATGGGGCACGGTGCTGGGCGGCAAGGTGTTCGAGGCGCCGAGATCATGACTCATTGCTGGGGGCGCGCCACTCCAGTGGCGCGTCATGGTCTCTTGCAGCAGCGAAGACGCGCCACTGGAGTGGCGCGCCCCCAGCAATGACCCCCTTCACCGTCATCGGCGGCTTTCTCGGCGCCGGCAAGACGACGCTGCTGAACCGGCTGCTGCGGGCCGGGACCGGCCGGCGCTTCGCCGTGCTGGTCAACGACTTCGGCGCCCTCGACATCGACAGCCGCCTGGTGGTCGAGCACGGCGGCGACACGGTCGCGCTCGCCAATGGCTGCCTGTGCTGCACGATCGGCGATTCCCTGGTGACGACGCTTCTGGCGTTGCTGGAGAAGCCGGATCGCTTCGACCACATCGTCGTCGAGGCATCGGGTGTCGCCGATCCGGGCCGCATCGCCGACCTCGCCGTGCTCGATCCGCGGCTTGTCCGCGATGGCGTGATCGTGGTCGTCGATGCCGGGAGCGTCCGCGAGCGCGCTTCCGACCGACGGGTCGGTGACACGATCACGCGGCAGCTCGCAGCCGCCGATCTGCTCGTTCTGAACAAGCTCGACCTCGCTCCGGATATCGCCGCGTTGCGCGCCTGGCTCACGACCCATTCGTCGTCGCCCGTCGTCGAGGCCCGCCACGCCGATGTGCCGCTCGATCTCCTGTTCGGCCTGGACCGGCATGGCGCGGCTGGCGGCCCGCAGACCGAAAGCGCCTTTGCGAGCTGGTCCTACGAGTGGCCGACGCCGGTGGAACGCGACCTCGTGCTGGGAATGCTGCGGGCGGCGGGTGTGCTGCGCGCCAAGGGCATCGTGCGCTTCGCCGATGCGCCCGCGCGCCGGTCGGTGATCCACCAGGTCGGCAGCCGGCTCGACATCGCCGACGGCGAGCCGTGGCGCGAAAGCGAGACCTCGCGGATCGTGCTTCTTGGCCTGAAGCCCATGCTAGGCTCGCTGCAAAAGGAGTGAGGAATGGCAGGCAGGTTGAAGGACAAGGTGGCGATTGTGGTGGGGGCGGGCTCGAGCGGCCCCGGCTGGGGCAACGGCAAGTGCACCGCCGTGACCTTCGCCCGCGAAGGCGCCAAGGTGATGTGCGTCGACCTCAAGCGCGCAGCGGCGGAGGAGACGGCCGGCCTGATCGCCAAGGAAGGCGGCGAGGCCTTCGCCGTCGAGGCGAACTCGACGAACAACGCCGACGTGAAGGCGATGGTCGACGCCTGCATGGCGACGTGGGGCCGCATCGACGTCCTCGACAACAATGTCGGCATCGGCTCGACCGGCGGACCCGTCGAGCTCAGCGAGGACGAGTGGCACCAGGTCTTCGACGTCAACGTCAAAAGCTTCTTCCTGACGGCCAAGCACGCCATTCCGGTGATGGAGAAGCAGGGCAAGGGCGCGATCGTCAACGTGAGCTCGATCGCCTCGATCCGCAGTCCCAAGGGCGTGAGCTACATCGCCTACAATGCGAGCAAGGGCGCGGTGAATTCGCTCACCCTCGCCATCGCCTCGCAGTACGCCGACAAGGGCATCCGCTGCAACGCCATCCTGCCCGGCCTGATGCACACGCCGATGATCGACTTTTTAGCCGAGCAGTACGCCAAGAACGAGAAGGACCACAATCAGGCCTACGACAAGATGATCGCCATCCGCAACAAGGCCTCGCCGACCGGCAAGATGGGCACCGGCTGGGATACCGCGAATGCCGCGCTGTTCCTCGCTTCCGACGAGGCCGCCTACGTCAACGGCCACCTGCTCGTGGTCGACGGGGGCATAACCGTCCGCGCCTGAGCCACCTATTTCCAGTTGTCCCTTATCATGTCCGCAACCGCCTTCTTGAGGAAAATAGGAGGCGCGAGGACCTGGGGCTGCGGACTGGCCGGATTGTGAAGCACCAGCCTGTCGTCGTCAGGCTTGTTGAAATCTCCTGAGAACGGTTGCGGCTGTTCGATGAACAAGTCGGCGTCCGGGCCGTATTTCGTGTGGCTGGAATTGTCCAACCCGCAGACATGGATGAGCTCGTGGGCCGCGATGAAGTGCTTGATCCCGTGGCCGACCTCTCGCTGCACGTCTTTGAACTTGCCGCGCCCAACCGCCATCTGGGCCGAGACCATCGGGGTCTGAGGCACAAACACAAAGGCTTTTCGGATGCGCTCTCCCTGATTGGCCACCTGACCGTGAAGAAGCTGCGTCTTGCCGTGCATTCCCGTGCCCGGAAAGTTCTTGATCTGAAAATCCTGGCCAAGCGCCGAGAAGGTGATGTCGCCCTTTCCCATGTCGAAGTGCACGTCGGCTCCGCCATCTCCATTCGGGTCCGGCTTTGCCGCATTCTCGGGCGCGACCATCGTGACGCCGAGTCGATTGTCCTGCGATAGCTGGTTGAACGTATTCAGCGCGTCTTCGAATGCCCTGCGCCACGGCTTGTTCAGCGTCGGCGCTACAAAGATGGTCAGTTGCTTGGGGTTACGATTCTTGACTTTGTCTTCCCATGGTATGGCCATCGACTTCGCTCCGAACTATGGCGCCGGCCATGTGTACTCCTCGAACGAGGCTTTTCCGCGACGGCCGATGCGTCGCGTTATCGTCCGCGCGTGAGCACGAAGCGTGAGACGAACGGGCTGGTGAGAATGATCAGGAACAGGCGGAACAGATGGTGTGTTGCCACCATCGCCACCTCGACGCCGAGCGCCAGTCCGATCAGGCTCATCTCGGCGAAGCCTCCGGGGGCGTAGGAGAGCACGGTCGCATCGATGCTGAGGCCGGTCATCGCGTGGGTGATCTCGGCGAAGCCCACGGCGCAGCCGATCAGCAGCACGGCGGCGCCGACCGACGCGCCGATCTCCTTGTGCAGCTGGTTGATGGCCGTACCGACGAAGCGGCAGCCGATGCCGCAGCCGACGACGACCTGTGCGGCTGCCACCAGTTCGCCGGGCGGCTTGGAATCGGTGAAGCCCGAGAGATGGGCGACGGCGCTCATCAGCATCGGCCCGATCATGAAGGCGGCCGGCAGGCGCAGCGCCCGGCCGACCACCGCGCCGATCAGGCCGCAGGCGATGAGGATCGCCCAGTCGCGCCAGTCGTTATGGGTCGGATGCGGCATGGCGAGGACGCTGGTCTGCGCGCCCTGCACCAGCCGGTACCAGACCGGAATGGTGAGCACGACGGTGAGGATGCGCAGGGCGTGCGCGAGTGCGATCGAGCGCTCCTGGCCGCCCATGGCGCCGCCCATGATGGTCATGTCGTTCAGCCCGCCCGGCATGGCGGCGAAATAGCAGGTGACCTTGTCCCACATGGTGAAGCGGCGGAACCAGAAGTAGCTCAGCGTCGCGCCGGTCATGGTCATGCCGGTCAGCACGCCGAGGCTCACCGTCCATTTGCCGAGCTGATGGATGAGCTCGGGCGAGAAGCCCGAGCCCAGCAATACGCCCATGATGATGATCATGCCCTGGCGCAGGCGCACGCTCATGCCGATGCGCAGCCCTGCGAAGGCGGCAATGGTGGAGAAGACGCAGGCCCCCAGCATCCAGGCGAGCGGCATTTTAAGCCAGTTGAAGACGAAGCCGCCGACCGTGCCGATCACGATCGCGAGCAGGAGCGGCCGATAGCCCTCATGGCCGATGATGTGCTTCTTCTCGGAATTGCCCTTCTCGGGTTTCAGAGGGAGCGCCTTGCTCAATGGTCGAACTGCTCCTTCAGGATCCGCTCCTCGAGATCGTGCTCGGGATCGAACAGGAGGGTGAGGTCGATGTCGGTCGCTTCGGTCACGGTGACCCGGGCGACGTTGGCGATCTCGACGGAATCGGCGGCGGCGGCGACGGGGCGCTTGCGCGGATCGAGCACGGTGAGCTCGACCTTGGAATGGCGCGGCAGCAATGCGCCGTGCCAGCGCCGCGGCCGGAAGGCGTTTATCGGCGTGAGCGCCAACAGGCCCGCACCCAGCGGCAGGATCGGCCCGTGGGCCGACAGATTGTAGGCGGTCGACCCGGCGGGCGTGGCGACCAGCACGCCGTCGCAATAGAGGTCGGGCAGACGCTTCCTGCCGTCGACCGAGACGGCGATGCGCGCGGTCTGGCGGCTGGAGCGCAGCAGCGACACTTCGTTGATGGCGATGACCTCGTGCGCGCGGCCGCGGGTGTTGATGGCGAGCATGCGCAAGGGCGTCAGGCTGACCTGGCGCGCCTGGCGCAGACGCTGCATCAGGCCCGCTTCCTTGAAGGTGTTCATCAGGAAGCCGATGGTGCCGAGGTTCATGCCGTAGATCGGCGTGCCGCGATGGATGTGACGATGGAGCGTCTGCAGCATCAGCCCGTCTCCGCCCAGAGCGACGACGACGTCGGCCTGAGCCGGCGGCACCGCGCCATAGCGCTTCTCGAGCTTGGCCCGGGCGCTGCGGGCGGCGGCGGTCGGCGCCGCGACAAAGGCGAGGCGGAGGGCGGAATTGGAGGGGGAAGCCATCAGGGTGTCTGCAATGCCATTAATGCAAGTTTCGTACTATAGCCGCCTGCTGCGGCCGTGCGTTAAATTCACCCCTGCATAAGAACTGAGGAGGAACGCGATGGAGCTGGTGCCGCTGGGGCCGGGATTTGGCGTCGAGGTCAAGGGCGTGAGCATGCTCGACGTCGCCTCGGATGGCGATGCCTACAAGGCGGTGCGCGCCGCCTTCGAGGAACATTCACTCCTGGTATTCCGCAACCAGACCATCGCCGACGACATCCAGGTCGCCTACAGCCGCGCCTTCGGGCCGCTCGAGCTCACCAAGGTCGCCTCGCTGGGCGCCGGCGGCTTCTATTCCAGGCTCACCAACCTCGGCGAGAAGGGCGAGATCGTGCCGCCCGACCATCGCCAGGTGCGGATAGCCCAGGCCAACGCGCTTTGGCACACCGACTCCTCCTTCAAGAAGACGCCGGCGCTTGCCTCTGTGCTCACCGCACGCGTCCTGCCGGGCGAGGACGGCGATACCGAGTTCACCTCGACGCGGCTTGCCTGGGATCGGCTGCCTGCGGACCTGCAGGCGAAGCTCAAGGACGCCGTTGCGACCCACTCCTATGCCAATAGCCGCGACCAGATCCACCCCGATCTCGCCAATGCCGAGGAGCGCAAGGCGCTGCCGCCGGTGCGCTGGCGGCTGAACTGGCGCAACCCGACCAACGACCGGCGCGCGCTCTATGTCGCGAGCCACGCCTATGCCATCGACGGCATGGACGACCGCGACGCCCGCCAGCTGCTGGCTGAGCTGCTCGACGAAGCGACACGACGGGAGTTCGTCTACACCCACAAGTGGCGCCAAGGCGACGCCGTCATGTGGGACAACCGCGCCATGCTCCATCGCGGCCGGCCGTGGGACTACAAGAAGGAGCGGTCGATGATTCGCACGACCATTTCGGCGACCGATGCCGACGGCCTGGCCGAGGTGCGGCCGCCCGTGGTGCACTAGCTATAGCTAGTGCGTGCATCGGGCACGGGGCTGCCCGCCTGATGACTGGCCTTGGAAGGCTTGCAACTTGCGAGCGACTGAAATTGCACGGTGCGGGCCGAAACATCGTTTCTCAACAGTCGCATTTACTCGTGACAGCCCTACCCAGAGGTTGTGGCGTGCTCTAGGATGATTCGATCGGCGGGGGGCGCCGGCGATGGTGAATGTTCGACGACAGCGAGTTCAGCGCGGGTAGCGTCTGGTTGGTGGCCGAGACCGAGGCTCAGGCTGCGAGTGTGATCGTAACAAATCCTCGACCACCGCTGCCGGTCGAATGGGCAGGTTCGACCGCGCTCACTGCGTTCGGCGGCAGCTACTTCCTCAGTGACGGACCGGATTTCTCGGGGGGATTGGGTCCTCAACTCAAGATTGGCGGTGATCCGGTCACGCAAGGCCAGTTCGGCGGCTGGGCGCCGGTCGGGGCCGAGCAGGTCGACGGCGGCTATCAGGTCGCGTGGAAGCTGTCGGGGACCGACCAGCACCAGATCTGGACTGTCGACAGCGGCGGCAACTTCCTCTCGGCTAGCGGCGTGGTATCGGGCGACAGCGCCGTGCTGCAGTCGGCCGAGTCCGTCCTGCAGCAGGATCTCAACGCCGATGGCACGACCGGTCTGGTGACGACGGTGATCGAATCGGCAGGCGCGACCGCGCTGACCCAGATTGCCGACAGCTACTTCCTCGGAGAATCAGGTCCGCAGCTCAAGATCGGTGGCGCGCCGATCACGGAGGGCCAGTTTGGCGATTGGGCACCGATCGGGGCAGAGCAGGTGAGCGGCGGCTATCAAGTCGCCTGGAAGCTCGCCGGAGCCGACCTGTACCAGGTCTGGACTATCGATGGCTCCGGCAACCTGGTGTCAGCCAGCAGCACGGTCTCGGGCAATACCATCGTGCTGCAGTCGGCCGAGTCCGTCCTGCATCAGGATCTCAACGCCGATGGCACGACCGGGCCGGTAACGACACCCATCGAGTCTTCCGGTTCGACGGCGCTCGTCCAGATTGCCGACGGATACTTCCTCGGAGTGTCAGGCCCGCAGCTCAAGATCGGTGGCGCGCCGGTCACGGAAGGCCAGTTCGGCGACTGGGCGCCGGCCGGTGCCGAGCAGGTCGGTGGTGGCTATCAGGTCGCCTGGAAGCTCGCCGGCGCCGACCTGTACCAGATCTGGACTGTCGATGGCTCCGGCAACCTGGTGTCAGCCAGCAGCACGATCTCGGGCAACAGCGCCGTGCTGCAGTCGGCCGAGTCCGTCCTGCATCAGGATCTCAACGCCGACGGCACGACCGGTCTGGTGACGACGGCGATCGAATCGGCAGGCGCGACCGTGCTCGCCAAGATCGCCGACGGCTATTTCCTAGGCGGATCAGGTCCGCAGCTCAAGATCGGTGGCGCCTCTATCACGGAAGGCCAGTTCGGCGGTTGGGCGCCCATCGGAGCCGAGCAGGTCGGCGGCGGCTATCAGGTCGCCTGGAAGCTCGCCGGCGCCGACCTGTACCAGGTCTGGACTGTCGACGGCTCCGGCAACCTGGTGTCGGCCAGCAGCGCCGTCTCCGGCAACAGCACCGTGTTGCAGTCGGCCGAGTCCGTCCTGCATCAGGATCTCAACGACGATGGCACGATCGGGCCGGCAACGACGCCCATCGAGTCTTCCGGTTCGACGGCGCTCGTCCAGATTGCCGACGGATACTTCCTCGGAGTGTCAGGCCCGCAGCTCAAGATCAACGGCGCCTCGATCACGGAGGGCCAGTTCGGCGGTTGGGTGCCGGTCGGCGCGGAGCAGGTCGGCGGCGGCTATCAGGTCGCCTGGAAGCTCGCCGGTGCCGACCTGTACCAGGTCTGGACTGTCAACGGCTCCGGCAACCTGGTGTCGGCCAGCAGCACGGTCACAGGCAGCAGCACCGTGCTGCAGTCGGCCGAGTCCGTCCTGCATCAGGATCTCAACGCCGATGGCACGACCGGGCCGGTAACGACGGTGATCGAATCGTCAGGCTCGACCGCGCTGATCCAGATTGCCGACAGCTACTTCCTGGGTGGATCAGGCCCGCAGCTCAAGATCAACGGCGCCTCGATCACGGAGGGCCAGTTCGGCGGCTGGGCGCCGGTCGGGGCCGAGCAGGTCGGCGGCGGCTATCAGGTCGCCTGGAAGCTCGCCGGCGCCGACCTGTACCAGGTCTGGACTGTCGATGGCTCCGGCAACCTGGTGTCAGCCAGCAGCACGATCTCGGGCAGCAGCACCGTGCTGCAGTCGGCCGAGTCCGTCCTGCATCAGGATCTCAACGACGACAACACGATCGGCCCCGTGCCGACGCTCATCGAGTCGGTCGGCTTTGGTAGCCTCAGTCAGGCCGGCGACATCTACGTCATGCGCTACAATGGCTCGGAGGTGGTGCTGAAGTATGCCGGCGTTCCGGTCACGGCTGGACAGTTCCCGGGCTGGATGCCTGTCGGCGCCGAAAACATGGGCAACAGCACGCAGTTCCGCGTTGCTTGGAAACATGTCGGCACCGACGAGTACCAGATCTGGGAAACCGACGCGAACGGCAACTACGTGTCCGGCGGCGTCGTGCTCTACGGTTCGACCTACGTCTTCCAGTCGAAGGAAATCGGCCTGGGTGGTCAGGACGTCAACGGCGACGGCGTCGCCGGCGTCAAGAGTACGGTGATCGAGAATTCCGGCTCGAGTGCGCTCACCATTTACGCCGACACCTACGGTGTCGGCGGAGTGCTCCTGAAATACGCCGGAGCGCCGGTGACCGTCGGTGCATTCGCAGGGTGGACACCGATCGGTGGCGAAAGTGGAACGGTCGTCTGGAAACGCGACGGTGTCGATCAGTACAGAGTCTGGCAAATCTGGACGGACGGCAGCTTCGGAAGCGAGGTGACGGTCTCCAGCAGCGGCTATGCATTGCAATCGGTCGAAGCGAGCTTCGGGCAGGATCTCAATGCCGACGGCCGCATTGGGGCCCTGGCGACGTTCATCGATTCGTCCGGAGGGACGAACTTGTCTCGCGTCGCCGACGCCTATGTCCTGACCGGCGCGGGCGGGCTGTATCACGTTCTCTCCAAGGACTCGGCTCAGGTCGTTGCAGGCCAAACCGGCGGCTGGACACCGGTCGGCGTGGAGTGGACGACGAACGGCGTCTACCAGCTTGTGTGGAAGGTTGCGGGAGCCGACCAGTTCAAGATCTGGGACGTCTCGTATGATGGCAAGTACATCTCGGGCGACAACGTCACGATGTCGGGGAACACAGCGGCGTTCGAAGACCGGGAGAACAGCTACGGACAGGACCTGAACGGCGACGGCACGATCGGCATCAAGACGACGGTGATCGAATCGTTGGGCGCGACGACGCTGCGCCAAATCGCCGATACCTTCACAGTCGACGGAAAGACGGTGAAGTTGAACGGGGCAATCTTTGTCGCCGGCCAGTCGGGTGCGTGGACGCCGATAGGCGCGGAGACCACAGCCGGCATCTACCAGCTCGCGCTGAAGTCCGGCAGCACCGACCAGTACGTGGTCTGGACTCTCGACAGCGACGGCAACTACCGATCCAGCAGCGACGTCATGAACGGCAATGCACTGGGCGCCGAGTACTATGAATATCTGTTCCAGCAGGACCTGAACCACGACAACCAGACGCTCACGCCGACGGTGATCGAGTCGACGGGGCTGACCACCCTGGTGAAAGTCGGCTCGGGCTACTTCCTCAATCCCTCCAGTGGTGGCCGCGGCCCGCAACTGCATGTCGACGGGACCGTCCTTTCCGCCGGCGGCCAACCTGGAACCTGGGTTCCGGTCGCTGCGGAAGAGTGGGCTGAAGGCTTTGATATCTGGGACATTGCGTTCAAGCTCGTCGGTTCCAACTCCTTCAGGGAAGAACTCGCCCGGTTCGACGGCGACATGGCCCCCTTCTTCGGGCGCGGTCCGACGTATCCTGCCTCGAGCCCCGAAGTGGAGGACATCGAAAGCGACGTTCGCCAGGACCTCAACGGCGACGGCGTCATCGGCACGACGAGCATCACAGTCGAATCGAGAGGATCTTCGTCGCTGTATCTCAGCACGCTCACCAGCACCTATCACCTCGGATCGCGGGATGGGGTGGAGCTCAAGATCAACGGTGTGGCGGTGACGGGGAACGACCTCTGGAAGCCGATCGCAATAGAGGTGGGCAGCAACGGCCCGTACCAGGTCACGCTGAAAGCTGGAAACCTCGACCAGTACCAGGTCGGGCGAACCGACGGCGCCGGGAACTTTATCGCCTCCTCGCTTGGCATCCTTTCAGGGAGCAGCATAGAGCTGAAGATCTGGGAGACGACCTTCCAGCAGGACCTCAATGGCGACGGCGTCATCGGTATTCCCGACGGCGTGATCGAGGCGAATGGGTCGGCCACGCTCGTCAAGCAAGGCAGCAACTTCTACGCCTACCAGGCAGGCTCGGCGACCGGGGTCCTGCTGAAGTCCGCCAACGGCGGACCGCTCACGAACAACCCCCTCCTCGCCAATACCTACGTTCCCATCGGAGTCGACTGGACCAGCGACTACGGATTCCAGATCGTTTCGATCTTCACCGACTTGAACGTCTACAAAGTCGACGACGCCGACAGCACCGGCAAGTTGATGGTGCCGACGATCGGAACGCTTCAAAGCGACAGTATGCTCTTGAAGGCCGCCGAGGGCATCTTCCAGCAGGACTTCAACCGGGATGACACGACCGGCCTGCCGTCGACCGGCGCATTCGACATCGACATCCATTTCCATGGTGACCAGGGCTATCGCCTCTACTTCGAGGCGGCCGCCCAGCGCTGGGAGCAGATCATCACCGCCGACCTGCCGGACACCGTGAGCATGACCGCGGAGTACGGAACCATCGACGATGTGAGAATCGACGTCACGGTGGATGCGATCGACGGCCGCAATGGCGTACTGGCTTCCGCCGGCTGGGACGAACTTGGAAACGGATGGCTGCCGGTTCATGGCAACATCTCCATCGATAGCGGCGATCTCAGCTTCATGCGGTCCGACAACAGGCTTCTTTCGGTCATCATCCACGAAATCGGCCATGTACTGGGTATCGGGACGTTGTGGAGCGTGCTCGGCCTGAAGGATTCCAACGGCTACATCGGCCAGTACGGCCTCGAAGCGTACCGGCAGTTGAGCGGCAATGCGTCCGCGACCTTCGTCCCGTTGGAGACGAGCGGAGGCGACGGCACCGCGGGAGCGCACTGGGCCGACAGCGTGTTTGGTAACGAGTTGATGACGGGCTTCATCTCCGGTTCGGTCAATCCCCTCAGTATTCTCACGATCGGAGCGCTGAAGGACCTGGGCTACGCCGTCGACTACGGCAAGGCCGATAGCTACACGATGCCGGCGTAGAGCGCGATCTTGGCACGCTCGAGACCCTCAGCACGCCACAAGCAAAAAGAGCGCGAGATCCTTGGGTCGCAAGTCTCTCTGGTCACACTACTCTTTGGTCAGGGGCTGCATTAGGATCAGGCATCCATCGTTGGGAGCAGATGGATGCAGGCGAGGCGGATGGACAATTCGGTTGGCTGGTCGAGCATCTGAATGTTCGACGACAGTAGCAGCTATTTCGACGTTCTGAATTCGTCATTGGTCAACGACAATGCCGAGTGGACAAGCACTGATCACGTTCCAACCAATGGCGGCCACCCAGGGTCGTCGATCGTCCAGTCCGGTCAGGACATCGAGATCGCGCACTCCACGATGGTCATCGAAGCCAGCGGCGCGGTCACTCTCTCGCAAGTCGACAACGGCTACTTCCTCTACGCTACCGGCACGACGACGGGCCCGCAGCTGAAATACGACGGCGCCGCCGTGTCGGCCGGCCAGTTCGGCCTCGGATGGACGCCGATCGGGGTGGAGGCATCGGCCGGCGGCTACCAGGTCGTCTGGAAGGCCGATGGCGATCCCTACACGACCTGGTACGCGATCTGGAACGTCGACGGCGACGGCAACTTCACGTCGAATGACCACGGCTGGTTGACGGCGGACCGATGGCCCCTGGAGTCGCTGGAGCTGCCGTTCGGCCAGAACCTCAATGGCGACGGCACGCTTGGCCCGACCACGGCCGTGATAGAAGCGGTGAATGCGACCACGCTGATGCAGGTCGCCGACACGTACTTCCTGTATGCGACAGGTACGACGACGGGCCCGCAGCTGAAATACGACGGCGACGCCGCATGGGTCGGTCAGTTCGGCCTGGGCTGGACGCCGATCGGGGTGGAGGCATCGGCCGTCGGCTATCAGGTCGTCTGGAAGGCGAGCAGCGATCCCCACACGACCTGGTACGCGATCTGGAACGTCGACAGTGACGGCAACTTCACGTCGAACGACCATGGCTGGCTGACGGCGGCCCGATGGCCCCTGGAGGCGCTGGAGCTGCCGTTCGGCCAGAACCTCAATGGCGACGGCACGCTTGGCCCGACCACGGCCGTGATCGAAGCCGTTAATTCGACCACGCTGATGCAGGTCGCCGACACATACTTCCTGTATGCGATGGGCACGACGACGGGTCCGCAGCTGAAGTACGACGGCGACGCCGTGTCGGTCGGCCAGTTCGGCCTCGGATGGACGCCGATCGGGGTGGAGGCATCGGCCGGCGGCTACCAGGTCGTCTGGAAGGCGGACGGCGATCCTCACATGACGTGGTACGCGATCTGGAACGTCGACAGCGACGGCAACTTCACGTCGAACGACCACGGCTGGCTGACGGCGGACCGATGGCCCCTGGAATCGCTGGAGCTGCCGTTCGGCCAGAACCTCAATGGCGACGGCACGCTTGGCCTGACCACGGCGGTGATCGAAGCGGTGAATGCGACCACGCTGACGCAGGTCGCCGACACGTACTTCCTGTATGCGACGGGCACGACCACG
>JACPOB010000192.1 GCA_016185145.1 Rhodospirillales bacterium | reverse complement strand
TTGCGCCGTCGCGTCAGCGACTCAAGCTCACGCCGCTCCGCTGCGCTCAGCTCAATCGTCGAAGCTTTTCCCTTTGCCATTCTGACCTCTTACACTATCAGGCCAGAATGAGCCGAATTTATCGATCAGGACACTAGCGCAGCGCGGACCGCGGGCGTCCCGCCCGCTCATGATTTCATGAGCTGGCGGGACGCCCGCGGTCCGAATCATGAAAGCCACTCCCTCAGGATCGCGTTCGTCTCCTCGGGTTTCTCCATCGTCACCAGATGCCCGCACTGCTCGACCACGATCAGCTCGCTGCCCTTGATGGCGGCGGCCATCTCCTCGGACAGGAACAGCGGCGTCGCCGCATCGTCGCGGCCGCACACCACGATGGTCGGACACACGATCTTCGGCAGGTCGGGCCGCCGGTCGGCGCGGATGGCCGCCAGTTCCTCCTGCCGCTTGTAGATCTCCACGCCGATCTCGCCGCACATCGTCATCACCTCGCCGACCAGCGCCTTGTCGGGCAGGCGATAGGCCGGGATGAAACGCGACATCTGCAGGCCCAGCACCAGCTCGAAATGGCCCTCGTTGGCGAGCCGGATACGGGCCCGCCGGATCGCCCGCTCAGTCTCGTTCTGGCTGCGCATGCCGGTGTCGAGCAGCGCCAGCCGGTCGACCCGGTCGGCCGCGATCTGCATGATCTCGACGGCCAGCATGCCGCCCAACGACAGGCCGGCCAGGGAGAACCGTTCGGCTGGCATCTGGGCCAACACCCAGCGGGCGGCGCTGTCCCAGGTGTCCCATACCGACAGGGGCGCCTTGCGCCAGTCCGGCACGACGATGTCGGCCCGCTCCGCGAGCCCCGCGAGCTGCCTGGCGAACAGCCTGGGCGAGCACAGCAAGCCGGGGATCAGGAGCAGGGGTGCCTTAGGCATTCGTTCCTCCAAGCCCAATCTTTGCCTGGCACCATGTTGGAGCTTTATTGCATCCGCAATTACAACTTCACCTTGACCGACTGCTTGCCGTTGGCTGTATTTGGCGCGCCAGGTGTAGAAGCGTAGCGACTGGGGACTGCATCAACGGCGACCTGGGGCCTGATGACTTTTTCGAACTACTTCGCGCTGGACGTCGATCCTTCTCAAGCGCTGCCCGAGGCCTACAACTACGGTCTCGTCCTGCTGTCGTACCTGGTCGCGGTGCTCGGCAGCTACGCCTTCCTTCAATTCGCCAGCCGTATCGCCGAGCTGCGTGATGCCGGCCTGCGCTACAGCTGGCTGGGCGTCGGCGCCATCGCCATGGGCGGCGGCATCTGGGCGATGCATTTCATCGGCATGCTGGCCCACATCCTGCCGATCCCGGTCGCCTACGATCCTTGGGTCACCGCGCTCTCCATCGTGCCCGCCATCCTCGGCGCGGGCGTTGCCCTGCACGTCGTCGCCCGGCCGGTCGTCAGCACCTCGCGCCTGCTGATCGGCGGCACGCTGATGGGCGCGGGCATCGGCGCCATGCACTACACCGGCATGATGGCGATGCAGCTCAATGCCCTGGTGCGCTACGACCCGACCCTGTTCGCCGCCTCCATCGTCGTCGCCATCCTGCTCGCCATCCTGGCGCTGCAGGTGCGCCAGGTCACGAGCAAGCTCGATCTCATTCGCCTTCCCGCAGCCAGGGACGGCGTGGGCGCGCTGATCATGGGGTTCGCCGTCACCGCCATGCACTACACGGCGATGGCTTCGACCTACTGCTTCGCCACGTCCGGGCCGCAGCGCACGCCGGTCGATCATTCGGTTTTCGCGGGCGTCACCGCCCTGATCGCCTCCCTGGTCCTGCTGCTCACCATCGTCGCCGTGATGTTCGACCGGCGCGTGGCGCAGGAGGCGAGCAGCCACCGCCGCACCAGCGAGCAGCTCATGCAGGCGCAGAAGATGGAAGCGGTCGGCCAGCTCACCGGCGGCGTGGCGCACGACTTCAACAACATCCTTACCATCGTGCTGGCCAATGCCGACGCCATCCTCGACGATGAGAGCGTGCCGCCGCACATCACCAAGCGCGCGCAGCGCATCTCCGATGCCGGCCAGAAAGCGTCCGAGCTGACGCGCCAGCTGCTCGCCTTCTCGCGCAAGCAGGTGCTGAAGCCGGAGGTTTCCGACCTCAACGACCTCGTGGCGACCACCGGCAAGCTGCTGCGGCGCACCCTCGGCGAGCACATCGAGGTGCAGACCATCGCCGCCCCCAACCTCTGGCCGACCTACGTCGACCGGCCGCAGGTCGAGACCGCATTGATCAACCTCTGCGTCAACGCGCGCGACGCCATGCCGACCGGCGGGCGCCTCGCCGTCGAAACGCGCAACGTCACGCTGTCGTGGGACTACGTGGCGCGGCAGGAGGACGAGGTCGCGCCCGGCGAGTACGCCATGCTGTCGGTCAGCGACACCGGTTCGGGCATGCCGCCCGACATCCGTCGGCGCGTCTTCGAGCCGTTCTTCACCACCAAGGAGGTGGGCAAGGGAACCGGTCTTGGCCTCAGCATGGTCTACGGCTTCATCCGTCAATCGAACGGCCACATCGAGATCGCCAGCGAGGTCGGCCGCGGCACCACCGTTCGCATGTATTTCCCGCGCAGCGATCCGGCCGCGGCCGCGGCGCCGGCGCCGCGCAGGCAGGCCATGCCGCGCGGTACCGAACGCATCCTGGTGGTGGAGGACGAGAAGGCCGTGCGTGCCATCGTCGGCGAGCAGCTCGGCAGCCTGGGCTACGACGTGAAGCTCGCCAGGGATGCCGACCAGGCGCTCGAGCTGCTGCGGGGCCACCGCTTCGATCTCGTGCTGACCGACGTCGTCATGCCCGGTCGGCTGAACGGCCGCGCGCTCGCCGAGGAGATCAAGCAGGCTTGGCCCGATACGCGCATCGTCTTCATGTCGGGCTATTCGGAGAATGCCCTGTTGCGCGACGGCCGCCTCGAAGGCGGCGTGATGCTTCTCGCCAAGCCGCATGTCAAAGCCGACCTCGCCAAGTTCATCCGCGACGCGCTCGGCGCCGGCGGAGGCCGCTTCGGCTCTGCCGCCCACAGTCAGGCGTAGTACAGGAGTAGACCACGATGAACGCCAACGAGCGCGACCTGGTCCAGCGTTTCGTCGACGACATGACCGACTACGCCGTCGTCATCCTCGACGTGCAGGGCCGGGTGCTCACCTGGAACGCGGGCGCGCGGGAGCTGTTCGGATATGCATCCGACGAGATCGTCGGGCGGCGCTTCACCTCGCTGCATACCAAGGGCGACAATCTGCTCGGCAAGCCCGAGACCGCGCTGGGCGACGCCCTGCAGTGGGGCCGGCATGACGCGACCGGTCCGATGCTGCGCAAGGATGGAAGCCGGCTTCAGGCGCGGCTGATCCTGCGGCCGCTGTCGGACTCCTGGCAAAGGCATGTCGGCTTCGGCCTGCTCGCCTACGACACCGAAGGCGGCAAGCCGGTCGCCGTGGTCGAGCCGGAGGTCGCGGCAACCATGGCCGCCGGCTCCACCGGGCGCGCCAAGATCCTGGTGGTGGACGACAACAGCGGCGTCCTCGAGGAGGCGACTGAACAGTTGACCCGCCTCGGCTACGACGTCGTTTCGGCGTCGAGCGGCGCGGAGGCCCTCGCCGTGTTCGAGCGCGGCGAAAAGATCGACCTTCTGTTCACCGATGTCGTCATGCCGGGCGACATCGCCGGCCGCGACCTCGCCGACAAGGCCTCCGAGCTGCGGCCCGGCCTGAAGGTGCTGTTCGCATCGGGCTATTTCGAAGGCGCGCTGGTCAGCAAGGGCGCACTCGAGACCGACGTGCAGTTCATCGCCAAGCCTTACCGCATGAAGGCCCTGGCTCAGAAGGTCGAAGAGGTCCTGGCCTCCTGAGACCGCCGCCGTGGATTAGGCTGCGCGACTGCGATACCAATGGCAGGCCATGGCCGCGCCCCCCGTCATCGCTTTCGGTCGCGACATTCGCCTCGACCTGTTTCGCGGGCTGGCGCTGTGGTTCATCTTCGTCGACCACATTCCGACCAACATCGTAAGCTGGTTCACCGTCCGCAACTACGGCTTCAGCGATGCCACCGAGATCTTCGTCTTCATCTCGGGCTACACGGCGGTGATCGCCTATGCCCGCATGATGGAGCGCGAAGGCTGGGTGCGCGCCGCCGCCCGCGTCTACCGCCGGGTCTGGCAGCTTTATGTCGCGCACATCCTGCTGTTCATGGCGTTCACCGCCCAGATCGTCTGGGTGTCGATCGCCCACGACATGCCCTCGCTGATCGACGAGATGGAGCTGATGGGCCTCGGCGAGAATCCCTACCGGGCGATCCTGGCGGCGGCGCTGCTGCAGTTCCGGCCGGTCAACCTCGACGTCCTGCCGCTCTATATCGTCCTGCTGGCCGCCTTTCCCTTCGTCCTGCCGGCCGTCCTGCGCTGGCCGTTCGCGGTGATTGCCGTATCCGTCGCCCTCTATGCGGCGACATGCCACTTCGATTGGAACCTGCCCGCCTACCCGGCGGGCAAGGTCTGGTACTTCAATCCCCTCGCCTGGCAGGTGGTATTCTACGTCGGCACCGCCTGCGCCGTGCTGGGCCCCAGGATCGCCTGGCTCGACCGGTTCCGATGGCCGCTCTCGGTCCTGGCTGTCCTTTACCTGCTGTTTGCGGCCTTTATCGCTCTGTCCTGGCACTACAATTCTCTCCAGGAGATCACACCGGCCTGGCTTGCCCGCCAGATCTATCCGATCGACAAGACCAACATCGACGTCCTGAGGTTCGCGCACTTCCTGGCCCTGGCGTGGCTGGTTCGGGTGTTGGTGCCAGCCCAGGCAGCGTTCCTGCGTTGGCCGGTCTTCAACCCACTTCGCAGATGCGGTGAGCAGTCCTTGCTTATATTCTGCCTCGGTACTTTTCTTGCGTTGTCTGCCCAGATCGTCGTCAGCTACTTCGAGGAGTCGCTCCTGTCGCAGATCGTCGTGAGCGTCGTAGGCATTCTCGTCATGTGCGCGGCCGCCTATATGGCGACCTGGTTCAAGAGCGGAGGATCGGCCGGTCCCGGACGGACGCCTAGCACGGCGGAGGCCGTGCCGTGAGGCTGCGCGCGCGGTCCTGGCTGGTCGTGGCCGTGGCGCTGCTGCTGCCGGCCAGCGCCTTTCCGCAGTCGATGACGCTGTGCCGGGCCAAGCCCGAGCTGCTGGAACTCGGCAACTCGCTGCCGGCTTCGCGCAAGGCGATGGCCGAGCGCAAGCAGTTGCGCATCATCGCGCTCGGCTCGTCATCGACCTCGGGCTATGGCGTGTCGAACCCGGCCTACGCCTATCCCGCCCAGCTCAAGATCGGCCTCGACAAGGCGCTGCCCGGCATCGATGTCGACGTCGTCGATCGCGGCATCAACGGCCAGGACGTCGAGGAGATGGCCGCCCGCATGCAGGCCGAGATGAAGGAGAATCCGGCCTCGCTGGTGGTGTGGCAGACCGGCACCAATGCCGCCATCCGCCAGATGCCGATCGACAAGTTCACGCGCTGGCTGCGCAA
>JACPOB010000191.1 GCA_016185145.1 Rhodospirillales bacterium | reverse complement strand
CGGCCGAAACCCGTGTGGATCTCGTCGTAGAACAGCAGCAGGCCGAACTCGTCGCAGATCGCGCGCAGGTCCTTGAGGAACTGCGTGGTCGTGGCGCGGATGCCGCCTTCGCCCTGGATCGGCTCGACCAGGATGCCGGCGGTCTCGTCGTCGACCATGTCGCGCACGACGTTGGTGTTGTTGAGCGGCGCGTGCTTGTAGCCGGGCGCCGGCGGGCCGAAGCCCTCGAGGTATTTCTCGTTGCCGGTGGCGGCGAGCGCGTTCAGCAGGCGGCCGTGGAACGCCGCCTGGAAGCAGATGATCTTGTAGCGCTGCGGCTTGCCGTTCATGAACTGGTACTTGCGTATCAGCTTGATGCCGCCCTCGATCGCCTCCGCACCGGAGTTGCAGAAGAACATCGTGTCGGCGAACGACACCTCGGTCAGCCGCTTGGCCAGCGTCTCGCCGTTGCCGATGCGGAACAGGTTGGAGGTGTGCCACAGCTTCCGGCCCTGCTCGGTCAATGCCTTGACCAGGGCAGGGTGGCAGTGGCCCAGCGCGTTCACGGCGATGCCCGAGGTAAAGTCCAAGTAACGTCGGCCGTCCGTCGCGTAGAGATAGTTGCCCTCTCCGCGTTCGAACACGACGTCCTTGCGACCGTACGTCGGCATCACAGCCGTAATCACGAGCTTCTCCATGAAAAAAATCACCCGCTCTCAGACCTCGGCTCCGGGACGGATTTGCCGGGGTTGAGCGGGGGCGGGCACTATCTTACCCGGGTGGGGGTGTGTCAACTTGGCCCAAGACCGCGGCCCACTTCATCCTCTCCCGTCTTACGGGGGAGGGTAGGGAGGGGGAAGGCCCAAGCAAAACCGCCAGATTCCGACGTCGTCATATGCGACACCTCTTCTGTGTCTTGCCCCCTCCCGTATGACGGGGGAGGGTTCAAGAAGTTGTATCCGCTCCGCGCCCTCTGCTAGGAACGCCCGCCTCTCCATGACCCCTCTGCCAACCCGCAATTCCCAGCTCGCCTTGCGCCGCGCCGGCTTCGGCTCGGTGCCGAAGATGCTCGACTATGCGGCCCAGGGCG
Organism: Rhodospirillales bacterium; assembly: GCA_016185145.1. GTDB lineage: Bacteria > Pseudomonadota > Alphaproteobacteria > Reyranellales > Reyranellaceae > Reyranella. The sequence continues at coordinate 43,000 of JACPOB010000191.1, read as the reverse complement.
AGACCGGCGTCACCTTTTATAGTGTCCGGGGCGAGATTCTCTCGGCCTCGAGCTGGCGCGAGATCCGCGAGCGCGCGCATGTCGCCGCCCGCCGGTTGATCGGCGCAGGGTTCGCGCGCGGCGAACGCATACTCATTACCGCCGACACCTGGCCGGGCTTCTTCGACGCCTTCTTCGGCGCCCAGTATGCCGGGTTGCTGCCGGTGCCCGTCTCGGTGCCGGTCGGCATCGGCGGCAAGGACGCCTACCTCGAGCAGCTGCGCCGCCAGCTTGGCGCCTCGGGTGCGGTGGCGGCCGTGGGCATCGAGGACCTGGCCGGCTTTCTCGCCGACGCCTCCGCCGAGTTCCCGGCGGTGCGGCTGCATGGCGGGATGTCGGTCATCGACGCCTTGCCGGAGAAGCCGGTCGACCTTCGGCCGCTCGGTCCGGCCGACCTTTGTTACATCCAGTTCTCTTCAGGCAGCACGCGCCATCCGCACGGCGTGCAGATCACCCAGGCCGCGCTGATGGCCAACCTCGCCGGCATCACCGGGCCGGCCGGCCTGGAGGTCGTGCCGGGCGATCGCGCCGCGAGCTGGCTGCCGCTCTATCACGACATGGGCCTGATCGGCTTCCTGATGGCGCCGCTCAGCACCCAGCTTTCGCTCGACTACCTGACGCCGCGCGACTTCGCGCGCCGGCCGATGCAGTGGCTGAACATCATCTCCCGGAATCGTGGCACCATCGCCTACAGCCCGAGCTTCGGCTACGACCTCGCGACGCGCCGTGCCGCGAGCCAGGTGCCGGCCGATCTCGATCTGTCGTGCTGGCGCCATGCCGGCATCGGCGGCGACATGATCCGCCCCGACGTGCTCGACCGCTTTGCCACGGCCTTCGAGACGGCGGGTTTCGATCGCAAGGCCTTCATCCCGAGCTACGGCATGGCCGAGGTGTGCCTGGCCATCACCTTCAGCCCGCACGGCACCGGCGTGCGCACCGACACGATGGCGACCGATGACGGCCGGCGGACGCGCCGCTTCGTGCTGTGCGGCAAGGTGCTGCCCGGCCATCGCCTGGAAGTGCGCGACGAGGCCGGCAAGGTCCTGGGCGACCGCGAGGTCGGGCGAATCTTCGTGTCCGGGCCCAGCATCATGCCGGGCTATTTCGGCGAGCCCGAGGCCTCGCGCGAAGTGCTTTTGGACGGTTGGCTCGACACCGGCGATCTCGGCTACACGCTCGCCGGCGAAGTCGTCGTGACCGGTCGCGCCAAGGACCTGATCATCGTCAACGGCCGCAATATCTGGCCGCAGGACATCGAATGGGCGATCGAGACGCGCCGCGTCGTGAAGAACGGCGATTCGGTCGCTTTCTCGGTCGACGGGCCAGACAGCGAGGGGGGCGGCGAGCGCGTCGTCGTCGCCGTGCTGGCGCGCGTATCGGGCGAGGAGGGGCGCAAGACGCTGGCCAGCGACGTGGCGCAGGCGGTGCGCGAGGCGATCGCGGTCGACTGCGACGTCGTGCTGGTGCCGCCGACCATGGGCCTGCCGACCACGTCGTCGGGCAAGCTCTCGCGCTCGCGCGCCAAGGCCAACTACCTGGCCGGCCTCTATGCCCCGAAGACTCACGCTCTTCCGGACCGCGCGCATCTTGCGCGCTCATGAATCATGAGCGAGCCGGAGGCTCGCGGTCCGGAAGACCATGAGCGGACTGTCGCGGTCACCGGCGTCACCGGCTTCGTCGGCCCCCATCTCGTCTCCGCTCTTGCCCGTCGCGGCTTCAGGCTGCGGCTGCTGGTGCGGCGCTGGTCGCCCCTGCCGTCGCTCGAGGGCGTCGCGGCCGACATGGTGCTGGGCGATCTTTTGGACGAGGCCGCGCTCGAGCGCCTGGTCCACGGCGCCGATGCCGTCGTCCACGCCGCCGGCCTGATCAAGGCCCGCCGGCCGGGTGACTTCTTCGCCGTGAACCGCGACGGCACCGCACTGCTGTCGGCGCTGGCGCCCGACGCCCGGTTCCTTCTTCTGTCGTCACTGGCGGCGCGCGAGCCGCAGCTCTCGCCCTATGCCGCCAGCAAGCGGGCGGCGGAGGAAGTCGTCGCCAGCCGATCGGGACCTTGGCTCACGGTGCGTGCGCCGGCGGTCTACGGGCCGGGCGACCGCGAGACCCTGGCCTACTTCAAGGCCGTCGCCCGCGGTCTCGCTCCGCGGCCCAAGGTGCCCGGCGCCCGGCTGTCGCTGATCCATGTCGCCGACCTCGCCGAAGCGCTGGCGCTTGCCCTCGATCAGCCGCCGCCGCCCTCGACCTACGAAATCGATGACGGCAAGGAGGGCGGCTACTCCTATCGCGACATGGCCGACGCCGCCGGCCGCGCGCTCGGCCGCAGGCCGCTGTCGCTCGCCGTGCCGCGCGTGGCGATGGCAGCCGTCGCCCGCGTCAATGCGATCCGCCATTCGCTGGGCGGTTCGGTGCAGATCCTCACGCCTGGCAAGGTCAACGAAATTTTTCACGGCGACTGGACGGCCCACGACCGGCGGCTCGCCGCGGCGCTGGGGTTCCGTCCGCGGTTCGATCTGGCGGCCGGCTTCGGAGAGACGATCTTGTGGTACCGCCGGCAGGGATGGCTCTAAAGCTTGTGTAATACGGCGTAACAAATTGTCATTTCACAAGGAATCGCCGTTTCTGGCACCTATGCGTTGTCTTACCCCGAGACTTTTGGAGCCGCTTTTGCGCACCGCCCACGAATTGACCGTCGAAAACGACGGCATCGCCGACACCCTCACCCTGACGCGCGGCATTTCGCGTGCCGAGGTGATTCGGGAGATCTGCGTCCACCTCGAACCCTATCAGGCCGGCGAGAAGCCGATCACCGGCGACACCGTGATCGCCAAGGACCTCACCATCGATTCGCTCGCGATCATGGACATGGTCATGGAGCTCGAGGACCGCTTCGACGTCTCCATTCCGATGAGCGTCATCGCCGACATCCACACGGTCGACCAGCTCGCCGACACGATCCGGGACCTGCGGGCCCAATCGTAGGCGTCAGGGCGTAATCTCAACTACAGGGAGGCCTGGGCATCATGGGCCTTTTCGACCGCCACGCCGGCCTGCTCGAGGCGTATCGCGACGTCCGCACGACGGGTTATGACCCGTTCCAGATCCGCATGGAGCGGGTGCTGTCGCCCACCAAGGCGATCATCAACGGCCGCGAGACCCTGCTGGTCGGCACCAACAACTACTTCGGCCTGACCTTCGATCCCTCGTGCATGGAAGCGGCCATCGAGGCGATCCGCGCCGAGGGTACCGGGACCACGGGCTCGCGCATCGCCAACGGCAGCTACACCGAGCACGTGGCGCTCGAGCGCGAGATCGCCGAGTTCTACGGCAAGAAGCACTGCATGGTCTTCACGACCGGCTACCAGGCCAATCTTGGCGTGATCTCGACGCTGGCGGGGCCCGACGACTTCCTGCTGATCGACGCCGACAGCCACGCCTCGATCTACGACGCCTGCAAGATGACCCAGGCCGAGGTCGTGCGCTTCAAGCACAACGACCCTGCGAGCCTGGAGGCCCGGTTGCGCCGGCTGGACGACAAGCCCGGCAACCGCGTGGTCGTGCTGGAGGGCATCTATTCCATGCTGGGCGACAGCGCGCCGCTGCGCGAGTTCGTCGACGTCTGCAAGAAATACGGCGCCTACGTCCTGATCGACGAGGCCCATTCGCTGGGCGCGCTGGGCGAGCACGGCCGCGGGCTCTGCGAATCGACGGGCGTGATCGACGACTGCCATTTCATCGTCGGCACCTTCTCCAAGACCCTGGGCGCGATCGGCGGCTACTGCGTCTCCGACGATCCCGACTTCGACATCCTGCGCGTCACCGTGCGGTCCTACATGTTCACCGCATCGCTGCCGCCCTCGATCGTGGCCTCGGTACGCCAGGCGCTGCGTGTGGTGAAGGCCAAGCCCGAGTTGCGCACCCAGCTCTGGAACAACGTCGCCACGCTCTATGACGGGCTGAAGGCGCAGGGCTTCACTCTGGGGCCCGAGCATGGCCCCGTCGTGGGCGTGCACCTGCCCGACCGCATGACCGCCATCGGCTTCTGGCGCGCCATGCTCGATGCCGGCATCTACGTCAACGTCGCCGTGCCGCCGGCCACGCCCAACGGCGTGTCGCTGCTGCGCTGCTCGCTGTGCGCCGTGCACACCAAGGAGGAGCTCGACCACATGGTCGAGGTCATGACCGGCATCGGCCGCCAGTTCGGCGTCCTCCCCGACAAGCAGCTGCGCGCCGCCGGCGCGCGCTAGCGCCCGTGTTCACGCTGGCGCATCTCTCGGACCCGCACCTGCCGATGCCGCCGGCGCGCGCCGTCGAGCTTCTAGGCAAGCGGGCGACGGGCTACGTGAACTGGTGGCGCCGCCGCGCGCACCTGCACGTGCCCCAGGCGCTGGCCGGCATCGTCGCCGACATCAAGCGGCAGAAGCCCGACCACATCGCGCTGACCGGCGACCTGGTGAACATCTCGCTGCCCACCGAGTTCAGCCGCGCCGCCGACTGGCTGAAGCAGCTCGGCGGGCCGCAGGACGTCACCGTCATCCCCGGCAACCACGACGTCTATGTCGCCACCGCCTGGCCTGAAAGCCTGGGTCTGTGGGGCGCCTACCTGGCCGGTGACGGCCAGCCGCCGGCGACGGACTTCGACATCTTCCCGACCTTGCGCCGGCGCGGCCACGGCAGCGAGGGGGTGGCGCTGGTCGGCCTGTCGAGCGGGGTGCCGAAGCCGCCGTTCTTCGCCACCGGCACGCTGGGCGCGGCGCAGATCGCCAAGGCCGAGAAGCTCCTGGCCGACCTCGGTCGCGAAGGTCTCTGCCGCGTCGTGCTGATCCATCATCCGCCGCTCACCACCGAGAGCCGGTTCAAGCGACTGACCGACGCCGCGGCCTTCCAGGCGATGATCCGCCGCGTCGGCTGCGAGCTCGTCCTGCACGGCCACAATCATCGCAGCGAGGTCGCGCGGATCGTCGGGCCTGCCGGCCCGGTCCCCGTGATCGGCGTCACCTCGGCTTCCGCGGCACCGGACAGCAAGTACGGCCGCGCGCGCTATCACCTCATTCGCATCCAGCGTGAAGGGGCAGGCTGGCAGTTCGACGTCGAACTGCGCGCGCTCGCCAAGGACGGCACAGGCTGTGAAGCCGACGGAAAGTTGTCGTTCCACAGTGGGCGACCGCTTGCCATGGTAGCCTGAGCAGCAATGGCCTCTTCCGACATCGTCGTGACACCGGTCGCCGGCAAGTCCGACCTCAAAGCCTTCATCAACCTGCCCAAGCGCCTCTATGCCGGCCACAAGGGCTACATCCCGCATCTCGACGCCGAGCGGCGCGAGGCCTTCACGCCGGGCAAGAACCCGTTGTTCGGCCATGTCGAGGTCCAGTTCTTCCTGGCGCGCCGCGGCGGCCGCGTGGTGGGGCGCATCACCGCCCAGGTCGATCGCGCCTACCTCGATCGCTATGCCGACGACACCGGCCATTTCGGCTGCCTCGCCGCCGAGGACGATCCCGCGATCTTCGCCGCCCTGTTCGCGGCGGCCGAGAACTGGCTGCGCGGCAAGGGCCTGAAGCGGGCGACCGGCCCGTTCAGCCTGTCGGTCAACGAAGAGGTCGGGCTGCTGGTCTGGGGCTTCGAGAGCCGTCCGATGCTGCTGGTGCCCTACGATCCGCCCTATGCCGGCGCGCGCGTCGAAGGCTGCGGCTACGCCAAGGTCAAGGACGTATTCTCCTACGACTACGACGTCCAGAACGCGCCCGAGACGATCGGCGCCAAGCTGATGGCGCGCGCCGGCTTTGGAGGCCGGGTCAAGGTGCGCACCGCCAACATGAAGATGTTCGACGCCGAGGTCCGCACCCTGGTCGGCATCTTCAACGACGCCTGGAGCGACAACTGGGGCTTCGTGCCCTTCACCCAGGCCGAGATCGACCACGCCTCCAAGGCTTTCGGGCCGGTCATCGTCCCCGAGCTCGCGGTGTTCGTGGAGGTCGACGACGAGGCGGTGGCCTTCATCGTGGCGCTGACCAACCTCAACGAGGCGATCGAGGAGTTCAACGGCAAGCTCGGCCCGATCAACCTGGCGAAGCTGCTGTGGCGGCTGAAGATCGCCGGCGTCGGCAGCACCCGCGTGCCGCTGATGGGCGTGAAGAAGAAGTTCCGCAACCATCCGCTGATGGGGGCGGGGCTCGCCATGATGGCGATCGACCACCTCAGGGCCAACGGCAAGCGGCTGGGCAAGACCAGCGCCGAGCTGGGCTGGATTCTCGAGGACAACAAGGCGACCAACAACATCATCCGCTCGGTCGGCGGGGTGCACTACAAGACCCATCGGATCTACGAGAAGGTCTTGTGAGCCATCCGACGGCCTTCGCGCCGCTCGCCAACCGCGCCTTCCTCGCCCTGTGGACCGCCAACCTTCTGTCGAACACCGGTGGCTGGATGGCGAGCACGGGTGCGGCCTGGGAAATGACCAGCCTGACCCCGGAGCCGATCTTCGTGGCCCTGCTGGCGGCCGCCAACATGCTGCCGATGTTCCTGTTCTGCTTTCCGGCCGGCGTGCTGGCCGACCGCTTCGACCGGCGGCTCTACATCATCGCCTGCCAGTTCTGGATGATGGGCGTGGCGACGGTGCTTGCCGTTCTGGCCTTCCTCGGCTTGCTCGACCACTGGAGCCTGCTCGGCCTCATCTTCTGCATGGGGCTCGGCAACGCCATGAACGCGCCGGCCTGGCACGCCGTGGTGCCCGAGATCGTGTCGGGACCGATGCTGCGGCCGGCCATCGCGCTCAACAGCGCGGGCTTCAACCTCGCCCGCACCGTCGGCCCGGTGGTCGGCCAGATCCTGCTGAGCCTGGTCGGCGTCTTCCTTCTTTTCGCCATCAACGCCGCCACCTACATCGGCGTCATCTTCGCCATGTCGAGCTGGAAGCGCTCGGCCGAGGCACGCGCCAGCCAGCGCCGCGAAGGCTTCATCGAAGCCGCCCGCTCGGGCATCGCCTTCGTGCGCAACTCGAGCGAGCTCAAGGCGGTCTTCGCCCGCGGCCTCTGCTTCTTCACGCCCGGCATCGCCATCGGCACGCTGCTGCCGGTGATCGGCCGCTTCGAGCTCGGCCTCGACGAGTTCGCCTTCGGCATCCTCTACGGCGTGTTCGGCGTCGGCGCGGTGGCCGCCGCCATGCTGATGCCGCTGATCAACCGCCTGCTCGGGCCCGATCGTGCCAACATCTGGGCAATGGGCGTGCACGCCGCCGCCACATTGGTCGCCGCGCTCGTCATGACGCCCTACGTCGTCGGCGCCTGCGTGGCGCTGTCGGGCGCCTGCTGGATCACCGTCATCGCCAACAACGGCACCTCGGTGCAGATGATCCTGCCCAACTTCATGCGGGCGCGAGGCATGGCGGTACACCAGATGGTGTTTTTCGGCTCGATGGTCGTGGGCTCGCTCATGTGGGGCAAGATCGCCACGCTGCTCGGCACGCAGGCCGCGCTGATCCTCTCGGCTGCCGCGCTGGTGCCCTTCACCGTGCTCGCTGCGTGGATCCGACTGCCGCGCTCGACGCTGCCGCGCGCGTGATGCGTGGCCCTCGTGTGGTCTTGCCAACACAAGACACACAAAAATTTGCCAGTGGGGGCAGAATCTTCTTGTAACCGCGCCCATAGTGGTTACGCAACGACGGAAAGTGTTCTTTTTGGCAGCGCCGGCTTCGAGCCGGGTCCGGGAAGGAGCTTCTGATATGTTTGCTTACCGCGCGGGGCGTGCTCCCCGCTATTCCGTCATTTGCCCGGTGAGTTCTCCTGACCGGGCCGCTTCGTTCGATCGGCCGCTCCTGCGGACCACGGAGACCCCGTCGAGTATCGGCTGACGCACGCCGCCTGTCTGGCGCCGTACGTCCCGTTCGACTTTCCACCGAACCCAGCTTTTGACTTGAATTGACGGGGAACCCCCCAGCGATGACCGAGCGTATTTTCCGTTATCTCCGAGAGCAGCAGCCCGAGACGCCGTGCCTGGTGATCGACCTCGACGTCGTCGAGAACAACTACCGGCGCATGCGCGAGCTACTGCCTGCGGCCCACATCTTCTACGCCGTGAAGGCCAATCCGGCCGCGCAGATCCTGTCGCGCCTCTCCAACCTCGGCTCCAAGTTCGACACCGCGAGCCGCGGCGAGATCGAGCTCGTGCAGGCGACCGGCGTCTCGATGGACCGCGTCTCCTTCGGCAACACGATCAAGAAGGAGAAGGACATCGCCTGGGCCTACCAGCAGGGCGTGCGCCTGTTCGCCTTCGACAGCGAGGCCGAGCTGCAGAAGCTCGTGCGCGTCGCGCCGGGCGCGCGCGTGTTCTGCCGCGTGCTGGTCGATTGCGGCGGTGCCGAGTGGCCGCTCAGCAAGAAGTTCGGCTGCGCGCCGGAGATGGCCAAGGACCTGTTGCGCAAGGCCAAGGAGTGGGGCCTCGATCCCTACGGCATCTCCTTCCATGTCGGCAGCCAGCAGACCGACCTCGAGCAGTGGGACAAGGCGCTGGGCCAGGTCTCGCAGATGTTCTTCGCCCTCGCCGAAGCGGGTGTGGACCTGCGCATGGTCAACCTGGGCGGCGGCTTCCCGGCGCGTTATCGCGCCGAGGTGAACCCGATCGAAGCCTACTGCGAGGCGGTGACCCGCGCGCTGGTGCGCCACTTCGGCAATCGCATGCCCGAGGTCATCATCGAGCCGGGTCGCTCCATGGTGGGCGACGCGGGCGTGATCCAGAGCGAGGTGGTGCTGGTTTCGCGCAAGGCGGCCAACGACCGCAAGCGCTGGGTCTACCTCGACATCGGCAAGTTCTCCGGGCTCGCCGAGACCATGGGCGAGAGCATCAAGTACCGCCTGCGCACGGGCCGTGACGGCACGCGCGTGGGTCCGGTGGTGCTCGCCGGCCCGACCTGCGATTCGGCCGACATCCTCTATGAGAAGACCGAGTACAAACTGCCGCTGTCGCTGAAGCCCGGCGACAAGGTCGAGATCCTGGCCACCGGCGCCTACACGACCACGTACTCGTCGGTCGCCTTCAATGGCTTCGCGCCGCTCAAGGCGATTTGCATCTAGCCCTACGTTCTGTAACAGAACGACTTTAACGGGGCCTTGAGAAAGGCCCCGTTGCCGTTTATCGACCACTTTTAGACAAGGCAGGTACGCTGAAATGGCGAAGAAGCTCGCGCGCAAAGGCAAGAAGAAGCTCTCCAAGAAGTACGCTTCGTTCTCGGGCCGCATGGTCATGATCGGCTTCGGCTCGATCGGCCAGGGCGTGATGCCGCTGATCTTCCGGCACATCGACATCAAGCCGGAGCAGATCACGGTGATCGCGGCCGAGGACCGCGGCGGCCTGAAGGAGTTGAAGAAGTTCGGCGTCACTTTCATCAGGAAGCGCATCACCCAGGACAACCTGCGCCAGACCCTCGACAGGCGCGTCGGCAAGGGCGACTTCGTCGTCAACCTGTCGGTCGAGGTCGCCTCGACGGCCATGGTCGAGTTCTGCCAGGAAAAGGGTGCGCTCTACGTCGACACCTGCATCGAGCCCTGGCCGGGCGGCTACACCGATCCCAACCTGCCGGTCTCGCTGCGTTCCAACTACGCGCTGCGCGAGAACATGCTGAAGCTGGTCCCGAAGTACCGCGGCGGGCCGACGGCGGTGATCGCCCATGGCGCCAACCCGGGCCTGGTCTCGCACTTCGTGAAGAAGGCCCTGGTCAATCTCGCCAAGGACACCGGCATGGGTGTCGTGCGTCCGACCAGCCGTGAGGGCTGGGGCGAACTGGCGCGCGACCTCGGCGTCAAGGTGATCCACATCGCCGAGCGCGACACCCAGGTCTCCAAGAAGCCCAAGAAGGTCGGCGAGTTCGTCAACACCTGGTCGATCGACGGCTTCGTGTCGGAGGGCTGCCAGCCCGCCGAAATGGGCTGGGGCACCCATGAGAAGGGCCTGCCGTTCGACGGCGCGCGGCACGAGTTCGGCTGCGACGCGGCGATCTACCTGAACCGCCCGGGGCTGGTCACGCGCGTGCGCACCTGGACGCCGCTCGAGGGGCCGTTCCACGGCTTCATCATCACCCACAACGAATCGATCTCGATGGCCGACTACTACTCGCTGCGCCAGGGCCAGCACGTGGTCTACCGGCCGACCGTGCACTACGCCTATCACCCATGCGACCAGGCGATCATGTCCATGCACGAGTGCGCGGGCAAGAACCTGCACCAGCAGAAGACCCAGCGCCTGATCGTGGACGAGATCACCGAGGGCCGCGACGAGCTCGGCGTGCTGTTGATGGGCCACGCCAAGGGGGCCTACTGGTACGGCTCGCAGCTCGACATCCACGAGGCGCGCGAGCTCACGCCCTACAACAACGCGACCTCGATCCAGGTCTGCGCGCCCGTGCTCTCGGGCATCATCTGGGCGCTGGAGAACCCCGATCGCGGCGTCGTCGAAGCCGACGAGATGGACTTCGAGCGCAACCTCGAGATCTGCATGCCCTATCTCGGCCCGGTGGTCGGCAAGTACAGCGACTGGACGCCGCTCAAGGATCGCGGCGGGCTGTTTCCCGAGGATCTCGACACCAACGATCCCTGGCAGTTCAAGAACTTCCGCGTGGTGTGACGTCCGAGTGGGTCTAGATTGGTCCCATGAGGGGATTCAATCTCGACCAGCTCGGCACCTTCGTCGAAGTGATCGAACGCGGCAGCTTCTCGGCCGCAGCCGACCGGCTGGACCTGACCCAGCCGGCGGTGAGCCTGCAGGTCCGTCAGCTCGAGAAGAGGCTGGGCGTGCGATTGATCGAGCGCGTCGGCCGTCGTGCCCGACCTACCCCGGCCGGCGGCGAATTGCTCGTGCACGCGCGCCACATCGCCGAGGCCGTCGCCGCCGCGCAGGAAAGCCTGGCGCCCTACGCCAGCGGAGCGATCGGCCGTGTCCGCATCGGCTCGGGTGCGACCGCCTGCATCCATTTCCTGCCGTCGGTGCTGCGCGACCTGCGCCAGCGCTTTCCCAAGCTCGAGATCATCGTCAGCACGGGCAACGCCGCCGAAGTACTGCGGCAGGTCGGGGACAATCTCCTCGACGTCGGCCTGGTGACTCTGCCCGCTTCGGGCCGGATGTTCGACGTCTCGCCACTCCTCGAGGATGAATTCGTCGTGCTGTCCTCGACGGAAGGAGACGCCCTCCCGCGCGCCGTGACGCCGCAGGTCCTGGCCCGACATCCCATCGTCCTCTACGAGCCCGGCGCTCAGACCCGGCGTATCCTTGACGACTGGTTCGCGGCAGCCGGGCTGCGCATCAAGCCCGCCATGGAGATCGGCAGCGTCGAGGCCATGAAGGAGCTGGTGCTGGCAGGCCTGGGCTGCGGCCTCGTCCCGCGCATGGCGGTCGACACGCCCCACCGCTCGCCCAAGCTGCGTATCCAGTCGCTCTCGCCACGGCTCACGCGCAACCTCGGCGTCGTCATGCGCCGCGACAAGCCGCTCCATCGTGGCCTGCGCGAGACCGTTGCCGCCTTGCGTCGGGCGTCGTCGGCTTTCGCACGCAAGAAACGCAGGACTTCTGCCGGCGGCTGAAATCGTTGCAAGCACCGCTTATGCTTTGCATAAGCCGCCGGCCCTGTTGCGAGGTGGGTGGTGCGCGCAATTTGCCTGTCATGCGTACGACGGGTTTTTCGCTTCCTTTGCTGCTCCGTGAGATTGCCCTCTATCTCGGCGCCTCTCCCTGGTCCCACTGGCGCCAACTCGACGACCTGCGGGCCCTTGACGACCGCCTGTTGAACGACATCGGCGTTTCCCGCGCCGACGCCATCCGCGGCGAACCACGACAGCAACCCGGGAACGATACGACGATGCTGCTCGTCGCGAGCGCCATCGGTCGCGGGGTCTGACGGCCATGTCCGCTGTCATCGTGCGCGACGCCACGGAGCGGGACCTGCCGGCGGTCCAGGCGATCTACGGCCACCATGTGCTGCACAGCCTTGCGTCGTTCGAGGAGGAGCCACCGTCGGTCGAGGAGATACGAACGCGCTGGTCCAAGGTCCGCGCGCTCGGCCTGCCCTACATCGCGGCGGAGATCGAGGGCCGTGTCGTCGGTTACAGCTATGCGACGTCGTACCGCCCGCGCGCCGCCTACCGCTACACGATCGAGAACTCGGTCTACGTCCAGGAGGGGCTGACCGGCCGAGGCATCGGCAAGGCGCTGCTGCTCGAGCTGATCGACCGTTGCCAGTCAGGTCCGTGGCGACAGATGCTGGCGGTGATCGGCAACCGAGAGAACCACGGCTCCATCTCGCTGCACCGCAGTTGCGGCTTTCGTCTCATCGGTGTCCTGCAGTCCGTCGGCTACAAGCATGGGCGGTGGGTCGACACGGTCCTGATGCAGCGGTCGCTGGTTGCCGAATAGCACGCCTTTCAGTCGCGCCAGCGGCATCGTTCCAAGTCCAGGCGGTTGTTGTCGTCGAATTCGAGGCCTTCCTTTTCCAGCAGATGTCGCTGCAGGACGTCGCCGCCGTTGCGGGACAGGCTGTAGGACACCTCGCCCTTGGCGTTGACGACACGGTGCCACGGGATCTTGGTTGCCGGGTCGAGATGCTGAAGGACGCGGCCGACAAGGCGGGCACGCCTCGGCAGTCCGGCCATCGCGGCGACCTGGCCATAGGTCGCAACCCAGCCCAAAGGGATGCGGCGGATCACGGCACAAATGGCCTCGACGGCTTCATCGCCTTGCAGTTGGGTAGCCTGAAGCGGCTTGCGCTTCGGCAGCATTGACAGCTTGCGTCGATCCCTGGTCGCCCAGCTTTGCAATAGTCTGGACGCTGAAGCCGGCCCGCGGCCCTTGTCAGGACGACGCATCGTGCGCCTCGAGCTAGAAGATGCAGTCCGCTCGAGCGGCGGGCTCGATGGGATCTGCCGGCATGTTGAGCTTGCAGTGATAGTCGAACGCGGCGCGATAGGGCGCCGCGATTCGCTTTTTCGCCTGAACGGGCAGGACGACGCGGCCGCCGCGACGGTCGATCTGCTGGCGGCCGTAGGTGATGTTGGTCCCGTCCGGGAAATAGGCCTCGAAGACGGAGTGCCCGGCCGACGACGTGAACTCCATCACCAGCACGGCGCCGTCGAGGCATTCGAAGCGCGGGCCGCTGCGCAGGGTGCCGGTTTCCGTGGTTTTTCCCGACGGCCCGGAGACCGTCCATTGTGACGCCGAAGCCGTGCGCGAGGATTCGCCCTTCAAGGCGCCGCAGGTCAACGCGGCAGCAGCCGGCGTGCTGGCCGCCTGGCCGTGCGCCTGTCCTGCGAGGACCATCGACAGCAATACAAGACCTGCTCTTCTCATTCGGGCAGACTACGCAGCCGCAAGCTCCGATGCCAGGAGGGTGATGTTGGACCAGACAGCGCGCATGGGCCGCCGCGGATTGCTGCAGACGTCGCTCGCCGCGGCGCTCGCAGGTTGCGCGACCAAGCCTGACTCGTCGTTCGAGCCAGCGCTGGCGCCTATTCGGGCGCGCACCGACCGCATCTTCGACATCGCCGTCTGCCTGCGTCCGTTCCGCCCCGCCGGCCCGCGCGTGGAGACCGAACGGCTGGGCGACACGCTGGTGGTGCACAATTACGGCCACGGCGGCAGCGGCTGGTCGCTGTCCTGGGGGTCAAGCGCGCGCGCCGTGCGGCTCGCCATGCAGGCCAGCCCCGCCGAGGTCGCGGTGATCGGCTGCGGCGCGCTCGGGCTCACTTCGGCGATCCTGGCGCAGCGCGCCGGTGCGCGCGTGACGATCCATGCCCGGGAGCAGCTGCCGGAGACGACGTCGGCTCGGGCCACCGGCGAGTGGACGCCCGATTCGCGCATTGCCCTGGTGAATGCCGCCGCACCCGGCTTCGGCACCGTGTGGGAGGAGATGGCGCGCACCTCCTTCAAGCGGCATCGCGACTATCTCGGCCTGCCAGGTACGCCGGTGGAATGGATCGACCAGTACTCCGTCTCCGGCGGTTCATCGAGCTCCAGCCGAAGCGAGGACTCGAGCACGACCAGCGCCACGCCGGCACCGGTGTTCGCAAGCTATGCCCGTTCGATCCGCGACCTGACGCCGCGATGGAGCCCGGTGCCGGCCGATGCGACGCCGTTCAAGGCGACAGCCGTCGGCCGCAGCGAGATCATGGTGTTCAACATCGCCGATTACGGCCACACGCTGCTGAACGACTTCTTCATTGCCGGCGGTCAGTTCCGGCGGGCCGACTTCCGCGCGCCTGCGCAGATCGCGGCCCTTCGCCAGAAGGTGGTCATCAACTGCACGGGCTACGGGGCGCGGGCGCTGTGGCGGGACGAGACGCTGGTGCCGGTACGCGGCCAGATCGCGCGGCTGATCCCGCAACCCGAGGTGCGCTATGGGCTCGTCTATCGCGGCGTGCTCACCGTGCCGCGCCGCGACGGGCTGGTCGTGCAGTCCTTCGCCGGCGGCGAACGGCAGGGCTACGACGACACCAACGAGGCACCCGACCGGGCCGAGGCCGAGCAGGCGGTGCGGACAATCGCGGAAGTGTTCAGGGCGGGCGCCTGAACGTCCAAGTTGGCTCCATAGTGCGTTTCAGGAACTGCCGTCGCCGGTCATGATCTGCTGCAGGCTCCGTTGGTGCTGTCGCACCAGGCTGATCGTCCTGGTCGCCCATCGTCTGAGTTGCCTGTTGGCGCCCGTCGCTGCATAGGATTGCAGCATGGCCTCGGCTTCCCGAAGCGCTTCGGTTTGCTCCAGGCAATAGGCGCGGTCGAAGGTGGCGCCTTTGCTGCTCCGGACAGCCGCGATCCTTGTCCGATACATCTCGTTCGGCCCGATCGCGGCTGGCAAGGCAATGTCGGCCGTGCCGGCCACTGTCCGCAGGCGCCCGAGTGCGGCCGCGTAATCTTCGGCCATGAGCTCGGCGAGCTCTCTCAGTCGCCCGTCCTGAGCCTCCATCGTCGCCAGTCGGCCCGAAACGACGGAAAACTTGGCGAAGACGGCGGCGGCCATGGCGAAGTCATGATCCGGCCCCTGCGGCGCGTGGGTGGCATTGCCCGGACCCGGATATGTCGAAAGGCTGCGTGAGCTCAATTGTCCGAATGCGGGTGTGACAGCCATCACAGCGATGGCGACCGCAATTGCCGGCAATGGGGTGAAGCGCATTCGTGCCTTTCGACGATGAATGTACAAAAGCCGCGACCTGACAGATGGTTGCCGGCAGCGTCGAATTGACACCGCTTTCCACGGAGGCGCCTGTTCAGCGGAAGAACATCACGGTGATGAGGGCGAACAGCGGCAGGAGGATGGCGCCGGACCACGCCATATAGCCGAAGAAACTCGGCATGCGGATGCCCGACTCCTCGACGACTGCCTTCACCATGAAGTTGGGCGCATTGCCGATGTATGTGTTGGCGCCCATGAACACCGCCCCGGCCGAGATCGCAGCCAGTGTCAGGGCGAGTGATCCCATTAGGTTCGCGGCGTCGCCGCCGGCCAAGTTGAAGAACACGAGATAAGTCGGCGCGTTGTCGAGGAAGCTCGACAGGATTCCGGTCAGCCAGAAGTACCAGACATTATTGGGCTGTCCGTCCGGTCCAGTTACCAGGGCGACCAGCGGCGCCAGCGCGCCTCCGCTGCCGGCCTTGAGGATTGCAATGGCCGGCGCGATGGTGATGAAGATGCCGGCGAACAGCTTGGCGACCTCGGCCATTGGTCCCCAGGCGAAGCCGTTCTCGACACGCAGCTCGCGCCGTGTCAGCGCCAGCGAGAGGGCGCAAATGGCGATCAGGCCAAGATCGCGCATGACATTCTGAAGCTCGAGTGCGACGTGGAAGATCGTGAACTCGACCCCGGGTCTCCAGGTGCCGCTCATCAGGACGATGCCGACGATCGCGACGAGCAGAATGATGTTGACGCCGCCCTGGATGCGGACCGGCGAGTCGGGCGTCGGATCGCGCTTGAGGTGGCCTTCCTTCCCGTACCAGTAGGTATCGATCGCCCAGAACAAGCCGAGCAGTACGAGGACGCAGACCAGCATCTCGCTGAACAGGTGTGTTGTCGTCCAGAAGAAGTCGACGCCTTTCAGGAAGCCCAGGAAGAGCGGTGGGTCGCCGAGCGGCGTCAGCGCGCCTCCGATGTTCGACACCAGGAAGATGAAGAACACGAAGACGTGGATCTTGTGCTTGCGATCGTCGTTGGCGCGGATGACGGGCCTGATCAGCAGCATCGACGCGCCGGTCGTCCCCATCCAGCCTGCAAGCACCGTGCCGAGCGCCAGCAGAGCCGTATTCATCGACGGCGACCCATGCAGATTACCCTTGATGTGGATGCCGCCGGTCACGGTGAACAGGGCGAGCAGCAGCACGATGAACGGGATATAGTCGAGCAATAGCAGGTGGATGATCTCGTAGGTCGCGGTTGGCACGCCATAGATGGCCGCGAACGGTACGACGATCAGCAGCGCCCATGCCGCCGATACCTTGCCGAAGTGATGGTGCCAGAACGACGGAACCGCGAGCGGCATGACGGCGATGGACAGAAGGATGCCGATGAACGGCAGGATCCAGATCAGACCAAGCTGACTACCGTCTGCCGCCGGCGCGTCCGGCGATGCGGCCAGCACCGGGCCCGCCGCGAGAAACATCGCGGCGCCGGCGATGCTGCCGTTCAGCAACCGATTGTTCATCTTCAAGCCATGTACGTCGCCGACACGCCGCCGTCGACGGTGAGCGTGTGGCCGTTGACGTAGGACGCCGCCGGCGAGGCGAGGAACAGGGCGGCGCCCGCGATCTCGTGCGGCTTGGCCCAGCGCTTGGCGGGGCAGCGCAGGCGCTGGCGCTCGCCGGCCGGCGAGGCCATCAGCTGGGCGTTGGTCTCGGTGCCGAAGAAGCCGGGCGACAGGGCGTTGGAGGTGACGCCGCTGGCGCCGAGCTCGCAGGCGAGGGCGCGCGCCAGCGCCGACAGGCCGCCCTTGGCCGTCGTGTAGGACGAGGCGCCGGGTGTCGCGAGGTCGGCCACGATCGAGGTCACCAGGATCAGGCGGCCCCAGCCGCGCTCGATCATGCCGGGCACCACCAGCTTGACCAGCGCATGTGCGGCCACGAGGTCGACGTCGACCAGGCGTGCGAAATCCTCGGGCTCGATCTCGGCGAACGGCCGGCGATCGCGCTCGCCGACATTGTGGACCAGGATGTCGATCGGCCCCGTGCTTGCCACTGCCTGGCGCATGGCCGGCCGGTCCGCCATGTCGAAGGTGAGGGCGTCGGCGGCCAAGCCTGCACCGTGCAGGTCGGCGAGCCGCGGCGCCAGCCGCTCGGCCGAGCGGCCGTGCAGCAGGACGCGGGCGCCGGCCTGGGCGAGCGCCTGGGCGATCTCCCAGCCCAGGCCGCGGCCGGAGCCGGTGATGAGGGCGGTGCGGCCATCGAGCCGGAACTGATCGGGAAAGATCGACACGGGGCGGGTCGTTCGTCTATTGCGGAGCCTTGAATTAGCTTTGTATTGGCGAATGCTGCAACTGCCCAAAGTCATCGGCCATCGCGGTGCGGCGGCCTATTCTCCGGAAAACACGCTGGACTCGTTCCGCGAGGCCCGTCGGCGCGGCGCCACATGGGTCGAGACCGACATCAAGCTCACCGCCGACGGCGTGCCGATCGTGATGCACGACGAATCGCTGAAGCGCACGACGGGCGTCGATCGCCTGGTCGCCGAGACGCCACGTGCCGAGTTGCCGCCGGGCGTGCCGACCTTCGAGGAGGCGATCGCCTGCTTCGGCGAGGAGGGGCTGGGCTGCAACGTCGAGATCAAGCCCTGCCCCGGCCGCGAGAAGGAGACCGGCCGCGTCGTGGTCGAGACGCTGCGCCGTTGCTGGCCCGCCCGTCTGCCGGCGCCGGTGCTGTCGAGCTTCAAGGATGCCTCGCTCGCGGCGGCCTACGCAGCCGCGCCGGAGTTCGCACGCGCCCTGCTGATCGGCCAGGTCGGCGACGATTGGCGCGCCCGCGCCGAGGCCGTCGCGGCCGGCGGCATCAATACCAACGGGGAGAAGCTCACGGCGGTGCGCGCCGTGGAGATCCGCAAGGCCGGCTACGCCCTCAGCGTCTACACGATCGACGATGGTGACGTCGCCAAGGCGTTGTTCGGCATGGGGGTGGACTGCATCATCACCGACGCGCCGGATGTCATCCTGGCGGCTTTGGCCGCCTCACCCTGAGGATCGAGACTGTGGCCCATCCTTCGAGACGCCCGGCGCGCATGTGAATGCGCGTATTCGCACGGCTCCTCAGGATGAGGTTTTGCGGGCAAATTTGGGTTGCGTTCTTTACACAGCCTTGGTGGACTGTCATCAAGCTGCAACAAAATAGACACAGAGCAGTCTCAGGCGCCATCGATACATCGGCGGGGATTCAGGGAGGTTTATGGTTATGACACGGATTCTATTGTCCTCCGTCGCGGCGGCGGCCGCGCTGGCAAGTGCGCCGGCGGCGTGGGCGCAGACGGAGATCCAGTTCTGGCACGCCATGGGCGGCAACCTCGGCGAAACGGTCAATCAGCTCGCCGAGGGCTTCAACAAGTCCCAGAGCGAGTACAAGGTCGTGCCGGTCTACAAGGGCTCCTACACCGAGACCCTGACTGCCGCGATCGCCGCCTTCCGCGCCAAGCAGGCGCCGCACATCGTGCAGGTCTTCGAGGTCGGCACCGCCAACATGATGGCCGCCAAGGGCGCGGTCTACCCGATCTACCAGGTGATGGCCGACGCCAAGGAACCGTTCGATCCCAAGGCCTTCATCGGCCCGGTCTACGGCTACTACTCGACGACCGACGGCAAGCTCTTGTCGATGCCGTTCAATTCCTCGACGCCGGTGCTCTACTGGAACAAGGAGCTGCTGCAGAAGGCGGGTCTCGATGGCAACAAGCCGCCGCAGACCTGGCCGGAGCTGGGCGAGATGGCCAAGAAGGCGATCGCCGCCGGCGCCAAGTGCGGGTTCACGCCGCAATGGCAGACCTGGACCCTCATCGAGAACTACGGCGCCTGGCACAACCTGCCTTATGCGACCAAGGCCAACGGCTTCGGCGGCATCGACATCGAGCTGAAGTTCAACGACGCGCCGCGCGTCAAGCTGATCCAGATGTTCTCCGACTGGAGCAAGGACAAGCGGTTCGTCTACGGCGGCCGCGAGGGCAAGTCGACGGCGCTGTTCACGGCCGGCGACTGCGCGTTCCACATCGCCTCGTCGGGCAGTGCCGCGGGCATCGAGAAGGCGTTGGGCCAGGACAAGGTCGGCATCGCCATGATGCCCTATTCGCCCGACGTGGCGCCCAAGCCGCAGAACTCGATCATCGGCGGCGCCACGCTGTGGGTGCTGCAGGGCCGTCCCGCGGCCGAATACAAGGGCGTGGCCAAGTTCATGAGCTACCTGTCGAGCACGCCGGTGCAGGCCAAGTGGCACCAGGAGACCGGCTATGTGCCGATCACCATGGCTGCCGCCGACGCCACGGAGAAGGAAGGCTTCTACAAGAAGTTCCCGGGTCGTGACGTCGCGGTCAAGGAGCTGACGCTGAACCCGCCGACGGAAAACTCCAAGGGCCTGCGCATCGGCAACTTCGTGCAGATCCGCGACGCCGTCGACGAGGAGCTCGAATCGGTGTGGTCGGGCAAGAAGGACGCCAAGGCCGCCCTCGACGAGGCCGTCAAGCGCGGCAACGAGCTCCTGAAGCGCTTCGAGGCGCAGAACAAGTAGGCCTTCTGCTTGTCAGCCCTTACCCGCAAACTCATGTCACTCCACCTCATGTTCCTCTCCCCCGCCAGGGGGAGAGGAGTTTGATTTCCTGACGCATGGAAAAGCGCGTCACCTTCAATGAGCGATGGTTGCCCTACCTTTTGGTGGCGCCGCAGATCGTCATCACCCTGGTCTTCTTCTTCTGGCCGTCCGGGCAGGCGATCTGGCAGTCGGTGATCCTCGAGGACGCCTTCGGCGGCAACACCAAGTTCGTCTGGTTCGACAATTTTGCCCATCTTCTCGGCGATCCGAACTACTTCGCCGCGGTGCGGGTGACGCTGGTCTTCAGCTTCCTGGTCGCGGCACTGGGACTCGCCATCTCGCTCCTGCTGGCGGTGATGGCCGACCGCATCATCCGAGGCGCCTCGGTCTACAAGATGATCCTGGTGTGGCCCTATGCCGTGGCGCCGGCGGTGGCCGGCGTCGTGTTCGGCTTCCTGTTCAATCCCTCGGTCGGCGTCGTCGCCTGGGCGCTGGCGGCGATCGGGCTCGAATTCAACTACGTGATCAACGGCAACCAGGCCCTGCTGCTGGTGGTGTTCATCGCGGTGTGGAACCAGGTCAGCTACAACTTCCTGTTCTTCCTGGCCGGCCTGCAATCGATTCCGAAGTCGCTGATCGAGGCCGCCGCCATCGACGGCGCGGGGCCCGGCAAGCGCTTCTGGGACATCGCCTTCCCGCTGCTGTCGCCCACCGGCTTCTTCCTGCTGGTGATCAACATCATCTATGCCTTCTTCGGCACCTTCGGCATCATCGGCTCGGTGACCCAGGGGGGACCCGGCCAGGCGACCAACATCCTGGTGTGGAAGGTCTACAATGACGGCTTCCGCGGACAGGATCTCGGCGGCTCGTCGGCGCAGTCGGTCATCCTGATGATCGTGGTGATCGCGCTCACCTTCGTGCAGTTCCGCTTCATCGAGCGGCGGGTGCATTACTGATGGTCGAGAACCGTCCCTTCCTGACGTTCCTCAGCCACTTCACGGTGATCGTCGGCATCCTGATCATCGCCTTCCCGGTATGGATGGCGTTCGTCGCCTCGACCCACGACCAGGAAACCATGCTGCGCTCGCCGGTGCCGATCTGGCCGGGATCGCACCTGTTCGAGAACTACTGGACGGTCCTGGTCGAAGGCTACAAGAACCGTCCCGGGACGGTGCCGCTCTACGTCACCATGACCAACAGCATGGTCATGGCGCTGGGCGTGGCGATCGGCAAGATCGCGATCTCCATCATCGCCGCCTTCGCCATCGTCTATTTCCGCTTCCCGTTCCGCATGACCTTCTTCTGGGCGATCTTCGTCACCCTGATGCTGCCGGTGGAAGTGCGCATCGTGCCGACCTACGGCGTGGTGGCGGGGCTCGGCATGCTCGATTCCTACCCCGGCCTGATCGTCCCGCTGATCGCGTCGGCGACCGCCACCTTCCTGTTCCGCCAGTTCTTCCTCAGCGTGCCCGACGAGCTCACCGAGGCGGCGCGTGTCGACGGCGCCTCGCCGATGCGCTTCTTCTGGGACATCCTGCTGCCGATGAGCCGCACGTCGATCGCCGCCCTGTTCGTGATCCAGTTCATCTACGGCTGGAACCAGTATCTGTGGCCGTTGCTGATCACGACCAAGGAGAGCTTCTACACGGTGGTGATGGGCGTTTCGCGCCAGGCCAACGTCGTCGATGCGGTGCCGAGCTGGAACCTGCTGATGGCCATGGCGATACTCGCCATGCTGCCGCCGGTCCTGGTCGTGGCCTTCATGCAGCGCCAGTTCGTGCGCGGCCTGGTTGAAACCGAAAAGTAGGCGAGACGGAGAAACAGGATGGCGCAAGTCCATCTGCGCGGCGTCAAGAAGACCTACGACAACAAGATCGAGGTCATCCACGGCATCGACATGGAGATCGCCGACGGCGAGTTCATCGTCATCGTCGGTCCCTCGGGCTGCGGCAAGTCCACGCTGCTGCGCATGGTGGCCGGGCTGGAGCGCATCACCGGCGGCGAGGTGGCGATCGGCGACCGTGTGGTCAACAACCTCGAGCCCAAGGACCGGGACATCGCCATGGTGTTCCAGAACTACGCGCTCTATCCGCACATGAGCGTGTACCAGAACATGGCCTACGGGCTGAAGATCAAGGGGATGGCCAAGGACGAGATCGAGCGCCGCGTGCAGAAAGCGGCCAAGATCCTCGAGTTGGGAACGTTCCTGCAGCGCCTGCCGCGCCAGCTCTCGGGCGGGCAGCGGCAGCGCGTCGCCATGGGCCGCGCGATCGTGCGCGAGCCTGCGGTGTTCCTGTTCGACGAGCCGCTTTCGAATCTCGACGCCAAGCTGCGCGTGCAGATGCGGCTCGAGATCAAGCGCCTGCAGCGCGAGCTCGGCGTCACCTCGATCTACGTCACGCACGACCAGGTCGAGGCCATGACGCTGGCCGACCGCCTGATCGTCATGAACTCCGGCGTGGCCGACCAGATCGGCACGCCGATGGACGTCTACGACCGGCCGGCCTCGGTCTTCGTGGCGGGCTTCATCGGCTCGCCGGCGATGAACTTCCTGGCTGCAAAGGTCGGCCAGGACCGCAAGTCGGTCGATCTTGCCGGCACCGACGCCGGCAGCGCGATCAGCATGCCGTTGGCGCGATCGACCTCGGCGCCGGCCGGCACGGCAGTGGCGCTGGGCGTGCGGCCCGAGCATCTGAATCCGACCTCGGATGGGCCATTGCAGTTCGAAGTGGAGCTGGCCGAGCCGCTGGGCGCCGACACGCTGCTGCACGGTCGCTTCGGCGCGGCGCGCGAACTGGTGACCGTGCGCCAGGGCGGCCATGTCATCGCCCGGCCGGGCGAGCTGCGCCGCTTCAAGGCGGAGCCCGGCCATTTGCACCTGTTCGATTCCCAGACCGGCAAGCGTTTCGCCGACACCTGAGATGATCGTCGGCGGCGTCAAGCGTTACGGTACCGCGACTCCCGAGGAGCGCGCCAAGGCCGGCCTCGAATTCGTGCGCGGCCTGGTCGACGGCACCTTGCCGCTCAACACCATGGCGCGGACCCTGGGCTACGACATCGTCGAGGCGTCGGAAGGACGCGTCGTGGTGACGGCGGTGCCGACCGCCGAGCAGCTCAATCCCGAGGGTACCGTGCATGGCGGCCTGGCGGCGACGCTGCTCGACAGCTGCATGGGGCTCGCGGTGCGCACCCTGACCGGCGCAGGCATCGGCTCGACGACGCTGGAGTTCAAGATCGCGTTCGTGCGGCCGATCACGCCCGAGACCGGCCCGGTGCGCGGCGAGGGCGTGGTGCTGAGCATGGGGCGCCGCGTCGGCTCGGCCGAAGGCCGGCTGACCGATCGCAACGGCAAGCTGCTGGCGCACGCCACGACCACCTGCCTGGTCTTCGAACGCTGACGCGGTGCCGAAGACGGTCCAGTGTGAGAACCAATCAGCGGTGCGGCTCGCGGCGATAGTGCTCGGCCAAGGCGTCGTGCCCGAAGTCGGCGGCGAGATCGCGCCACACCGAATGGACATGGTTGGCGGCGTTCTGGGTGTTGTCGTGCTCGATCAGCGTTGCCGGCCCGTGGACGCGGAAATAGTAGGCCTCGCCCGGCGTGAGCGAGCCGGCCCAGGCGAAGCGGAAGCGGTCGAGGCCCTGCTGCATCACGCGCTGCTTCTGGCTGGCCACGAGATCGGGCGTCAGCGTCGCGAGGAACGTGTCCATCAGCGCCTCGACGCGCTGGCGCGTGGGTCCATCCATCGCTGAAAGCTCCAGCCCGCGCGGCTGGCCGAGATCCTGCTCGCGCTGCGGGCTCGCCACGATCTCGCCGAACGAGCGGTTGGCGATCAATGCGGTGCGTCGCTGCGAGTCGTCGAGGCCGGTCATGATCTGGCGCGCCAGATCCTCGGTGCCGCCGAGCAGCCTGAAACCCTTGTTCGGTCCATCGCGTACCGTCGCCGGATGGGCGCCGATGAAGAACGGCGTCACCGCGACATGGCCGGGCGCCGCCAGCGCCACGTTCAGCGACAGGTGATGGCCCTCGAACCGCCAGCCCCAGGGGAGACGGCCGGGCGTGCCGAACACCGACAGGTAATAGCGGCCGGGATCGCGCCAGTTCCCTTGCTGCTCGCGCAGCACGCCTTCGAGCAGGCGCACACCGTCGAGAAGTTTAAGCCCTTGCTCATTGAGCACAGCGGCGAACAGGGCGCGCGCGGCGTCAGCCTGTGCGGCATTCATCTCGCCCAGGCTGAGGCCCGAGCGGCTGCGCGGGATGTAGTGCCAGTCGAGCCGGTTGGCCGAGTCGAAGGCGATCAGGGCCTGTCGGCGCTGGCGGTCGTCGAGCAGGGCGAGGAAACGAATGGCCCGGTCGGCGATGCGCTGCTGGGCGTCGGCGCTCTGTGCGCTGGCGCCGCCGAACGGCAGGAAGGTCGCCGCCGCCAGCACGAGCCGCCGCGTCGGCGGCCCATGCCAACGATGATGGGACCAAGGGTGGTGCGGATGCCCGCGTCCGTGATCGTGCGGATGCCAGCCGTCGTGCGGCATGGCTGCACGATCACGACGAGGTGCGCGGGTACTTCAGCGTGCACCCGTAGGCGCGCGTCGAGGAATCGGTCACCGGCTTGCCGGCCAGAACCTCGCCCAGAGCGACGCGCACATACTGCTTGGCCTTGGGGATGTCGGCCACATTGGATGATGGGATCGAATCGATGCCGCCCTTGTAGACCAGCACGCCGTTGGCATCGATGATGTACATGTGCGGCGTCACCGTGGCGCCGTAGGCGCGGGCGATCTTGCTCTGCGGGTCGAGCAGCACGGCGGCCGGCGCGGCGCCGCGGCTCGAGGTGAGCTGGTTGGCTTCCGCCGCCGTGACGTAGCCTTGCTCGCCCTTTGCCGAAGAGGCCGAGGTCAGCCACACGACGCCCTTGGCCGCGGCTTCGCGTTGCTGATCCTGCATGTTCTTGGCGTTGTAGTGCTTGGCGACATAGGGGCAGCCGTCGTTGGTCGTCTCGATCACCACGACCTTGCCCTTCAGCTCGCTGAGCGACCAGGTCTTGCCGTTGCTGTCGACCGCGGTGAACAGCGGCGCGGGCTTGCCGATATCGGGACCATTGGCAAAGGCCACCGCCGGCATCAGGGCGACGGCCGCGCTGCCCAGCAGCAGCGAACGACGGGCGACGATCAGATTGGACATGTTGCCTCCTAGCGCTTGAGCCTAACGCTTCGATTGCGGCAGCGCGGCCAGTTCGGACAGAATCAAGGACTCGGTGAGCACCTGCGGCAGGATCTTGGGCTGCGCGGCGCCGGGAACCCAGAAAAGATAGAGGGGAACGCCAGCGCGGCCCAGTTCCTTCAACAAAGATGTGATCTCGGGATCGCGGTTGGTCCAGTCACCCTTGAGTTTCACGACGCCGGCCTGTTCAAAGCCGTTGCGGACGGCCTGCGTCTCGAGCGCGACACGCTCGTTGACCAGGCAGGTAATGCACCATGCCGCCGTGAAATCGACGAACACCGGCTTGCCCGCGGCGACGGCTTCGTTCATGCGCGCGCGCGAGAAGCGCTCCCAGCCATTGAAGTTCACGCCGGCCGCCGGTCCGGCGGAGGCCGATGCCGCCGTGGCCGGACCGTCTTCGAGCTTGAGCGCCGCGGCGAAGGCCAGCAGCACGGCGACAGCGGCCAGCCCGCGGCGCACCCAGGTCGCAGCCGACGCGCCGCTGCCGAGCTTCAGCAGCCAGATCGCGAAGGCGATCAGGATCATGCCGCCCAGCGCATAGATCACGCCGTCGGCACCCGTCTGCTGCGTGAGCACCCAGATCATCCATACGGCCGAGGCGTACATCGGGAAGGCGAGGAACTGGCGCAGCCGGTCCATCCACGGGCCGGGCCGCGGCATCAGGCGCTGCAACGCGGGCGTAATGGACAGCACGAGGTACGGCAATGCGAGACCAAGGCCCAGCGCCAGCAGCACGGCCACGGTCTGTGGCGCCGGCTGGCTGAGCGCAAAGCCCAAAGCGGCCGCCATGAACGGCGCGGTGCAGGGGGTGGCCACGATCACCGCCAGCACGCCGGTGAAGAAGCTGCCGGCCGTGCCGCCGCGCGCGGCGAGGCCCTGGCCAATGCCGGCGAAGCGGCTGGAGAATTCGAAGACGCCGGAGAGGTTCAGCCCGACGACGAAGAACAGGTAGGCGATCAGCAGCGAGAACACCGGCGACTGGAACTGGAAGCCCCAGCTCACGTCGCCGACGCTGGCGCGAATGCCGACGACGATCGCGGCCATGACGGCGAACGAGACCAGCACGCCCAGTGTGTAGGCGGCGCCGTCGCGCCGCATGGCGCTCTTCTCATGGCCGGCCAGGCGCGCAAAGGCCGCGGCCTTCATGGCGAGCACCGGGAACACGCAGGGCATCAGGTTCAGGATCAGGCCGCCCAGCAAGGCAAACAGCAGCGCTTCGACGAGCGAGAGCCGCTCGCCGCCCGCGGCCAACGACGCGGTCGGCACGAAGCCGGGATCGAGCTTGGCCGTTATGTCGAAGGCCTGCTGGACTTCACCGTCAGCCGTCTTCTCGGTGAGTGTCAGCGTGCCCGAAAGATCGGCGGGCAGCGCTGCCTTGGCGTCGCCGCGCTTCAGCGGAATGCGGATGCCCTCGGCGCCGATGCTGGCCGTCTGCTTGGCCATGGCGGCGACCGGTCCCCAGTCGGCCGGGAAGAAATAGACGTCGCGGATGGTGTCGGCCTTGAGACCCTTGGCTTCGACGATCAGGGTCGGATCGCCCGACGCGGCGACGCCGTAGCGCGCCGGCCACGGGCTCGGCATCGGCACCTGCTGGCGCGCCTTGTCGAAGATCGCGCGGGTGGCGGGGGGTGCCGGGGCGCCGGTCGCGGTCACAGGAAGCGCGAGCTCGAACTTGGCGTCCTCAGGGATGCAGACGTCCTCACAGACCAGCCAGTTGGCTTCGGCGGCGAGCTTGAAGCTGCCCGAGGCATCGGCGGGCGGCGTGATGCGCACCAGCAGCGTCGCCTCGTCCTTGAAGCCGTAGTTGATGACGCCGCTCAGGTCGAAGAGATGCGGCCGCGGCCAGACGATGGGATCGGCCTTGGCGCCGTCCGGCAGCTTCCAGTTGATCTCGGTGGGCAGGCCGGAGTCGCCCGGGTTCTTCCAATAGGTGTGCCACTTCGGCCGGATGGTCTGGCGCAGCCCGACCCAGAACGGCTCGCCCGGCTTGACCGCGGAAACGTCGGCCAGAAGCTCGGCGCGTACGTTCTCGGTCTGCACCACGGATTGCGCGAGGGCAGGAGCCGCCGCGAGCAGTGCGAGAAGAAAGACGAACAGCCGCATCCTCATGCCACCTCCCCCGTCATACGGGGGAGGCCGGGAGGGGGAGAGCCTCATTGAGGATTCACGAAAGACAAAGATCATGATCCGAAACGATCGACAGCTCGACTGATGCCTTCCCCCTCCCGGCCTCCCCCGTATGACGGGGGAGGAGGATGAGGGTGACCCACTAAGTGACGCTCGACCCACGGCGTTGCAAGGCAATCCGGATCACCCCGGCGTGATATTTTGCGCCCCTCGGTACACAAGTCTAAGGTCCTGGCATCATTGGGGAAATCATGTTGCTTATCGATGAAAAGCGGCTGCTGGGCGCGCTCGACGAACTGGCCGGCATCGGCGCCATCGACGGCGGCGGCTGCGCGCGGCTGGCGCTCAGCGACGAGGACAAGGCCGGCCGCGATCTCGTCGTCGGCTGGATGAAGGCCGCCGGACTCGACGTGCGCATCGACGCCATCGGCAACGTGATCGGCGTTCGTGCCGGCACCGAGAACCTGGCGCCGGTCATGACCGGCAGCCACATCGACACGGTACGCACCGGCGGCCGCTATGACGGCAATTACGGCGTGCTGGCCGGCCTCGAAGTCGTGCGCGCGCTGAACGGGGCGAAGGTCACGACGCGCCGGCCGATCGCCGTCGCCTTCTTCACCAACGAGGAGGGCGCGCGCTTCCAGCCCGACATGATGGGCAGCCTGGTCTATGCCGGCGGGCTGGGGCTGAACGAGGCCTACGCCGCCGTCGACAAGGACGGCATCGCGGTCGGCGACGAGCTGCGCCGCATCGGCTATCTCGGCGCCGCCAGGCCGGGTGCGCTGAGACCGCATGCCTTCGTCGAGCTGCATATCGAGCAGGGCCCGATCCTCGACGAGGAGAAGGTGCAGGTGGGCGTGGTCGAGAGCGTGCAGGGCATCTCGTGGACCGAATACACCGTGACCGGCGTCTCCAACCATGCCGGCACGACGCCGATGCGGCTCAGGCGCGACGCCGGCTATCTCGCCGCCTCGGTCAACGTGTTCGTGCGCGGGATGGCGCGTGACATGGGCGGCGATCAGGTCGGCACCGTCGGCGCGCTGTCGCTCAGGCCCAACCTGATCAACGTCGTGCCCAACCGGGCCGTATTCACCGTCGACCTGCGCAACACCGACGAGGACAAGCTCAAGCAGGCCGAGGCGCGCGTCGCCGACCACATCGCCGAGGTCGCCGCGGCCGAGCGTGTCGACGTCGCCGCCAAGGTGCTGGCTCGCTTCGAGCCGGTAATCTTCGATGCGACCCTGGTCGATCGCGTCGAGCGTCATGCCGGGGCGCTCAACCTCACGACGCGGCGCATGCCGTCGGGCGCGGGGCACGACGCTCAGATGATGCAGCGCATCTGCCCGACGGCGATGATCTTCGTGCCGTCGGTGGCGGGCCTCAGCCACAACGTCAAGGAGCACACCGAAGCGGCCGACCTCGTGGCCGGCGCGCAGGTACTGACCAACCTGATGCTGGAGCTCGCCTCAGAGGTCTAGCCGCAGGATCTGCTCGCCGCGCTTGTCGATGTGCAGGGCCATCCAGCCGGCCTGGCGATAGAAGCGATCGGCGCGCGAGCCGGGCTCGGTGCCGAGCGTGGCGGTGCGATGGCCCGCCTGGCGCAGCACGTCGCAGGCTTTGGCCAGCAGGGCTCGGCCGATGCCGCGGCCCTCGTGATCGGGATCGATGAACAGCGCCCAGATGGTGCCGTCGCGCGTGTCGGCGGCGGAGAAGCCCAGGATGCGGCCGTCCTCCTCCCACACCCAGATGCCGGGGGTCTCGGAGAACCACTGATAGTCGGCGTCGGTCACCCGCGACGGATCGAGCAGCTGGTTCTCACGCACGGCGAGGCGGATCTCGGTGATGCGCGGGCGCTCCTCGGGGCGGGCGCGACGGATGTGGCCGGACATGCCGGCCTTTTACCCTCGGAACTTGCCCGGGAACAGGTTGGTTGCGCGAGCGAGAAGGCTGGTACGCAGGCGGAAAAGAGCGTCCAGCGCCTCCCGGCCTTTCTCGGCAGCCATGTCATTCCGCGCCAGAGAATGCGGCTTTCGATTGACACGCCGGCCGAGCGGCGGGCTTATCTCCAACCCATCCAGCATGAGCATGAGCGAGCAGCTCACGCGCTCGATCGAGCGCTATC
The DNA here is from genome assembly GCA_016185145.1 of Rhodospirillales bacterium. Lineage (GTDB taxonomy): Bacteria > Pseudomonadota > Alphaproteobacteria > Reyranellales > Reyranellaceae > Reyranella. The sequence continues at coordinate 13,769 of JACPOB010000191.1, read as the reverse complement.
GCAAACTGGCAGAAGGAGAAAAACATGGCCGACGCTAGCGAGCGGCGCATCGTCTTCACCGGCGCAGCCGGCGGCATCGGCACCATGATCCGGCCGTTGCTGGCGCCGCTCTATCCGGGCCTGGTGCTGAGCGACAAGGTTAGCCCCAAGGACCTGCTGCCGTCGGAGACCTTCGTTGCCGCCGACCTCACCAAGCCCGACGAGGTGGCCGCCGCCGTCAAGGGCGCCGACAGCGTCATCCATCTCGGCGGCTACTCGGTCGAGGGACCGTGGGACACCATCCTGCAGGCCAACATCATCGGCTGCTACAATCTCTTCGAGGCGGCGCGCCAGGCCGGCGTGAAGCGCGTGATCTTCGCCTCTTCCAACCATGCCGTGGGCTTCTATCCGCGCAAGCGCAAGATCGGCACCGACGTCACGGTGCGGCCCGACAGCCGCTACGGCGTCAGCAAGGCGTTCGGCGAGGCGCTGGGCGCGCTCTATTCCGACAAGCACGGCATGATCGTGACCTGCCTGCGCATCGGCAATGTGGGCCCGCGGCCGCTCGACGTGCGTCGGCTGTCGATCTGGATCTCTCCCGAGGACATCGTGCAGCTGATCGGCATCGGCTTGAACCATCCGGACATCCGTTTCGAGATCTTTTACGGCGCCTCGGACAATGCCGCCGGATGGTGGGACAACTCGCGCGCTCGCGCTTTGGGCTACCGGCCCCAGAGCAAGGCCGAAGACCACCGCGCCCATGCCGAGGCCGAGCAGGCCAAGATCGGGCCCAATCCGGTGGGCGACCTGTTCCAGGGCGGCACCTTCTGCGCCGACGAATTCACCAATGACGTGAAGCGCGCCGGGCCATAGTCTCGGCGGATGTACGATACGTCGGGTGCGTTGGGAGAGGGCTTCGCCACCGTCGCCAGGGACGGGGCGGTGCTCGACGCCTGGTTCCTGGACCTGAAACTGACCTCCTCTGGCCAAGCGGCGACACGCCGCTTGGCCGGCCTCGCTCTGCCCGGCCATTCCGCGGAGGATCTCGCGCGCCATGCGCGCACGGACGACATCCGCCAGGTCGAGGTCGTGCCGATCCGCACCGAGATCGCGTCGCTGGCCGACAAGCCCGTCGACCTGCACGACGTCTATCTCCGCCTTCATCTGCTCAGCCACCGGCTGGTGCGGCCCAATACCGTGAACCTCGACGGCATGTTCCAGCTGTTGCCGACCGTCGCCTGGACGTCCCTCGGCCCGTGCCCGCTCGACGTCCTCGATGCGGCCCGCATCAGGGCGCGCCTCGAAGGCGTGGGGCTGGACGTCCGCGGCATCGACAAGATCCCGCGCATGACCGATTACGTCGTGCCGGGCGATGTCCGCATCGCCGATGCCGCGCGGGTCCGGCTGGGCGCACACCTCGCCGCCGGCACCATCGTGATGCATGAGGGCTTCTGCAACTTCAATGCCGGGACACTCGGCACCTGCATGGTCGAAGGGCGCATCAGCGCGGGCGTCGTGGTCGGTCACGGCAGCGACGTCGGTGGCGGCGCCTCGATCATGGGCACGCTGTCCGGCGGCGGAAAGGTGCAGGTCACGGTCGGCGAACGCTGCCTCATCGGGGCCAACGCCGGCATCGGCATCTCGCTCGGCGACGACTGCGTGGTCGAGGCCGGCTGCTACATCACCGCCGGTGCGCGCGTGCGGTTGGAGGACGGAAGCGTGGTGAAGGCCGGTACGTTGTCGGGTCGGTCGAACCTCATGTTCTGGCGCAATTCGCAGACCGGCGCGCTCGAGGCGATTGTTCGCAGGAAGGCCTGGGGCACCTTGAACGCGCAGCTTCATGCTACGGCGGGCGTGACATGACCCGTTTTCTGACCGTGGGCGCCGCGCAAATGGGCCCGATCCAGCGCAGCCATTCGCGCCGCGACGTGGTCGAGCGCCTGATCGCGCATCTGCGCGAGGCCAAGCGCATGGGCTGCGAGCTGGTGGTCTTCCCCGAGCTCACGCTGACGACGTTCTTTCCGCGCTGGTGGATGACCGATCAGGCCGAGATCGATGCCTTCTTCGAGCAGGAGATGCCGTCGAACGAGACGGCGCCGCTCTTCACCGAGGCGAAGCGCCTCGCCATGGGCTTCTGCCTGGGCTACGCCGAGCTCGCCAGCGAGAACGGCCGTGTTCGGCGTTTCAACACCTCCATTCTGGTCGAACGCGACGGCCGGATCGTCGGCAAGTACCGCAAGGTCCATCTGCCGGGCCACGCCGAGCATGAGCCCGAGCGGCCGTTCCAGCACCTGGAGAAGCGCTACTTCGAGGTCGGCAATCTCGGCTTCCCGGTGTTCAAGGCGTTCGGCGGCAACATAGGCATGTGCATCTGCAACGACCGGCGCTGGCCCGAGACCTATCGCGTCATGGGCCTGCAGAACGTCGAGATGGTCCTGCTGGGCTACAACACGCCCCTGCACAATGCGCCGTCACCCGACCACGACGAGCATTCCTGGTTCCACAACCAGCTCTCGATGCAGGCCGGCGCCTACCAGAACGGCACCTGGGTCGTGGGCGTGGCCAAGGGCGGCAACGAGGAGGGCGTGCCTTCGCTCGCCGACTCGATGATCGTGGCGCCGTCCGGCAAGGTGGTGGCGCGCGCCGGCGGCGAGGCCGACGAGCTGGTGGTGCATCGCTGCGACCTCGACGCCGGTCAAAGCTACAAGCGCACGACCTTCAACTTCGCGATCCACCGCCAGCCCGACCAGTACCGCCTGATCGTCGAGCGCAAGGGCGCGATGGATCCGTGATCTTCCTCCCCTTCGCGGAGTCCGCGAAGGGGAGGTGTCCGCGAAGCGGACGGAGGGGTCATGAGCATCACGACTGGTGCTCATGACCCCTCCGTCGGCGAAGACGCCGACACCTCCCCAGCTTCGCTGGGGAGGAAGCAACTTCAGCCGAACTTGCCGTAGCTCCGTTCGGGCGTGCCGCGGAACAGCGACATGTGGGTGTGGGTGGCGACGAAAGGATCGCCGATATTCTTGCGGCCGAGCGTGACGGTGGTGCGGCCCGGCCGGTCGAAGCGGTCGCCGTTGGGATGGAAGCCGTCGGACTGCCAGACCGCCATGCCGATCGCCGTCAGCCGGTCGGCCGAGACGATGGCCTCGATCTTGTTGAGGTCGTAGCGGAAGTTGCGGATGGTGCCCCAGACGTTGCGCCACTGCTTCTCCTCGGCGAGATCGCGGCCCGTCATGAAGTCGGTGAAGGTGCCGAAGGCGATCATGTCCTCGGCGAAGATCGGGCGTGCGCCCTCGTAGTCGACGTCGCGGCAATGGCTGGCCAGCGTCTCGAACCAGGTTCGAACGGCCGACATGTCGTCGGGATGCACGGGGGTGAGCAGTTTCATCGCCTGTTCCTATAGTCCAAACCGTTGCCAGTGTAGGCGCTCTTCGATCGCTGCCAACGTCGCGGGCCCGATGCCGTCGATGTCCGTTCCGCCAATCGATGTGCCGAGCCCGAAGCGCGACAGCAGCCGGCGGCGCGGGGCGATCACCGGCAGGTGCACCTTGGCGCCGTAGCGCGCCTGCAGGGTGGCGCGCAACTCGCCCGTCCCGTCGACCAGGCCGAGCTCCAGTCCGCGCTTGCCGGTCCAGAACTCGCCGCTGAACAGGGTGGCCTCGTCGGCTTTCAGCTTGCCGGCGCGGCGCTCGCGCACCCAGTCCTTGAAGCCGTCATGGATCTCGGCCTGCAGGCGATGCAGGCGTTCGACGTCCTCGGGCTTCTCCGGCCCGAAGGGATCGAGCATCGACTTGCGCTCGCCCGAGGTGTGCATGCGGCGCTCGACGCCGATGCGGGCGATCAAATCCTGGAAGCCGAAGCCCGCGCTGATGACGCCGATCGAGCCCACGATCGAGCTCGGATCGACGATGATCTCGTCGGCGGCGCAGGCGAGCCAGTAGCCGCCCGATGCCGCAACGTCTTCGACGAAGGCGATCACCTTCACGTTCTTCTCCGCCGCAAGCAGGCGGATGCGCTGGCCGATCAGCGCCGACTGGACCGGCGAGCCGCCGGGGGAGTTGATGGTGAGCGCCACCGCCTTGGCGCCGCGCACGTCGAAGGCACGCTTGAGCAGCGGCGCCACGCTTTCGATGGAAAGGCCGCGACTGCCCAAAAGACCGCCCGAGGCGATGACCCCGGACAGGCGGACGACCGGAACGACGGGGCCGCGGCGGAAGCGGTCCTTTAGCCAAGCGAGCATGGCGGCAATGTCCCCGCGGCGACCTCAGAAGGCAAGCGGCGCGGCGTGGCGCAGGATGGCCTCGGCTTCGTCGGTGTAGCCGCCGCCCGGCCGATGCAGCGTGAGGGCCGGCGCATCGCGTCGTGTCGGCCGGTCGGCGCGGCGGGCGCGCACCAGGATGCGCGCCGCGGGCGGCAGGCGCTTCACCGTGATGTCGCCCCAGCCCAAATCGTCGAGACGGCCGAGAAGCTCTTCCAGACGGTCGCTGCGATGGATGACGATCAGGGTGCCTGCAGGTTCCGCCGCCGCCGTGGCCACTGCCAGCCAGCGCGCCAGGTCGGCGCTGGATTCGACGGTCGCCAGCGCCTTGGAGGGATCGGGAGAGGGATCGGCGACCGCGGCGGCGAGATAAGGCGGGTTGGTCACGACATGGTCGAAGCGGCCGAGATCGGCCGGCAATGGCCTGGCCAGGTCATGAACGATGGTTCGCACACGCCCGGCCATGCCGTTGAGGTTGGCATTTCGTTCGGCCAGCTCGGCCAGGGCCGCCTGCAGCTCGATGCCGACGATGCGGCAGCCGGGCAGCCGCGCCGCGAGACACAGGCCGACGGCGCCGACGCCGGCGCCGAGATCGAGGACACGCTGTCCGGGCCCGGCATCGACGGCGGCCGCCAGCAGCACGGCGTCGACGGCGACGCGGTAGCCGCGAGCGGGTTGTAACAACTGTACGCGGCCGCCCAGCAGGGCGTCCTCGGTCAGGGTCCGTTCCATATCGGGATCATGTCACGACATCGTGTCGCAACAACCAAACTCGGTTGGGCGACTATTCTCACGCCATGGCAACTGTCGTTACCCTCGAAGGCAAGCGCAAGACGCCCAGCCTGGAGCCGCTGCTGTCGCTCTGCGCCGACGACATGGTGCAGGTCGATCGCGAGATCCTGGCGCGCATGCGTTCGCCGGTGGCGCTGATTCCCGAGCTCGCCAATCACCTGGTCGGCGCGGGCGGCAAGCGCATGCGGCCGTTGCTGACCGTCGCGGCGGCGCGGCTGTGCGGCTACCCCGGCAGCGACGACCGCCACATCAAGCTCGCGACCTGCGTGGAGTTCATCCACTCCGCCACGCTGCTGCACGACGACGTGGTCGATGTCAGCGCGCTCCGGCGCGGCAAGCCCTCGGCCAATGCGGTGTGGGGCGACAAGGCCTCGGTGCTGGTCGGCGACTTCCTGTTCACGCGCTCCTTCGAGCTGATGGTCGAGGTCGGCTCGCTCGACATCCTGGGCGTGCTGTCGCGCGCCTCCTCCACCATCGCCGAGGGCGAGGTGCTGCAGCTCGTGAGCCAGCGCGACACCAGCACGCCCGAGGCGACCTATCTCGAGGTCATCAAGGCCAAGACCGCCAAGCTGTTCGCGGCGGCGGCCGAGGTCGGCGCCATGGTGGCCGACCGCGACGGGCCCGAGCGCGTGGCGCTCGAGAGCTTCGGCATGAATCTCGGCATCGCCTTCCAGCTGGTCGACGACGCGCTCGACTATGCCGGCCGCGAGGCCGAGCTCGGCAAGTCGGTAGGCGACGATTTCCGCGAGGGCAAGATCACGCTGCCGATCATCCTGGCCTTCCTGCGCGGCCGCACCGTCGAGCGCGAATTCTGGAAGCGCACCATCGAGAAGCTCGACCAGCGCGACGGCGACCTCGAGCATGCCCAGACCCTGCTCGATCGCCACAGCGCCATCGTCGACACGCTGGAGCGCGCCCGCCATTACGGCGCCATGGCGCGCGATGCGCTGGGGCTGTTCCCCGACAAGCCGCTCAAGGCCGCCCTGCTGGAAGCCGTCGACTTCGCCATCGCCCGCGCGCACTGACGAAGGATCATCCTCCCCACGAAGTGGGGAGGTGTCGGCGTCTTCGCCGACGGAGGGGTCATGACTCATGACCCCTCCGGCCGCTGCGCGGCCACCTCCCCACCGCGAGTCCGCGATGGGGAGGCAAAAACCTGCTAAAAACGCAGGATGGCCGCCAAGCACATCCTCGCCATCGACCAGGGCACGACCAGCACCCGCGCCATCGTGTTCGACGCCGCTGGCCGCCCGGTGGCGTCGGCGCAGAAAGAGCTGCCGCAGATCTTCCCCAGGCCCGGCTGGGTCGAGCACGACGCCGAGGAGATCTGGACGGCCACGGTCGAGGTCTGCCGCGGCGCGCTCGCCAAGGCAAAGCTCGACGCCAAGGCGCTGGCCGGTATCGGCATCACCAACCAGCGCGAGACCACCGTGGTGTGGGATCGCAATACCGGCAAGCCGATCCACAACGCCATCGTCTGGCAGGACCGCCGCACCGCGGACCGCTGCGAAGCGCTGAAGCGTGCGGGCCACGAGGCCGAGGTCACGGCGAAGACCGGCCTGATCCTCGATCCGTATTTCTCGGGCACCAAGATCGCCTGGATCCTCGACCACGTCGCCGGCAGCCGGGCGGCAGCGGAGAAGGGCGCGCTGGCCGCCGGCACCATCGAATGCTTTCTTCTGTGGAGGCTCACGGGCGGCAAGGTGCATGCGAGCGACGCCACCAACGCCAGCCGCAGCCTGCTGCTCGACATCCACACCGGCGATTGGGATGCCGGCCTGCTGAGGTTGATCGGCGTGCCGGCGCCGCTGCTGCCCAAGGTCGTCGACTGCTCGGGCGAGCTCGGCGTCGCCACGGCCGACATTTTAGGCGCGCCGGTGCCGGTGCTGGGCATGGCGGGCGACCAGCAGGCGGCGACCGTAGGTCAGGCCTGCGTCAAGCCCGGCATGGTCAAGGCGACCTACGGCACGGGCTGCTTTGCGCTCCTCAACACCGGCAGCATCGCGGTGCGCTCGCACAATCGGCTGCTCACCACCATCGCCTATCAGCTGGGCGGCCGACGCACCTATGCGCTCGAGGGCAGCATCTTCATCGCCGGCGCCGCCGTGCAATGGCTGCGCGACGGCCTGCACCTGATCGCCAAGTCGGGCGACGTCGAGCAGGTGGCGTCGCAAGCCAAGGCCGATCACGGCGTCTACATGGTGCCGGCCTTCGTCGGCCTGGGCGCGCCCTACTGGGATGCCGGAGCGCGCGGTGCGCTGCTCGGGCTGACGCGCGACAGCGGCCCGGCCGAGATCGCGGCGGCGACGCTCGATTCGGTGTGCTTCCAGACCCGCGACCTTGTCGAGGCCATGCGCGGCGACGGTGCGCAGATCGACGAGCTGCGCGTCGATGGCGGCATGGTGGTGAACGATCCCCTGATGCAGCGCCTGGCCGACACCGTGGCCGTGCCCGTCGAGCGGCCCAAGGTGACCGAGACCACGGCCCTGGGTGCCGCCTTCCTGGCCGGCCTGCAGGCGGGCCTGTGGCCCTCGCTGGAGGCGCTGGCTGAGACCTGGGCGCTCGACCGTGCCTTCCGCCCGGCCGAGGACGCCGCCTCGCGCGACCGCCGCTATGCCGGCTGGAAGGACGCCGTGCGCCGGGTGAGGAGTTCCTAGGCCTCGTCGCACTGCGCAGGGCCAAGAAGATGTTGTCATCCCGAGCGCAGCGAGGGACCTTTAAGGTCGCAGGGAAGGTCCCTCGCTACGCTCGGGATGACACCAAGTGATGGCTCGACATTCAATCGCACGTGCCACGCCTCGCCCGTGGGTTTGATCGACTTCCATGTGGAAGAGTTATGGCAGCGAACTCACGCGAAGCCCTTCGCGGCTGAATAGCAACGCTTGCTCGGCTGGGCGTCGCCCCTTAGGTTGCGCCCGCCATGAAGAACCCCATCTACTGCGGCATCGATACGACCGATCTCGTCTGGGCGAGCAAGCTCATCCAGAGCATTGCCGGCGGGCCCAAGCCTGCGGTCGGCGGCATCAAGCTGGGCCTGGAATTCTTCCTGGCGCACGGCGCACCTGGCGTGCGCTATGCCTTTCCGGCGCCGATCCGGGCGACCGGCGTGGGCTTCTTCCTCGACCTGAAGCTGCACGACATTCCCAACACCGCCGCCGGCGGCATACGCGCGGTCGCGGAGCTGGCGCCGACCTTCATCACCATCCATTCGAGCGGCGGGCGGGACATGCTCAAGGCCGCCGTCGAAGAAGCCGGCACCCAGGCCGCCAAGCACGGCGTGCCGCGTCCCAAGCTGCTCGGCGTCACCGTGCTCACCTCGCTCGACCGTTCGGATCTCGAGGCGACGGGCGTCAATGCCGATCCATCCGACCAGGTGCTGCGACTGGCGGCGCTGGCGCGCGACAGCGGACTCGATGGCGTGATCTGCTCGCCGCTCGAGATCGCCGCCCTGCGCAAGCAGTGCGGTCCTGACTTCGTGCTCATGGTGCCGGGTATCCGGCCCGTCGGCAGCGCCGCCAACGACCAGAAGCGCGTGATGACGCCGAGACAGGCCGTCGATCTCGGAGCCACCAACCTCGTGGTCAGCCGGCCGATCTACCAGGCCGCCGATCCGCGCGCCGCCGCCGAAGCGATCGCCCGCGAAGCCGGCGTCAACGACCTATGAGCGTCGAGGCCAAGATCTGTGGCCTGACGACTCCCGAGACGGTCGATGCCGCCGTCGCAGGCGGTACCCGGTTCGTCGGCTTCAACACCTATCCGCCGTCGCCGCGCTACGTCGCTTCCAACGACGTGCTGAAGGCGCTGGGGGCGCGCGTGCCCAGGGGCGTGACCCGCGTCGGATTGTTCGTCGACCCTGACGACCTGATGCTCGACCAGCGTCTGGCGACCGGCGCCATCGACCTGGTGCAGCTGCACGGCAAGGAGACGCCCGAGCGGGTCGCGGCCGTCAAGGCGCGCACGGGCAAGCCCGTGATGAAGGTGATCAACGTGGCCGCGGCCAGCGATGTCGAGCGCGGCATCGCAGCCTACGCGACCGTCGCCGACTGGCTGATGTTCGATGCGGCCGTAGGCACCTTGCCCGGCGGCAACGCCAAGGTCTTCGACTGGACTTTCCTGTCGGGACGAAAGGTTCCGCTTCCTTGGCTGCTCGCGGGTGGGCTCACGCCCGACAATGTCGCCGAGGCGGTGCGCGTCACCGGCGCGCCTGTCGTCGACGTTTCCTCTGGCGTCGAATCGAGTCGCGGTGTGAAATCGGTCGACTTGATCTGCGCCTTCCTCGATCGCGTGAAGGCGCTCTGAAGGGGGACTGCATGAAGACCGAACGGCGGCTGAAGGAACTCGGCATCGAGCTCACCAAGCCCACCTCGCCGATGGCCAACTACGTGAACGCCGTGCGCACCGGCAATTTGCTCTATCTCGCCGGCAAGGGGCCCGGCCTGCCGGGCCATCCGTTGCCCGTCGGCAAGGTCGGCCGCGACTTCACCAAGGAGCAGGGCTACGAATATGCGCGCCAGACGGGTCTCAGCCTGATCGCCGTCATGAAGGCCGAATTGGGCGACCTCGATCGCGTCAAGCGCATCGTCAAGCTTTTGGGCATGGTCAACGCCACGCCGGAGTTCGGCGAGCACCCCGAGGTGATCAACGGCTGCTCCGACCTCTTCGTGTCGGTGTTCGGCGATCGCGGGCGCCATGCCCGGTCGGCGGTGGGCATGGGCTCGCTGCCGCGCGGCATTCCGGTCGAGATCGAGGTGATCGTCGAGGTCAACGCCGCGCCGGCGCGTGCCAGTGCCGCCGCCGCGTCGCGGAAATCGGCGCAGAAGGCCAAGCGCAAGTCGGCCAAGAGCAAGCGCAGGTAGGTCTTTGAAGGGCTTTTGACCGACCCCTGTCGGGACTGCTAAGTCCGGCGTCCCGACAGGAACAGCGATGCCAACCTCACCCGCCGCCCCCAACAGTTTCCGCACCGGTCCCGACGAGCGCGGGCATTTCGGCCTTTTCGGCGGCCGCTACGTCGCCGAGACGTTGATGCCGCTGATCCTCGAATTGGAGAAGGCCTACAACGAGGCCAAGGCCGATCCGCAGTTCCAGGGCGAGCTGAACTATCTCCTGGCCCAGTATGCCGGCCGGCCGAGCCCTCTCTACTACGCGGAACGGCTGACCAAGCACCTCGGCGGCGCCAAGATCTACTTCAAGCGCGACGAGCTCAACCACACCGGCAGCCACAAGATCAACAACGTGCTGGGCCAGGTGCTTCTGGCCAAGCGCATGGGCAAGACGCGCGTCATCGCCGAGACCGGCGCGGGCCAGCACGGCGTCGCCACGGCGACGGCCTGCGCGCTGTTCGACATTCCTTGCGTCGTCTTCATGGGCTCGGTCGATGTCGAGCGCCAGGCGCCCAACGTCTTCCGCATGAAGATGCTGGGCGCGGAGGTGCGGCCGGTGACGTCCGGTTCCTCGACGCTCAAGGACGCGATGAACGAGGCGCTGCGCGACTGGGTGGCGACCTGCGAGACGACCTTCTACTGCATCGGCACGGTGGCGGGTCCGCATCCCTATCCGGCGATGGTGCGCGACTTCCAGTGCGTGATCGGCAACGAGGTGCGCAAGCAGATCATGGAGATGGAAGGCCGGCTGCCCGACACCTTGGTCGCCTGCATCGGCGGCGGCTCGAACGCCATGGGCCTGTTCCACCCCTTCCTCGACGACAAGGGCGTGCGCATCGTCGGCGTCGAGGCCGGCGGCAAGGGCGTCGAGACGGGCGAGCATGCCGCCTCGCTGACCGGCGGCCGGCCCGGCGTCCTGCACGGCAACCGCACCTACCTCCTGCAGGACAAGGAAGGCCAGATCACCGAGGCGCATTCGATCTCGGCCGGCCTCGACTATCCCGGCATCGGCCCCGAGCACTCGTGGCTGAAGGAGCAGGGCCGCGTCGAGTACGTGTCGGCGACCGACAACGAGGCGCTGACGGCATTCCAGCTCCTGTGCAAGCTCGAAGGCATCATCCCGGCGCTCGAGCCCGCGCATGCGCTGGCCCACGTCACCAAGCTCGCGCCGACGCTGCCCAAGGACAATCTGCTGGTGATGAACCTCTGTGGCCGCGGCGACAAGGACGTGTTCGCCGTCGCCGAGCGGCTGGGCATGAAGGTCTGATTGGTCAAGACATGGCGCACGACGCAACCTTCCATTGGCAAGGCTACATCGTTCGCGATCCGGCGATCTGTGGCGGGCGACAGACTATGAAGGGAACGCGCATCCTTCTGGAGCAAGTCCTCGCTGATATTGCCAACGGGACTTCCGAAGCTGAAATCACTGCGGCCTATCCGTCGCTGACCTCAAACCACGTCAAAGCGGCAATCGCGGTTGCAGCACTACAGCAGGATCGGTCATGAGCCGCATCACCAAGCGTTTCGAGAAGCTCAAGGCCGACAAACGCGCCGGGCTCGTGATCTATATTTCCGCCGGCGACCCCAATGCCGATGTGAGCTACGACATTTTGAAAGGCCTGCCGGCAGCGGGCGCCGACCTGATCGAGCTCGGCATGCCGTTCACCGATCCGATGGCCGACGGTCCCTCGATCCAGGTCGCGGGCCAGCGTGCGCTGAAGGCCGGCATGACGGTCGACGGCACCTTCGACATGGTGCGTCGCTTCCGCAAGGAAACGGGCGACAACGACACGCCGATCCTGCTGATGGGTTACTACAACCTCGTCTATCAGCGCGGCGCCGAGCGCTTCTGCAAGGAAGCCGCGGCGGCCGGTGTCGATGGTTTCATCCTCGTTGATTTGCCGCCCGAGGAAGCCGACGAGCTGAAGCCGCACGCCGAGGCGAACGGCCTCGATACGGTGCTGCTGACCGCGCCCACGACCGACGACAAGCGGTTGCCGGCGGTGCTCAAGTATTCGGCGGGCTTCGTCTATTTCGTCTCGGTGCTCGGCATCACCGGGACCAAGTCGGCGACGGAGGAGACGGTCGCCACGCACGTCGCGCGCATCAAGCGCCACACCAGGCTGCCGGTCGGCGTCGGCTTCGGCATCAGGACGCCCGAGCAGGCCGCGGCCGTGGCACGCCATGCCGACGCTGCCGTCGTCGGCACAGCCATCGTCGATCGCGTGAAGGCGGGACTCGATGTCGACGGCAAGCCCAAGCCCGGCCTCACGGCCGGCGTGCTCGCCGACGTCAAGGCACTTGCAGGCGGCGTGCGCAGCGTAAGCAAGGCGTAACTGCCGCTGTGACCAATCGAGGAATGTGATCCGATCGTCATTGCCGGGTCACGATCTCGCGCCCATATGCGCCCGAGCAAAATTGTGGAGGACGCGCATGCAGCCGATGGACCTCGAGCGCAAGAACAGGCTTTACGACAACTTCCTCGCTGCACTCGATCTCCTCGACTCCGAGCATCGCGAACCAGACCGTTGGGAAGAGGAATGCCTTTCCTACGCCCTCGGTGCGATGGCATGTGGCATGTTCCTCGTCGCCGAAGTCGAGCTCGCCGCCTTCTCGCGGCCCGTTCACGAGCGCTCACCCGATGCGCTCGCGGCCCTCGCGGCGAAGCCGGCGCGCTTCACCAGGGACATGTTGCGCCACGGCCTCGACTATGTGCGGCGGCACTACGACCAGACGCACGCCGCCGATGACATGCCGCCTGCGCTGGCCGCCGGCCAGCAGGATCTGCAGTCGTCGCTTGGACTGCTGCCCTAAAGCAAAGCCCACGCAGCTTGGTTCATTCCTCCCCAGCTTCGCTGGGGAGGTGTCGCCGTCATGCGGCGACGGAGGGGTCATAGCGCCAACGCCTGTGGCTCATGGACCCCTCCGCCCGCTTCGCGGGCACCTCCCCATCGTAAGAACGATGGGGAGGCAATGATTCAAGCCGTCCCGACTTTGCCTTGACCGTAACGACTGACGACTTCGGCCAGCGGCAACTGACCCAGGCAATTGCCTGAGCCCTTCGCGGCCTCGCCGCTCTCCAGGGCGGTGGCATAGACGACGGCGGGATCGGCCTCGACGCGCCGGCGAAGCGCCTGCAGCCTGGGCCAGCGCGCGATGTCGTCGACCTCGTGGAACTCGAGCCATCGCGCCACCCCCGCCAGCAGGCCGTCGGCCATCGTCCGTCGTTCGCCGGCGAGCCAGGGACTGTCGTCGAGCATGGCTTCCAGCTGGTCGTGTCGCTTGATGACGGCGTCGCGTCCGAAGCGGCGCAGCGCGGCCTGATAGGCCGGGTCCGGCGACGCGAGCTCCATCGCGACCCATAGCGGCGCGAAGGCGGCGGTAAAGCCGGTGTTCAGGAATGCCATCAATTGATGCATCCGGTCCGCTTGCGGAGAACCCGGCTCGAAGCTGACGCGTCTCTCTGTGTCGCGCGCTTCGAGATAAGCCGCGATTGCCATGGTCTCGCTCAACGCACGCCCATCGTGCGTGATCAGTACCGGCGTCTCGTGACGTGCGTTCAGGCCGGCATAGGATGGCTCGCGCATCTCGCCCAGCATGTCGACGCGGCTCAGCCGATAGGGTTGGCCCGGCCACTCCAGCGTGGCCACGAGGCCCATCGATGTTCCCAGCGGGAAGCCATAGTGAAGGATCGGTTCCATAGTACCTGCTTCATTGAGTGGTGATTCACAGATGACCTCATCCTCTTATGTCCGATAGTTCAAGGCGTGGGACGAGCTTTTTCATCGCGCTGCGATGGAGCAGTGCGTGATGGGAGGGACAGCGAGGCTGCATGGGTCTGGGGGCAGGCTTTGCTGCGA
>JACPOB010000161.1 GCA_016185145.1 Rhodospirillales bacterium | reverse complement strand
TTCGCCGATCAGGAAGGCCGAGGCGCCGACCTTGGCCATGCGCAAAAGGTCGGCCGGCGAGCCCAGCCCGCTCTCGGCCCCCCGCCCGCGGTCCTTGGGCACCCGCGGCGCGAGCTGCTCGGTGGTGGCCAGGTCGACCGCCAGCGTCTTGAGATTGCGGTTGTTGACGCCGATCAAATCGCTGTCGATTTTCAACGCCCGCTCCAGCTCTGCGGCATCGTGCACCTCGACCAGCACGTCCATGCCCCATTTGTGCGCGAGCCTTGCGAGCTCGGCTGCCAGGTAGTCATCGAGACAGGCCATGATCAGCAGAATGCAGTCGGCGCCCAGCGCCCGCGCCTCGACCACCTGGTAGGGATCGATCATGAAATCCTTGCGCAGCACGGGGAGCGCCGTGGCGTCGCGCGCCTGGCGTAAAAACTCGTCCTTGCCCTGGAAGTAGGGCTCGTCGGTCAGCACCGACAGGCAGGTCGCGCCGCCGCGTTCGTAGGCGCGGGCGAGGGCAGGCGGGTCGAAGTCGGGGCGGATCAGGCCCTTGCTGGGCGAGGCCTTCTTGATCTCGGCGATCAGGCCGTAATGGCCCGCGGCGATGGTGGCCTTGAGCGCCTTGGCAAAACCGCGCGGCGAATCGGTGTCGCGCGCCAGCGCCTCGACCATGCGCAACGGCCGCTGCGCCATGCGGCCACCGACGTGGCTGCGCTTGCGGGCGACGATTTTGTCGAGCGTGTCGCTCATGCGCAGATCCTTTGCAGGGTGGCGAGCGCGTGCGCCGCCTTTCCATTGTCGATCGATTGGATGGCGAGGGCCGCGCCCTCCTTGAGGTCGGCCGCCTTGCCCGCGACCATCAGTGCCGCCGCGCTGTTCAGCACGACGATGTCGCGAAAGGCGTTCTTCTCGCCGGCCAGCACGGCCTTGATGGCCGCGGCGTTGTGCGCGGCATCGCCGCCCTTGAGCTCGGCCATCGACGCGCGCTTCACGCCGACGTCCTCGGGCGCGATCTCGATCTCGCGCACCTTGCCGTCCTCGAGGGAGGCGGCCCAGCTCTTGGCCGTGGTTGTAAGCTCGTCCATGCCGTCCTGGCCGTGCACGACCAGGGCGCGCTCGAGCCCGAGCTGGCTCAGCGCCTCGGCCACCGGCTTCAGCCAGCGCCGATCGAACACGCCGACGAGCTGGCGCTTCACCGAGGCGGGATTCGACATCGGGCCCAGCAGGTTGAAGATGGTGCGCGAGGGCGCGAGCTCGACGCGTGGCCCGGCGACGTTGCGCATGGAGCCGTGATGGCGCGGCGCCATCAGGAAGCAGATGCGGGCTTCGACCAGCGCCTGCTCGAGCTTCTCGATCGGCAGCTCCAGCCCGATGCCCAGCGCTGACAGCACGTCGGCCGCGCCCGATTTGGACGTGAAGGCGCGGTTGCCGTGCTTGGCCACCGGGACTCCGGCGCCGGCGACGACGAAAGCCGAGCAGGAGGAGACGTTGTAGGTGCCGTGGTGGTCGCCGCCGGTGCCGACGATGTCGATGGTCCCCGCCGGCGCCTTCACGCCCTGCATCTTGGCGCGTAGCGCGCGGGCGCCGCCGGCCAGCTCCTGGGCGGTCTCGCCGCGCACCTTCAGGCCCATCAGGAAGGCGCCCATCTGGGCCGGCGTGGCGTCGCCCGAGGTCATGATGTCGAAGGCGCGCTCGGCTTCGCCGATGGAAAGGGTCTCGCCGTTGCCCACCTTGGCCAGAAGGCCGCGAAAATCGTCGATGTCGCCGCTCACCAAAACCCCACTATTTGCCCTTGCCGGCCGGGCCGGCGGGCGCGTAGCTATATCACATGGCTCAAGAACTCATCCTCAAGGTCACCGGCATGGATTGCGACGGCTGCGTCAAGGCCGTCACGCGTGCCGCCACGGGTGCGGGCACCGCGCCCATTGCCGTCGATCTCAAGAGCGGCGAGATGCGCCTGCCGGCCGGCGCCGACGTGCCTGCGATCACCAAGGCGATCCAGCGCGCAGGGTTCGGCGTCGCTTCCTGATCCGATAACCACAGTATAGAACGGAAAGCGAACGCGCGCCAGTTCATTCTGGCCGACGCGGACTTTCGCGCGTCCTCACGCGCGATAGTTTTTGCGTGCCATAGGACGAATTATCTCTTCCAAATATCAATTATTTCAATGAGTTAGGTTTGCCTTTAAAATTCCATAAGCAAGCTTATATTAGGCGTACTTAGGAATAGGACCAATGGACCATCTCGACAGAAACCTCGGCTTCCTGTTGCACGACGTGGCGCGGCTGATGCGCAAGCGCTTCGAGCAGAATGCGCGCGAGCTCGGACTCACGCGCTCGCAATGCTCGGTGCTGGCGCAC
This sequence comes from Rhodospirillales bacterium, assembly GCA_016185145.1. GTDB lineage: Bacteria > Pseudomonadota > Alphaproteobacteria > Reyranellales > Reyranellaceae > Reyranella. Next base: position 27,893 of record JACPOB010000161.1, on the reverse strand, counting down.
CTGGCGCGGCACGACGGCATCCAGCAAGGGACCCTGGCGGAGATCCTCGAAGTCGAGCCGATCACGCTGACCCGCCTGGTCGACCGCCTGGAGCTGATGGGCCTGGTCGAGCGACAGTCCCATCCCACCGACCGGCGCATCCGGCTGCTGCGGCTGACCGAGGCCGCGCGCCCGAAGCTCGCCGACATCTTCGCGGTCGGCGCGGTGACCCGCGGCGAGGCGATGCAGGGCGTGAGCGAGGAGGATCGCGACCGCCTGTTCGACATTCTTTCAAGCATGAAGGCCAACCTGATCGCCAAGTCCTCGGCGTCGGTCGGCGAGAGGAGAGCAAGCCATGGCTAACCGCGATTTCTTCCGGCGGCTGGGGCTGGCCGACGAGGTCGCGGCCCCAACCATTGCGAAGCTTGCCAAATTGAAGCAACCCAAGAACCTGCGCCGGGCGCTGCTGGCACTGGGCCCGATCGTCGTGCTGGCGGGCGGCCTGTTCGCCTACACCACGGGCGGCCGTTATGTGAGCACCGACAATGCCTATGTCCACGCGGGCAAGCTCACGGTCGCGACCGACGTGTCGGGCATCGTGGCCGACGTCGCGGTGAAGGAAAGCCAGAAGGTCGAAAAGGGACAGGTGCTGTTCACCCTCGACCAGGAGCCGTTCAAGATCGCGCTCGCCGGTGCCGAGGCCAACCTCGGCACGGTGCGCAACCAGCTCGTGACCTTGCAGGCGACGTACCGCCAGAAGCAGGCGCAGGTGGCGCAGGCCCGGACCGACGTGGCCTTCTACGAGACCAACTTCCAGCGCCAGCAGGATCTGCTGAAGCGCGGCGTCTCGGCCCAGGCGACCTACGACCAGGCCAAGCGCGACCTAGACGCGGCGCGCGAGCGCGTGACCATGGCGCAGAACGACGCCGGCGCGACGCTGGCGCAGCTCGGCGGCAACATCGATGCGCCGATCGAGCAGAACCCGACCTACCTCGCCGCGCAGGCGCAGGTCGATAAGGCCCGCCGCGACCTCAACCGCACCACGGTGACCGCGCCGATCCCCGGCATCGTCACCAACGTCGATGCCCTGCAGGTCGGCGAGTACCTGCCGGCGGCGCAGGCCGCGTTCAGCCTGGTGTCCTCGGCCGACGTCTGGATCGAGGCCAATCCGAAGGAATCCGACCTTACCTATCTGAAGGAGGGCGCGCCGGCCGTCGTCACCGTCGACGCCTATCCCGGCCGCGAATGGCAGGCGACGGTGACCAGCCTCGCACCGGCAACGGGCACGGAGTTCTCGGTGCTGCCGGCGCAGAACGCCACCGGCAACTGGGTGAAGGTGGTGCAGCGCGTGCCGATCCGGCTCAACGTGCAGATGCCCGCCGACGCCCCGCCGCTGCGCACCGGCATGAGCGCCACCGTCGACATCGACACCGGACACCGCCGCCATCTCGGCGACCTGTTCGAGGCGGCGAAGCAGTTCGTGGGGATGTGAGGAGGAGATGAAACGACTTCTCCTCTCATGTCCTCCCCCGTCTTACGGGGGAGGATACAGGAGGGGGTAGGCCACGAACGGGGTGTCAGCGAATTTTAGATCGGAATGATCTCTTCCTGGCGACACCGTCTTTGCAGCTTTCCCCCTCCTGTATCCTCCCCCGTAAGACGGGGGAGGACGTGAGAGGCAGTCGTTCAACGCAATAGCGATAGCCATGACCAGCACCACCTCCAAACCCAAGCACCTCGCCCTGCTGACCGTGTGCATCATGCTGGCCACGATCATGCAGGCGCTGGACACGACCATCGCCAACGTGGCGCTGCCCTACATGCAGGGCTCGCTGTCGGCGACCGCCGACCAGATCAATTGGGTGCTGACCTCCTATATCGTGGCCGCCGCCATCGCGACGCCCGTCACCGGCTTCCTCGAGGCGCGTCTCGGCCGCAAGCGGCTGTTCCTGATCGCTGTCACGGGCTTCACCGCGGCCTCGGTGCTGTGCGGCATCGCCGTAAGCCTGCCCGAGATGGTGCTGTTCCGCCTGGTCCAGGGCCTGTTCGGCGCCTCGCTGGTGCCGCTGAGCCAAGCCGTGCTGCTCGATTCGTATCCGAAGGAGAAGCACGGCTCGGCGATGGCGATGTGGGGCATGGGCGTGATGGTGGGCCCGATCCTGGGCCCGACCCTGGGCGGCTGGCTGACCGAGGCCTACAACTGGCGCTGGGTGTTCTACATCAACGTGCCGATCGGCATCGTCACCTTCCTCGGCCTGTCGGCGTATCTCGCGGAGACGAAGACGAGCAAGACCGGCTTCGACTGGTTCGGCTTCGCCATGCTGTCGATCGCCATCGGCTCGTTCCAGATGATGCTGGATCGCGGCGAGCAGCTCGACTGGTTCTCCTCGACCGAGATCTGGATCGAGGCCGTGCTGGCGGCGCTCGCCTTCTATCTCTTCCTGGTGCAGACCTTCACGGTGAAGCAGCCCTTCATCGATCCGTCGATCTTCAAGGACCGCAACTTCACCATCGGGCTCTGCTTCATCTTCGTGGTCGGCATCATCCTGCTGGCCTCGCTGGCGCTGATCACGCCCTACCTGCAGAACCTGATGGGCTATCCCGTGGTCACCGCCGGCCTCGTGCTGGCGCCGCGGGGCATGGGCACCATGGTGGCGATGATGATCGTCGGCCGCCTGATCAACCGCGTCGATCCACGCATCCTCCTGGCGTCGGGCCTGCTGCTGACCGCCGCGGTGCTGTGGGAGATGACGGGCTTCACGCCCGACGTCTCGGAATGGACCTTGATCCGCACCGGCATCCTGCAGGGGCTGGGGCTCGGCTTCATGTTCGTGCCGCTCAGCACCATCACCTTCGCGACCCTGCCGGGGCATCTGCGCACCCAGGGCACGGCTCTCTACAGCCTGGTGCGCAACATCGGCTCCTCGATCGGCATCTCGCTGGTGATCTTCCTGCTGACGCGCAACACGCAGCTCGTGCATGCCGAGCTCGCCGGCCGCGTCACGCCCTACAACGACGCCCTGGCGGCGCTGGCCCCTGGGCGTATCTGGGACATGGCGACGACGCTCGGCAAGGCCGCGCTCAACGCCGAGGTGACCAAGCAGGCGGCCGTCGTGGCCTATGCCAACGACTTCAAGCTGATGATGGTGGTGGCGTTGGTCGCGCTGCCGCTGATCTTCCTGCTCAAGAAGTCGACGGCGCGACCCGGCGAGGCGGCGGTGCTGGAGTAGGCTACGGGAAGGGGTGAAGCTTCAGAGACGCCTGGGCGAGCCCGACGAGGCCGTCTATGTACGCATCATTGGATGCGCGGGCTGAGGCGCGATCACCCTTCGCAATCGCGTTCATGACCTTGGCGGCCAGAGCCGACATGCGCCTGATGTCTCTTTCGAAGCGCGTTACCCACGCAAAGCGTCGCGACAGCGCCCACATGGGCGCAACGGCATCGCCGGCGTAGTCGTTTCGTGCCGCCTTCACCAACAGGAGCTTGTATTCGAGATCGATCCTGTAGTGCTCGGCGACATCGGACGCGTCCCCGGCTCGGTCCATTTCTTCGGCCAGTTCCTTGAAGCGTCCTCTTTCCCGGTCGTCGGCCCAGTCTGCCGCCCGACCCACCAGGTACCGCTCGGCCTCGCGGCGGAACTCCAGCAGCAGGAGCTGGTCGGCGGCATTGACTTCCGTGATCCGCAACCCGCGCCGAGGCACGATTTCCAGCAGACGGGCCTGCGCCAGCCGTTGAAGCGCCTGCCGCACCGGTGTGCGGCTGAGCCCGAGCTGCTCGCTGAGGGCGACTTCCGTGACCCACGAACCGGGCTTGAACTGCGCCGTCACGATCTTCCGCTCGAGTTCCTTGTAGGCGTGCTCCGCAAGGCTCTCATCGGATCCCGGGGCCAGAGCGCCGGCGCCGCTGCCGTGCCGACGCTGGCCGTCGTTGTTGCCCTTACGCTTCCTGGCCAAATTCTGGATCCCTTTGATCTTGGGCGAGTCGTTTAGCGTGGATGCACCGAATATTCACGCAGGAATTGCACTGGGATGTCGCTGAAATACATCTTGTATACAAGAGATGAATCCAAGTAGTCTCGTTTGCGACACCCGGTCTACGAGGCGTACTTGCCGTCAAACGAATCCGCGAACGCGTTCAACGCAATCCTCAATCCGCGAAGCATTGCCCTGGTCGGCGCCTCGGCGGCGCCCGAGAAGGCGGGCGGGCGTCGATGGAAGACCCTCGTCGAGGGCGGCTTCGACGGTGCGCTTTATCCCATTCATCCGAAGGCCAGGGAGATCCTGGGCCGACGGGCCTATCGCTCCGTCAGGGACCTGCCGGGGCCGATCGATCTGGCGGTCGTCATCGTCTCCCCTGGCGATGTGCCCGGCGTCGTTGCCGACAGCCTGGCGCAAGGGGCGCGGGGCGTAGTCGTCGTCAGCGCCGGCTTCGGCGAGACAAGCGAAAGCGGTCGTCTGGTCGAGCAGGAACTCGCGACTGCTGCGCGGGCCAGCGGAGCGCGACTACTGGGTCCCAACTGTGCGGGCATCTACAGCGGTCCTGCCAGGGTCAACGTCGTCGGTTGGGAGATGCGGCCAGGCCGCATCGCCTTGGTATCGCAAAGCGGCAATCTCGCGTTGGACTTCGCCGACTTGTCGAGGAAGACCGGCCAAGGATTCAGCCGGGCCGTGACGATCGGCAACGCCGCCGATGTCAGGGCGGTCGACCTCATCGAGTACTGCCTGAACGATCCGCAAACCGATGTCGTGCTGGCGTACCTGGAGGGCTTCGGTCCGCTCGAGGGACGGCGGCTGTGCGAACTGGTCGATGCGGCGAGCACCCCCAAGCCGATCGTCATTTTGAAACCCGGGAGGAGCGAGGGCGGGAGAAGGGCGGCGATGTCGCATACCGGCTCGCTCGCGGGCGAGGATCGGCTGATCGACGCGGCGCTGCGTCAGCATGGCATCCTGCGCGCCTTCGACGTGGAGGAAGCCTGGCAGGCGGCGGTCGCGCTCACCAAGCGCGTTCCGATGCGGAGCAATTCGGTCGCGGTGCTGACGGATGGCGGCGGTCACGCCACGCTCTTCTGCGATGCCGCCGGCTTGGCGGGCCTGGCGACGCCGCCATTCTCCGAGCCGACGCGGCGCGCACTGCAGGCGCTGCTGCCCGAACGATGTGCGACGTCCAACCCGGTCGACTTCGCAGGCCTGGCTGAGCGCGATCCCGGCGTCGTTCCCAAGGCGCTCGAAATCTGCCTCGCCGACGCCGGCATCGGCGGTGCGGTGATGGTGGGCCACTTCGGCGGCTATGAGAAACTGGGCGGCCCCACATTGCGGCCCCAGGAGATCGACGCCGCAAGCGCGATCGCTGACATCGCGGATCGGCACCAAAAGCCGGTGCAGGTCCATTCGGTGCATGCCGACGCCAATCCCCCAGCGCTGGTTGCCCTTCGCGACCGGCGCATACCTGTCCTCCGGTCGGTCGACATGTCGGCGCGTACGCTCGGCCATCTCGTGCAGGCAGGCCGCCTCGGTCGGCCGACGCCTGACGCGCCGTCAGCCGCGGCGTCGCCGCCTTACGGCATCCGGCCCCGCTCGGCATATGCCGGATCGTCGTGGCTCCAGGAGCCCGAGGCGCGGACCGTGCTCGAGAGCTGGGGCGTTCGCGTGCCGCGGTGGGCGGTGGTCGGAACGCCCGAAGAGTGCGCCCGCGCGGCCGAGAGCTTCGGCGGCGCCGTCGTGTTGAAGCTCGTGTCCGCGGGTGCGCTCCACAAGAGCGATATCGGCGGCGTCCTGCTCGGCGTGAAAGGCCCGGACCGCGCCGCAGCGGGATGCAGCGAGCTGCTGGCCAAGGCCGAGAAGGCCTCGCTCGGCGACGCCCGCGTGCTCGTCGCGGCGATGGTGCAGGGCAGGGTGGAGCTCGTCGTCGGCGCTTTCCGGGATCCCCAGTTCGGTCCCGCGATCATGGTCGGGGCCGGCGGCGTGCTCGTGGAGCTCCTCGACGATGTGAGCTTCCGCCTGGCGCCCGTTTCGGGGGCGATGGCGATCGAGATGGTGCAGGAGCTCCGGGTCGGCAAATTGCTGCGCGGCTACCGGGGCGCCGCTCCGATCGACGTGAGCCCCGTTGCGGCGCTGATCGCCCGCGTGTCGGCGATGATGAGCGAATGCCCGGAGATTTCGGAGATCGACCTCAACCCGGTCATCCTGGCCGATGACGGCGCTCACGTCGCCGATGCGCGGATCGTGCTCGACCATTCGATATGACACCCGGCCCGACGCTTGATATCTCGCTCCAAACCTACTGAAGAACATCTTGTATACTAGATTGGAACCTTGATATGGCAGGCCTGTTTTACGAAGAGCTGGAAGTCGGGAGGACCTACGAGCATTCGGTGCGGCGGACGATCACCGAGTTCGACAACGTCCTCTATTGCGGCCTGACGATGTCCCTCTCGCCGTTCTATCTCGACCACGAGGCCGCGGCGCGCTCGAAATGGAAGAAGCCGCTCGTCAATCCGTTCCTCGTGCTGTCGAACGTCATCGGCATGCACGTCATCGAGATGACGGCCGGCACGACGCACGGAAATCTCGGGATGACCGAGCTGGAGTTTCCGACGCCCGTCCATCCGGGCGACACCATCCACTCCCGCACGACGATCAAGAGCAAGCGGCCCAGCAAGTCGCAGGCGGGCGCGGGAATCGTGATCTTCCTGCACGAGGGCGTCAATCAGCGGGGCGACGTCGTCATGAGATGCGATCGAGCCGCGTTGATGATCATGCGCGATGCGCAGGCCGCCTAGCCGGAGAGTGATTGTAGCATCATGAAAAGCCTAACCTTCGAAGAGCTGGACGTCGGTCGCGTTTACGACCACGAGCTTCGCCGCACCATCACCGAGGTCGACAATGTCGGCTTGAGCTGCCTGACCCAGAACCTCCAGCCGCTGCACATCGATGCGGACTTCGCCGGCAAGAGCCGCTGGGGACGGGTCCTCGTCGACAGCATGGTCACGATCGGCGTCCTCATGGGCATCCATAACCTCGAGCTTACCCACGATACGGCTTCGGGCGATCTCAGGATCAAGGACGTGAAGTTCCCGAACCCGGTGTTCCATGGCGATACGCTCCGGGCGCGGACGACGATCGTCGGCAAGAATGCGGAGAGCGGCATCGCCGGGTACGGCGCGGTCGACTGTCTGCTCGAGGGCTTCACCCAGCGCGGCGAGCGCATCATGGAATGTGCCTGGACGCAGTTCGTGCGCAGCGCGCCGAGGTGATGTCCATGCCCGCCGATCTCCCGACTGGCGGCAGTCCGATGGCATCGGTCACGATCGATGGCATCGGGAAGAGATTCGGCGGGCATCAAGCCGTGCAGCCCACGTCCTTCTCCATCCCGGCGGGGGCGTTCGCGACACTCGTCGGCCCGAGCGGATCGGGCAAGACCACGATCCTCAAGATGATCGCAGGCTTCGAGGAGCCGACGAGCGGCCGGGTCATCGTCGCGGGCGCCGACGTCACGCGCGTTCCGCCGCACAAGCGCAACATCGGGTTCGTCTTCCAGCAATATGCGCTCTTCCCGCATCTGACGGTCTTCGACAACATCGCCTATCCGCTGCGGATCCGCCGCCTGCCGGCGCAGGAAACGAAGGCTCGCGTGGGCGAGGCCCTGCAGTTGGTCCAGCTCAGCGGTTTCGGCGACCGTTTTCCCGCCCAGCTTTCCGGCGGACAGCAGCAGCGCGTGGCGCTGGCGCGCGCGATCGTCTTCCGGCCGCCCGTGCTCCTGATGGACGAGCCCATGTCGGCGCTCGACAAGCGCCTGCGCGATGAAATGCAGTACGAGCTTCGCGACCTGCAGCGGAAGCTCGGCATCACGACGATCGCCGTGACGCACGATCAGACCGAGGCGCTGGTGATGTCGGACGTCGTGGTCGTCCTCAATCGCGGTGCGGTCGAGCAGATCGGCCCGCCTGCCCAGATCTACCGCAAGCCGCAATCGGAGTTCGTTGCCACATTCGTGGGTGAGTCGAACATCCTCAGGGGTAAGGCGGTCGAGCACGAGCGCGGTTTCTGGCTCGAAGTGGACGGCAAGCCTCGGCTGCCTCTTCCCGGCATGGCCCACGGCTCCGCCGGCAGGTCCGTCGCGTACGTCCTCCGTCCGGAAGCGGTGAGCGTCGGCGACGGTGGCGCCGACGCGGTCAACGTCGAGGGCGAGGTTCTCGAGACGTCGTTCGTCGGCGAGTCGCGCCGCCTCAGGATAGGACTGGGCTGGGGAACGCCTCTGATCGTGAAGGTGCCCAATCGGGTCGATCTGCGGACACCGCAGGTCGGCGAGAGAGCCGGGGTGACGTGGCATCCGGGCGATGCGTCGGTAATTCCAAGCTAGGAGGGGGAAAGATGAAGGCAACACGTCGAGCTTTTGTGCAGTCAGCGGCGGCGGCGACGATCGCGGCGCCGGCTGTCGTCGGGACTTCGGCGCGCGCCGCCCAGGAACTGGTGTTCGTGGGCTTCGGCGGCGCCTACCAGGAAGGGCAGACCAAGGCCTTCTTCGAGCCGTTCGAGCGCGAGACCGGCATCAAGATCGTGCAGACGACCGGCGTCGAACTGGCCAAGCTGCGCGCCCAGGTGCAGTCGAAGAACGTCGAGTGGGACATCATCAGCCTGCCCGATCGTCTGCGCTACACTGCGCAGCACGACGGCCTTCTCGAGAAGCTGGACTATGCCCGGCTCGACACGAAGGATCTCCTGTCGGAGACGGTCTCCGAGTTCTGCGTCGGCGGCATCACCTTCGCGACGCAACTCACCTACAACAAGGAGGCGCTACCGGGCGGCGCGCCGGGCAATTGGCAGGGTTTCTGGGATACCGCGAAGTTTCCCGGCCGCCGCGGCCTGTTCAGTGGCCCGGTGAATATCCTGGAGTTCGCGCTCCTCGCCGACGGCGTTCCCAAGGACAAGCTCTACCCGATCGACGTCGCGCGCGCCCTGAAGTCTCTCGACAAGCTCAAGCGCGATGCGGTGTGGTGGAGCCAGTTCCCGCAGGCCGGCCAGATGCTGCTGTCCAAGGAGATCGCCATGACGCCGTGGACACGCGGACCCGGCCTGATCCTGGAAGGTCGGCCGATCGGCGTCTCCTTCGACGGCGCGGCGATCTCCTACGAGGGCTGGGTGATCCCCAAGGGCTCGAAGAAGTTCGACGCCGCGATGAAGTTCATCGCCTTCGCCCTGCAGCCGGAACGCCAGGCGGAGCTCACGAAGTACGTGGTCTTCGGGCCGACCAACAAGAAGGCCTTCCCGCTGGTCGATCCGAAGGTCATGGCGCTGCTTCCCTCGGCGCCGGAGAACTTCAAGCAGGGCTTCCTCGTGAACGGCGACTGGTGGGGGCCCAACCTCACCAAGGTCACCGAGCAGTTCAACGAGTGGCGCCTGAAGTAGGGGCGGGCGCACCCGAGGGCACGGCATGACACGTTCGACGGCTCTGACGGCGACGCTGCTCATCCTGCCCTTGGGCTTTGTCGGGATCTTCTTCGTCCTGCCCCTGCTGGGCGCGGTCGGCACGAGTTTCGACCTGCCGCGGTTCTCGGCCGACAGCTATCGGCGGCTGTTCGAGGTCGAGGTCTACCGGATCGTGTTCCTGAAGACGATCCGGGTGGCGTTCGAGACGACACTGGTGTGCCTGCTGCTCGGCTATCCCACCGCATGCTTCGTGGCGGGGCTGCCGCCGAAGCGCCGGGCGCTCGCCGTCGGCCTCATCGCCCTGCCGTTCATGCTGTCCGTGCTGGTGCGCAACTATGTGTGGATGGCGCTCCTGCAGGACACGGGAATCATCAACAACTGGCTTCGCGGCCTGGGCATCATCGAACGCCCGATCAGGCTGATGTACAACGAGCTGGGCGTCATCATCGCCATGGTCAATATGCTGGTGCCCTACGTCATCTTCCCGGTGCTCGCTTCGCTCCTGGCGATCCCCGCCGACCTGCGCACGGCGTCGGCGAGCCTGGGGGCGGGCCGGTTCGAGACTTTCGTTCGCGTTACGCTGCCGCTCACGGCGAGCGGCATTGCGGCCGGGTGCCTGCTCACCTTCATCGTGGCGCTCGGCTTCTACATCACGCCGGCGATGTTGGGCGGTTCCGGCCAGATGATGATGGCGAATCTCATCGCCTTCAACGTCAAGGAGGTCCTCAACTGGCCGTTCGCCTTCGCGTTGGCGACGTCGCTGCTGGCTTCCACCATCGTGCTCTATTACGCGTATCGCGTCGTCGCGCCACGCGGTGTCGCGCTCAAGGCCGCCTGATGGCCACGCTGCTCAAACGGCCCGCCGATCTCGGCCTGGCGCTCATCGGTTGCCTCGTCATCGGCTTCCTGCTGCTGCCGGTCATCGTCGTGATACCCATGTCGTTCAATGCGGCGCCGGTATTCGAGGTCATTCCGTCCCAGCCGTCGCTGGTGCAGTACGAAAGGCTGTTCGGCAGCCGCGAGTGGTTCGACGTCCTCTGGAGATCCGTTCAGATCGCTCTGTTCGCGATGGTGATCGCGACCGCCATGGGCACGCTGGCGGCGCTCGGGGCGGTGCGGCTCGGTGCGAAGGCGCGGTCCGGCATCGAGGCGTTGCTGATCTCCCCTCAGATCGTGCCGTCGATCGTGCTGGCGGCGTCGGCCTACTACCTGTTCGCCGCGGTCGGTCTGGTCGGATCCATCGCCGGCATCGCCATCATGCACGCCGTGCTGGCGCTCCCCTTCGTCGTCATTCTCCTGCTCTCGAGGCTGGCGTCGATCGACCCGGCGCTGGCCCAGGCGTCGGCGAGCCTGGGCGCCTCGCCGGTCCGCACGTCCTGGCTGATCACGCTGCCGCAGCTCAGGTTGGCCTTCGTCACGTCCGGCGTATTGGCGTTTCACGTCTCGTTCGATGAGGTGGTCCTGTCGCTCTTCCTGAGCGGCGCGCGCACCAAGACGCTGCCTGTCAAGCTCTGGGACTCGATTCTCTTCGAGGTTTCGCCGTTGCTGCCCGCCATCTCCACCGTGGTGGTTGTTGGATCCATCCTCATTGTCGTGCCGGCAATGCTGCTGCAGAAACGCTCCAGCTAGCCCATGATGAATTTAAATCGATTCGTCGTCCCGACCGGAGCCGAGCGCAGCGAGGTGTAGCGGAGGGACCTTCTCTCCACGAATAGGCAGCTTGTCGTCGAGAGAAGATCCCTCCGCTCCGCGCTTCGCGCTCCGGTCGGGACGACGGATCGAGCTGAACTCATCACGCGCTAGCCCGCGTCAGGCGGCAATCGGGATCCGGCGAGATCGCCCTTCGCATCGATCCTCAGCCTGCATTTCCCGGCCAACAGCACGCTCCCTTCGAGAGCCACGCGGTGACGATGGACGGTGGCAATGCTCGGATGCATTATCGGCAACGGCACGTCCGCACGCCGCCGTCATTTCGCGGCATACGGCATGCATGCGGCATACCGCAGCCGGCCGTGAACCAAAGGGAGCTGACCATGACCGAGATGACCAGACGCCTGCTGCTGGCGACGGCCGCCGCCGTGCCGTTCGCCGGCTGGGTACGCATCGCCGACGCTGCCGCCCCGAAGGACACCGCCGTTTTCGCCAAGCAGATCGACGACATCATCACCCTCGATCCGGGCGAGTGCTACGAGCTGTCCGGCATCGAGATATGCACGAACATCTACGATCGTCTGCTGCGTTACGAGGCGGAGGATCTGAACAAGCTGGTCGGCGGCGTCGCCGAGTCCTGGACCGTCTCGCCGGACGGCAAGACCTTCACCTTCAAGATCCGGCCGAACCTCAAATTCCACTCCGGCGCGCCGGTGACGGCGGAGGACGCGGAGTTTTCTTTGCAGCGTGTCGTGCTGATGGACAAGACGTCGGCCTTTCTGTTGACCCAGCTCGGCTGGTCGAAGGCCACCGTCAAGGACTTGGTGAAGGGCAGCGGCGATACGCTGACCTTCAAGATCACCGAGGATTTCGCCCCCTCCCTGGTGCTGAACCTGATGACCTCGATCGTCGCCTCGGTGGTCGAGAAGAAGGTGGCGCTGGCGAACGAGGCGAACGGGGACATGGGCAATGGCTGGTTGAAGACCCATTCGGCGTCCTCCGGCGCTTTCAAGCTGCTGGCGTGGAAGGCCAACGAAAGCGTCAGCCTGGAAGCCTATCCCGGCTTCCGCCTGGGCGCCCCGCCGCTGAAGCGCGTGGTCGTCCGCCATGTGCCGGAACCGGCCTCGCAGCGCCTGCTTCTGGAGAAGGCGGACGCCGACTACGCCCGTGACCTGACGCCGGACCAGATCAAGCCGCTGGCCAGCAACGCGGACGTCAAGGTGGAGTCCTTCAAGGCCGCCAATACCTTCTACATGGGCCTGAACCTGGGTTACGAGCCGCTGGCCAACCCGAAGGTACGCCAGGCGATGAAGATGCTGGTGGACTACGACGGAATGGTGAAGAGCTTCCTGGCCGGCCGGTTCTTCGTTCAGCAGAGCTTCCTGCCGATCGGATTCTTCGGCGCCATCGAATACGTCCCCTTCAAGCTGGACGTGGCGAAGGCCAAAGGGCTGCTGGCCGAAGCCGGCTACAAGGACGGTTTCGCGGTGAAGATGGCCGCGCCCAACATCTCGCCCTGGACCGAAATCTCGCAATCGGTACAGCAGACCATGGGCCAGGCGGGCATCAAGGTGTCGATCGAGCCGATGGAGCTGAAGGCGGTGATCAGCCAGTACCGTGGGCGAGCGCACCAGATCGCCATGCTCTCCTGGGGGCCGGATTATTTCGACCCGCACACCAACGCCGACACCTTCGCTCACAACGACGACAATTCCGACACGCCCAAGAGCAGGCCGGTCGCCTGGCGCAACAAGTGGTTCATCCCCGACATCACCAAGGAGATGCTCGCCGCAGCGAAGGAACTCGACACCAAGAAACGCGCCGAGCAATACGCGGCGCTGCAGAAGAAGGTGACGGACGAGGGGCCGTTCATCTTCATGTTCCAGAACAACAACCAGGTGGCGCGGCGCGCAACCGCGACTGGATTCAATCCTGGCATCACCGAGGACCTGAATTTCTACCGCACCATCCGGAAGTCCTGACGCGTTGAGCGCCTCGGCCACACCAGGATCGGGCGCAGAGGGGCCGGCATCCGGGGCTCCCGCCGGCTCCGGCGGCGGGCATCACGGCGGGCATCGTGTCTGGGGGCTGGCCAGGAGCCTGGCCAACCGGGCGGCGCGCAGCCTGCTCTCCGTCGCGCTCACCTTCCTCGGGCTCACCTGCGTCACCTTCGTCATCGGCCGGGTGATCCCGATCGATCCGGTACTGGCCATCGTCGGCGACAAGGCCTCAGCGGAGACCTATGCGCGAGTGCGTGCCGAGATCGGGCTCGACCTGCCCATTCCCGTGCAGTACTGGCGCTACCTGGTGAAGGTGGTGCACGGCGACTTCGGCAACTCCGTCATCACCTCGCGCCCGGTGCTGCACGACCTGCTGCAGGTATTCCCCGCGACGCTGGAACTGGCGCTGCTGGCCCTGTTCATTGGCGTGGCGGCAGGCGTGCCGATGGGCGTGCTGGCCGCGACCCATCGCGGCCGCTGGCAGGACCAGGTGATCCGCTTTTTTTCCTTGCTCGGCTATTCCATGCCGGTGTTCTGGCTGGGGCTGGTCGGCCTGCTGCTGTTCTATGCCAGGCTCGGCTGGGTCGAGGGGCCGGGGCGGCTGGACGTGGCGTTCGACGACATCGTCGCCCCGATCACCGGCATGCTCACCATCGACAGCCTGCTGGCCGGTGAGCACGAGGTATTCTGGAACGCGTTCTGGCACCTGGCTCTGCCGGCCTCGATCCTCGGCTATCTTTCGCTGGCCTACGTGGCGCGGATGACGCGCAGCTTCATGTTGAGCCAGTTGCGGCAGGAATATGTGCTGGCGACCCTGGCCAAGGGCCTCTCGCCCTGGCGCGTCGTCTGGGTGCATGCGCTGGGCAATGTCTGGGTGCAGTTGGTCACGGTCATTGCGCTCACCTTCGGCAGCCTGCTGGAGGGCGCCGTGCTGACCGAGACGGTGTTCGCCTGGCCGGGCCTTGGCCTCTACATGAAGAACTCCTTGTTCAACGCCGACCTCAATGCGGTGCTCGGCGCCACGGTGCTGGTGGGCGTGGTCTATATCGGGCTGAACATGATCTCCGACCTGATCTATCCGCTGGTCGACCCGCGCGCGCGGGATCAGTGATGAGCATCGCACCCGGTTCCACATCGCTTCGCGCGTGGTTGCTGAGCGCCGCACCTGCCAGCCGCAAGCAGGCGCGTCTAGGCCGCTGGTTCCGCGGCTGGCTCGCGTTCCGCCGCAACCCGCTGGCGATGAGCGGGCTCGCCATCGTGCTGCTGCTGGTGCTGATGGCGGTCTTCGCGCCGCTGATCGCCGACCGGCAGGCCGCCATCCTGCAAGTGCTGGACGATCGGCTGCAGCCGGCAAGCTGGCAGCATCCGTTCGGCACCGACGAGCTGGGGCGCGACATCTTCGCCCGCGTGGTGTTCGGCTCACGCATCACGCTCACGATCGTCATCATGGTGAGCGTGATCGTGGTGCCCGTCGGTCTCGCCATCGGCCTGCCCGCCGGTTACTTCGGCGGCGTGGTGGACACGGTGCTGATGCGCATCACCGACATCTTCCTGGCGTTTCCGCGCCTGGTGCTGGCGCTGGCCTTCGCCGCCGCCCTGGGTCCCGGGATCGAGAACGCCGTGATCGCCATCGCGCTGACCGCCTGGCCGCCCTATGCGCGGCTGGCCCGTGCCGAGACGCTGACCCGAAGGCGGGCTGAATTCATCCAGGCCGCGGAGCTGCAGGGCGCTTCGCATCTGCGCATCATTGCCACCCAGATCGTGCCGCTGTGCCTGCCCAGCGTGATCATCCGCCTGACCTTGGACATGGCCGGCATCATCCTGACCGCCGCAGGCCTCGGCTTCCTCGGGCTCGGCGCGCAGCCGCCCGCGCCCGAATGGGGGGCGATGGTCTCCTCCGGTCGCCAGGTGCTGCTCGACCAATGGTGGGTAGCGACCATCCCGGGCCTGGCCATCTTCATCGTCAGCCTGGGCTTCAACCTGCTGGGCGACGGATTGCGCGACGCGGGCGACGCAAGGTCATGACGGACACGCTGCTCGCCGTGCGCAACCTCAGCGTCACCTATCCTGGCGACGACGGCGATGTCCGCGCCGTGCGCAACATCAGTTTCACGCTCGGCCGCGAGCGCCTGGGCATCGTGGGCGAAAGCGGCTCCGGCAAATCGACAACCGGGCGCGCCATCATGGGCCTCGTCGGCCATCCCGGCCGCGTCGAGGCGGACGAATTGCGGTTGGGCGACACCGACTTGGCGCACCTCAGCGAACGCGGCTTTCGCAAGCTGCGCGGCCAGCGCATGGCCATGGTGCTGCAGGACCCGAAATACTCGCTCGACCCGGTGATGTCCGTGGGCCAGCAGATCGCCGAGACGCACCGCACCCACTTTCGCAGCAACAATCGCGACGCCAGGCGCGCGGCACTGGAAATGTTGCAGGCCGTGCACATCCGCGACCCCGAGCGCGTCTACACCATGTATCCGCACCAAGTCTCCGGTGGCATGGGCCAGCGGGTGATGATCGCGATGATGCTGATCGCGGGTCCGGACATCCTGATCGCCGACGAACCCACGTCGGCACTGGACGTCACCGTGCAGACCCAGGTGCTGGCGATCATGGACGACCTGGTGCGCAGCCGCGGCATGGGGCTGATCCTGATCAGCCACAACCTGCACCTGGTTTCCTCGTTCTGCGACCGCGTGCTGGTGATGTATGCCGGCCAGGTCGTGGAGACCTGCGCGGCGGGGAACCTGTCGGAGGCGAAGCATCCCTATACGCGCGGCCTGCTCGCTGCGCTGCCTCGGCTCGGCAACCGCCGTGCCGAGCTGCCGCAATTGCAGCGCGACCCGGCCTGGATGGCGGACCTCGCATGATCACGCTCGACGACGTCACCATCTCCTACGGCACGGGCTCCCGCGTCCTGGTGGCCGTCCGCGACTTCACGTTGGGCGTCGCTGAAGGCGAGGCTGTCGGCCTGGTCGGCGAGTCCGGCTCCGGCAAGTCCACGGTGCTGCGCGCCGTCGCCGGGCTCGTTCCATATGCGACCGGCCGAATCACCCTGGCCGGCCGGCGGGTCGACCGACGCCGCACCACGGCCGAGCGCAAGATGGTGCAGATGGTCTTCCAGGATCCGTACGGCTCGCTGCACCCGAACCAGACGGTGGACCAGATCCTCGCCATGCCAGTCGCCATCCACCGGTTGAACGGCGGCGAGGCGCGCATCGCCCAGGCGCTTGGCGAAGTCGGCCTCGGTCGAGAGCACCGTTACCGCTACCCCCACCAGCTTTCCGGCGGCCAGCGCCAGCGCGTGGCCATCGCCCGCGCCCTGATCCTGGAACCGCGCATCCTGCTGCTGGACGAACCGACCAGCGCGCTCGACGTGTCGGTGCAGGCGGAAATCCTCAATCTGCTCAGCCGGCTGCGCCGCGACCGTGGGCTCACCATGCTGATGGTCAGCCATGATCTCGCGGTCATCGCGCATCTCTGCGAACGCATCGGCGTGATGAGCCGCGGCCAGCTGGTGGAGGTCACCACCGCGACAGCCATGGCGAACAACCAGGTGACGCACGACTACACGCGCCAGCTCCTGCGCTCCAATACCGGCTACGATCGCAGCAGCGTCTCCACGGGCGAACTGGACGTGGCCGCAGGTTAGGAAGCAGGGCGACATGAAGCAGGGCGCTTTTCCGGTCAAATGGAAACGCAGGCGGTTCCATTTGACCGGAAAACGCTCTAACAAGGCGCCATCGTTCGCTTGGCCACGACGCAAGGGTAATCGGTCATGTCATCGTCTGCGGTCGCCAAGGGCCGCGTGGCAATCGTCGCGCTGATCATCGGCGCAACGCCGGCCATCGCACAGCAAGCGCAGCAATCGAACGACTCGGGCATCGTGATCGTGCGCCCGGCGCGCGTTCCGGTCCCGGGATCGCCCCAGGCCGCCGAACGCGCGGCGAACCTGCGCCCGCCGCCGCCGGGGCCGATCGAGAGCCGTCTCATACCCATTCCTGAAGGCAGTTTGCGCGGGCCACGCGACAGTGCCTCCGCTCCACCGGCCGCTGCGTCCGACGCCCCGGCAACGACCGCTCCGCTATCCGGGCCGATCTTCGCCAACCCTCCGGTGATGACGTTGGCCGAGCCGGCCGCCCCTTCGGTGGCGGCGAGCCGGCCGGCCGAGCCCGCGGCCCCGGTCGCCGGAGCCCCGCTCGCCGTCATCGCCTTCGCCGGGCAATCGGCGAACCTGACCGACGCCACGCGGGCGGAGCTCGACCAGGTCGCCAAGCGCATCGCCGAGCGGGGCGTGCGCCAGGTCGAGCTGCGCGGCTACGCCTTCGGCGGCATCGACAGTCGCAAGGTCGCGCTGGCGCGCGCCCTGGTCGTACGAGCCTACCTGATCGACGCCAAGATCAAGGCGCGCGTCGAAGTCGGCAGCTTCGAAGGCGAGGGCGCATACGTGGAGATCCTAGGCCCCGGGCGCTAACTTTGCATCAGGTACCACCTCATCCTGAGGACAACGCAAAGCGCGGCGTCTCGAAGGATGGGAACCAGTCTTGGTGTTGCCCACCCTTCGAGACGCGCCCTTCGGGCGCTCCTCAGGGTGAGGTAGTGCGCTCTAGGTCGTGACGGCCTCGCGCAGCGCGGCCCTGTCTACTGCAGCGCCGCCAGTATGCACGCTTCCGCGGCCTTGGCGTTGTCGCGGGCAGTGCCGCGGGCGATCTTGTTGTTGAAGGCGAGGCTCTTGGTCTCCTTTTCCAGTGTGTCGCGCTGGTTCTGCATCGTCGGCTTCTGGGCCATGGTTGCCGCGTAGATGGCCTGGCCATCGGGTGTCAGCTTCGACGCGCAGGCGCTGCCCGCCGCTCCGTCCGCCTGGGCGGACGCGGTGAATGCGATCGTCAAGGATGCGGCTGCAACAACAAGCTTGAACATCGGACTACTTCTCCATTGTTGGAATCGATTTTTCTCAACGCCGACCGGGATGATTGACCGGGCCGCCGCGATTCACGCCTGCTTCGGGCGTCACACCGACGCCTGGCGCGCCTGCGCCTGCTCCCGGGGCGACGCCGACTCCAGGCGCTCCCGCCCCAACTCCGGGTGCCACGCCGACGCCGGGCGCTCCCGCTCCCACGCCAGGTGCCACACCCACGCCGGGTGCTCCCGCGTCAGGGCCGGGACGCACCACGCATCCCTTCGGCACGCCGACCGCCCGGCAATAGACCTCGGCATTCGCCGATTGGGCGACGGCCAGCAGGCCGGCCAACACAAGCCCCGCTCGAAACAGCATGATTGCCTCCTTGATTTGCTGAGGGCGCATCTAGAACCGCATCGCCAGCCGCGCCGTGCCGGCGATCGAGCCGTAGTTGTTGCCGAACTCGGCATCGGCCTGCAGGCGCAGCGACCACGCCTCGTTGAGCTGCAGGTTCGACGTCATTCGCACGATGCCCGTGTCCTGCGGCAACGGCGCGCCGGACACGGCGAAGCTGGAGCCGGGCAGGGACTGGAACCAGGCGGAGACGGCGCCGGTCGTCTGGTATTCGTGCGCCCAGGCGAGCCGCGCTTCCAGGCTCGCTTTGGCGCCCAGGATGGTGCCGACGTCGGCGTCGAGGTCGAGGCCGAGCTCCGACCGCAGCGACCACGTCGCGTTGCCGTTGAAGCAGAGCGCCGCGCCACTGCCCGTCTGCGAGGTCTCGCAGAAGCCAGGCACGTTGACGACCTGGCTCTGGACCGCGGCGAACGGCGTAACGCCGTGCTCCTGCAAGCTGAAACGATGGCCGGCTTCCAGCCGACCCGACCACGTCGTGGCCGTGTAGCTCGAGCCGAGCCAGTCACCGAGGAACGGCACCGGTCGCTGGACGCTGACGCCTTCGCGGCCCCACGCGGTCGCGGCTGCCACGTAGACCGGGTCCAGCATCGCCCGGCCGTAGAGGCCGACCTGGAAGACGTTGGCTCGGCCGTTGCCCAGCGAGCCATCGAGAAACCAGTTGGAGGTGCCGCCCGACACGGCCACGCCGGCCAGGCCACGGTCGAAGCTCCAGTCGGCACCGGCCGCGATGCCCTGGGCAGACGTCTGCACGCCTGACGAGCCGTTGCTCGGCGTACCGCCCAGCCAGCCGTAACCGCCGAACCCGGTCAGCCACCCGCGCAACCGGCGCGGCGCGGGCTCGGCCTCGGCGGCGGTCAGCGATGCGTACTGCACGCCCTGCCGCGCGCCGCCGCCTGAGCCGGTGGCCAGCACGGTGTTGAGGAAGAGGTTGCCATAGCCGAAGGCCGCGACCTGCACGCCGGACTGCGCTTCGCCAGACAGCGAGTTGAGCGACGATGCGAGCGTCTGGCCGCTCTGGTTGAACAGTCCGGCCATGCCGCTGGGCAGGCTGTTGCCGGTGTTGAAGCTGTTGTTGAGCGCGGCGGCGACGTTGCCCTGGTTGGCGGTGAGCGTCGTGCCCGCGCCGAGCACTGCCGTCAGGTTCACCATCACGTCCGTCGGCGAGTAGGAAAGCGAGGCGAGCAGGCCCGGCGGCAGCCCAAGCGTCACCAGGTTGCCGAAGGTGCCGCTGCGGCCTCCGGCTGCCGAGAGAACGACCTGCGGCGTCGGCGTGTAGTTGCCCGACGCGAAGCTCGCGACCGCGGTGCCCTGCAAGCTGGCACTGCCGCCGACGTTGGTGCGGTCAGCGGCGCCAGGCGAGATTTCGACAAGATAGACCGAGCCTGGCGTGAACGAGAGGTTGCCATTCACTGTCAGCGTGCCGATCGAGTTGCCCGGCGACAGCACGCCGCCCGCGATCGTGGTGTTGCCGACCACGCCCGAGCCGCCCAGGGTGCCGGCGACGGTGAGCGGCGAGACGATGGAGCCGTTGACGATCAGGGTGGCACCGGAGTCGACGATGGTCGGGCCGGTGTAGGTGCTGGCCCCGGTGAGCGTGATGCTGCCGCCGATCTCGCTGTTGGCGATGATGAGCTGGCCCGGCGTGCCTGGCACAGCGTCGGACAGCACGCCGGAGAGCACGGCGCTGCCGCCACGCTGGTCGAGGCGATTGGTCGGCGAATTGTCGAGAGTAAAGTTCTGGCTGTAGGTCTGGCCGATCGTGTCGACCTGCAGCGTGCCGCCGGCGAAGGTCGGGATGACGGTGGTGGCGACATTGCTGATGAAGAAGGTCTGGCCGGCGCGGATGTCGGACACCGGCATGATGTCGGCACCGCTTGCCGTGCCGAACGTGCCGTCGCCGAGATAGGGTCGCAGGACCATCGTGCCGGTCGTGGGATCGCCCGTGATCTGGCCGGACAGGCTGTTCAGCACGCCGTTGCTCAGCATGCTGAACAGCACGTTGCCCTCGGGCGTTATCGACCCCAGCATCGTGAAGTTGCCGATCGAGCTGCCCGCCGGTCCCGCGCCCAGGCCCCAATAATAGCCGCTGTTGTAGCTGCTGATCTTGAAGGTGCCGGGCGCCGACGTGCCGAACAGCGTCGGGCTGCTGATGCGCCACGTCGTTCCCGCCGTCCAGTTCCACTGCGGCGAGGTGACATTGCCGGTGACGACCTGTGTCGGGGAGGGCGGCGTGAAGACGGCGGGGTTGTAGGGCGTCATGTACGCCCAGTGGCTCACCAGGAAGCTCGAGCCGGTGACCATCTGCATTTCCATCAGCGGCACGCCGTTCACTTCGCGCATCTGGCCGACACCGACTGTGCTTGGCGCGCCGGGCTGGCTGAACACGATGACGATCTGGCCCGATTCCGAGACCAGGCCCTGCATGCTCTGGCTGCTGGTGGACGATATGCCGTTGATGGCGAAGGTGGCGTTGCTCTGGCCGGTGAAGACGCCATTGATGGCCTGGCCCAGCGCCCATAGCGTCTGGTCGCCGAATGCGATGGGTGGCGGCCGGTAGAAGCTGACGTTACCCGAGCCGTAGGCGATCAGCCCCGGCACCGGCACGTACCAGTTCGAGTTCGACAGCATCGAATCCCACTTGGTGCTCTGTGCGTGCACCTCTGCCGTCGTTCCTGCGAGGCCGACCATGAGAAGGACGACAGGCAAGTGTTTGTGCGAAAGGCCTTTTCTCGATCGCCACTTCGCCCTCCCGGCCCGTGTCCTCCGTCGGCCGGTTCGTCCGGCTCTCTTCGCGCTGCAGAACATCAACAGAAACGCACTCCGACTGCACTATTGCACGCTCCTTGCCTTGTGAGTGCAGGAATGGCAATGCCAAATTGATGGTATTGCGCTCGGAGTGCAACGCGCTGGTGCCCTTGCGTCGCGACCGGCCGCCGCCGCCGATTGTGCCGGCGCGGCGCTCGTCGAGCGCATGGTCCGCGCCACATGAAGATCACAGCAGATCGCTGCCTCGGACCATCGCAGCAGCGACGATTCGAGTGGTTTGTCCACGCACCTGTTGATTAAGAAATCCGCGATGGATGAAAGCGACGCAATACACTGCCGCCCGACATGCAAACGAACGCAACGCGCATAGGCCGAGCACGATGACGATCACCGTCACTGGGATGCGCTCCAACAAACTGGTGAACATGGATATCGAGCAGCTTCGCGGATGGGCGACGTTCATGGACCGAGCCATGGTCGCCAGTCTCGTTGCCACCATCCTCGCCGTCGTGGCGCTCGGCATCACGACCTGGCTGTCGTTCCGGTTCAGCGGTGCGGTGCGCGCACACGAGTATGCCGCCATCCATCGCTACAAGGTCGAGATGGGCAAGCATGCCGCCGACCTCGAGCAGGAGGTCTCGCAGGCGCGCGAGCGGGCGCTGGAACTGGAGCAGGCGGTTTCCGTCGCGGACGCGCGGGCCGCGGAGGCGGCGCGTGATCGCGCTGCCGCCGCCGAGAAGGCCCGGTCCGCGGAGGTCGACGCCGACGAAGTGCGCAAGCGCGTCGCCGAGCTCGGCAAGCAGGTGAGGGAAGCGGCAGCGCGCGCGCCGGCGCCAGCGCCGGCTCCGGTTATCGTGGCAGAACCACCGCCGCCGCCGGTGACCAGGGAAGAGCTGGCATCCGGAAATGCTGCGGCGAGTCCCGCGACGGCGCCGTCGCCGATCGTTGCGAGCCTGAAGAAATATGCCGGCACCAAAGCCGCGGTGTACGTGCTCGACGAAGCATCCGACGCTCCCGCGGTCGGCGCCACGATCTCGGGCTACCTCAGCGACGCCGGCTGGGAGCCGCTGACATGGACGTGGACGGGCGTGGGCGGCATCGTCGGCGTGGTCGTGCTGATCAAGGACGGCAGCGATCCGCTGACGGACGAGGCCGCGTCCGCGGTCCTGGAAACCCTGCGTTCGGCCGGGTTCAACGCGGCCAAGGGAAACTGGCCGGCCGACTGGCGCCGCTTTCGCGGCACGCTGAACGGCCCGCAGACGCCGGGACCGACGGAAGCGCCGATCCGCATCGTCATCGGCTCGAAAGCGCGCGGTCCGGAAGACATGATATCGTCGGCCTCCGGGAGGCCGTTTCATGAATGAGGACGTCGAGCCGAAGAAGAGGGCGCTGGAAGGCGTGCGCGTCCTCGACCTGTCGAACGTGCTCGCCGGGCCGTTCTGCGCCACGGTGCTGGGCGAATTCGGCGCCGACGTCGTCAAGGTCGAGTTGCCCGGCAAGGGCGACACGATGCGCACCTTCGGCACGATGACGGCGACCGGCGCCACGCTCAACTGGCTGAGCGAGGCGCGCAACAAGCGCTGCATCACCCTCGACCTGCGCAAGCCCGCCGGCCTCGAGATCGCCAGGCGCCTGGTCGCGCAATCCGACATCGTCGTCGAGAATTTCACGACCGGCACGCTCGAAGGCTGGGGCCTGGGCTACGAGGACATGAAGAAGGTCAATCCCGACGTCATCCTCGTGCGCATCACGGCCTACGGCCAGACCGGCCCTTACAACGACCGGCCGGGCTTCGCGCGCATCGCCCACGGCTTCGCGGGCCTCGCCCATCTGGCCGGCGAGCCGGGCGGTCCGCCGGTGATCCCCGGCTCGACCTCGCTCGCCGACTACATCAGCGGCCTCTACGGCGCGCTCGGCGCCCTGATCGCCTACATCGGCCGGCAGCGCCACGGCGTCGGCCAGTATGTCGACATCGGCCTCTACGAAGGCGTCTTCCGCATGCTCGACGAGATGGCGGCGGCCTACGCCAAGTCGGGCTATGTGCGGCAGCGCATGGGCGCCGACACCGTCAACGTCGTGCCGCACAGCCACTATCGCACGCGCGACGACAGGTGGATCGCGCTCGCCTGCACCAACGACCGAATGTGGCAGCGCCTGTGCAAGGCGATGGACCGGCTCGACCTTCTGGCCGCCGACAAGTACGCGACCATGGCGCAGCGCCTGGCCGAGCGCGAGAAGGTGAACGGGATCGTCGCCGACTTCGTGGGCAGCATGGATCGCGACGCGCTGCTGCAGCATTGCCAGCATCACGAGGTGCCGGCCGGGCCGATCAACGACATCGCCGACATCTTCGCGGACCCGCAGTTCGCGGCGCGCCAGAACCTGGTCGAGATCTTCGATCCGCGCGAGGGCAGGGTGGTCGTGCCCAACGTGCTGCCCAGGCTTTCCGAGACGCCCGGCGAGCTGAAATGACTCGGGGCGGACATGGGGCAGCACAACGACGAGATCTATCGCGGCCGGCTCGGCCTGTCGGCCGAGGAGATGGAGCGGCTCAAGCGCGACGGCATCATCTGATCCTGACCGCAGACATCGGCCGGTCGACTGTCGTAGAATACGGCGACAGCCCGGAGTGATCGTCATGGCCCAAAAGACCTGGGAACTCAGCGGCGAGTACATGGAGAGTTGCAACTGCGACTATCTGTGCCCCTGCATCTTCACCAATCCGCAGGCGCCGGCGACGCATGAGCACTGCACCGCGCTGATGGTCTACCGCATCGATCGCGGGCGTCACGGCGACGTCTCCCTCGACGGGTTGAAGTTCGCCCTGGTCATCCGTTCGGGCCGCGTCATGTCGGACGGCGGCTGGGTGTTCGGCTGCGTCGTCGACGAAAAGGCGAGCGAGGCCCAGCGCCGCGCGTTGTCCGACATCGTGAGCGGCACGGCCGGCGGGCCGCCGCAGATGATCCGCGATAACCTCGTGAGCGATTTCCGCGGCGTCGAATTCCGGCCCATCGACTTCACCGCCGACGGCTTGCGCCGGGCGACCGAGATCCCCGGCGTGCTCGCCTTCGCCATCGAAGGCGTGGCGTCGCGCAATCGGTCCGGCGAGCCGTTCTATATCGACAACACCGCCCATCCGGCCAACCGCCGGCTGGCGCTGGCGCGCGCCAGCAAGACCGAGGTCAAGGGTTTCGGCCTCGATCTCAGCCTGTTGGGCAAGGGCAACAACGGACACTACGCGCCTTTCGCCTGGGGTGCGTGACGGTTTCAACCTGCTGACGAGCCAGCGCGTCGCGATCCTCGCGGCGCTCGCCGGCCTGGTCGTGCTGTGCTGGCTCTACCTGATCGACGAGGCGCGGCAGATGGCGGCCATGGACCCGGCCATGGTCATGCCGTCCAAGAGTGCGGCCGATCTTCCACTGCTGCTGGCGATGTGGTGGATCATGATGATCGGCATGATGCTGCCGAGCGCGGCGCCGATGATCCTGACCTTTGCCGCCATAAACCGCAGCCGCCGCGCGCGCGGCCAGCCTTATACGCCGACCGTGCTGTTCACGTCGGGTTACCTTCTGGCCTGGGGAGGTTTCAGCGTCGCCGCGACGCTCGCCCAGTGGGCCCTGGAGCGGGCGAGCCTGCTGGCGCCGATGACGATGAAGACGACCAGTCCGCTGCTGGGCGGCCTGCTGTTCATTGCCACCGGCCTCTATCAGCTGACGCCGCTCAAGGGCGCCTGCCTCAGCTCCTGCCGTTCGCCCTTCGATTTCGTGGTCAACCACTGGAGCGACGGCGCCGTCGGTGCCTTGCGCATGGGAGCGGCGCACGGCTTCTACTGCCTCGGCTGCTGCTGGATCCTGATGGCGCTGCTGTTCGCCGTCGGTGCAATGGACCTCGTCTGGGTCGCCGCGCTGACGGCCGTCGTGCTGATCGAGAAGCTGTTCCCCGCCGGCGACTGGATCGCGCGCATCGGCGGGCTGCTGCTCATCGCCTGGGGCGTCCGGCTGCTGCTCAATCCCTGACGACGAAGCGGGCGTCGGCGATCTGCTCGGCGGTATAGCCGTCCGCTCTCATCTGCTGTCGCGCCCGGTCGATGAAATCCTGCTCGAACAAGGGGGCGCGGGTGACGGCCCACTCCAGGGTGTAGGAGCGCAGAAAAGCGTCTTTTACGAAGACGTCGACAATCCTGGCGGCCACCGGCGCCTCGTCCAATCGTGACGGGCTGCATAGCGGCGGCGGTTGTCGGGGTGATTAAAGTTTCGCGTCGATCGTGCGACAGGAGCACTTTCCTCCCCTTCGCGGGCTCTGCGAAGGGGAGGAAAGACGTATCAGCGCCGCTGGCCCAGGAACATCATCAGGAACTGGAACAGGTTCACGAAGTCGAGGTAGAGGCTGAGCGCGCCGAAGATCGCGACCTTCTCGGCGACGTCGCTGCCCCAGGCCTGGGCATACTGATCCTTGATCCTCTGGGTGTCGTAGGCGATCAGGCCCGAGAAGATCAGCACGCCGGCGACCGAGATGATGAAGCTCATCGTGCCCGACGGCCAGAACATGTTCACCAGGCTGGCCAGGATGAGGCCAATCAGACCCATGAACAGGAACTTGCCGACGGCGCTGAGGTCGCGCTTGGTAGTGTAGCCGAAGAGGCTGAGAGCCCCGAAGGCGGCGGCGGTGATGAAGAAGGTGCGGGCGACCGATGCGCCCGTGTAGCGGAACAGCAGCAGCGACAGGCTGACGCCCATCAGGGCGGTGACCGTCCAGTAGACGGCCTGCACGGCACCCACGCTCATCGACGCGGCGCGGACCGAGACCAGCAGCAGGAGGCCGAGCGGCGCCAGGATGGCGACCCAGCCCAACGCGTTCATGCCGACGACGAAGCCGCCTTCGACCTTGAAGAACAGGCTGGCGATCTCCGGCGAGGCGAACACGCCGTAGGCCACGATGCCCGACAGCGCGAGGCCCGAGGCCATGTAGTTGTAGACGCGCAGCATGTGGGCGCGCAGGCCGACGTCGTATGCCGCCTGGTCGGTGATAGTGCCGGCACGATTGAAGCTGCCGAGGTTGGGATTGGCCATTTGACCTCCGATCTCCATGAAAGGCGTTCTGCCCCGATGATCGCGGTCTTGAGGCCGCTTGTCCATGCGGGCAAACCCCTAGAGTTTGATATTGGCAGCCCGGATGACCTTGCCCCACTTCTCGGTCTCTTCGGCGATGAGCCTGCCGAAGTCGGCGGGTGAGCCGGGGATCAGCGTGCCGCCGAGATCGGCCAGCCGGATCTTCAGCTTGGCGTCGGCCAGACCAGCATTGGTTTCCTTGTTCAGCCTGTCGATGATCTCGGCCGGTGTCTTCTGCGGCGCGCCGATGCCGTACCAGGCGCTCGCCTCGTAGCCCGGCACCGAATCGGCGACGGTCGGCAGGTCGGGCAGGGCCTCCGCGCGCACGGCCGTCGTGACGGCCAGCGCCTTGAGCTTGCCGGTCTTGATGAACTCCATCGAGGCAGGCGAGGTGGCGAACAGCACCTGCACCTGTCCGGACAAAAGGTCGGCGATCGCCGGCGCCTGGCCGCGATAGGGCACATGGACCATGTTCACGCCGGTCATGGACTTGAACAGCTCGCCGGCGAGGTGGGCGGCGCTGCCATTGCCGGCCGAGGCCATATTGATCTTGCCGGGGTTCGCCTTGGCATAGGCGATGAGCTCGGCAATGGTCTTGGCCGGGAACGACGGATTGACCACCACCACGTTGGGCACCGTCATGATGCCGGCAACCGGCGCGATGTCGCGGATGAAGTCGAAGGGCAGCGTCTCGTAGAGGGTCGCGTTGATGGCGTTGGGCTGGCCGACCAGCAGCACGGTGTAGCCGTCGGGGGCGGCGTTCACGACGAATTCGGCGGCGATGTTCGTGGCGGCACCCGGCTTGTTCTCGATCACGAAAGTCTGTCCCAAGCGGTCCGAGAGCCACTGGCCCACCAGGCGCGCGACGATGTCGTTGCCGCCGCCGGGAGCGTAGCCGACGATCCAGCGCACCGGGCGGCTGGGCCATGCTTGTGCGCCGGCCCGACTGCCGGCGATCGGCAAGGCGATGAGGCCCGCCGCGAGATGCTGGAAGCGACGGCGGCGAAGCTTCATGCGGTCTCAGCTCATCCCCTGGACGGAGAACACGGAGATCTCGAACATCACACGTACGTCGCCCGCCTTGGCATAGGGATTCTTGTCGAGGCCGAGATACTTGTGCGCCAGCTGGTCGATATGACGGGCGGCGACATCGTCCTGCCTCACACGCGACACGGTACCGCGCAACTGCACATAGCGGTCGGGATTGTCCGGATCCGAAATCGACAAGGCCACCTTGGCGCCGAGCTTCATGTTGCGCACCTTGGTTCGTCCAAGTGCGGAGTTCACACGGATCTTGCCGTCCATGTAGTCGAACCAGACCGGCGTGTTCTGCGGCGAGCCGTCGGGCATCACTGTGGCCAGGTGGGCGAGCGGTGTCTTCTTCTGCAACAGGTCGAGGTAGACTTCGGGAATCTCGGTCATCGTCGGCTATTCCTCCCAGTGCCCGGGAGTCAGCCCTTGACCGAGCCCGCCGTCAATCCCGCGACGTAGTGCTCGACGAAGAACGAATAGATGATCGCGACCGGGATCGAGCCCAGCAGCGCCGCCGCCATCAGCTGGCCCCAGTAGAAGACGTCGCCGCGCACCAGCTCGGCGATGGCGCCGACCGGGACGGTGCGGACCTCGGTCTTGGTCAGGAAGATCAGGGCGTAG
>JACPOB010000029.1:94090-139039 GCA_016185145.1 Rhodospirillales bacterium | reverse complement strand
GGCGCTTGGCCAGCGCCTTGTACAGCGTCTCGATGATCAGCGTGCTCTTGCCGCTGCCCGACACGCCGGTGACGCAGGTGAAGGTGCCGAGCGGGATGCTGGCCGTCACGTTCTGCAGGTTGTTTTCCTTGGCGCCCTTGACCGTCAGCCAGCGGCCGCCCTTCGCCGGCGGCTCGCGCCGCGTTTTGGGGATGGGGATCTGGCGGAAGCCCGAGAGATACTGCCCGGTGAGGCTGGCGCTGTTGCGCATCACGTCGTCGGGCGTGCCCTCGGCGATGACGTTGCCGCCATGGGCGCCGGCGCCCGGGCCCATGTCGACCAGGTGATCGGCCGAGCGGATCGCGTCCTCGTCGTGCTCGACCACCAGCACCGTGTTGCCGAGGTCACGCAGCCGCGTCAGCGTCTTCAGCAGGCGGTCGTTGTCGCGCTGGTGCAGGCCGATCGACGGCTCGTCCAGCACGTAGAGCACGCCGGTCAGGCCCGAGCCGATCTGGGAGGCGAGACGGATGCGCTGGCTCTCGCCGCCCGACAGCGTGCCCGAGGTACGGTTCAGCGTCAGGTACGAAAGGCCGACATTGTCTAAAAAGCCCAGCCGCTCGTTGATCTCCTTGAGGATGCGGGCGGCGATCTCGTTCTGCTTGGGCGTGAGCTTGGGCGACAGTTCCAAAAACCACTTCACCGCGTCGCCGATCGAGAACTCGGTCGTCTGGCTGATGTTGAGGCCGGCGATCTTCACCGCCAGCGCCTCGGGCTTCAGGCGGGCGCCGCCGCAGGTCTCGCACTTGCTCTCGTGCTGGAAGCGCTCGAGCTCCTCGCGCACCCACGACGAATCGGTCTCCTTCCACCGGCGGTCGAGGTTGGGGATCACGCCCTCGAACGGCTTGGTGGTCTGGTACTGGCGGATGCCGTCGTCGTAGCGCATGGCGATCGATTCGCCGCCGCTGCCGAACAGGATGCTGTCGCGCACCTTCTTCGGCAGGTCGCGCCACGGCGCGCTCGTCTTGACCTTGAAGTGCTTGGCGATGCTCTCCAGCGTCTGCATGTAATACTGGCCCGACGAATCGGCCCACGGCGCGACCGCGCCTTCGGCCAGCGACAGCCGGTCGTCCGGCACCACCATCTCCGGATCGAAGAACATTTTTACGCCCAGGCCATCGCAGGCCGGGCAGGCGCCCTGCGGCGCGTTGAAGGAGAAGAGCCGCGGCTCGATCTCCTCGATGGTGAAGCCGGAGACCGGGCAGGCGAAGCGCGCCGAGAACACCGTGCGCTCGCCGTTGTCGGCGTTCTCGGCGACTGCGAGGCCCTCGGCGAGATTGAGCGCGGTCTCGATCGAATCGGCCAATCGATTGCCGAGATCCGGCCGCACGACGATGCGGTCGACGACGACATCGATGTCGTGCTTGTACTTCTTGTCGAGCGATGGAGCCTCGGAGATCTCGTAGAGCTTGCCGTCGATCTTGACCCTCTGGAAACCCTTCTTCTGCAGCTCCTGCAGTTCCTTGCGGTACTCGCCCTTGCGGCCGCGCACGAGGGGCGCCATCAGGTAGAGCCGCGTGCCTTCGGCCATCGCCTTCACCCGATCGACCATCTGCGACACGGTCTGGCTTTCGATCGGCAGGCCGGTGGCCGGCGAATAGGGAATGCCGACGCGGGCGAACAGCAGGCGCAGATAGTCGTAGATCTCGGTCACGGTGCCGACGGTCGAGCGCGGATTGCGCGACGTCGTCTTCTGCTCGATCGAGATCGCGGGCGACAGGCCCTCGATCGAATCGACGTCTGGCTTCTGCATCAGCTCGAGGAACTGCCGGGCGTAGGCCGACAGGCTCTCGACGTAGCGGCGCTGGCCTTCGGCGTAGATCGTGTCGAAAGCAAGGGACGACTTGCCGGAGCCCGACAGGCCGGTGATCACCACCAGGCGATCACGCGGCAGGTCGAGGTCGACGTTCTTCAAATTGTGCTCGCGAGCGCCTCGGATCGAGATGAAGCGGTGCGGCTCGGCAGCGGTGGTACG
Source organism: Rhodospirillales bacterium (assembly GCA_016185145.1). GTDB lineage: Bacteria > Pseudomonadota > Alphaproteobacteria > Reyranellales > Reyranellaceae > Reyranella. Next base: position 137,028 of record JACPOB010000029.1, on the reverse strand, counting down.
TAACTTGGCCATCGGTGCGGGAAGAATAGGCGATGCAGGGGATCACCGCATATGGCGATTAACCCCCAGGATTCCCAGCCCCTGCGTCACACTGGAAGTGCTTGCAATGCTTGCACTTGCCGAGCAGAGGCACGGACTACCTGCCACCTTGTGGCAGTAGCCGATCCGTCACGCGGCCGCTGCCTGCAGGTCCTGCATCCGGGCCGTCGGCCGGTCGTTCATCAGCAGCTGCATCGTGCCGGCAACCAGTCCGATGAAGACGCCGATCTTCCAGGCGAGGTCGTAGGAGCCCATCAGGTCGAAGATATAGCCGCCGCCCCAGGCGCCGAGGAACGAACCGGCCTGGTGGCTGAGGAAAGCGATGCCGGTCAGGGTCGACAGGTAGCGCAGGCCGAAGATCTGCACGACCAGGCCGTTGACCAGCGGAATGACGCCCAGCCACAGGGTGCCCATGACGATGCCGAACAGGACCACGGAGAGCGGCGTCGGCGGGAACATGAAAAACAGCGCCAGCGCGACCGACCGGCCGAGATAGATGCCGCCCAGCAGCAGCCGCTTGGGGTACTTGTCGCCCAGCCAGCCGAACAGCCACGAGCTCAGGATATTGAAGCCGCCGACCAGCATCAGCAGCAGCGCGCTGTAGGAGGCGTCCATGCCGCACTGCGCGAGATAGGTCGGCAGATGGGTGGTGAGGAAGACGAGCTGCAGGCCACAGACGAAGAAGGCGATGGACATCACCACGTAGCCGGGATGGCGCCGCGCCTCATGCAGAGCGCCCATCAGGCTGAGATTGCGGTCGGTGGCGACGCTGTTGGGCAGCTTGTCGGCGCGGCTGCCGATCCAGGCGGCCGGCAGCATGGCGACCGCCAGGATGGCGAAGGCCCACAGGCCGGCTCGCCAGCCGTCGTGGTTCAGCATGTAGGCCGCAATCGGCGCCGTAACCATGGTGCCGACCGAGCCCGCTGCAGAGACGATGCCGAAGGCGAGCGTGCGGCGCGACGGCTGGACGACGCGGGCGGCGATGTTGGCGGTAATGCCCGACGTCGTGCAGGCGAGCGACACGCCGATCAGCACGCCGGCGCCCAGCACGATCGGCAGGGCACCCTGGGCCGTCGCCGTCAGCACCATGCCGGCGATGAACAGCAGGCTGCCGAACAGGGCGATGCCGCGCGTGCCGTGCTTGTCGGCGACGATGCCGGCGAACGGCTGGCTGAGGCCCCAGGCGACCTGCTGCACCGAGACGGCGAGCGCGAAGTCGGAGATGGCGATGCCCAGATCCTTGGAGGCGGGCGCCTGGAACAGGCCCAGGTTCTGCCGGATGCCCATGGCCAGGGTCATCATCAGGGCGGCGCCGCCCAGGATGGCGAAAGCCTGCCCGCGCGAAACCTGCGACACGTGAAAGGAGTTGCTCATGGCGCGGGAGGATAGGGGAGGGTTTGCCTGGCCAACCAATGAATTGTCGGCAGGCCAGCATGAGCGAAGTTCACGTTGCTCCTCGCCGATCGGGGGCAGCTACAACCCAAAATCGGTGGCTGCCCACAGGCGGGTAGGTCTAATTTGGCCGCTGTGAGGTAGGTGCCGCACCCCGCGGCACCGGGAAAGCCAAGGAGGCCCCCATGGCGGGCAGCGTCAATAAAGTCATCCTGGTCGGCAATCTCGGCCGCGACCCCGAAGTGAGGTCCATGCAGGATGGCAGATCCATGGTGAACATGTCGGTGGCCACGTCGGAAACGTGGCGCGATCGTCAGAGCGGCGAGCGCAAGGAGCGTACCGAGTGGCACCGTGTCGTCATCTTCAACGAGAAGCTGGCGGAAGTCGCGCAGAAGTTCGTGCGCAAGGGTTCCAAGATTTATGTCGAAGGACAGCTCTCGACCCGCAAGTGGACCGACCAGAGCGGCCAGGAGCGCTACACGACCGAGGTCGTGATCCCGCGTTTCGGCGGCGCCCTCACCATGCTCGACGGCCGCAGTGGCGGCGGTGAGGGTGGTGGTGGCGGCGGCGGCATGGATGACGACTTCGGCGGCGGCGGGTCCTCCGGCGGCGGCGGCGGCGGCGGCGGTGGCGGCCGTCCGGCGTCGCGCGGCGGCAAGGCCGAGCTCGACGACGACATTCCATTCTAGGACGCAGCGACGATCCAGCGCCTGACCGCCGCAGAACATGCGGCTGTCGATCTTCCCACGCGATTGGCCGGGGAGCGGGTGTCGCTGTGCCCGCGTCGCGCAGCGCCGACGGCGCGCGGCCCTTACGAGCGCAAGGGCTTCATGATCGACGGCGACCTGCCGATGAATTTCGGGCTACGTTACTGGCGTTTCGGGTTCGATCTCTGACGGGATATTGATCATGCGGCGTATTGCAGTCGAAGAGGCCTTCATCACGGCCGAGATCCTGGCCGGCTGGAGGCAAGTCCTGGCCAGCAGCGACGTCGAACCGGGCTTCGCCAAACTGGGTGGCAGCCTGCTCAAGCCTTCCAAGGGCACGGACATCTTCCTGGCCAGGCTCATGGACATCGGTGCCGGCCGCATAGCGCACATGGACAATGTCGGGATGGACGTCGAGGTTCTGTCGTTGACCTCGCCGGGAGTGCAGATCTTCGCGGCCGACATGGCGACGCGGCTCGCCGCAGAATCGAACGACGCGCTGGCGGCGGCGATCAAGGCCAATCCGACACGACTGGCGGGGCTCGCTGCCGTCGCGCCGCAGGATCCGCAGGCGGCGGCGCGCGAGATCGAGCGCGGCAAGAGCCTCGGCCTCAGCGGCGTCATCATCAACTCCCACACCAGGAGCGAGTATCTCGACCTGCCCAAGTACCGGCCGATCCTCGAGGCGGCCGAGGCATTGGACATGCCGATCTACCTGCATCCGCGCGAGCCCGGGCCGTCGATGGTGACGCCGTACCTCGACTACGGCCTCTATTTCGCGACCTGGGGGTTCTCGGCCGAGACGGGCCTGCATGCCATGCGCCTGATCATGTCCGGCGCCTTCGACCGGCATCCCAAACTGCGCATCGTGCTCGGCCACATGGGCGAGGGCATTCCCTACTGGCTGAAGCGCATCGACAATCGCTACGCGTTGCAGGTGAAGATCGGCGCCACCGAGAAGCTGCCCAAGCGCCCCAGCGAATACTTTCTTGAGAACTTCTACATCACCACCGCGGGCGTCACCGACATGGCGGTCCTGAAGCTCGGCCTCGACGAGCTGGGCGACGACCGCATCATGTTCGCGGCCGATTATCCCTACGAGGACGACGCCGAGGCCGTGCAGTTCATGGATGGTGCGGACGTCAGCGAGGAGCAGCGCCGGAAGATCTACGAGACCAACGCACTGCGCATCTTCAAGCTGCAGGTGTGAAAGCCATGGCCCGGATCTGGTACCAGAGCTTCGTCCATCCCGTGGAGCAGGCGCCCTACATCGAGCGTCTGCAGGCCATGCTGGCCAAAGTGGCTGCCCCCGGCGTCAGCTTCGAGGTTCATGGCCTCGATCCGCCCGACCATTCCTTCCATGCGCTGACCGAGTTCCGCTGCGCCGCGCAAGTCATCGGCAACGCGCTGGCTGCCGAGAAGGCCGGCTACGACGCCTTCGTCATCGGCCATTTCCAGGAGCCCGGCCTGATCGAGATCAAGGGCGCCGTCGACATCCCGGTGATCGGCCTGGGCGAGGCCAACCTGCTCGCCGCGCTGAGCATGGGCGGGAAGCTGGGGCTGGTGACCATCGATCCGGTGTTCGTACCGTGGCACGATCGGCAGATCCGCATGCACGGGCTCGGCGAACGCTATGCCGGCACCCAGGCGCTGAAGATGAACCTGCCGGCCTTCATGAAGGCCTTCACTGACGAAGCGGCCTATGCCGAGGTGCGCAGCCAGTTCGTCACGCAGGTGAGGCCGCTGATCGAGAAGGGGGCCGAGGTCATCATCCCCGCCGGCGGCCTGCCGATGATGCTGTTCGCGCGCGAAAGCCCGTTCATCATCGACGATGCGCCGGTGCTGAACGGCATCGCCATCGTCGCCAAGGCGACCGAGATGGCGATCTCGTTGCGCTCGATCACCAACCTGGTCGTGAGCCGTCGCGGCACCTATGCCAAGGCGCCGCCGGAGGCGATTGCCGAGTTCGAGGAGCGGCTGCGCTAGGTCGCGCTTGCGCGTCCTGGTCCTTGGCGGCACCGGCGTCTTCGGCAGCAGACTCTGCCGCCTGCTCGCCGGCGATCCGGCGATCGCGCTCACCATTGCCGCGCGCGATCGTGCCGCCGTCGATGCTCTGGCGCGCGAGCTCGCTGTCGGCGGCCGTGCGCTCGACTGGCGCTCCGATCTCGACCGCGTGCTGGGTGAGGGTGGCCATGACGTGGTGGTCCACGCCGCCGGTCCTTTCCAAGGCCAGGACTACGCCGTGGCCGAGTGCTGCATCCGCCACGGCGTGCACTATCTCGATCTCGCCGACGACGCCGCTTTCGTGCATGGCATCGACCAGCTGCATGACGCCGCGCTGAAGGCTGGCGTGCTGGTCTGCGCCGGCGTCAGCACCGCGCCCGCCCTCACCGGCGCAGCGGTCGAGGAGGCTCTGCAGAGCGGACCCGTCGAACGCGTCGCTTTCGGTATCATGCCCGGCAACGACGCACCGCGCGGGCCAGCCCTGGTGGCGGCGATCGTCGGCGGCGCCGGCAGGCCTATCGCCGACCAGCCGGGCCGCCGGGTCTGGGGCGATCTGCGGCGCATGCGCCTGCCGGGGCTCGGCAAGCGCTGGGTGGCGCCCTGCGACCTGCCGGAGCCGGCGTTGTTTGCGCGTCGCTTCGGCATTCGCGACACGTTCGCCGGAGCGGGGCTGGAAGTATCGATCTTCCATGTCGGGCTGTGGTCGCTGTCCTGGCTGGTTCGGCTTGGCCTGGTACGGACGCTGGCGCCGGTGGCGCCTCTGCTGGCCGCCGTCGCCGACCGCCTGCGTTTTCTCGGTACCGATCGCGGCGGGCTGCGCCTGGAGGTGCAAGCCGGTTCGCTGACCCGCGTGTGGTGCCTGATCGCCGAGGGCGGCGACGGGCCCTTCATCCCGGTGACGCCGGCGGCAACACTGGTGCGCAAGCTTGCCGGCGGACTTGCCACGCGCGGCGCCCTGCCGTGTCTCGGCTTGTTGAGCCTCGCCGAGATCGAAGCCGAGTGGCGCCGGGCGGGTTTGCGGGTCGCCACAGGATGGGATGATACCGACCTGCAGCCGTCGCTCTATCGGCGCGCCCTCGGCTCTGCCTACGACCGCCAATCGCGCGCCGGCCAGGCGCTGCACGATGCCGGCCAATCGCACTGGAAGGGGCGCTGCACCGTCACCGGCGCGCAGACAGTCGGCGGGCGGCTGGTAGCATGGCTGTTCCAGCTTCCTGCGGCGACCGACGACGCGCCCATCGCGGTCGAGTTCACTGCCGCCGGCACAGGCGAGCTGTGGACGCGGCGAATCGGCGGCCGGATCATGCGCTCGCGGCAGTTCATCGGCCTGCGCAAGCCTGCGGGCTGGATCGTCGAGCGCTTCGGCATCTTCGACTTCGATCTTTGGCTGCAGGTCAGCGACGAGCGTCTCAGCCTCTCGATGGTCGGCATGCGCTGCTGTGGCCTGCCCCTGCCGCGCGCCCTGTGGCCGGTGATCGAAGCAGTGGAATCGGAAGAGGAGGAGCGGTTCTGCTTCGACGTGCAGATCGGCCTGCCGCTGGTTGGCCGGCTGGTTCGCTACCGCGGATGGCTTACGGATCGCGCGAGGAGCTGACGTCGGTGTTCAGCTTCGCCCACGGCATCCGCTGGCATCCGCTGACCTGGAGGCCGATGAAACGATCGCGCATCCCGGGCGTCGGCACGAAGCAGGTCGGTCGGCGGCCGAACCAGCGATATCGGTTGCGTGCGATGAGGTCATAGAGCGGATCGCGCAGGAAGGCCGGGATCAGAACCAGAGGCTGAAGCCACCGCACCGGTCCGCGAAGATGGCGCAGCGAGCGCAGGACGGCGGCTGATCGCATATGCACCTCGTCGCCGTCGAGCAGCAGGATCGTCCGGTCGAAAGTGCCCGGGGGCAGGCCGATCTCCTGCAGGACGCGCTGACCCAACGCTGACTGCGCGCTGGCGAACTTCAACCGGCCGCAGGGGTCGCGCGCCAGGCAGAAGGCGACGAAGCCGCTGCACAGCTCGCAATGGCCGTCGAAGAAATAGAGCGGCCGCGGCAGGTCGCCGAGCGCGGCCGGGACCTTCATGCGGGCAGGCCCAGTGTGCGCAGGGCCTCCACGGTCTCCGCCGCCGAGCGGTGATGGACGGCGTGCATGCCGAAGGCGCGCGCGCCCTCGACGTTCGGCAGGTTGTCGTCGATCAGCACCGCCTCGCCCGGCTGGAACCCGCCGGTGCGGCAGACGATGTCGTAGATCGCGGCATCCGGCTTGAGGCACTTCACGACGCCCGAGACCACGTAGTCGCGGAAATGGCCGAAGAAGGGGTGTTTGGCCCGAGCGGGGCCGCGCACCCAGGTGTCGACGAGGTCGGGCGCGTTGGACAGCAGGTAGAGCGGCGTTCCTGCCCCGTGCAGGCGCTCCACCAGAGCCGCCATCTCGGGGAAGGACCGCTCCATCATCTCGTCGAAGCGGCCGTAAAAGGCCTCGATCAGGGCGTCCTGGCCGGGGTGCCGGGCCTTGAGCAGCCGCGTCGCCTCGACGGGGTCTGCGCCTGCATCCTGCAGGTTGTGCCACGGCGTCGTGGTCACGGTGGCCAGGAAACGCTCCATTTCCTCAGGGTCGGCGATCAGCTTGCGGTAGAGGTACCGGGGGTTCCAGTCGATCAGCACGCCGCCCATGTCGAAAACCGCCACGGAAGGCCGTTTCGCGCCTGTTTTCTGGGCTGTTTTGGGGGTCAATTCAGGGCCTTTCCAAGGAGCGTTTTCGTCGCCAATTTAACTAATAAAATCAAAGCGTTAAATAGTGGTCTCCCAACCGTTTTTTGTTGGTCTTTCCGGCCCGTTTTGCTAGGGTGCGGTTTCGTTCCGCCGGGCCCTCTGGCAGGGCCTCAAAAGCGAGCAAAAACCAGGTTTCCGTGAGCGACGATACGACCCTTCCACCGGCGCCGCCGCCCCCAGACGCGCCCCCGCCGCCGCCTCAGCCGCCGCACGACATCGCGCCGATAACGATCGAAGAGGAGATGCGCCGCTCCTATCTCGATTACGCCATGAGCGTGATCGTGTCGCGCGCACTCCCCGATGCGCGTGACGGGCTGAAGCCGGTGCAACGGCGCATCCTCTACGCGATGAAGGAAGGCGGCTACGATTCGACGCGCCCCTTCCGCAAGTCCGCCCGCATCGTCGGCGATGTGATGGGCAAATATCACCCGCACGGCGACTCGGCGATCTACGACGCCATGGTGCGCATGGCGCAGGACTTCTCCATGCGCCTGCCGCTGATCTCCGGGCAGGGCAATTTCGGCTCGATGGACGGCGATCCACCGGCGGCCATGCGCTACACCGAGGCGCGGCTAGCGCCCGCCGCCGAGACGCTGCTGGCCGATATCGACAAGGATACGGTCGAGTTCCAACCCAACTACGACGAACGCGAGCAGGAGCCGACGGTCCTGCCGGCCGCGTTCCCCAACCTGCTGGCCAACGGTGCGGGTGGCATCGCCGTCGGCATGGCCACCAACATCCCGCCGCACAATCTCGGCGAGCTGATCGATGCCTGCTGCGCGTTGATCGACAATCCCGAGCTCACCATGCAGCAGCTCATGGAGTACGTGCCGGGTCCGGACTTTCCGACCGGGGCCACCATCCTCGGCCGTAATGGCATCCGCGCAGCCTTCGAGCTCGGGCGCGGTTCGCTGATCATGCGGGCCAAGACGCGAGTCGAGGAGAGCCGCGGCGGTCGCGAATCGATCATCATCTCGGAGATCCCCTACCAGGAGAACAAGGCGCGCCTGCACGAGCGCATCGCCGAGGTGGTGCGCGACAAGAAGGTCGAGGGCGTGTCCGAGGTGCGCGACGAGAGCGACCGCGACGGCGTACGCCTGGTCGTCGAGCTGAAGCGCGAGGCGATGGCCGACGTCGTGCTGAACCAGCTCTACCGATACACGCCGCTGCAGACGAATTTCAGCGTCAATGCGCTGGCGCTCGACGGCGGCCGGCCGCGGCTGATGAGCCTCAAGGAACTCCTCGAGGCTTTCATCCGCTTCCGCGCCGAGGTGCTGACGCGGCGCACCAACTACGAATTGCGCCATGCCCGAGACCGCGCCCACGTGCTGGTCGGTCTCGCCATCGCCGTCGCCAACATCGACGAAGTGATCGAGATGATCCGCCGCGCACCCGATCCGGTGGCGGCGCGCGAGCGCCTGATGGCGCGCGACTGGCCGGCGGCCGACGTGGCGCCGCTGATCGTGCTGATCGCCGAGCCCGGCCGCGAGGTCTCGTCCGAGGGCACCTACCGGCTGTCCGAGGCGCAGGCGCGCGCCATCCTCGAGTTGCGCCTGCAGCGCTTGACCGGCCTGGAGCGCGACAAGATCGCCGAGGAATTGACCGAGGTCGCCAGGCTGATCGAGGGCTATCTCGAATTGCTGGCCGATCGCGGCAAGCTCTTCGCGCTGATGCGCAAGGAACTGCTCCAGATCAAGGAGCAGTACGCGACGCCGCGGCGCACCGAGATCCTGGACAACGAGTTCGAGGAGGACATCGAGGACCTGATCCAGCGTGAGGACATGGTCGTCACGGTCACGCACGGCGGCTACGTCAAGCGCGTGCCGGTCTCGGCCTATCGCGCCCAGCGGCGCGGCGGCAAGGGGCGTGCCGGCATGGCCACGCGCGACGACGACTTCGTCTCGCGCCTGTTCGTCGCCAACACGCACACGCCCGTCCTGTTCTTCTCCAGCCGCGGCATCGTCTACAAGCTCAAGGTCTGGCGTCTGCCGCTGGGCGCCCCGCAGGCGCGCGGCAAGGCCTTCGTCAACCTGCTGCCGCTCAGCGAGGGCGAGACGATCAGCGCCGTCATGCCGATGCCCGAGGATGAGGCGAGCTGGTCGACGCTGCACGTCATGTTCGCCACGGGGCGCGGCGGCGTGCGCCGCAACGAGCTCAGCGACTTCGTGAACGTCAACCAGAGCGGCAAGATCGCCATGAAGTTCGAGGGCGACGATTCCGGCGATCGGCTGATCGGCGTCGGCGTATGCAGCGAGGAGCAGGACGTGTTGCTGGCGACCCGGCAGGGACGCGCCATGCGCTTCCCGGTCGCGACTGTCCGCGTGTTCGCCAGCCGCAATTCGACGGGCGTGCGCGGCATCGCGCTGGCCGAGGGCGACGAGGTGATCTCGATGTCGCTGGTCGACGGCGGCAAGGGCATCGCGGCCGAGGAGCGCGAAGGCTACCTGCGCCGCTCCCGCGCGCTGCGCCAGGCGGAGAATGCGGCCGAGGCCGGCGAGGAGGAGGCAGCGCCGACGACCGAGGAGGCGACCGTCGCGGCGACGCTGTCGGAGGACCGCTTCAAGGAGCTGCAGGCCAAGGAGGAGTTCGTGCTCACCGTGGCTTCGTCGGGCTTCGGCAAGCGCACGTCGGCCTACGAATATCGGGTGACCGGCCGCGGCGGAAAGGGCGTCGAGCTGATGAATCTGGCCAAGGGCGGCGAGGTCGTCGCGGCATTCCCCGTGCTGGACAGCGACCAGATCATGCTGGTGACCGACGGGGGCACGCTGATCCGCTGTCCGGTGGATGGAATCCGCATTGCGGGCCGAGGCACGCGCGGCGTACGCATCGTCAATGTCAGCGAAGGCGAGCGCGTGGTGTCCGCGGTGCGCATGGGCGAGGACGATGCCAATGGCAACGGCGACGGCCACGGCGAAACAAACGGTGGATAAGGACCTCCCGTGTCGTTAAGACTTCGCCGCCGCTTGTGGCGCACCAGTCATGGGGAAGTTGGGGGCAGGCATGGCGTCAGACCGCGTCGGCGTGTATCCGGGCACGTTCGATCCTATCACCAGCGGGCACATGGAAGTGGTGCGCCGATCGCTCAGGCTGGTCGACCGGCTGGTGATCGGGCCGGCGACCAACATCGGCAAGGGGCCGTTGTTCTCGCTGCAGGAACGCATCGACATCATCAAGGACGACATCGAGGATTTCTCGGCGGCCGACAAGGCGCGCATCCAGATCGTACCGTTCGACGGGCTGCTGATCCATTTCGCCCGCGAGGTCGGCGCCTCGGTCATCATCCGCGGCCTGCGCGCGGTCTCGGATTTCGAGTACGAGATCCAGATGGCCAACATGAATGCCCGCATGGAGCCCAATATCGAGACCATCTTCCTGATGGCCTCCGACCGCCATCAGTTCATCGCCTCCTCGCTGGTCAAGGACATCGCCCGGCTGGGCGGAGACACCTCTCAGTTCGTGTCCAAGAAGGTCTTCCAGCGGCTGAAGGACAAGTTCAAGAAGGGTTGACCGGCCCGGCATCGGGGGCGGCCGTTGGCTTTGCCGCCGCGTTGACCGGGGGGCCCGCGCATCTTATACGGGCGCCGCGCGGGGCTTCGGCCCTCCGCGCCAGGCCGGAGCGAGCCCGTAGCTCAGCGGTAGAGCATCTGACTTTTAATCAGGTGGTCGTAGGTTCGATCCCTACCGGGCTCACCAGCGCAGGCGAGAAGGAGGCACACGGCTCATGCCGTCGGTGAAAGTCGTCAACGGCAAGCAGATCGTCGTCGAGGCCCTAGAGCCGGGTGCGCGCTTCAGGCGCTTCCTCGCCAAGCCGTTGCTCCAGATACGCTACAACCGGGAGATCATCCTGGCGATCCTGCGCCGCGAGCTCGCCTCGCGCTTCACCGGCTCCGCCGGCGGCTGGCTGTGGGCGGTCGCCGCGCCGCTGTTCGCCATCGCGGTCTACACCTTTGCCTTCACGACCAAGCTGCAGATGTCGTTCGTGGGCGAGCAGGGCCTGCGGCCGATCGAGTATGCGCTGTTCATCTTCGCCGGCCTGATCGTCTTCAACTTCTTCTCGGAGATGGCGTACCGCTCGCCGATGCTGCTGCATGAGTACGCTCACTTCATCAAACAGACGATCTTCCCCAGCGACATGCTGGCTGTCATCTCGACCCTGCGCGCCGCCGCCTACACCGGAATCGGCGCCGTCGTCATGCTGATCTGCATCGCCGCCGTGAAAGGCGGCCTGCCCTGGACGGTCGTCTTCATGCCGCTGCTCTTTTTTCCTCTGGCGGCATTCCTGATGGGGCTGTCGTGGTTCCTGTGCGCCATCGGCGCCTTCACGCGCGACGCCGGCTACCTGATGATCAACATCGTGCCGCTGTTCATGTTCATGACGCCGGTGTTCTTCGCGCACACCTCGCGGCCGCCGCCGTGGGACATCCTTCTCTACCTGAACGCGCTCACCGCCTATGTCGAGGTCATGCGCGATCTCGTGCTGAACGGCGTTCTGCCCAATCCATTTGTCATCCTGTGGATGCTGGCGACGTCGATCTTCACCTTCTACTTCGGCTATTGGTTCTTCGACAGGTACCGGAATGTCATCGTCGACGTCATCTGAAGTCGTCGTCCGGACCCGGCACCTCGGCAAGGCCTACCAGCTCTACGCCCATCGCAGCGACTGGCTGAAGCAGGTCATGTTCGGCTCGTGGAAGACCTACTACAAGCCGTTCTGGGTGCTGCGCGACATCGACCTCGACGTCTATCGCGGCGATTCGATCGGCATCCTGGGCCGCAACGGCTGCGGCAAGTCGACCCTGCTGCAGGTGATCTGCGGCATGACCCTGCCGTCCAACGGTGAGCTGCGCGTCACCGGCCGCGTCGCCCCGGTGCTGGCGCTCGGCGCCACCTTCGATGCCGAGCTGTCGGGCCGCGAGAACATCATGATCGGCGGCGCCGTCATGGGGCTGACCCGCGCCGAAGTGCTGGAGAAATTCGATTCGATGGCCGAGTTCGCCGGCATCGGCGATTACATGGAGCAGCCGGTCAAGCACTACTCCATGGGGATGCGGACGCGTCTGGCCTTCGCCATCTGCGCCCATGTCGAGGCCGAGATCCTGGTCGTCGACGAGGCGCTGGCGGTGGGCGACGCCGCCTTCCAGCGCAAGTGCCTCGACTGGATCGACAGCTTCCGCAGGAAGGGCACGCTGCTCTTCGTGTCGCACTCGCCGGCCGAGGTGCGCCGGCTGTGCAACCGCGCCGTCTGGATCGAGGATGGCCGCATCCGCTCCCAGGGCGAGCCGAGCGTGGTCATCCGCGCTTACCACCGGGCACTGGCCATGGAGAAGGACGACATCCATCGCTTCTCGGTGAGCGGGTGATGGCGAATGGCCGCATGCGTCCTCTTCTGGGCGGGGCTGGGCTGGTGGGCGGCCACGATGCTGGTGCAGTGGATAAGTGCGGCGCTGGGGCGCTGGCCCCGGCGGGCCGATCCGGTGCGGCACGGGGCGGCCGATTTCAGCATCGTTGCCCCCATGGTCGGCGCACGTGACGCGTCTGCCGCCTACCTGCGCAGTCTCGCCGACCTGTCGCGCGCCGGCGCCGAGGTCTTGATCTGCGTGACCACCGAGGATGACGAAGCGGTCGGGCGCACCCGCGCGGGCTGGCCCGACGCGCCGATCCTGGTCGGCAGCGACGACACCTTCAATCCCAAGCTCAACAACGTGCGCAAGGGTCTCGAGGCCGCGAGCCGGCCGGTCGTCGCCCTGTGCGACGCCGGTATCGACCTCGAGCTCTCCGACCTGACCGCTGCTGCCGCTCATCTCTCGGACAAGGTCGGCCTCGTGCTTGCGCTCAAGACCGGCGCCCGGCCCGGAAACTTCGCGGCCGAGATGGAGTGCAGCTACATCAACGGCCATCAGGCTCGCTTTCTTACGGCCGCTGACCGGCTGGGCATGCCCGTCGCGTCCGGGGGCGTCACCATCCTGAGCAGAGACGTGCTGCAACGCATCGGTGGCCACCAGGGCTTCCTCAACTATCTTGCCGACGACTATTCGGTGGTGCGCGTGGTGCGCGACCGTCTCGGCCAGACGACCTGGCTGGCGGGCGTCATGCCGCGGCTGCTCGTCGGCGACCGGCGCTGGGGGGATGTGTGGCGGCGGCAGGTCCGCTGGGGATCGACGCGGCTGAAGCTCAGTCCCGAGGTGAAGGCGCTGGTGCTGCTGGAGCCCGCGATCGGCTGGCTCGCATCGGGCCTGGCGCTGATCGTCGCGTTGCTCGCCGCCGGCGCGGCGCCGATATGGCTTGTCCTTGCGCTCGCTCTTCATACAGTCGCATGGCTAGCGGCCGAGGCATGGTTCCTCGCTGGCCGCGGCCTGCCGTTTGGCCCCCGAGCCTGGGCCGCGGCATTGGCACGCGAGGCCCTGGTGCCGTTGCTTGCCGCCCAGGCTTGGCGGGGCCGCAACCGGATCGACTGGCGCGGCACGAATCTGGCGGCCGGCTGGCAGCCTGCCAGGGATGGCACCGCCGGAAAGCACGTATGAGGTGACGACCATCATGAACGACGCCACCACCGTCATGCTGCCCACCCAGGTCGACTCGGAAACGTCGACCTCGGTCGAGACACTGATCGTCGACGCCCTTCGACCCGGAGGCGGCGTGATCGTCGACGGCAGCGAGGTTACATACATGAGTGCCGCGGGCGTGCGCGTGTTTGCCCGCGCGCTGCATCGGGCCGAGGAGATTGGCGCCCGCATCGCCTTCTGCCGCTTCACCGGCGCTGCTGCCGACTGCCTGCTGGTCAGCGGCTTCACCGAACTGTTCGAGGTCGTCGATTCCGTCGAGGAAGCTGCCGCGAGGTTGCGACGAAAGTCCGCAGGCGCGGCTGCGGAACGCTTGCACCCCCACACCCGTGCGGGTTAATTACTGGCCGGGCTTGGACTATATCATGGGACGAAACGCGGCGCGGCGCGTGACGTACTACCACTGCTAGACGGGGATCGAATTTGACAGTTTGGAGCCGGCTGTACGCCGCCGCGCGACCCCTCGCCGTTGTTCTCGGCATCGGCCTTGGCGCGGGGGCATGTACTGCATTGCCCGGCGACGGCCCGTGGATGGGCGGCGCGCAGTCGACCAGCACGGAAGCCCTGCCGTTCGACGTCATCGATCTGACGCCGACGACGGTTGTCGCCTACCGCCAGCCGCCGACCCCCGACAGGCCGACATCGACGACCAGCTCGCTGTCGCCGGCCCAGCGCCTCACCGTCGCCCCAGGCGATTCGCTGAAGGTGCGCATCTTCGAGCGCTACGGCGGCAATATCTTTCCGACCATCCAGGGACAGAGCGCCGATCTCGGCATCCAGCGCGTGGGCGAGGACGGCAGCATCAAGATCCCGGTCGTCGGCACCGTGCAGGTCGCCGGCCTCGACCTGAACCAGATCGAGCGCAAGATCATCCAGCAACTCGGCACCCAGGTGCAGGAGCCCGAGGTCATCGTCGAGTTCGATTCGCCACGCACCCATTCGGTGATGGTGTCGGGTGACGTGAAGCAGCCCGGCCGCGTGTCGATGCTCGAGGACGTACGCAGCGTCGTCGACGCCATCAACAAGGCCGGTGGCCCGCTCGTCTCGGCCACCGGTTCGGCCAACCAGATGCAGGTCGTGGTGCGCCGCCACGGGCAGGTCATACTGACGTCGCAATTCTCCGATCTCTTGGCCGGCGCTGACATTGCCGTACAGAAGGGCGACGAAATCGTGGTCCGGCCAAATTCGCGGATCTTTACGGTGCTGGGCGCAGTGCAGCGCTCGGGCAACATCGAGATGACCAAGCATAATCTGACGCTGCTCGAGGCCTTGGGTCAGGTCGGCGGGCTGTCGGACGTGCGCGCCAACAAAACGGGCGTTTATGTGTTCAGAATGGGCGACCTCGAGACCAACCCCACGGCTCGCGGCCGCGTTTTCCGGTTGGACCTCTTTCAACCGGTGTCTATTTTTGTCGCACAGCAGTTCGGCTTGCAGGCCAGGGACGTGATTTATGTCACTAACGCACCGCTGTACGAGTACGACAAGATCCTGACGTCGATCTACCGCACGTTCTCGGTGGTCGGTATCGCCAGGGGTAACATCCCACTCACGACAACGTTCTGACGGCGCTGCGCGCGCCTCAGGGAGTTTTTTGGTAGAATTCATCATGGCTCGAGCCAAGAAATTCAGGTGGGGTGCCGTCGGATTGGCGATCCTGGTCGCCGTCGCCGGCATCGGACTGTGGGTCATGCCCAGCCGACAGACCAGCAGCGCCCAGGACACGGGCAAGCCCGCCCAACCGCCGCTGATCGCCCGTGGCTATACCGACGCGCCGGAAGGCACGGCGGTGGTCGCCGGCGACCCGGCCGGCGGCAGCGTGCTGGTCGAACTGCGCGTCAAGGACGGCCAGAAGGTCAAGAAGGGCGAGGTCCTCGCTGTCCTTTCCAACTATGGCCGGGCCGACGTGACGTTGCGCATGGCCGAGGCCGACCTGGTCAAGCTCAAGCAGCAGTATGATTTCATCCTCAAGGGCACGCGCGTCACCGAGATCGCCCTGCAGGAGGCTTCGCTGAAGTCCTCGATCGAGCAGAACAAGCTCGACGCCCTGCAGCGGGCGCGTTCGGGCAAGCCGCCCGATGTCCGCGAGATCGAGACCTCGATCGCCGACCAGGCGCTCGAGCGTCAGAAGGCCAGATTGGCGTTGATGAAGACGACGCTGGACAACGACACGGCGCAGTACGAGATCGACATCGCCAACACCCAGTCCCGCGTCGACAGCGCCAAGCGCACTCTCGAGGACGCGCTGGTGCGCTCGCCGCTGGACGGGGTCGTCGTGCAGATCTTTTCCCGTCAGGGCGAGCGCGTGTCGCCCGCCGGCATCGTCAAGGTGGTCGACATGAACCAGCTGCGCGTGCTGGCCGACGTCGACGAGCTGCATGTCGGCCGGCTCAAACCCGGCGGCAAGGTCGACGTGACCTTTCGCGGCAACAACGACGTCTACAAGGGCACGATCGAGCGCATTGCCCCGACCGTGAAGCGCATGCAGCGTGTCGAGCCGGACGGAGGTTCGTCGACCGATGCCCGTGTCGTCCAGGTTGAAATCAAGATCGACGACTCGTCCAGCATGCCCCCGGTGCTGGGGCGCGAGACGCGCGTCACTTTCCTCTGATGGCCATCACGCTGCCTGACGCACCGGGGCTGCGGCATCGGTTGTCGCGCCTTTGGGCACGCCTGGTGCGGATCGGGCGCTGGCGGCCGAGCTTCTCCATGGCCGCGGTGCGGGCGGCGGCCCGCACCTCGACGACCATGCCGCTGGGCGCCCAGCAGCTCAAGCGCCAGCGTACCAGCACCTTGCTGTCGCTCGGCGGCGTCACGGCGAGCTTGCTGGTGATCTTCGCCCAGCTCGGCATCGAGCGCGCGGTCTACGAATCGTCGGTGCGCCTGCACCGAATGGTGTCGGGCGACCTCATCATCGTGCCCTACGGCTTCAAGTCGATGCAGCTCCACGCCGAGGTGCCGGTGGCGGTGACCGACATCATCGCCACCAATCCGTCGGTCTCGTCCTATTCGCCGTTCTGGTTCGGCGTCATGTCGCTCCAGCATGCCGGCATGCCGACCTCGCGCCGACTCGCCTGGTATGCCGTCGATCCGGAGAAGCCCGCGGTCGACGTGCCCGGTCTCAAGGAGAACCTGCACAAGCTCAGGGAAACGCGGCGCATCCTGTTCGATCGCGATTCGCGGCCCTATTTCGGCGATCTCGCCGCCCAGGCCGACAGCGGCACCGAGTACACGGTGCTGGGACCGCCCGACAATCGCGGGCTGTTGCGCCAGCTCTTCGCCGTCGGCACCTTCGCCGTCGGCCCGAACGTGCTGAACGACGGCGCCATCATGATGAGCCAGGAGACCATGGCCGAGGTGTTCGGCAACTGGTGGTCCGACCGTCCAGCTTTCATCTCGATCCACCTGGCGCCCGGCGCCGACGTCAATGCGGTGCGCCAGCAGCTCAATCGCACCCTGGTGGGGCGCGGCGAGGCCATCGACAAGCACGAGTTCGAGGCGCGGGAACGGGTCTACTGGTCGCGCGAGACGCCGGTGGGCTACATCACCGACCTAGGCTTCGTCATGGGCGTGATGATCGGCATGGTGTTCATATACTACGCCCAGTACCAGATCATCCGCTTCTACCTGCCGGAATACGCCATCCTGAAGAGCCTGGGCTACGACTGGTGGTTCTTCCTGTTCATGATCGGCCAGATCGGCGCCGCCATCATCACGCCGGCCTTCGTCGTGTCCTTCGCGCTGGGGCGCGGGGTCTACGGCATCACCGAGGCGGCGATGCATCTCGGCATGTCGATGGGCCTGCGCGAAATGACGGTCTCGCTGGTCGCCTGTGTGATCATGACCGTGGTTTCGAGCCTGTTCGCCATTCGCCGCCTGTGGAAGGTCGACCCCATCATGCTGTTCGAGTGACCATGTCGACCGACGCGCACAATTTCGGGCCGCCCGTCGTCGAGGCCATCGACGTCCATCACCACTACGGCGAGGGGCCGCAGCGGGCGGACGTGCTGTTCGACATCAACATGCAGGTGCGCGAGGGCGAGCTGGTGATCGTCACTGGACCCTCGGGGTCGGGCAAGACCACGCTGCTCACCATCCTCGGCACCATGCGCCGGCCGTCCGAAGGCAAGCTGCGCCTGCTCGGAACCGACATCGTCAACCTCCAGGGGCGCGAGCTCGACGTGCTGCGCAACCGCATCCGCTTCCTATTCCAGAAGCGCAATCTGCTGTCTTCGCTGACGGCGCTGCAGAACGTCATGGCCGGCGTCTCGACCACCCCCTTGTCGGACCCCAACTGGGACGAGCCGCGTGCGCGCCATCTGCTGAGCCTGCTCGGCCTCGGCGACAAGGCCGCCGCCTGGCCCGACGAGCTGTCGGGCGGCCAGCAGCAGCGCGTCGCCATCGCCCGCGTCATGATCGGCCTGCCCGACCTCATCATTGCCGACGAGCCGACATCGGCCCTCGACCGCGTCGCCGGCCGCCTGGTGGTCGACCAGCTGAAGGATCTCGCCATGCGCGCCAAGTGCGCGGTCGTGCTGTCGACCCACGACGAGCGCATCTTCGACGTCGCTTCCCGGCGCCTTCACATCGAGGACGGTCGCTGCTTCGACGTGCCGATCCACTACCACTGAGCGGCAACCGTGCTGCTCGCGGTCGTCGACCTCATCGCCTTCCTCTGCCTGGCCGTTCAGTTCGTCATCGCCGGCTACTTCCTGTACCTGGTCTACTGGTCGATCGAACTGCCGCCGGCGAGCACGGCCTCGCCGGTCCTGCCGGACGAGCTGCCGCGCGTGCTGGTCCAGATCCCGGTCTACAACGAGCCGCTGGTGATCGACCGCGTGCTCGGCGCCGCAGCCGCGCTCGACTGGCCGCGTGACCGCTTGATCATCCAGCTGCTCGACGACAGCACCGACATCACCTCCGATATCGCCGTCCATGCCGTGGCGCGGCTGAAGCGAGACGGCGTGGACGTCGCGCACATCCGCCGTGCCGACCGCAGCGGCTTCAAGGCGGGCGCCCTGGCCGAGGGGCTGGAGCTCTGCGACGCACCCTATGTCGCCGTGTTCGACGCTGATTTCGTGCCGGATCCGGGCTGGCTGAGCGGCGCCATGGCGGCGTTGCTGGCCGAGCCGCGCGCCGCCTTCGTGCAGACCCGCATCGAATGGGGCAACGGCGAGAAGAACTGGCTGACCAGAGCGCAACGGTTGATGCAGGACGCCCACTTCGCCGTCGAGCAGGACGTCCGCGCCCGCCGCGGCATGCCCTTCCAGTTCAACGGCACGGGCGGGATCTGGCGGCGCGCCGCGGTCGAGGACGCAGGGGGCTGGTCGCACGATACCCTGTCGGAGGACCTCGATCTGGTGTTGCGCACCTCGCTCAAGGGCTGGCATGGCGTCTTCCTGATGGAGCCGCATGTCGTCGGCGAACTGCCGGCCAAGCTCGATGATTTCAGCGCCCAGCAGAGCCGCTGGTCCAAGGGTTTCATGCAGGTCGCCCGCAAGCTGCTCGGGCCGATCTGGCGCTCGGACTGGTCGGACGAGGCCAAGTTCATGACCACCGTGGCGCTCGGCCAGCAGCTCATCTTCCCGGTGCTGGCCGTGGGGATCGTGGCGCTGGTCGTGTCGGCGATCGGCCACGGCTACCTGCCGGGCTTCTTCCGCTTCCTGCTGTGGCTGTGGTTCATCGCCATGCTGGCGGTGCTGTTCGGCATGACCTTCGGCGCCTGGCGTCGGCTGAAGCGCGGTGACGTGGGGCGCTACCTCGCCACGGCCGCCAGCGTGCCGGCCCTGATCGTCTATCTCGCCGCCGCCAACGCCGGCCCGATCGTCGGCGCCATCTTCGGGCGCAAGACCGAGTTCAACCGCACGCCCAAGGCGGGCGCCTGATGGCCGTCGTCGCCACCCTGGCCCTGCTGCTGGCGACGGTCTTCGCCGTGTGTTGCGTTCTGCTGGCGGCTTTCGTCGGCAGTCTGCTCTACATGGTGCTGCTGCATCATCGCCTGAAGGAGCGGGGGCTCAGGCGCGAGGAAGCGCTGCTGGCCACGCCGCTGCCGCCCGATGCCGACCTGCCGCACGTCGTGGTCCAGATCCCGTCCTTCAACGAAGGCGGCGTGCTCCGGCGCGGCATCGAGGCGGCGGCCGCGCTCGACTGGCCGAGCGACAAGCTGCACATCCAGGTGCTCGACGACAGCACCGACGAGACCGCCGAGCTCGCCCGCGCCGTGGTGGCCGAGCTCAAGGCCAAGGGTTTCGACATCGTCGCCCTTCAGCGCACCGACCGCTCGGGCTTCAAGGGTGGCGCGCTGCACGAGGCCATGCAGCAGACGCCGTACGACTACTTCGCGATCTTCGATGTCGATTACGTGCCGTCTCCCGATTTCCTGCGCATCTGCATGCGGCCGTTCTTCGCAAACCCGAACTGGGCCTTCGTGCAGGCGCGCTTCGATTTCCTCAATCCGCACGAGAACGCGCTCACCGAGATGCAGATGGTGACCCTCGACGCCCATCTCGGCATCGAGCAGGCCACGCGCTGCTGGGCCGGCCATCCGCTCCCATTCAACGGCACCTGCGGCATCTGGCAGCGCGCGGCCATCGAGGCCGGCGGCGGCTGGAAGGGCGACACCGTCACCGAGGATCTCGACCTCACCTATCGCGGCTGGGTCAAGGGCTGGCGGGCGCTGTTCCTGACCAGCGTCCCGGTGCCCGGCGAGCTGCCGGCCGACACCAAGACCTGGCTGCGCCAGCAGCAGCGCTGGCAGGACGGTTTCCGCCACGTCGGGCTGCGCATGTTCCCGGAGATCCTGAAGAGCCGCGATATCACGCCGTCCTCGAAGGCGGCGGCGCTGCTCCACCTCTGCATGTCGCTCAACCAGCCGGTGCTGCTGGTCGGCGTCGTCTCGGGGCTGCTGGCCGGCCTGCTGGCGCCGTCGCTGGCGCCGCTGTTGCTGACCCTGTTCTTCGTGACCCTGGCGTGGGTGCTGTTCTGCGCCACGACCTTCCTGCGCGCCGGTCACAACTTCATCCGCGGCGGCGAGATGTCGCCCGCGCGCTTCGCCCTCGTCCTGCTGCGTTTTGTCGGCGGCCAGGTGGCGATGCTGGTGCGCTCGCTCGGGGTGCACATCAACAAGCGGCTGAACAAGCCCAAGCCGATCGTCTTCGACCGCACGCCGAAGAAGGGCGCCTGACCCTCTCCGAAAAACCGTCATCCCGACCGAAGCCCTCGCGAAGCGAGGCGTAGCGGAGGGACCTGCTCATGTGGTCGTCCGACGCGCATGAACAGGTCCCTCCGCTACGCGCTACGCGCTCCGGTAGGAATGACGGTGGAAGGCTATTGACTTAACAGATAAGTTATATAACTTATCTGTTAAATGAACTTGCTCGATCAGACCTTCAACGCGTTGGCCGATCCGACCCGTCGGGCGATCGTGGCGCGGCTGGCTCGGGGCGAGGCGACGGCTGGCGAGCTGGCCAAGCCTTTCGCGATCTCCCAGCCGGCCATCTCACGGCACTTGAAGGTGCTCGAGCAGGCCCAGCTGATCTCCAACGAGCGCCGCGGCAAGCATCGTCATTGCCGCCTCAGGCCCGAGACGCTCGACGCCGCCATGGCGTGGCTGGAATTCCATCGCCGCTTCTGGGCCGGCAGCTTCGATCGCCTCGACGCCCAACTGAAGTCGGAGAAGAAGTCACGATGAACGTCCCGTCCGATGACACTGTGTTGGAGATCACGCGCGTGTTCGACGCTCCGCCGGCGCGGGTGTTCGCGGCCTGGCTGGATCGCGGGCAGTTCCAGGCGTGGATCGGCCCCGAGGGCATCGACTGCAAGGTCGAGCTGCTCGAGCCTGAGGTCGGCGGCCGCTACCGCCTGGTCATGAACACGCCGGAGAGCGTGATCCCGGTGTCGGGCGTCTTCCGGTCGATCGAGCCCAGCCATCGCCTGGTCTTCACCTGGGGCTGGGAGGGCGATCCCATCCGGCAGTCGCTCATCACGCTCACCTTCAGGGAGGTCGGCGGCAGGACGGAGCTGACCTTGAGGCAGGAGGGCCTTGGCTCCATCGAAAGCCGGGACGGCCACGTGCGCGGCTGGAACAGCGCCTTGAACAAGCTGGACCGTTATCTTTCCGAAAGAGCGGGACGATGAGCGCGATCAAGCTGAGCGCCTACCGATGGGTTCCGCCGTTTGCCCAGGGACTTGTCCGCGATCTGCGGGTGCGCTGGGCGCTGGAGGAGGCGGGCCTGCCCTATGAAGAGCGCCTGTTGGACTTCAGGGACAAGCCGGAAGGCTACCGCAGGCTTCAGCCGTTCGGCCAAGTCCCTGCCTTCGAGGAAGGGGCGCTGGTGCTCTTCGAATCGGGCGCCATCGTCCAGCACATTGCTGAGCGATCGAGTGTGCTGCTGCCGCCCGATCCTTCGGAGCGCGCGCGGGCGACGAGCTGGATGTTTGCGGCGCTGAACACGGTCGAGCCGCCGATCATGTTCCTGGTCCAGATCGACCTGAAGTTCGCCGACGATGCCGCGGCGATGCGGCTGCGCGAAGGCGCCGTCGATGCGGTGAAGGGCCGATTGGAGAGCGTGGTCGCGTGGCTGGATGGACGCGACTACCTCGAGGATCGGTTCACGGCCGGCGACCTGCTCATGGCGGCGGTGCTGCGGATGCTGCGGCATACCGACCTCGTGGCCTCGATACCGGCGCTGGCGGCCTACCTGTCGCGCTGCGAAGCCCGTCCGGCGTTCCGGAAGGCGCTTGCCGCGCAGATGGCGGTATTCGCCGCCAACGCCGCGCCAACGCAGCTTTGACGGCACTGCCGGCACTCGGGATCCGCGACGCAAGATATGGCGTGAGCGCGGCTTCGAGCCGCCAGGCGTGGCCCGTTACGGCACGCAAAAATTCGCGAAAACGAAATTAGCCGGTCCCTGACTGAAGTTCTTGACGAATGCGCACTTAAGTTATATAGTCCGCAATAGCGTTGCTTCCCCGCGTTGTCGCTCTATGCATCGTTTATCCGATCGTGTGCCCGGCCGCTCCTGCGGGAGCTGGTCACCCGTCCGGCTGCGTTCAGCCGGACGGGCGCGATGATCGTTCGTAAGGGGTGCACTCCAAGCGGAGGGGCCTGCAGAAAATGCAGAAAATGCAAAAAATGCAAAAGCGGCGTGAATTCAATGGCTTGGCCGACATCGGCCGACCTGCAAAAAATATGCAGAAAATGCAAAAATTCACGAGTGAGGCGACTGCAGTGCATGCATTGCTGCCGGCAGTGCATGCACCACCTGGTCAGTCGAGCACGCTCTCGCGCAGCAGCGGATGATGCGCGCAGCGCAGGCCGCCGCCGGTGGCGATCGGGCCGTCGAAGGGCAGGGGAATGACGTCGATCTTGCGCCCGCGCAGCTCGTCGATCACGCGGGCATTGCCGGCATCGACGATGACGCGGCCTTCCTCGAGGATCAGGCCGTTGGTCGCCAGCCGATTGGCCTCGTCGACCGAGACCGCGATCTTGTCCCAGCCGCGCAGCGACATCGGCAGGCCGTCGATCAGCTTCTCGGGGCAATGGACCAGCAGCCCGGGCTTGATCAGGGCCATGGCGCAATCGAGGTGCAGCACGTTCGACTTCATCGCCACGGCCAGCACGCGATAGCTGTCGCCCAGCAGCGCCTGCAGCCAGTCGACGCCGGCGAGATCGGAGGCGCAGCCCGAGATGCCGACATAGACCTCGCGGCCGTTCAGCAGCGTGTCGCCGCCCTCGAGAAAGGGGCCGTCGACGCAGCCCGGCGAGCCCAGCGGCACGCTCGACCAGCGCGCGCCGCGCTGCTGCACCATGCGCTGGATGAGGGGCCGCAGCCCATAGCGCTCGCGCTGCCGGCATTTCAGCCGCAACGAGGCGTCGATCACGTGGTCGCCGACCACGATCATGCCGTCGCGCGGGAAGAGTTGCGCGCCTTCGCCGTTGGGGGCGAGGAAGGTGCGCTCCTCGCCCTCCAGTCGCTGCGGGCGGTGAACGGTCACCCCTTCGCGCGCCACCAGCTCGGCCAGCGCGTCAACCTGGCGCTCGATGCGCCGCGCCCACTCGGGATCGACGTCGATCAGCCGCCGGCCCTTGTGGGCGCGGCTCACCTTCTCGCCTTCCGGCAGCAGCCAGCGCTGCGACTCTTCGTGGAAGACGACGAAATCCTCGGCCGGCGAGATGCCGATGACGACCTCGCGCAGCTTGCCCCACTCGTGATGGGCGCCGAATCGCATGATCAGCTCAGCACCGCCTCACCCTGAGGAGGCCTGGTTACGCGCATTCACATGCGCGCTTGCCGTCTCGAAGGGTGGCAATGGGCACCGAGCCTGCCGCCCATGCTTCGAGACGCATCGCTTCGCGATGCTCCTCAGCATGAGGTCGGTCCTAGACACGAGCGTAGATGTCCTCGTAGCGGATGATGTCGTCTTCCTCGAGGTAGTCGCCGGTCTGGACCTCGACGACCTCGAGCGGCTCGCTGCCCGGGTTGGCGAGGCGATGGATGCCGCCCATCGGGATGTAGACCGACTCGTTCTCGTGCAGGGTCATGATCTTGCCGTCGAGCGTAACCTCGGCCACGCCCTTGACCACGACCCAGTGCTCGGCGCGCCGCTTGTGGCTCTGCAGGCTGAGCTTGCCGTTGGGGTTGACGGTGAGCCGCTTGGCGCGGAAGCGCTCGCCGCGATCGATGTCCTGATAGCTGCCCCACGGCCGGTGCATGACCGCATGCTCGGTGGCGGCCTTGTGCTTGCCGTCCGACATGCGTTGCACGACGTCCTTCAGCCGCGGGAGGTTGTCGCGATGGCCGACCAGTACGGCGTCGTTCATCGCCACCACCACGACCTCCTCGACGCCGATCACCGCGGTGAGCGGCCCGTCGGAGCGGACGTAGGAGTTGCGCACATGGTCGATCTCGACCGGCCCCTCGGTGACGTTGCCCGCGCTGTCGGCCTCGCCGACGTCGAGCAGGGCGTCCCAGGTGCCGAGGTCGGACCAGCGGAACTTCGCCGGCACCACCCAGCACTTGTCGGTGCGCTCCATCACGGCGTAGTCGATCGACTTGGCCGGCGCCCTGGCGAAGGCGTCGGCATCGAGGAACACGGTCGATCCATTCTTCCTGGCCTTGGCCACGGCCTCTTCCGCCGCCGCCGCCATGGCCGGCTCGAAGCGCGCCATCTCGGACAGCAGGAGGTCGGGCGGGAACAGGAAGTTGCCGCTGTTCCACAGCAGGCCCTCGGCGATGTAGCGCAATGCGGTCTGGGCGTTGGGCTTCTCGACGAACGCCGCGACCTTCTGCACCGTGCCGATCTGCTGGCTGCTCGGGCGGATGTAGCCGTAGTCGGTCTTGGGCTCCGTCGGCGGAATGCCGAAGGTGACGATGCCGCCCCGTTCGACGGCCAGAAGGCCTTCACGGCAACCGGCGCGGAACTCTTCGGCGCCGATCACCAGATGGTCCGACGCCAGCGCCAGCACGGCCTTGGCGCCTTGGGCGCGCGTATAGGCGGCCGCGGCGGCCATGGCAGGCCCCGAATCGCGTCGCGACGGCTCGACCAGGATGTCGATCTCCATGCCGATTTCCTTGGCCTGCTGCTCGGCCATGAAGCGGTAGGCGTCGTTGGTCGCGATCACGGGCCGTGCGAACAGACCGCGGTCGGCGACGCGCTGCAGCGTCTGCTGGAAGGTCGATTGCGTGCCGAGCAGCGGTACGAACTGCTTGGGCATGCTTTCGCGCGACAGGGGCCACAGGCGCTTGCCGGAACCTCCGACCAGGATGACGGGCGTGATGAACGACATTGGGGGCTTTCGTTGCTGGGGCGTTCAGCCTGATGAGGCGCGATATAGCGCAAGGGGCGGGCCCGGCCAATGGTCCCCTCGGGGGCCTTTTACCGCCGGCCGGCCGCCTGGCGTTCCAGGTTCTCCTCGCGCCGCCGTTTGGCCTCGACTTCGACGGCCTCGGCGAGCTTGGGGATGTGCGAGGCGATCTCGTAGAAATCGCTGGCATAGAGCACCAGCAGCGTCGTCGGCCTGGTGGTCGCCACCGACGCCGTGCGCGGCTGGCGTTCGAGCAGGGCCATCTCGCCGAAGAACGCGCCTTCGCCCAGCCGCACCGAGCCGCCGTTGGGCAGGCGGACCTCGACCTCGCCGCTCGAGATGAAGAACATCGAATCGCCGGGGTCGCCGCGGCGTACCACGGTGATGCGCGGCGGGTAGTAGCGCGTGCGCAGCTTGCCCACGATCTCCGACAGGGTGACGACGCCGAGCGAGGCGAACAGCGGCACGCGCGCCACCTGTTCCCAGACCCGGAGATACTCGCGCCGCCGTTCTTCCTGGGCGAAGCCGGTGGCGAGGACGCCGGTCATCAGGGCGAGTACGGCGATGCCCGAGATCATCAGCAGCGAGCCGATGAGGCGCCCGCCCAGCGTCAGCGGCACCACGTCGCCGTAGCCCGTCGTGGTGAGCGTCACGACCGCCCACCACATGGCGCCCGGCAGCGAGCCGAATTGCTCGGGCTGCTTGACGCGCTCGAACATGTGGGCGGCGGTGGCCGCCATCATCAACAGGATGGCGAACAGGATCAGCACGCTGGCGATCGGCGCGCGCTCGTTGGACACGACGCGGGCCAGCGTCGTGAAGGCCGGCGCGTGCAGGCCGAGCTTCATGATCCACAGGATGCAGAAGACCGAGGCGGCGTCCGCGCCCGTGATCGTGTAGCCGCCGAAGAACATGAAGGCCGGCAGGATCGCGAGCAGGCCGACGAGCCCCTGCAGCGACATTGCCCAACGCAAGCGCGCCTTGATTTCCGATCCCTGGTCGTAGTGCGGCGCTTCGGGGGCCACCCACAGGCGCGCCAGGTATTCGACCAGGAAGATGAACGTGACGGTCCAGATGACCGCGCGCAGACCGTGCCGGATCTGCCCGTCCAATTCGTCGATCGACAGCAGGATCACGGCGAGCAGGCCGATGCCGAGCACGATCAGATGGGCCACCCGGACCTGGCGGGCGCCAGGTGTGGGGTCGCTGTAGCGCAGCAGGGCGTAGAGTCGTGCCCTGAAAGTCGGGGCCGTGGCCGTCACGAGGCGACCATAGGCATCCTGGCGTGCGAATTGCAACGCAGGGGAGGCCGGTCTACGGTCGCGCCCGTCTTGCGAGATATATAGGTCTGGATTGAAGGTGGTCAGGGATTTGCGCATTGCCGTCGACATTGGCGGCACGTTCACGGACGTGGTGTTGGAAGAGGGCGGGAAGCGGCTGACACGCAAGCTGCTGACCACGCCGCAACGGCCCGAACAGGCGGTTCTCGACGGCGTGCGGCTGATCCTGGCCGATGCCGGGCGCGGCTTCGGCGACGTCACGGTCTTCGTGCACGGCACCACGCTTGCCACCAATGCCGTGATCGAGCGCCGCGGCGCGCGCACGGCGCTGCTGGCCACCGAGGGCTTCCGCGACGTCCTCGATATCGCCAACGAAAGCCGCTACGACCAGTACGACCTCACCATCGAGAAGCCCCGGCCGCTGGTGCCCCGGGCGCTGCGCTTCACCGTGCCCGAGCGCATGGACGTGCACGGCCAGGTTCGCCTGGCGCTCGACGAGAAGGCGGTGCGCGAGGTCGCGCGCAAGCTCCAGGCCGACGGTATCGAGAGCATCGCCGTGGCCTACATGCACGCCTACGCCAACCCGGCGCACGAGCGGCGGACGCGCGACATCCTGAAGGAAGAGTTGCCGGACCTGTGGGTCACGCTGTCGAGCGAAGTCTGCCCCGAGGTGCGCGAGTACGAACGCACGTCGACCGCCGTCGCCAACGCCTATGTCCAGCCCTTGATGGACTCCTATCTCGCGCGCATGCAGGCGGCGCTCGCGGTGGAGAAATTCACCGGCACGATCTATCTCGTGACCTCGGGCGGCGGCCTCACCGCCATCGCCACGGCACGGCGCTTCCCGGTGCGGCTGGTCGAATCCGGCCCGGCGGGTGGCGCGATTTTTGCGGCGCAAGTGGCGGCGCGCGCCGGCGAGGCGCGGGCGCTGAGCTACGACATGGGCGGCACCACGGCCAAGATCTGCCTGATCGACGACTACAAGCCGCATACCGCGCGGCTGTTCGAGGTCGACCGCGCCGCGCGCTTCCTCAAGGGATCGGGCCTGCCGGTGCGCATCCCGGTGATCGAGATGGTCGAGATCGGCGCGGGCGGCGGCTCGATCGCGCGGCTCGATGCGCTGAAGCGCGTCACGGTGGGTCCCGAGAGCGCCGGCGCGGAGCCGGGTCCGGCCTGCTACGGCCGCGGCGGCACGCACCCCGCAGTGACCGACGCCAACGTCGTGCTGGGCACCATCGATCCGCACGACTTCGCCGGCGGCAGCATCGAGCTCGATCTCGGCGCGGCCAAGGGCGCGCTGGAGCGCGACGTCGCCCAGGGCATCGGGCTGTCGACCGAGATGGCGGCTTACGCCGTCTACGAGATGGTGTCGGAGAACATGGCGAGTGCCGCACGCGTGCATGCCGTCGAGCGCGGCGCCGTGGTCAACCAGTACAATCTCATCGCCTTCGGCGGCGGCGCTCCGCTGCACGCCGCGCGCGTCGCTGAGAAGATCGGCGTCAGGCGCGTGATCGTGCCGCCCAACGCCGGCGTCGGCTCGGCGGTGGGCTTCCTCGCGGCGCCGGTGTCCTACGAGCTGGTGCGCAGCCGCTACATGCGCCTCGACGCCTTCGATGCCGAGGCCGCCGGCGAGCTTCTGAAGGAGATGAGCGCGGAGGCCACGGCCCTGGTGGCGCCGGGTGCGCGCGGGATGGCGACCTTCGAGCGACGGCTCGCCTTCATGCGCTACGTCGGCCAGGGGCATGAGATCGTGGTCGAGCTGCCGGCTCGGCCGCTGCAGGCATCCGATTCCCAGGCGCTGCGCGAGGCCTACGAGCGCGACTACGCCGTGCTGTTCGAGCGCCATATCCCCAACGCCGCCATCGAGATCCTGAGCTGGTCGGTCCAGGTCTCGACCGAGGCCAAGCTGCCGGCACGGCAGGGGGCGGCGCCGGCGGTCCCGGCGCCCAAGCCGGTCGGCAAGCGGCCGGTGTTCGACGGCCGCAGCGGCCGCACCGCCGAGGTCCCGGTCTATCGCCGCGAGGCCCTGCCGCCGGGCAGCGCCTTCCCGGGGCCGGCGATCGTCGCCGAGGACGAGACCTCGACTTATATTTCGGCCAGTTTTGCCGCGCACATCGATGCCTCCGGCTGTATCGTGATGGATCGCAAGGACGCGTGAGGAGAGCATGAGCCAGTCCAACAGCGTCGGCCTGATCGACCTGCAGATCATGTGGAACCGCCTGATCGCCGTGGTCGAGGAGCAGGCGCAGACCCTGATGCGCACCGCCTTCAGTCCGATCGTGCGCGAATGCGGCGACCTTTCGGCGGGCGTGTTCGACCTCGAGGGCCGCATGCTGGCCCAGGCCGTCACCGGCACGCCGGGCCACGTCAATTCGATGGCCGAGTCGGTGAAGCACTTCCTGCGCTACTTCCCGGTCGAGACCATGAAGCCGGGCGATGCCTACATCACCAACGATCCGTGGATGGGCACCGGCCATCTCAACGACTTCGTCATCACCACGCCGGCCTTCCGCAACGGCAAGCTGGTGGCGCTGTTCTCCTGCACCAGCCATCTCATGGATATCGGCGGCATCGGCTTCGGGCCGGACGCGACCGACGTGTTCATGGAAGGCCTCTACATCCCGATGCTGAAGCTGTTCGACCAGGGCAAGGTGAACGAGACCCTGATGTCGATGATCCGCGCCAACACGCGGCTGCCGGTCGACACCGAGGGCGACGTCTACTCGCTGGCCGGCTGCAACGATGTCGGCGCCCGCCGCCTGGTCGAGATGATGGACGAGTTCGGCATCGACTCGCTGGACGAGCTCGGCGACCACATCATCGCCCGCTCGCGCGAGGCGGTGCTGGAAGAGATCGCCAAGCTGCCCAAGGGCACCTGGCACAACGCCATGACGATCGACGGCTACGACGAGCCGCTGACGCTGAAGGCGGCGCTGACCATCTCCGACACCGGCATCCATGTCGACTACACCGGCACGTCGGCCGTGTCGGGCCGCGGCATCAACGTGCCGCATGCCTACACCACGGCCTACACGGTGTTCGGCCTGGGCTGCGTGGTGGCGACGCACATCCCCAACAACGCCGGCTCCCTCGAGCCGCTCACCGTGTCGGCGCCGGCCGACACCATCCTCAACGCGCCCAAGCCCAGCGCCGTCGCCTCCCGCCACATCATCGGCCAGATGCTGCCCGACGTTACCTTCGGTTGCCTGCGCCAGATCGTGCCCGACCGCGTGCCGGCCGAGGGCACGTCGTGCCTGTGGAACCTCAACGTGCGCGGCCATGTCAAAGGCGGCGAGGGCGGCAACTACGGCTTCGGCATGGCCATCACCTCAAACGGCGGCACCGGGGCGCGTCCCGACAAGGACGGGCTGTCGGCCACGGCCTACCCGAGCGGCGTGCGCGGCACGCCGGTCGAGATCGCCGAGACCCAGACGCCGCTGATCTTCTGGCGCAAGGAGTTCCGTCCCGATTCGGGCGGCGCCGGCCGCACCCGCGGCGGGCTGGGGCAGATCATGGAGATCGAGAGCGGCATCGCCGAGCCCTTCGACCTCTTGGCGGCGTTCGACCGCATCGACCACCCGCCGCGCGGTCGTGACGGCGGCCGGGACGGCGAGGCGGGCTTCGTGGCGCTGAAGTCCGGCCGGACCTTGAAGGGCAAGGGCTTCCAGCTGATCCCGCCGGGCGACCGGCTGGTGGTGATGACACCGGGCGGCGCCGGAATCGGCGAGCCGGCGGAGCGCGATCGCGTGCAGGTCGCGAACGACCTCGCCGACGGGCTGATCTCCGTCGAGACGGCCGAGAAGGTCTATGAATTCAAGCCGCCCAGGGCAGCGGAGTAGGCGGCCGAGTGAGATCGGGGAAGGGTGTCAAACAACGAAGGGGGCTTCGATGAGGCTTGGACGTAGAACGGCTCTGAAGGCAGGCGTGGGCATGAGCGCGATGATGCTGGGCGCACCGGCGATCGCACAGGCGCAAACGCTGAAGCTGCCGCTGTCGACGGTGTGGCCGGATGGAAATTTCCACACGGTCAACGCCAAGAAGTTCGCCGAGGAGGTCAAGGCTGGCACGTCCGGCGCCGTCGACATCGACGTGAAGGCGGGTGGCCAGCTCGGCTTCAAGGGACCCGAGCAGCTTCGCGCCGTGCGCGACGGGTTGGTGCCGATGGCCGACATCCTGAACATCCAGCAGATCGGCGACGAGCCGATCCTGGGCGTCGAGGGCATCCCCTTCATCTCCAACAACATCGAGGAGCTGAAGGTGCTGCACAAGTACCTCCGGCCCGAGTACGAGAAGGTGGCGCTGAAGAACAACCAGACCATCCTCTACATGGTGCCGTGGCCGACGCAGTACCTGCACCTCAAGGTCAAGTGCGAGTCGCTCGACGCGCTGAAGGGCATCAAGATCCGCGTGCCCGACAAGAACGCCCAGGACATGTGCAGCGCCATCGGCATGGCGCCGGCGCTGATCCCATGGGGCGAGACCATCGCGGCGCTGTCGTCGGGCGCGGTCGCCGGCGTCTCGACGTCGTCGGTGTCGGGTGTCGACGGCAAGTTCTGGGAGTTCCTCAAGTTCTTCCACCAGACCAACCATGCCTGGTCGTGCCAGATCGTCACGATCAACAACGACACGCTGAAGAAGATCTCGCCGGCCAACCAGAAGATCATCGTCGATCTCGCCAAGAAGCTCGAACCGGACTTCTGGGGCACCTCGCTCAAGGCCGACGCCGACAGCAACAAGAGGCTGACCGAGGGCGGCATGCAGATCGTCGTCCCGCCGCCGCAGATGGTGGCCGACCTGCAGAAGAAGACGGCGCCGATGATCGCCGACTTCATCAAGCGCGTGCCGGCCGCCGAGAAGCCGATCAAGGCCTACCTCGTCGAAATGAAGCGCGCGTGAGCGCACACGGTCCGAACCCGAACGCAGGGGCGCCACAGCCCCTGCGTTCTCTCCTCGATGGGATAGACATGCTCGGCCGGCTCGACGGCTGGCTGGGCGCCGCCTGCCTGGCGGCGCTGACCTGCCTGATGCTCGGCGAAGTCCTGGTGCGGGCGCTGTCCGATATCTTTCCCTGGGTGCCGGCCGATATTCCGGTCGCCTGGGAATACAGCTCCTATCTCATGGCTGCGGCCTTCACCTTCGGCGCCGCCATGACCTTGCGCGCCGGCGGTCACATCCGGGTCACCCTGGTGCTGGCGCGTGTGACGCCGGCGACGCGGCGCTGGATGGAGACGGTGCTGGCAGCGTTGGGCGTGGCTTTCACCGGCTTCCTGGCCGTCGCCATGGTCAACTTCACCTGGCGCAGCTTCTCGTCGGGTCAGGTCTCGATCTCGAGCGAGAGCCCCCTGTGGGTGCCGCAGGCGCTGGTCACCTTCGGCATCTGCCTGCTGGTGCTGCAGTTCGTGGCGCGCTTCTTCCAGGCGCTGCTCGGCCTGCCCCTGGAGGATCTCAACATGCGCGCGGCGTCCGTCGCCGAATGATGCTGTCGACGCCGTAGGCTGTGATGCTCGAAATTGTCGCTGTCATGTTCGTCGTGCTGTTCGCCTTCCTGGCGGGCGGCCTGTGGATCGGCTGGACGCTGGCCGTCACCGGCACGGTGCTGCTGGCGGTCTTCCGCGATATCCCGCTCGACAAGCTCCTGGCTCAGTACGCCTGGAACATCCTGACGACGCAGGAACTGCTGGCGCTGCCGCTGTTCATCGTCATGGGCGAGATCCTGTTCCGCACGCGGCTGTCGCAGTCGTTGTTCCGCGGGCTGACGCCATGGGCGGCGCTGCTGCCGGGGCGGCTGCTGCACGTCAACGTCATCGGTTGCTCGATCTTCGCGGCAATCTCGGGCTCGTCGGCGGCGACGACGCAGGTCGTCGGCCGCATCTCGCTGGCCGAGCTGCTGAAGCGCGGCTACTCGAAGGATGTCGCCGTGGGCTCGCTGGCCGGCGCGGGCACGCTCGGCTTCCTGATCCCGCCGTCCAACATCATGATCATCTACGGCGTGCTGGGCGACGTCTCGATTGCCAAGCTCTTTACCGCGGGCTTCATCCCGGGCTTCCTGCTGGCGGCCTGCTTCATGGCCTGGATCATGATCCATACGGCGCTCAAGCCCGAGCTGGTGCCGGCGGCTGAGCGCAAGGTGCGGCTTGCCTCGGCGGCGGAGTTCGCGACCTCGATCCGCGAGCTGGGACCGGCGGTGTTCCTGATCCTGTGCGTGCTGGGCTCGATGTACGGCGGCCTCGCCACGCCCTCCGAGGCGGCGGCCGTGGGCGTGCTGGGCGCGCTCTGCGTCGCAGGCCTGCAGGGCGAGCTGAAGGGCGGGGCGCTGCGCGCCATCGCCATCGGTTCGGTGCAGACCTGCGCCATGATCGCGCTGATCGTGCTCGGCGCTTCGATCCTGGGCAGTGCGGCGGCCTTTCTCGGCATTCCGGGCGCGGTCGCGGCCTTCGTGTCCAGCCTGGGTCTCTCGCCCTTCATGCTGATCGTGGCCCTGATCATCTTCTACCTGATCCTGGGGTGCTTCCTCGACGGCTTCAGCATGATCGTCATGACGCTGCCCATCGTCATGCCGATCGTGAAGGCGGCCGGCTTCGACCCGATCTGGTTCGGCATCTTCCTGGTGCTGGTGGTCGAAATGGCGCAGATCACGCCGCCCGTCGGTTTCAATCTGTTCGTGATCCAGGGCCTCACCGAGGACGGCCTGGGCTATATCGCCAAGGTGACCTTGCCTTACCTGCTGATCATGGTGCTTTTCACCATGGTCATCGCGGTTCTCCCCGACATTGCCCTCTGGCTTCCCCGGTATCTCAGCAGCTAGTCTCCACTTCAAATGCTCCTCTCCCCCGCTAGGGGGAGAGGTTGGGAGTGGGGGCCACGCACGTCGATTCCCCCTCTCCTAGCCTCTCCCCCTAGCGGGTGAGAGGAACATGAGGGGTGTCGTTGCAGGGGAGAAGGCATGGAACCGCGCCAGGTAAGAACGGCGGCCGATGCGCGTCGCATCCTGCAGGAGCGCGGGCTGCGCCACGTCAAGGTGGGCGTCCACGACATCGACGGCATCCTGCGCGGCAAGTACCTGCACATCGACAAGTTCAGCAGCGCGCTCGACGGCGGCATGGGCTTCTGCGACGTGGTGCTGGGCTGGGATTCCAACGACCAGCTCTACGACAACGTCACCTACACCGGCTGGCACACGGCCTATCCCGACGCCACCGTGCGCATCCTGCCCGAGACCTGCCGCGAGATCGCGACCGAGCCCGGCAATCTCCTGTTCCTCTGCGAGTTCGCCGACAAGGCCGAGGAGATCTGTCCGCGCGGCATCCTGCGCCGCGTGCTGGCGCGCGCCGCCAAGCTCGGCTTCGAGGTCCGCGTCGGCTTCGAGTACGAGTTCTTCGTCTTTGCCGAGACGGCCTTCTCGATCCGCGAGAAGGGTTTCAAGAACCTGAAGCCGATCTCGCCGGGCTTCTTCGGCTACTCCATGCTGCGCAACTCGGTCCTGTCGGACTGGTATCGCGACCTGCTCGCCATGTGCGAGACGATGGACATGGGCATCGAGGGCCTGCACACCGAGACCGGCGCCGGCGTGCTCGAGGCGGCGTTGCGCGTGAAGGACGGGTTGGCTGCCGCCGACGCCGCCGCGCTGTTCAAGCTCTACACCAAGGTGCTGGCGCAGAAGCGCGACTGGCTCGCGACCTTCATGGCCAAGTGGTCCAAGGACTGGCCGGGCTGCGGCGGCCACATGCACATGTCGCTGTGGAGGGAGGGCAGGCCGGTGTTCTTCGACGAGGGCGGCAGCCGTCGCATGAGCGACACCATGCGCCACTTCGTCGGCGGCCAGCGGGCGCTGATGCCCGACCTGCTGGCCATGGTGGCCAACAACGTGAACTCCTATCGCCGGCTCATTCCCGGCTTCTGGGCGCCCACCGTGGCGAGCTGGGGCGTCGAGAACCGCACGACCTCGCTGCGCGTCATTCCGGGTTCGCCGAAGTCGACGCGCGTGGAGTACCGCATCGCCGCCGCCGATGCGAACCCCTACCTGGCGCTGGCTGCGGCCGTCGGCTCGGGCCTGTGGGGCGTCGAGAACAGGATCGATCCCGGCGAGCCCATCAAGGGAAACTCCTACGAGATCGAGCATCCGGAGAAGGCGCAGCTGCCGCGCACCCTGATGGAGGCGGCGGGCCGCCTGAAAGCCTCGCCGGCGGCGCGCGATCTGTTCGGCGATGCCTTCGTCGATCACTATTCTGCAACCCGCGAATGGGAAGAGCGTGAGTTCCGCAAGGCCATCACCGAATGGGAACTCGACCGCTACATGGAAATCATCTGACGACAGCTCTTTCTCCAGAGACTCGATTGTGACGAAAAGGCCAACGGCGTAAGGGTTCCTGTCGGCTCCCGAGTGCACTCTCGGTGCAGCCCGCCAGATCGACTCCAAGGGCAAAAATGGCCCTGGCGTCGATGTCGGTTGCCGGGCCTGCGTGGTAGCCCTACGCTTTCGCTAGCGAACTGGGGGGTGCACCCTTGGCGCGTGAACAGCGAAGGCTCGCAGCGATCCTCTTTGCAGACGCGGTCGGATCGTCGCGGCTGATGGGCCGGGACGAGAGCGGCACCGTTGCGCGGCTTCTGAAACATCTGAACCAACGACTCGGGCCGGCTGTCACGCGTCGGCACGGACGAGTGATCAGGCTGAAGGGCGATGGTTGCCTGGTCGAGTTCGCCAGCGCCGTGGATGCGCTACGAGCGGCGATCGAGTTCCAGCAAGCCATGATTGAGGCGAATCGCGATCAACCCGAGGACAAGACCATCGAGTTCAGGGTCGGCATTCACCTCGGCGATGTCATCGTTGAAGACGATGACATCTATGGCGACGATGTAAATGTGGCTGCGCGGCTCGAGCCGGAGGCGCCGCCGGGTGGGATCCTCGTTTCGCGCGCGGTGCGCGAAGCGGTTCAGGGAAGGCTCAAGGCTACTCTCCATCCGCTGGGCGACCTCGCACTCAAGAACATCACTCGCCCTATCAGAGCGTTTAGGGTGGAGTGGTCTGCTCGAGATTGGCCTGCGGCGGATGAAGCGCCAGGGCCGCCTTTCGGAGCGCCGTCTGGATCGGCAAGTGCTTGGCCAGCACGGGTCGACAAGGGGTCGATTGCCGTCCTGCCATTCAAGAATTTGACGGGCGACCCTGAGCACGAATATTTCGTCGATGGATTGGTCGAAGATATCACAACGGCCCTGTCGAGGATCTCCTGGCTCTTTGTCATCCCGTGCGGTTCGTCCTTTGCCTACAAGGGCAGTGCGGTCGACGCCCGCGAAGTCGGCCGTGAGCTCGGCGTCCGCTACGTGCTGGTCGGCAGCATTCGCAGGGCCAGCAACCGGCTGCGCATCAGTGGTGAAGTCATCGATGTGGTGACAGGCGGTCACATTTGGGCGGACCGGTTCGAAGGAGCACTGGAAGACGTCTTTGACCTGCAGGACAACATCACGTCGAGTGTCATCCCAGCCATTGTCCCCCAAGTGCTTCACGTCGAGATCGCACGTGCACAGGCCAAGCCGACCACCAGTCTGACAGCGTACGATCTCTATTTACGCGCACTCACGCTCATGTTCGACCAGAAGGCCGAGGCGTTCCGTCAGGCCTTGTCATTTCTCCACAAGGCCATAGAAATCGATCCGAAGTTCTCTTCGGCGCATGCTCTCATTGCAGACTGTTACTTGAATTTGGTTCTGCATATCGGCCCCGTTGTCGGAAACGAGAGGGCGCTCGGAATGGAAGCAGCGCGCCGGGCCATTGAAACGGGGCACGACAACCCTGACGCCCTGGCAAGAGCAGGGATGTGCATTGCCGTTCTCGGGGGGCGTCAACTGGAGGGTCTGCAGCACGTTGAACGTGCGCTGGCGTTGAACCCGAAAACGCTTGCGATCTTACGCTTCGCCGCCCTTGTGTATAATCTGGTCGGCGACCACGCAAAGGCGCTGGCTCTCTATGAACGGTCATTGCACTTCGGTGTCTTGGACAAGGATGCTTGGGGCTCCTACCTGGGACTTGCGCTGGTGCATTTCTTTGCCCGGCGATTCGGGGAGGCTGTGCAATGGGCAGACAAGGCATTCGCTGCGCGGCCCGAACAGGGTGTAGTTTGCTTCGCTAAGATTGCCGCGATGGCAGCCGCAGATAAACCGGCAAATGAAATCCAGGAATTTATTCGCGAGTGGTTGGGAACTCGCTCGCCTCCTCCGGTCAGTATTGTGCGCGAAAGGATGTCGGCCTTTCGGCCAATCGACGTCAAATTGTTCGCGGAAGCGCTGCGGAAGGCCGGCTTGCCGGAATGAGCCGTCACCAGGAGAGAAGCCGCCCCGGTCACACCGGCAGGGCCATTCGGCCGCGCCTCACTCGGAGCTGCACGACGAAAGCGGCTTTGCTGCAGTCGCGGCGATGGACCCCGAACCCTCGCAACTCGCCACACCGCAACCATCCATCGGCTGCCGGAGATTTGAGCCACGTATCCCACGCGCGCCGTGTTAGCTTCGCGGCCATCCTGAACTCCCCGTATCCACGGAGTATCCACACGCCGTAGCGAGCGAACATATGTCGGTAGAGCTGAGAAGCCTTATGGTGCAAGACTTTCCGGCCATCTGTCACGACAAGCTACGTTGGTGAAGCTCCATGAATGAATTTAGCCGGACGGAAGTCATCTGATGTCTCAGCCTCTGGTCGGTAACTGGAACTATCCCACCTCGATCCGGTTCGGCGCGGGCCGCATCCGCGAGCTGCCCGACGCCTGCAAGGCGATCGGGCTGAGGCGGCCGCTGCTGGTGACCGATCCCGGGCTGGCGAGCCTGCCGATGATCAGCGATGCCATGTTGTCGTTGCGCAAGGCCGGCATCGACGTGGCCTTGTTCAGCGAAGTGAAGCCCAATCCCGTGGCCGCCAACGTCGAGGCGGGGGTGCGCATCCTGCGCGCCGGCAAGATCGACGGCGTGATCGCCTGGGGCGGCGGCTCCGGTATCGACACCGGCAAGGCGATCGCCTTCATGGCCGGTCAGACGCGGCCGCTGTGGGATTTCGAGGATATCGGCGACTGGTGGACGCGCGCCAATCCGGCGGGGATCTATCCCACGATCGCCGTGCCGACCACGGCTGGCACGGGCTCGGAGACCGGCCGCGCCTCGGTGATCACCAACATCGAGACCCACACCAAGAAGGTCATCTTCCATCCCAAGATGATGCCGTCGATCGTCATCGCCGATCCCGAGTTGACGGTCGGCCTGCCGGCCAGGCTCACGGCGGGCACCGGCATGGATGCGTTCATCCATTGCCTCGAAGCCTATTGTGCGCCGGGCTATCACCCCTACGCCGAAGGCATCGCGGTCGAGGGGATGCGGCTGGTGAAGGAGAACCTGGCGCGCGCGGTGAAGGACGGCCGCGACATCGAGGCACGCGGCCATATGTTGGCGGCCTCGCAGATGGGCTCGACGGCCTTCCAGAAGGGGCTGGGCGCCATCCATTCGCTGTCGCATCCGGTGGGCGCCGTGCTCGACACGCATCACGGCCTGACCAACGCCGTCGCCATGCCCTACGTGCTGCAGTTCAACCGACCGGCGATCGACGAGAAGATCCAGCGGCTGGCGCGCTGGCTCGGCCTGCGCAACCCGACCTTCGACGGCTTCATGGAATGGAGTCTCGACCTGCGCCGCCAGATCGGCATTCCGCACTCCCTGGCCGAGCTCGGCGTCAAGGAAAGCCATCTCGACAAGTTTGCCGAGATGGCCGCCGTCGACCCGACGGCCGGCGGCAACCCGGTGAAGGCGGGCGTGCCGGAGATGCGCAAGATGTATGAGGCCGCGGTGGCGGGGAGGCTGTGATGACGTCTCGATTGTTGCCCGTCCTTCGAGACGGCGCTACGCGCCTCCTCAGGACGAGGTTGTCGACTAGGTAAACACCTCACCCTGAGGAGGCCCGAAGGGCCGTCTCGAAGGGTGGGCAACGGGACAAGATCATGGCTGCTTCATTCCCCACCCAGGCCCGCGTCGTCATCGTCGGCGGCGGCATCATGGGCTGCTCGACGGCCTACCACCTGGCCAAGCTCGGCTGGAAGGACGTCGTCCTGCTGGAGCAGGGCCGCCTGAGCGGCGGCACGACCTGGCATGCGGCGGGCCTCGTCGGCCAGTTGCGCAGCTACCAGAACCTGACGAGGCTGATCCGCTACAGCACCGAGCTCTATTCGAAGCTCGAGGCCGAGACCGGCCTGGCGACGGGCTGGAAGCAGTGCGGCTCGCTTTCCGTGGCGCGCACCGAGGAGCGCATGGTGCTGCTGCGTCGCTCCGCCGCCATGGCCAATGCCCAGGGCGTCGAGTGCGAGCCGTTGACGCCCAAGCAGGCAGGCGAGAAATATCCCATCATGCGCATCGACGACCTGGTCGGCGCGGTGTGGCTGCCGGGCGACGGCAAGGCCAATCCGACCGACATCACCCAGGCGCTGGCCAAGGGCGCGCGCAACAATGGCGTGCGCATCTTCGAGAAGACGCGGGTGACCGCGATCGACACCAGGGACGGCCGCGTCACCGGCGTGCAGACGACCGAGGGGCCGATCGAGGCCGAGATCGTCGTCAACTGCGGCGGCCAGTGGGCACGCCAGCTCGCGCGCACGGTCGGGGTTACGGTGCCGCTCTATTCCTGCGAGCACATGTACATCGTCACCGAGAAGATGGAGAACGTGCCGCGCGATCTGCCGGTGATGCGCGATCCCGACGGCTACATCTACTTCAAGGAGGAGGTCGGCGGCCTGCTCATGGGCGGCTTCGAGCCCGAGGCCAAGCCGTGGAACAAGGACATCATTCCCGACGACTTCGAGTTCGGCATGCTGCCGGACGATTGGGACCAGTTCCAGATCCTGATGGACAACGCGCTGATCCGCGTGCCGTCGCTGGAGAAGACCGGCATCAAGACGTTCATGAACGGTCCCGAGAGTTTTACGCCGGACCTGAACTACATCCTGGGCGAGGCCCCGCAGGTAAAAGGCTTCTTCGTCGGCGCGGGCTTCAATTCGATGGGTATCGCGAGCTCAGGCGGCGCGGGCATGGCGCTGGCCGAATGGATCGTGGCCGGCGAGCCGACGCTCGATCTCTGGCCGGTCGACATCCGCCGCTTCGCCGGCTTCCACGGCAACGATGCGTGGCTCAAAAGCCGCGTCTCCGAGACGCTCGGCCTGCACTACAAGATGCCGTGGCCGCAGCGCGAGCAGGAGAGCGGCCGGCCGTTCCGCCGCTCGCCGCTCTACGATCGCCTGAAGGCGAGGGGCGCCTGGTTCGGCAACAAGATGGGCTGGGAGCGGCCCAACTGGTTCGCCGGCGTCGGCAAGACGCCTGATATGCAATACGGCTGGGGCCGCGGCGCCTGGTTCGACGCCGTCGCCGCCGAACATCGCGCCACGCGCGAGGCGGTCACGGTCGTGGACGAGACCTCGTTCGGCAAGATCCTCGTGCAGGGCCGCGATGCCGAGGCGCAGTTGCAGCGGCTGGCCGCCAACAATGTCGCCGTGCCGATCGGCACCACGGTCTATACCGGCATCCTGAACGAGCGCGGCACCTTCGAGAGCGATCTCACCATCGCGCGCCTGGCG
This sequence comes from Rhodospirillales bacterium, assembly GCA_016185145.1. Classification (GTDB taxonomy): domain Bacteria; phylum Pseudomonadota; class Alphaproteobacteria; order Reyranellales; family Reyranellaceae; genus Reyranella. The sequence continues at coordinate 96,887 of JACPOB010000029.1, read as the reverse complement.
CGCGACAAGTTCCTGATCATCACCGGCTCGGCCCAGCCGGTGCGCGACATGGATTGGCTCAGCCGTCACGTCGACGAGAACGCCCATGTCACGCTGACCGACGTCACTGGCGCGTGGACCGTGCTGTCGGTGATGGGGCCTAAAAGCCGCGCGCTGCTGCAGAAGGTGAGCCGCGCCGACTTCTCCAACGAAGGCTTCCCCTTCGCCACCATCCGCGAAGTCGGGATCGGCCACGGCACCGTGCTGGCCTCCCGCCGCACCTACATGGGCGAGCTGGGCTGGGAGCTCTACGTGCCGGTCGAGTTCGCCGTCACCGTGTTCGAGACCCTTCATGAGGCCGGCGCCGAGTTCGGCCTGCGCGACGCCGGCTACTACGCCGTGGAATGCCTGCGGCTGGAGAAGGGATACCGCGCCTGGGGCCGCGAGCTCTCGCCCGACGACACGCCATTCCAGGCGGGTCTCGGCTGGGCAGTGAAGCTCGACAAGCCGGGCGGCTTTTTAGGCCACAAGGCGCTTGTCGAGGCCAAGGCCGAGCCGCTGACGCGGCGGCTGGTGTCCTTGGTGCTGGAGGATCGCGAGCCGCTGCTGTGGGGCGGCGAGGCCCTGCTGCGCGACGGCCGCCCGGTCGGAGATCTCACCTCGGCCGGCTACGGCCACACGGTCGGCGCGTCGGTCGGCCTGGGGTACGTGAAGCGCGCGGACGGGGCGGCGATCGATGCTGCCTGGCTCGACGGCGGCAAGTTCGAAGTCGACCTCGCCGGCACGAGACTTCGGGCCAAGGTCTCGCTGCGCTGCCCCTTCGATCCGACAGGCGCCCGCATCAAGGGCTGATCAAGCTCTTCCGGACCGCGAGCTTCCAGCTCGCTCAAGCTCTTCCGGACCGCGAGCTTCCAGCTCGCTCAGATCATGAGCGAGCTGGAAGCTCGCGGTCCGGAAGACGAAGACATGAGCGCGGGGAAGCTCGCGGTCCGGAAGAGCTTGAAGTCCTAAAGCGACGGCGCAGGCTGCCCCGTCGTGGGCTCGGGCGCGGTCCTGAGTCGTGTGTCGGCGAGCTCGCCGGCCGCTTCCAGGATCGGATAGGCGACCGACGCCAGATGGCCGTTGATGCGCTTCAGATCCCGGATCACGTCCATGTGGATCGAGCTGGTCTCGATCGACTCCGGCCGGCCCTCGCGCAGGCGGGCGAAGTGGCTGTCGGCGGCGTGCGATTCGGCCTCGCGCAGGGCCGCCTTCTCGGCCACCAGGCGGCGCGCCAGCGTGATGTCGCGGGTGGTGAAGACGTTGAGCGCCAGCCGCAGATTGTCGAGCACGCGGCCGTGGAACGCGCGCAGCTCGGCCATGCCCTCGGCCGAGAAGGCATAGCGGTTCCTGATCTTCTTGGCGGCGAGCTCCATCAGGTTCTTGTCGATGATGTCGCCGATATGCTCGAGGTTGGTGGTGAAGGTCAGGATCTCGACATAGCGCTTGCCGTCCTCCTCGCCGAGCTCGTTGCGCGAGGTCTGTACGAGGTAGAGCTTGATCGCTTCGTAGAGCTGGTCGACGGCATTGTCGGCCGTCTCGATCGCCTTCACCGCCTTGGCGTCGTTGCGCTCGAGCACGTCGATGGTCTGGCGCAGCATGTCGGCGACGCGGTCGCCCAGGTTCAAGGTTTCGCGCAGCGCGCAGCCCAGCGCCTCGGCCGGCGAATCCAGCACGTTGGGATCGAGGTGCCGCGGCTTGCCGGGATCGTCGGGCACCGGCTTGTCGGGCAGCAGCTTGCGGCAACCCCAGGCGACGACGTCGACCAGAGGCAGGAAGACCAGCGAGGCCACGGCATTGTAGGCCGTATGGAAGTTCACCGGCAGGCGCGTGGCGGAGGCGTCGACCAATGACAGCCAATCCACCAGGAGCCCGAGGAAGGGCAGCATGGCGATGCCGACCACGGCGCGCGTCATGAGGTTGGCGAGCGGCACGCGGCGGGCGGCCACGTCGGCACCCGACTGCGCCATGTAGGGGGCGAGCGCACCGCCGATATTGGCGCCGATCACCAGCGCCAGCGCGAGCTTGGGCTCGATCAGGCCGGAGCCCGCGAAGGACATCACCAGCAGCACCGTGGATAGGCTCGAATGCACGAACCAGGTGGCGAGCGTGCCGACCACGACGGCGATCACGTACTCGTCCTGCAGGCCCTGCAGCAGGGCCATGAAGGCGGGCGCGCTGCGCAGCGGCTGGGTCGCTGCGGCCAGCAGCTTCAACGACAGCAGCATCAGCCCCAGCCCGATGGCGACGCGGCCGAGATGGCGCGGCTTGTCGGAGTCGCTCGACAGGAAGGCGATGACGCCGGCGCCGATCAGGAGCGGCGACACCCAGCCCAGGTCGAACGACAGGATCTGGGCCGCGATGGTGGTGCCGATGTCGGCGCCCAGCATGATGGCGAAGGCGATCGACAAGGGGATCAGCCCGCGGCCGGCGAAAGAGGAGACCAGCAGCGACGTGGCCGTGCTGGACTGCAAGAGGCCGGTGATGGCGATGCCGCCCAGAAAGGCGGTGACGCGGTTGCGCGAGCAGGCGGCGATGGCGCGGCGCAGCGCGGCGCCGAAGGCGCGCGTCAGCCCCGTGCGCACCATGCGCACGCCCCACAGCAGCAGCGCCACGCTGCCCAGCACGTTCAGGACGGTCTCGACACCATGCATGATCGCAGAACCCTACGCCTCGATTTTCGCTGACGAAAGTTTTTTTACAATTTTGTGACTCTCTTGCTCTTCCGGACCGCGCGCTTCCAGCGCGCCTCATGATCATGAGCGCGCTGGAAGCGCGC
>JACPOB010000029.1:0-94057 GCA_016185145.1 Rhodospirillales bacterium | reverse complement strand
CGCGGTCCGGAAGAATATGAGCGGATTTGGAGGTCCGGGCTCCGGCGAGCCCGGTCGCCTCGTCCATGAACGCCCGCACCAGCGCCACGCGGCGGCGCTCCTGCAGACACACCGCGTATTCGGCGACATTGAGGTCGGTGTCTGTGACAAGGACGGGGCGAAAGCGCCGATCCTCGCCGAGTTCGCTCTCGAACACTGCGCCGATGCCGAAGCCCGCCGCCACCGCCTCGCGCACGCCCTCGCGCGTCTGCACCTCGACGATGGCGTCGGGCCGGATGTCGGCCGCCGCCATGGCCTGCTCGACCACTTCGCGGGTGATCGAGCCGCGCTCGCGCAGCACCAGCGACTGGCCTGCCAGCACCGACAAGGGCGCGCGGCCGCGCTTGGCGAGCGGATGGCGCGCCGGCACGAACAGCACGACGCGATCGGTACGCAGCCTGACGGCATGCAGCCGCGGATCCGACACGCTCTTGGCCATCACCGCGACGTCGGCCTCGTGGCGCAGCAGCCGCTCGAGCACGACGGCCGAGTTGTCGATCGCGAGCGCGAAGGTCAGGCCCTCGGCACGATCGCGCAGGGCAGCCATGATCGGCACGACGTGATGGGCGGAATCGGCGGCGATCCGGAGATGCCCGCGCGTCAGCGCCTGCTCGCCGGCCAGCAGGGCGCGGGCCTCGTCCTGGACGGCGAACAGCCGCGTGGTGATGCCGTGCAGCTGGCGACCGGTCTCGGTCGGCGCGACGCTGCGGCCGTAGCGGTCGAACAGGCGCACGCCATAGGCCTGCTCCAGCGCCGTCACCTGGCTCGACAGGTTGGGCTGGCTCAGCCCCGAGGCGCGGGCGGCGGCCGAGAAGGAGCCTGATTCGGCGACCAGATGGAAGGCGCGGAGCTGCGTCGGTGTCATATATGAGAAACCAATGGATGGCATATGGAATATATACTGGACGCATAGGGACCGCGAGCCCATGAATCGCCTCATGACCCAAGAGCCAGCCCAGTCCGAAACCGGCGATCCGCTGCTGCTGACGCCCGGTCCGCTCACCACCTCGGCCAGCGTCAAGCAGGCCATGGTCCACGACTGGGGCTCGCGCGACGCCGGGTTCCTGCGCATCAACCGCATGGTGCTCGACAGGATCGTCGAGCTGGCCGGCGGGCAGCGCACCCACGTCACCGTGCCGGTGCAGGGCTCGGGCACCTTCGCCGTCGAGGCGATGATCACGTCCTTCGTGCCGAAGTCGGGCAAGCTGCTGGTGCTGATCAACGGCGCCTACGGCCAGCGCGCGCTCAAGATCGCGCAGATCGCCGGCCGCGCCACGGCGTCGCTGGAGACGCCGGAGGACACGCCGCCCGACCTGGCGAAGCTCGACCGCATGCTCGCCGACGACACGGCGATCAGCCATGTCTTCGCCGTCCATTGCGAGACGACCTCGGGCATCCTCAACCCGATCGCCGAGGTCGCGGAGACCGTCGCGCGCCACGGCCGCCGCCTGCTGGTGGATTCGATGAGCGCCTTCGGCGCGCTGGAGATCGACGCCCGCAAGATCCGCTACGACGCGCTGGCCGCTTCTTCCAACAAGTGCCTCGAGGGCGTGCCGGGCCTGGGCTTCGTGATCTGCCGCAACGAGGCGCTGGGCGAGTGCAAGGGCAACGCCACGACCCTTGTGCTCGACCTGTTCGACCAGGCGGAGGCTTTTGCCCGCACCGGCCAGTACCGCTTCACGCCGCCCATCCATGTCATCGTCGCCCTGGGCAAGGCGATCGAGGAGCACGCGGCCGAGGGCGGCGTCGCAGGCCGCGGCAGGCGCTACCGTGACAACGCCAAGGTGCTGATCGACGGCATGCGCGCCATGGGCTTCCGCACGCTGCTGGGCGACAGGCTGCAGGCGCCCATCATCGTCACCTTCCACATGCCGACCGACCCGAAATTCGTGTTCCAGCGCTTCTACGATTCGCTGAAGGACCGCGGCTATGTCATCTATCCCGGCAAGCTCACCGTGGCGGACTCCTTCCGCATCGGCTGCATCGGCCGGCTGTACCCCAAGGACATGCAAGGCGCGCTGGCCGCGGTGCGCGAGGTGCTGGACGAAATGCGCGTGAGCAACGGCGGCCCGGCATTGGCGGCGGAGTAGGGAGGGACGCATGGCACCCGACAGTCTCAACACCACCGGCGGCGAGATCGCCGTCAACGGCCGCCGCTACCGCCTGCCGCGCCAGCCCACCGTCGTGGTCTGCGTCGACGGCTCGGAGCCGGGCTACATCGAGCGCGCCGTCGAGGCCGGCCGCGCGCCCTGGTTCGGCAAGGTGCTGACCCAGGGCACGAACCTTTTGGCGGACTGCGTCGTGCCCTCCTTCACCAACCCGAACAATCTGTCCATCGTCACCGGTCGACCGCCGGCCGAGCACGGCATCTGCGGCAACTACTTCCTCGATCCCGACAGCGGGAAAGAGGTGATGATGAACGATCCGAAGTTCCTGCGGATCGAGACGCTGTTCCCGTCCTTCCAGCGCGCCGGCTGCCGCATCGCCGTCATCACCGCCAAGGACAAGCTGCGCGGTCTTTTGGGCAAAGGCCTGGAGCTGGGCGCCGGCAAGGCCTGCAGCTTCTCGTCGGAGAAGTCCGACAAGGCGACGCTCGACGAGAACGGCATCGACCACGTGAACGAGCTGGTCGGCATGGCCGTGCCCGACGTCTACAGTGCGGGCCTCTCGGAGTTCGTGTTCGCCGCCGGCGTGAAGATCATGGAACGTGACCGGCCGCAGATCATGTATCTGTCGACCACCGACTACATCCAGCACAAGCACGCCCCCGGCACGCCGGTCGCCAACGACTTCTACGCCATGATGGACGGCTACATGGCCAAGCTGGACGCCATGGGCTGCACCATCGCGCTGACCGCCGACCACGGCATGAACGCCAAGTTCGGCGCCGACGGCCAGCCCGACGTCATCTACCTGCAGGACGTGTTCGACGGTTGGCTTGGCAAGGACAAGGCCCGGGTCATCCTGCCCATCACCGATCCCTACGTCGTGCATCACGGCGCGCTGGGTTCCTTCGCCGTGGTCTACCTGCCGGGCGGCACGACGGCCGAGGCGATGGCCGCGAAGCTCAAGGCCATGCCCGGCATCGAGGCGGCGCTCTCCAGGCAGGAGGCCGCGGCGCGCTTCGAATTGCCGGCCGATCGCCTGGGCGACCTCGTCGTCGTCTCGACCAAGCACAAGGTGCTGGGCACCTCGGCGTCGCGCCACGATCTGTCGGGCCTCAGCGAGCCGCTGCGCAGCCATGGCGGCATCTCCGAGCAGAAGGTGCCGCTGCTCTGCAATCGCAGGCTTTCCGCCGATGCTGCGTCGCATCCTTGGCGGAACTTCGACGCCTTCGACCTCGCCCTCAACCTCGTCGCCTGAGAGACACCATGGACACCATGATCCGCAGCGATGTGCGGCACGAAGCCCTGCGCATCGCCGGCAAGAAGGTCGAAACCAAGAACCGCCTGGAAGTCCGCTTCCCGTGGGACAACCGGCTGGTCGGCAGCGTGCCGCGGGCGACGCCCGAGCTGGTCGCCGAGGCCTTCCGCATCGCCCACGCCTACAAGCCCAAGCTGACGCGCTACCAGCGCCAGCAGATACTGCTCAAGACGGCCGAGCTTCTGGTCGCGCGCAAGGAAGAGCTGTCGCGCCTGATCACGCTGGAGTCGGGGCTTTGCCTGAAGGATTCGCTCTACGAGGTCGGCCGCGCCTTCGACGTCTTCACCTTCGCCGGCCAGCTCTGCCTGCTCGACGACGGCCAGACCTTCTCCTGCGATCTCACCCCGCACGGCAAGCCGCGCAAGATCTTCACCCTGCGCCAGCCGCTCAACGCCATCTCGGCGATCACGCCGTTCAACCATCCGCTGAACATGGTGGCGCACAAGCTGGCGCCGGCCTTCGCCACCAACAACTGCGTGGTGCTGAAGCCGACCGAGCTCACGCCGCTCACCGCGTTGTTCCTGGCCGACACGCTCTACGAGGCGGGCCTGCCGCCCGAGATGCTGTCGGTCATCACCGGCAATCCGTCGGACATCGGCGACGCCATGATCACCGACCCGCACGCCGACCTCGTCACCTTCACGGGCTCGGTGCGCGTCGGCAAGCACATCGCCGCCACCGCGGGCTACAAGCGGCTGGTGCTGGAGCTCGGCGGCAACGATCCGCTGATCGTCATGGAGGATGCCGACCTCGACAAGGCGGCCGAGCTCGCCGTCGCCGGCGCCACCAAGAACTCCGGTCAGCGCTGCACCGCCGTGAAGCGCATCATCGTGGTCGAGGGCGTGGCCGACGCCTTCGTCGAGCGCGTGCTGGCCAAGGCGAAGAAGCTCAAGGCCGGCGATCCGCTCGATCCCGAGACCGATGTCGGCACGGTGATCCACGAGCGCGCCGCCACCCAGTTCCAGAACCGCGTCAGCGAGGCCGTGGCGAAGCACGGCGCCAGGCTGCTGCACGGCAACGACCGCCGCGGCGCGCTGTTTCCGCCCACCGTCGTCGACCATGTCGACCCGGCGTGCGAGCTGGTGCGCGAGGAGACGTTCGGTCCGGCCATTCCGGTCATCCGCGTCAAGGACATCGACCATGCGATCAAGGTGTCCAACGGCACGGCCTATGGCCTGTCTTCGGGCGTCTGCACCGATCGCCTGGACTACATCACCCGCTTCGTCGACGAGCTGCAGGTCGGCACCGTCAACGTCTGGGAGGTTCCGGGCTATCGCATCGAGATGTCGCCGTTCGGCGGCATCAAGGATTCAGGCCTCGGCTACAAGGAAGGAGTCCTTGAAGCCATGAAGAGCTTCACCAATGTAAAGACCTGGTCGCTGCCCTGGCCGGGGTGAGGAACCTTTTTCTTTCCTCCCCCGTCATACGGGGGAGGATACAGGAGGGGGATGGCCACAGAGGTGATCTCTCATGATCTGAAACGGGCTGGCATATGGCCTGTCGCTAGCCCCCTCCTATATCCTCCCCCGCAAGCGGGGGAGGAGAAGAAGCAGGGAGGGACGTGATGGCCGCGCAGAGCTACACCGGAGGGTGCCACTGTGGCGCCGTTGCCTACACGGTCGAGGTCGACACCGACCAGGCGCTGAAGTGCAACTGCTCGATCTGCACCAAGCTCGGCGCCGTCTGGGCCTTCGCGCCGCAGGCCAAGTTCAGGCTCACCAAGGGCGCCGACGCGCAGGGCGACTATCTCTTCAACAAGAAGAAGCTGCACCACCGCTTCTGCACGTCCTGCGGCATCGAAAGCTATGCCAACGGCACCGGTCCCGACGACTCGCCCATGGTCGGTATCAACCTGCGCTGCGTCGAGGGCGTCGACGTCGACAAGCTCAACCCCCGTGCGTGGGACGGTCGCAGCATGTAGATTGATCCTCCTGAAAAGGGAGGAACCGTCATGTCATCGCTTTCCCGCCGGCGCCTGCTGGCAACGACTGCAATTGCCCTGGCCGCGCCCGCCGTCGCGCGTGCCCAGGGAGGCACACAACCCTGGCCGACCAAGCAGATCCGCATGATCGCGCCCTATCCGCCGGGCGGCGGCGTCGACACGGTGTCGCGTGCCTTCTCCGAGGGCCTGTCGCCCGAGATCGGCCAGACCATCGTGGTCGACAACCAGCCCGGCGCCGGCGCCACGATCGGCGCGGCGGCATTGCAGAGGAGCCCGGCCGACGGCTACACGCTGATGCTGGGCAGCATGGTCGACTATTCGATCGCGCCGTTCTTCCATCAGAACCTGACGTTCGACATGGCGAAGGACTTCGTGCCGGTCCTCGAGGTCGGCAACGGCACGATCGGTGTGCTGGTGACGCCGAGCCTGCCGGTCAAGAACGTCCAGGAGTTGATCGCGCTCGCCAAGTCCAAGCCCGGTCAGCTCTCCTATGCCTCGTCGGGCTATGGCGGCCTGATCCATCTCAACTACGAGATGCTGAAGCAGATGACGGGTGCGGAGATGACCCACGTGCCCTACAAGGGCACCAGCTTCTTCCAGGCCGACCTTTACGAGAACCGCGTACAGGTCTCGATCGACAACGTGCTGGCCCATCTGCCGCACATCGCGGCCGGCAAGGTCCGTTGTCTCGCCGTCACCGCCAAGACGCGCTCGCCGCTGCTGCCCGAGGTGCCGACCATGGCCGAGGCGGGTGTGCCGGGCTTCGAATCGGCTACCAACTACACGCTGTTCGCGCCCAAGGCGGTGTCGGCCGACATCGTCAAGAAGCTCAACGCGACGGGCAACGAGGTGGTGAAGGACGGAGGCTTCCGCGAGAAGATGCTGAAGCTCGGCATCGTGCCGTCCGGCACTACCCAGGAAGAGACGCAGGCCAAGATGTCTGCCGAAATGAAGCGCTGGGGCGACGTCATCACGAAGGGGAATATCAAGCCCAGCTAAGGCAACGCATGAGCGACGATCGGGCTATTCCTCGTTGCGCGAGGGGTGACCCTGCCGACAAACTCGCCGCCTGTTTCGGAGCGGAGGAAGCCAGCCATGACCGTCAGCCAGGCCGACAAAGCCAAGAAGTTCCGCGCCCTGCACGAGGCGCCGGGTTCGTTCGTCATCCCCAATCCGTGGGACGGCGGCTCGGCGCGCGTGCTCGCCGGCCTCGGCTTCGAGGCGCTGGCGACGTCGAGCGGCGCCAAGGCCGGCGTGCTCGGCAAGCGCGACGGCAAGGTCACTCGTGAAGAAGCGCTGGCCAATGCCAAGCAGATCGTCGACGCCTGCGACCTGCCGGTGGCGGCCGATCTGGAAAAGGGTTTCGGCGACGCGCCCGACGCGGCGGCCGAAACGATCCGGCAGGGTGCCGCGATCGGCCTGGTCGGCGGCTCGATCGAGGACGCCACGGGCGACAAGGACAAGCCGCTGTACGATATCGAGGCTGCGGCGGCGCGTGTCGCGGCTGCCGTCAAGGCGGCGCGGGCGCTGCCGTTCCCCTTCGTGCTGACGGCGCGCGCCGAAGGCTTCCTGCGCGGCCGCGCCGACCTCGACGACGTCATCAAGCGTCTGAAGGCCTACGAGGCGGCCGGCGCCGATGTGCTGTTCGCACCCGGCCTGCCGGACATCGCGGCGGTGAAGAAGGTCTGCAGCTCGATCGGCAAGCCGTTCAACTTCATGGTCGGCATCAAGGGCCGCTCCTTCAGCCGCGCCGAGCTGGAAGCGGCCGGCGTCAAGCGCATCAGCCTCGCGACCTCGCTTTACCGCGCGGCGATGACCGGCCTGGTGAACGCGGCGAAGGAGGTGAAGGACAAGGGCACCTTCACCTATCTCGACACGTCGATCCCGACGCCCGAGCTCAATGCATTCATGAAGGAGTGATCAGAGTCTTCCGGACCGCGCGCTTCCAGCGCGCTCATGATCAGCGCGCTCATGATCATGAGCGCGCTGGAAGCGCGCGGTCCGGAAGAACATGATCTACTTGCAGCTGAGCGTATCCGCCGCCGGCTTGCTGCCGCGGTCGATGTCGTAGGTGTCGGGCAGGAACTTGTTCTTGACCAGCTTGCCAGAAACATCGACCTGCGCGCCGACCTTGCAGCCCTTGTCGTTGCGATGGGTGACCATGCCGAACTGGCAGGCCGTCTTGCGGTCGCGGAAGAAGATTACGCCGGCGGCCTCGACCATGCGGTCGATGGTGCCCGAAACCTTGACGTCCTGCCCCTCGAGGTTATCGCAGTATTGCGCGGCCGCCGGACCTGTCTGAAGCCACAGGGCCGCGGTCAATCCCACGGCGGCGGCCACCAGCCTCGCTCGCATTTTCTTTCGTCCTTCCCACACCATCGCTGCAATAATAGGGCCGTCCCGCTTCCCGGTGAAGTGCGGCAAGGCCGTTCAAGCGGCGGCTTCTAGCCACCTACGCTGCGATGCAGCTTCGGTGGCTTTAGCTGCATGCTTGCCCTTCGAGTCCCCCGAAGCTCCGCCCTCCTACGCTCCTGTCGGAGCTTCGGAGGGTAATCCTGGTCCGCCGGAGCCTTGGCGAAGGCGGAAGGAGCGAAGGGGGGCTACGGCAGTCCGGCTTTGGCGAGACCGTCGAGGATGCGCTGGAAATCCCGGGCGTCCTTATAGGGCAAGACGCCTTCCCGCTGCTGTACCGAGAAGCCGGGATTGACTTCGAGAAGCCCGGCCCAGGCTTCGCGTGCCTCCTCGATCCTGCCGAGATGGCCGTAGGAGGCCGCCAGCAGCATGCGGCTCGCGTCGGTGTTGGGATTGCGCGAGATGCGCTCGACCAGATGGCCGGCTGCGATCTCGTCCTGGCCCATGCCGAAATGCGCCTGCGCCGCCAGGTGCAGCAGGATGTTGGGATAGAGCGGATCGAGCCGCATCGCCACGGCGAGCGATTCCAGCGCCTGCTTGTGACGGCCCGAGTACATCAGGGCCATGCCCTGGAGCGCGTGGCCTTGCGCATAATTGTGGTCGAGCTCGAGCGCCCTGTTCAGCTCGGTCAGCGCCTCGTCGTAGCGGCGCTGCCAGACCCGCACGTTGCCCATGGCGACATGGCCGCCGGGCTGGCGCTCGTCGAGCTCGAGGGCGCGCCGCGCCCAGCGCTCGCCCTCGGCGAGCGCGCCTCGCGGATCGGGGATCCAGGCGTTGACGTAGTCGGACACCGACGCGAAGGCGAGACCGACATGCGGCGCCGAGAAGTTCGGATCGAGCTCCAGCGCACGCCGATGCAGCGCCTTGGCCTGGGCGATGGTCTCGCGCGTGCCGATGCCTAGGAGCTGTCGGGCGCGCAGCCAGCTTTCGTAGGCTTCGAGGTTCTTGGTGCCGCCGCGCTTGAGGTCCTGCTCCTCGACGCGGCTCAGCTTCACGGCCAGCGCCTCGACGATCTTGTGCACGACCTCGTCCTGGGTGGCGAAGATGTCGGTCAGCTCGCGGTCGAAGCGGTCGGCCCACAGATGGCCGCCGCTCTCGGCGTCGACGAGCTGGGCAGTGATGCGCACGCGGTTGCCGGCCTTGCGGATCGAGCCTTCCAGCACGAAGCGCACGCCGAGCTCGCGGCCGACCTCCTGCACCTTCACCGCGCGGCCCTTGTAGGTGAAGGAGGAGTTGCGGGCGATCACGAACAGCGCCTGCACCTTGTAGAGGTCGGTGATCAGGTCCTCGGAGATGCCGTCGCTGAAATATTCCTGCTCCGCATCACCGCTCATGTTGGTGAAGGGCAGGACGGCGATCGAGGGCTTTTCCGGCACGGCGGGGGCCGACGGGCGCGCCTTGCCGTTGGCCCGGCCGATGCGGAACACGCGGACCGGCCGGGCGATGTTCTTCACCGGCTTTTCGCCCAGATCCTCGAGCTCGACGCCGAGCTTGTCGCGCACCGAATCGCGCACGGCGCGCGACACGAAGATGGCGCCGGGCTCGGCCAGCGCCTCCAGGCGGGCGGCGATGTTGACGCCGTCGCCGTAGATGTCCTCACCCTCGATGATGACGTCGCCCATGTTGATGCCGATGCGGAATTCTATGCGCGCGTCGTCGGGCGCCCCGCGGTTGCGGTCGGCCATGCCGGCCTGGATGGCGACGGCGCAGCGCACCGCTTCGACGGCGCTCGCGAAGTCGACCAGCAGGCCGTCGCCGGTGCGCTTGACGATGCGGCCGCGATGGGCGGCGATATGCGGCTCGATCAGCTCGCCGAGGTGCCGCTTCAGCCGCTGCAGCGTGCCTTCCTCGTCGCGGCTCATCAGCCGGCTGTAGCCGGCGACATCGGCCGCCAGGATGGCCGCGAGCCTTCGTTCGGTGCGTTCGTCTTCCATCATCAAGGGTCCGGACGATACAGTTCCGCTGCCTTTCGTGCGAGACTGGGAATATGGATATGCCACCCGATAATGCACGCCGCAAAAGCGAACATTTCGACGTGTTGATCGTGGGCGCCGGCCTCTCCGGCATCGGCGCCGCCTGGCATCTGCAGGACAAATGCAAGGGGAAGGGCTACGCCATCCTCGAGGCGCGTGACAGCAGTGGCGGCACCTGGGATCTCTTTCGCTATCCCGGCATCCGGTCGGACTCCGACATGTACACGCTGGGCTACTCGTTCCGCCCGTGGAAGGACGCCAAGGCGATCGCCGACGGCCCGTCGATCCTGTCCTATATCCGCGAGGTCGCGAGCGATCACGGTATCGACGCCAGGATCCGCTATGGCCATCGCGTGGTGGCGGCGCGCTGGTCGACGCCGGACGCGCGCTGGACGGTCGAGATCGAGCAGGGGCCCGACAAGCGCAGGATTGCGATCACCTGTGGCTTTCTCATGATGTGCAGCGGCTACTACGACTACGCGGCCGGCCACCTGCCGCAGTTCCCGGGCATCGAACGCTTCGCGGGCCGCATCGTCCATCCGCAGAAATGGACCGACGACATCGACTACAAGGACAAACAGGTCGTGGTGATCGGCAGCGGCGCCACCGCCGTCACCCTGGTGCCGGAGATGGCCAAGGACGCCCGGCACGTCACGATGCTGCAGCGCTCGCCGACCTATGTCGTGGCGCGGCCGGCCGAGGACGCGATCGCCAACCGGCTGCGCCGGCATCTGCCGATCGGCCTGGCGTACGGCATCACGCGCTGGAAGAACGTGCTCCTGGGCATGTATTTCTACCGCCTCTGCAAGCGCAAGCCCGAGCGCGCCAAGGCGCTGATCATGAAGGGCGTGCGCTGTTGCTTGGGCCCGGACTACGACATCGCCACCCATTTCACGCCGCACTACAAGCCGTGGGACCAGCGCCTGTGCCTGGTGCCCGACGCCGACCTGTTTCGCGCCATCCGCCGCAAGCAGGTGTCGGTCGTCACCGACGAGATCGAGACTTTCACCGAGGCCGGCATTCGCCTGAAGTCGGGGCGAGAGCTCGAGGCCGACCTGATCGTCACTGCGACGGGCCTGTCGCTGCAGCTCATGGGCGGCATGACTGTGGCGGTCGACGGCAAGACCGTCGAGCCCGCCGATACCGTCTCCTACAAAGGCATGATGTACAGCGACGTCCCCAACCTCGCCGTCGTGTCGGGCTACACCAATGCCTCGTGGACGCTGAAGGCCGATCTGGTCTGCGAATACGTTTGCCGGCTTCTCAATCACATGCAGAAGGCCGGTCTGCGCCAGTGCACGCCGCGGCTCGAGGATCCCGCCATGGAGCGCCTGCCGTGGGTCGACTTCTCGTCCGGCTACATCAAGCGCGCCATCGACAAGTTCCCCAAGCAGGGCGCCCGCAAGCCTTGGCGGCTCAACCAGAACTACGCGCTCGACCTCATGAGCCTGCGCTACGGCTCGGTACGCGATCGCGCAATGGTGTTCTCGAAGTAGAAAGAATTCGTACCCCTCGGTTGATGCAGTGACAGCACTGCCTGCACGTCGGTCGAGCGACGCAAGCGGTGGTATGGATGACGCGGTGGCCTCTATAGGTGGCCCCTTCTGGAGCGCCAAAAGTCGCAATAAAAGAACCCGGCAATGGGCGGCGAGGCCCGGCGATGGTCGATTATACTATAGTTATTGACAAGCACGGCGGTGCTGGATAGAGTCCAAACGTCTGTCCATGCATCGTTCTATATCGGGAGACTAGGCGGCCTTGCGGTACTGCAATCCGCCCAGCGCCGGGATCGTATCGGCGCCGATCTGGCGCATCAGCGAGCCGAGGTCGTAGTGGAAGCGCTCCGACAGCATCAGCCCGTCCTTGAAGGCGAGCACGACGACGAACGGCTGCTCGATGGGGCGCTGCGTGGGCTCGATGTCGAGGAAGCGGCCGATATGGCGGCCGTGCCAGGTCGCTTCGGCCATGTAGCCGCCGTCCTCGAGCCAGCCGCCGCGCTGGCCGGCGCCGCGCTTCACCGTGACGTCGAAGGTGGTCCACCATTGCCGGTAATGCGCCGCGGCGCCCTCGTGGCCGTGCCACGACTGGCCGGTCGCGAGGTCCTCGAAATGGCAGTCGGGATGGAGGGTGGCGAGCGTGCCCGGCAGGTCCTGGCCGTTCTCGGCCACGAGATGGCGGCGCACCAGATCGGCGAGTTGCTGGTCCATGGTGGTCGATCCTCTGCTAGATTCGAATTCTGATGAAATATAAGAATTCTGATAACATGGGCAAGGCCGTGCCCCGCCCCGGCGAGGGCAAGCGCGGCCCCGAGGGCCATCTCGGCTACCTGGTGCGGCAGGCCAACGTCGCGGTGCGCGCCGCCATGGAGAAGGCCCTGGCCGGGCTCGAGGTCACGCCGCCGCAGTTCGCCGTCCTGACCATGATCGCGGCCTATCCCGGGGCTTCGGGGGCCGACCTGGCGCGGCTCACCTTCCTGACGCCGCAGACCATCAACGTGATCGTGGGAAATCTCGAAAAAGCCGGCGCCATCGAAAAGTCGGCACACGCCGTGCATGGCCGTATCCTGCAATTGACGGCGACGCCCAAGGGCCTTGCCCTGTTGCGGCGATGCCGCGCCCGCGTCAACGAGATCGAGGGGCGGCTGGCCGGCCTGGTCGGGCGCGAGGAGGAGCGGGTGGTGCGGCAATGGCTGAGCGCAGTGGCCGAAACGCTGGCCGGGGAGCGGTGAGGGCGCTAGATTTTCCACCGGGTGGAAGGTCATGGCGCCGTAACGTCGGCGTCATGGAGGACATGTAGCGCTTAACACCTGGGAGAAGGGGAGCAGATGATCAGCACCGATTTCGTGCGCCGGACCGCCATTGCGGGTCTGGCGGCCATTGCCACCGTCGGGCTCAGCCTGCCGGCCATGGCGCAGAAGACCAGGCTCACGGTCTACACGGCCCTGGAGAACGACCAGCTCGATCCCTTCAAGAAGGCCTTCGAGGCCGACAACAAGGACATCGAAATCGCCTGGGTGCGCGACTCGACAGGCGTCGTCACTGCCAAGCTGATCGCCGAGAAGGACAATCCGCGCGGTGATGTGATCTGGGGCCTGGCCGCGTCGAGCATCGCGCTGTTCAGCACCATGGGCATGCTCGACCCCTACACGCCGGCCGGTGCGGACAAGATCAAGCCGATGTTCAAGAGCGGCAAGTCGCCCGAGACCTGGGTGGGCATGGACGCCTATCTGTCGCTGATCTGCTTCAACACGGCGGAAGGCAAGAAGGGCAACAAGGCGGTGCCCGCGAGCTGGGCCGACCTGATCAAGCCCGAATACAAGGATTCGATCGTGATGCCGAACCCGGCCTCGTCGGGCACCGGCTATCTCACCATTGCCGCCTGGCTGCAGATCATGGGCGAGGAGGCTGGCTGGAAGTACATGGACGCCCTGCACCAGAACATCGCCCAGTACATCCATTCGGGTTCGGCGCCCTGCGTGCAGGCCGCCAAGGGCGAGCGCCTGATCGGCATCGGTCTCGACATGCGCGGCGCCTCCGAGAAGACCAAGGGCGCCCCGGTCGACCTCATCGTCCCGAAGGAAGGCCTGGGATGGGAGCTCGAGGCCACGGCCATCATGAAGGGCACCAAGAACCTCGCCGCGGCCAAGAAGCTCGCCGACTGGGCCGTCACCAAGAAGGCCAACGAGCTCTACGCCAAGACCTATGCCGTCGTCGCCTATGACGGCGTCGTGGCGCTGCCGCAGAACTATCCGGCCAATGCCGAGAAGGCGATGATCAAGAACGACATGGAGTGGATGGCCAAGAACCGCGAGCGCATCCTCGCCGAATGGACCAAGCGCTACGACGGCAAGTCGGCGCCGAAGAAGTGACCAAGGTCTCCTCCCCCGTTATACGGGGGAGGGTAGGGAGGGGGCGAGCCTCAAAGGTGACCTTTGAACATTTCCGATCTGAAATCATCAGAGACCGCCTCTGCGGCTCTCCCCCTCCCGGCCTCCCCCGTATGACGGGGGAGGAGGTCTGAGGTTCGAAGTGACCTACCTCCAGATCCGCAACCTCACCAAGCGCTACGGCACGTTCACGGCGCTGGACGACGTCTCGCTCGATATCGAGCAGGGCGAGTTCGTCTGCTTCCTCGGCCCGTCGGGCTGCGGCAAGACGACGTTGCTGCGGGCGATCGCGGGCCTCGATCCGCAGAGTTCCGGGACGATCCACCAGAAGGGCGTCGACGTGTCGGCGCTGCCGCCGGCCAAGCGCGACTTCGGCATCGTCTTCCAGTCCTACGCGCTGTTCCCCAACCTCAACGTCGGCGACAATGTCGGCTACGGGCTGGTGAACCGGCGCATGCCGCGGGCCGATATCGCCTTCAAGGTCGAGGAGTTGCTCGATCTCGTCGGGCTGCCGGCCTCGGTGCGCAAGTATCCCGCCCAGCTGTCCGGCGGCCAGCAGCAGCGCGTGGCGCTGGCCCGCGCGCTTGCGATCTCGCCCGGCCTGCTGCTGCTCGACGAACCCCTGTCGGCGCTCGACGCGCGCGTGCGGCTCCGGCTGCGCCACGAGATCAAGGCCCTGCAGCGCCGGCTCGGCGTCACCACGGTCATGGTCACGCACGACCAGGAGGAGGCGCTCACCATGGCCGACCGCATCGTGGTCATGAACCACGGCGTGATCGAGCAGGTGGGACCGCCGCAGGAGATCTACCGCACGCCCACGACCTCCTTCGTCGCCGACTTCGTCGGCTCGATGAACTTCCTGCCGGGCCGGCTCGCCATGCCGGACCTCGTCACCGTGGCCGGTCTCTCCTTCGCCTGCCTGCCGCAGGACGGCCTGGCGCCCGGCAAGGACGTGCGGGTCTGCATCCGGCCGGAGGACGTGAAGGTCCGCGACCTGCCGGCCGACGTCGTCAATCGCGTGCCGATCGAGGTCGCCGACCTCGATTTCGTCGGCGCCTTCTGTCGCGCCAGCCTCAAGGTGCGGTCCGAGCCGCAGGTCGCGCTCACCGCCGACTTCTCGTCGAACCTCATACGCGATCTCGGCGTGCGGACGGGCAGCCATCTCGACGTGGCGCTGCCGCCCGAGCGGCTGCGGGTGTTCGCGGCGTGATGGAGACCGCGTGGCGCTGACGCTTCCGGCGGCGCGTCCCACCCGGATCGGGATATCGCGCGACGACCTCGCGATGCGTGCCGGCGTCGTTGCGCTGGCCGTCGTCCTGCTGGTGATCGTCGGACTGCCGCTGTGGGCGCTGCTCGCCAAGGGCTTCGAGGATCGCGAGGGCAACTTCGTCGGGCTGGCGAACTTCGTCACCTATTTCTCGACGCCGGCGCTGTTCGATTCCGTGCTGAACTCGATCTACGTGGCGGTCGTTGCCACGGTGATCGTCGTGCCGCTCGCCTTCACCTATGCCTACGCCTTGACGCGGGCCGTGCTGCCGGTGCGCTGGCTGTTCCAGGCCATCTCGCTGATCCCGATCTTCGCGCCCTCGCTGCTGCCCGGCATCGCCCTGATCTACCTGTTCGGCAACCAGGGCATCCTGAAGGGCCTGCTGGGCGGCGCGATCTACGGCTTCGACGGCATCGTGGTCGCCCAGGTCTTCTACTGCCTGCCGCACGCCATCCTGATCCTGTCGACGGCGCTCGCGACCGCCGACGCCCGCCTCTACGAGGCGGCCGAAGTGCTGGGCACGCGCAAGCTGCGTGTCTTCCTCACCGTGACCCTGCCCGGCGCCAAGTACGGCCTGATCAGCGCCGCGCTGGTGGTGTTCACGCTGGTGATCACCGATTTCGGCATCCCCAAGGTGATCGGCGGCAACTACAACGTGCTGGCGACCGACGTCTACAAGCAGGTGATCGGCCAGCAGAACTTCTCGATGGGCGCCGTGGTCGGCATGGTGCTGCTGGCGCCGGCGGCGCTGGCCTTCATCGTCGATCGCATCGTGCAGCGCCAGCAGGTCGCGCTGCTCACCGCCCGCGCCGTGCCGCTCGTCGCCAAGCCGCAGACCGGCCGTGACGCTTTGTTCACGGCCTTCTGCACGCTCGTCGCGTTCGGCATCCTGGGCATCCTCGCCACGGCGATCTGGGGATCGCTGATCAAGTACTGGCCGTACAATCTCAGCCTGACGCTGGACAACTACGACTTCGCCAAGTTCGACGCCAACGGCTGGGACTCGTACTGGAATTCGATCGAGATGGCGCTGGGCGCGGCGGTTTTCGGCACGGCGCTGGTGTTCGTGGGGGCGTGGCTCAACGAGAAGACCAGGGCCTTCCACATCATGCGCGGCGTGGTGCAGTTCCTGGCCTTCCTGCCGATGGCGGTGCCGGGCCTGGTGCTGGGCCTGGGCTACATCTTCTTCTTCAACGCTTCGGGCAATCCGCTCAACTTCCTCTACGGCACCATGGCGATCCTGGTGATCAACTGCGTGGCGCACTTCTACACCGTCGGGCACCTGACGGCGACGACGGCGCTGAAGCAGATCGATCCCGAGTTCGAGGCGGTGTCGGCCTCGCTCAAGGTGCCGATGTGGCGCACCTTTGCGCGCGTGACCGCACCGATTTGCCTGCCGGCGATCCTCGACATCGCGATCTATCTCTTCGTCAACGCCATGACCACGGTGTCGTCGGTGATCTTCCTCTACTCGCCCGACACCAAGCTCGCCTCGGTGGCGGCGGTGAACATCGAGGAGGCAGGCACCACGGCGGCCGCGGCGGCGCTGTGCGTCGTGATCGTGATCACCTCGGCCGGGGTCAAGGCCCTCCACCTGCTGGCCGACCGCTTCCTGCTCGACCGCGTGCAGGCCTGGCGCCGGCGCTAGTGCTGGAGGAAGATCAGGCGCTCTTGACGATGTCCATCAGGTAGCCGGCGCCGCGGATCGTGTGGATCTGCACGTTGGCGCCTGACTCGGCCAGGATCCTGCGCAGGCGGTGGACATAGACCTCGATGGCATTGGAGGCGACGTCCTGCGACGAGCCGAAGACCTGGCCCTGCAGCGAATCGTGCGATACCACCTTGCCGCTGCGCTTGAGCAGGACTTCGAGCACGTCGACCTCGCGCGCCGGCAGGCTCAGCATCCGGCCGTCGACGATCGCCTGGCGGCCGTCGGTCTTGAGCGCGAGATTGCCCAGCGTCAGCGTCGGGCCGTCCGGCCCGGGCGAGCGGCGCAGCAGCGCCTGCAGGCGGGCGATGAGTTCGTCGGTCGAGAACGGCTTCACCATGTAGTCGCTGGCGCCCTTGTTCAGGCCGCCGACCCGGTCGTCCAGTCCGCCGCGCGCCGACAGGATGAGGACGGGCGTCTGGTCGCGGCGGCGGCGCATCTGGTCGAGAAGGGTGAGCCCGTCGGCATCGGGCAGGCCGAGATCGAGCACCACGGCGGCATATTGCACGGTGCGCAACGAGGCTTCCGCATCGCCGACATTCTGCGCCGAGTCGACGTCGAGCCCGGCCCTGGAGAGCGCTTTCCCGACGAGCGCGACGAGCTCGATATTGTCCTCGACGACCAACACCCGCATGTGTCCCTGGCCCCGCTGTCCCTTGCCCGGCCAATCGTAGGTCGCCTGCCCCGACGCGTCGAGGTCGGGGCCAGCAATGTGTAAGCATTCCCGTCAGCCGGGCGTAATGCGGCGCCGGCGGTGTATAGTGGCAGCCATGAAGCAGCTCCGGATTCCCGCGGTTTACATGCGCGGCGGCACCAGCAAGGGCGTGTTCTTCCTGGCCGACGACCTGCCGTCGGACCCTGCGGCACGCGACCACATCCTGATGCGCGTGATCGGCAGCCCCGATCGCTACGGCAAGCACACCGACGGCATGGGCGGCGCCACCTCGAGCACCAGCAAGGTCGTCATCCTGTCGAAGTCCAAGCGCGCGGGCTGCGACGTCGACTACCTGTTCGGCCAGGTCGCCGTCGACAGGCCCCTGGTCGACTGGTCGGGCAACTGCGGCAACCTCAGCGCCGCGGTCGGCCCGTTCGCTATCAGCGTGGGCCTGGTCGACGCACCGGCCGACGGCCTGGCGACGGTCAACATCTGGCAGGCCAACATCAGGAAGAAGATCGTCAACCACGTGCCGATGAGCGGCGGCGAGGTGCAGGAGCTGGGCGACTTCCAGCTCGACGGCGTGGCGTTCCCGGCGGCCGAGATCCAGCTCGAATTCCTCGACCCGGCAGACGACGAAGGCGGCGAGGGCGGTCCGACCTTTCCCACCGGCAACCATATCGACGTGCTCGACGTGCCGGGCATCGGCAAGGTCGAGGCGACCCTGATCAATGCCGGCAACCCCACGGTGTTCGTCGACGCCGGGCGGCTGGGGCTCAAGGGCACCGAGCTGCAGGGCGACGTCAACGGCGACAAGGCGCTGCTCGAGCGCGTCGAGGCCGTACGCGCGCTGGGCGCCGTCGCCATGGGCGGGGCCGCCACGCCCGAGGAGGCGACGGCCAAGCGGCCGCACACGCCCAAGCTGTCGTTCGTCGCCAAGCCGGCGGGCTACGTCGCCTCCGACGGCCGCACCGTCGAGGCGAACTCGATCGACCTGCTGGCCCGCATCTTCCCCATGGGCGTGCTGCACCACGCCATGACCGGCACCGGCGCGGTCGCCATCGCCGCCGCGGCGGCCATCCCGGGCACCATCGTGCATCGCGTGGCGCCGGTCGGCCCCGACGGCCGCGTGCGCTTCGGTCATCCGTCGGGGAGCCTCAAGGTCGGCGCCGAAGTCGAGAGGGACGGCAATCGCTGGGCGGTGAAGAAGGTGATGATGAGCCGTTCCGCGCGCCGGCTCATGGAGGGCTGGGTGCGGGTGCCGGCGCCCTAGGTCCTGTGATACGACATCGGCGAATGTTCGACGGCAACCGAGTCACGGCGCATACGCGCTCGCGCTATCCCATCTTCCAGTCGCCGATGACCTGGATCGCCCGCGCGCCGCTGGTATCGGCGGTCTCGGCCGCAGGCGGCATGGGCCTGCTGGAGAACTCGATCCGCGACCTGTCCGTCACGCAGCGCGAATTCACCGCCATCCGCGCCGCCACCAACCAGCCCTTCGGCGTGAACCTGCCGGTGCGCTACCTGCAGATGGACCCCAAGGAGGAGAGCGCCATCATCGACTGGCTGCTGGGCCAGGGCATCCACTTCGTCACGACGTCGGCCGGCGATCCGACGCGCTACACCAGGATGCTCAAGGATGCGGGCATCACGGTCTATCACGCGACGGCGACCCTGCGCGGCGCTCTCAAGGCGGTCGATGCCGGTGTCGACGGGCTGATCGTCGAAGGCGCGGAGAGTGCCGGTCTGCGCAATCCCGAGGAGGTCCATACCTTCGCGTTGCTGCAGGCCGTTCGCGAGAAAGTCGATGTACCGATCGTGGCGGCGGGCGGCATCGTCGACGGCCGCGGCATGGCGGCGGCCTTCGCACTGGGCGCCGAGGGCGTCACCATGGGCACGCGCTTCGTCGCCTCCTTCGAGAGCCCGGTGCACCAGAACTACAAGCGGGCGATCGTCGCGGCACCGATCACCGGTACGGCGCTGGTCGACAACCCGCCGCGCGCCCGCTCGAGGGGCCTGCGCACGCCCTATGCCGTCGAGGTCTCCGAAGGCAAGCGCGAGCGCCTGCCACGCAACGCCACGCTCGACATGCTCTATGTCCAGGGCGATGTCGACAACACCCATGGCGCCGCCGGCGAAAGCGCGGGGCTGATCCACGAGATCAAGTCGGTGCGCCAGATCATCGACGACACGATCGCAAGCTTCTGGCGCGAGATCGACCGGCTGGCCGGGCTCAGGCCTTTACGCCCGTCAGCTCCAGGCTGAGCGTCCGCAGCTTGTGGCGCGCCTCGGCATCATAGACCTGAGGGTTGGCGCGGGCCTCGTTCATGACGTTGAAGTAGAGCCCGCTCTTGCCCTCGATCCTGGGCGAGACGGCAAGCTGCAGGATCGCCTCCGCGCCGGTCTCGACCTTGCTCATGGGCGACACGCCGGCGCGGCGCACCATGGTAGTGTTCATGTAGGTCGAGGGATGCAAGGCATTGACGATCACGCCCGAGCCCTCGAGCTCTCGGGCGAGATCGATGGTGAACAGGATCTGCGCCAGCTTGCTCTGGCAGTAGGCCGCCACGCCGCTGTAGGCCCTGGTCAGCATGACGTCGGAAAAGTCGATGGCCTGCTGTCCCGCCGAGGAGACGTTGACGATGCGCGAAGGCGCCGCCGCCTTGAGCAGCGGCAGCAGCTCGTAGGTCAGCAGGAAGCCCGCGAGATAGTTCACCGCGAAGCGCAGCTCATGACCGTCGGCGCTGGTCTGCCGGCCATTGCCGGCCGTACCGATGCCGGCATTGTTGATCAGGAGGTCCAGCCGGTCGGTCGCCTTGCGCACCTCGGCGGCGAGGCGGCGGACCGCGGCCAGCGACGCCAGGTCGGCGGCCAGGAAGGCGGCGCTGCCGCCCGCCCGCTCGATCTCCTTGACCGCGGTTTCGCCGCGCTGACGGTCGCGGCCATGCACCAGCACATGCCAGCCGTCCTTGCCCAGCGCCTTCGCCACGACGTATCCGACTCCGTCGGTGGCGCCCGTCACCAATGCCGTCTTCGCCATGCTGCTACCTCTCGCGCGAACCATAGACTACCTTTGCCGTCATCCCGAGCGAAGCCGCCTTCAGGCGGCGTAGTCGAGGGACCTTTTCATGTCGGCCGGGCCCCAGGAGGAGTTCCCTCCACTCCGCCTCGCTGGCGCTCGGCTGCGGTCGGGATGACGACAGGGGAGATCATGGCGAACCGACTGCACATCCGCGGCGCCCAGGTCGTCACCATGGACGAGACGCTGGGCGATTTTCCAACGGCCGACATCCTGATCGAGGACGGCGCGATCCTGGCCGTCGGCTTGTCGCTCGACGGCGGCGACGCCGAGTCGATCGACGGCGCCGGCATGATCGCACTGCCCGGCATCATCGATGCCCATACCTGCCTGTGGCAGACCGTGCTGCGCGGCTATGTGCCCGACCTGTGGCCCGGCGCCTACTATTCCAAGTTCCTGCCGCTGCGCAGCCGCTACACGGCCGAGGACAACTTCAACGCCGCCTGGATCGGCGGCTTCGAGATGCTGTCCTACGGCACGACGACGGTCGTCGACTATTGTCATGACATCCGCAGCCCCGCCTTCGCGCCGGCCTCGATCGCAGCGCTGAAGGAAACCGGCATTCGCCATCTCTTCACCTATTCGTTCATGCCGGTGCAGTCCGACGAGTTCGCGCGGCCCGAGGATCGGCTGGCCGACGGCAAGGACGTCTACGGCCGCTTCCACGATCCCAAAGGACTGACCACGATCGGCTTTGGCATCGATTCCTGGGGCGCCGCCGGGCTGGAGCAGCAGCTTGCCTTCTCCCGCGAACGCAAGGCGCCGAGCTGCATCCACGTCAACGACGCCGGCACCATCGACAAGCTTGCCGATGCCGGATTGCTGGGCCCCGACCTGCTGGTGATCCACGGCAACCTGATCAGCAATCCCGAGCTGGAACGCATGGCCGAGGCCGGCATGCCGCTCTGCTTCACGCCCACGGCCGACACCCAGGGCACGCCGGCCGACGTCGTGCGCCGCGCCGTCGAGCGCGGCGTCGACGTGGTGTTCGGCTGCGACATTCCCTGCACCGTGGCCTCGGACACGCTGGGTCAGCTGCGCGTCATGTTTAACGTGCAGGGCTACCTCGACGGCGCCATGGAACGCAGCTTCTCGACCGTGCTGGGCCGCCGCCCGGCGGTGCGCCCAGGCCTGCCGTTGCTGACGCCCCGCAAGCTGATCGAGACCGCCACCATCACCGCCGCGCGCGTGCTGGGCCTCAGCGATCGCATCGGATCGCTGACGCCCGGCAAGCGCGCCGACGTCGTCCTGATCCGCAAGGGCCCGTTCGGCGATTCCGTGGTCGACGATGCCTGCGCTCACGTCCTGCTGCAGACCAGCCCGCGCGACATCGACACGGTGCTGGTCGACGGCAAGGTGAGGATGAGGGGAGGGGTGCTGCAGGGCTTCGACGCTCGGCGGGCAGCGGCAATGGTGGCCGAGTCGCGACGACGAATTCTAGAATAAGCTCTTCCGGACCGCGCGCATCCTGCGCGCTCATGATCATGAGCGCGCAGGATGCGCGCGGTCCGGAAGAACATGATGCCCACCCTCTATCTCCTGTGCGGCAAGATCGCAGCCGGTAAGTCGACCCTGGCCCGGCAACTGGCGGCGCGACCCTCGACCCTGCTCATCAGCGAGGATCACTGGACGTCGACCCTCTATCCGGTCGAGCTCAAGACGATCGAGGATTACACCCGGCTGTCGGTTCGTCTGCGGGCCGCCATGACGCCGCACATCGTCGAGATCCTGCACCAGGGCCTCTCGGTCGTGCTCGATTTCGCCGCGAACACACCGCGCCAGCGGACGTGGGTGCGCTCATTGATCGACACCGCCGACGTACCGCACGAGCTGCATTACCTCGACCTGCCGGACGAGCTCTGCAAGCAGCGGCTCCGCCAGCGCAATGCCGGCGGCGAGCATCAGTTCCAGGTGAGCGACGCGGAGTTCGAGCAGTTCACCGCCTACTTCGTCCCGCCGGCAGCGGACGAAGGGTTCAACGTCGTCGTCCACAAGCCCTGACCAGGGCAAGCGCACGATTTCGTGCTATGTTGCAATCCCCTCTCGAGAAAGAACAATAAATGACGCTCTTCGAGGAACTGAACAGGGTGGCGACACGGATCGCCCCCTACGAGGCGCCGCCTGTCTGTCCATGGTGCGGAGCCGGCGATCTGAAGGTGATCGAGGAAACGCCCGACCCCAACTTCGGTGCCTTGGGCGTGAGCAGCCTGACCTGGCGCTGCGACGCACCCGCCTGCGGCAGGCTCACCAAGACCTGACGTCGAAAGCCGCCGAGCGGTTTCAGGTGGGCGATTCGCTTTTGCGACCCGACACCTGCTCTGGCTTAATGACCAAACCGATTGAGGGAATGGTCACAATGGCCCTTGAGATCACCGGACTTCACCCCATCCTCGCCGGCGAAGTGTCGGGCATCGACCTGACGAAGCCGATCGACGCCGAGGAAGCCGCGACGATCGAAGCGGGGATGGACCGCTTCGGCGTGCTCGTGTTCCGCGGTCAAGCCATTTCAGACGAACAGCAGATCGCCTTCACGCGGAACTTCGGGGAACTCGAGAACTACAATACGTCCGGCACCGTGCGAAAGCGGGAGGACAACCGGCTCGGTCCCGGCATCGCCGACCTCTCGAACCTGACCAAGGACGGGAAGATCATATCGGCCGAGGACCGCGTGTGGTTCTTCAAGCTGGGTGATCGGCTTTGGCATTCGGACAGTTCGTTCCGACCGGTGCCGGCCAAGTACTCGCTGCTGTCGGGGCGCACCGTTCCTGACTGGGGCGGCAATACCGAATTCGCCGACATGCGGGCGGCCTACGACGCCCTGGATGATCGGACCAAGGCAGAGGTGGAGGGACTGGTTTGCGAACACTCCCTGCTCTATTCGCGCCAAGCGGTCGGATTTTCAGATTTCACGCCGGAGGAAATCAGCAATTTCCAACCCGTTCGGCATCCTCTGGTGCGCGTGCAAAAGGCGACTGGCCGGAAATCGTTGTACCTGTCGGCGCATGCCGGCGTCATCGTTGGTTGGTCGGTGCCGGAGTCGCGGGCCTTCCTGCGCGATCTCACCGAGCATGCGACCCGGCCCGAGTTCGTCTATTCCCATTCCTGGCGGCAGCACGATCTGGTGGTGTGGGACAACCGCACGACGATGCATCGCGCGCGTCGCTTCGATCGCAATGAAGTGCGCGACATGCGCCGCACGACCCTGGGCGGCGAGGTGCCGATCGTGGCCGTGAGTTCCGGCGGCTGATCTCAGTCGATTGGCGGGCGCTTGTCCGCCCAGGGCCGCACGGCCTCGAAGGCGGCCGACATCTGGAGCACGCCGAGATCGTCGAACCGCCGGCCGACGATCTGCAGGCCGACCGGCAGTCCGTCCTTGGTAAAGCCGCAGGGCACCGACGCCGCCGGGTTCTGCGACAGGTTGAAGGGGTAGGAGAACTCCGCCCACGACAGCCAGTCCCAGGGATGCTGCGGCCAGTGCTTGGGCTGCAGCAACTCGGCCGGGAACGCCGCGACCGACACCGCCGGCGTCAGCAGGAAGTCCCAGTCGTCGAAGAAGTGGCTGATCTCGGCGCAGTAGGCGTACTTCACCAGGCGCGTCTTCTGGTAGTCGGCCATGGTGATCTTCGAGCCGGCCTCGATGCAGGCGACGAAGCCCGGATCCATGCGGTCGCGGAACTCCGCAATCCTCTCGGCATGGCGCGTGAAATGCGCCGGCCAGAAGAAGCGTGCGAGCTCAGGGCCTTTCGGTCCCCACGGCGTCTTCACCTGCTCGACATGCCAGCCAAGGTCCTTCTCGAAGGCGGTCACCGCCTTGGCCACCAGCGCGGCCACCTCCGGATCGACGCGGGCGTGGTCGAGGTCCGGGCTGTAAGCGATGCGCGGCGCCCGCGGCCGCCGCTGCAGATGGCGCGGATAGTCGGCGGGCAGGGCTTCCAGGCTGGTGTGATCGTCGGGGTGCGGCCCCGCCATCGTGCGCAGCATCAGGGCGGCATCGGCGACCGTGCGCGTGAGCGGCCCGAGATGCACCGTATGATCGCTCGCCGCCACCGGCGACTGCGGCACGCGGCCATAGGTCGGCTTGATCCCGAACACGCCGCTGAAATGCGCCGGCATGCGGATCGACCCCGCGCCGTCGCTGCCCTGGTGCAATGGCCCGTAGCCGGCCGCCGCGCCGACGCCGGCCCCGGCGGACGAGGCTCCGGCATTCATGCCGTGCTTCCAGGGATTGTGCGTGATGCCGGTCAGCGGGCTGTTGCTGACGCCCATCCAGCCGAACTCCGGCGTCGTCGTCTTGCCGAGGATGATCGCGCCCGCGCCGCGCAGGCGGGCGACCATGGCATTGTCTGCCGTCGCGACTTCGCCACGCCTCAGATGGGTGCCGTACTCGATCTGCAGCCCGCGTACGGCCTCGTGGTCCTTGATCGTCACCGGCACGCCGTGCAGCGGCCCGATCGCTCCGCCTGTGGCCAGCGCACGGTCGGCAGCCTGCGCCGCGTCCATTGCTTCTTCACTGGCGAGATAGGCGAAGGCGTTTAGCTTGGGCTCGAGTCGTTGGATGCGATTCAGGACCGTCGAGGTGATTTCGACAGACGATAGTTTCTTGGCGCGGATGGCGTCGGCCAGCTCGGTCGCCGGGGTGAAGCACAGGTCGGTCTCGTTCATGACGAGACCTTATCGCCGACACCGCCTAGCGGCGAGCAAACTTGTCCAGCGCCTCTGCCATGCTCACCTTGCCGTCGGCGACGTCGATCTTCACGGCTGCGGGATCGCGCGCATCCGGCACGCCGTTGCCGCCGCCGCCGGCCGTCTCGATGACGACTCGATCGCCGCGCATCAAGGTCGTCATCATCTTGGACGGGATGACTTCCTCGCGGCCGTCGGCGCGACGGATGACGGCATGGGCCTTGGCGCCCTCGCCACCGCCCAATGCGCCCTGCGGCGCGTAGAAATGGCGTTCGCCGCGATAGGTGAACGCGACCTCGCCGTCGAGAATCTCATATTCCTTGACCACGCCGAGGCCGCCGCGGTGCCGTCCGGCGCCGCCCGAGTCCTGGCGCAGGGCGAGGCGATGGACGCGGATCGGCACGTCCATCTCCATGGCCTCTACCGGCAGGTTCATGCAGTTGGTGACGTCGGTCTCGACCACGTCGACGCCGTCCGAGTGCGGACCTGCGCCGCTGCCGCCGGCTATGAGCTCGCCGGTGACATAGGGCTTGCCGTCGTGGCGGCCGCCGAACGCCAGCACCACCAGCTCGCCGGAACTGTCGGCCGGCACGCGTTCGGGCAGCACCTCTTTCAGCGCGCCTAAAATGCAGCCGGTGATGCGCTTGATGGTCGCCGTGCGCGAATTGACGGGGGCGGGCTCGAGCGGGTTGACGACGCTGCCCTTGGGCAGCTCCAGCGTGATCGGCCGGAAGCAGCCGGCATTGGTCGGAATCTCGGGATCGGTCACGGCGCGGACGGCATAGCAGGCGGCGGCCAGCGAACCCGACGGCACGCAGTTGAACGGTCCGCGCACCTGCGGCGAGGAGCCGGTGAAGTCACAGTGGAACGTGCCGTCCTTCACTGTCACCGCGACCTCGAAGCGGATGCCGGTGTCGAGGTCGATGCCGTCGTTGTCGCTGTGGTCGACGTAGCGGTACGTGCCGGCCGGAATGGATTTGAGCGCCGTGCGCGTCAGGATCTCGGAGCGGTCCAGAAGCTCGTCGAAGATCGCCAGCGCATGATTGTCGCCGAGATCGGCGGCCAGCGCGGCGATGCGGCGGGCGCCGACATTGCACGCCGCGAGCTGGGCGTTGAGATCGCCCATGACGGCGTCGGGAATGCGCACGTTCTGGCGGATGATGGCGACCAGAGTCTCGTTGTAGCGGCCGGCGTCGCGGAACTTCAGCGGCGGCAGGCGCAGGCCCTCCTGGAAGATCTCGGTGGCGCGGGTCGGGATCGATCCCGGCGACATGCCGCCGACATCCTGGTGGTGGGTCATGGTGGCGGAGATGGCAATCGGCCGACCTTTGAAGAAGATCGGCTGGACCAGCGCGATGTCGGGCAGGTGGGTGCCGCCGAGATAGGGATCGTTCATGCAATAGACGTCGCCCGGCTTCATGGTGCCGAGCGGAAAGACCTCCAGGATCTTCTGCACGACCGGGATGAGCGTGGCGAGATGGATCGGGATCGCGATCGACTGGGCCAGCGTCTCGCCACGTATGGTGAACAGGCTGGAGGAGGCGTCGAGACCCTCCTTGACGATCGGCGAGAAGGACGAGCGCAGCAGGGTCTGCTGCATCTCGTTGGCGATGCCTTCCAGCTTGTTGCGCACCACCTCGACGGTGATCGGGTCGAGTCCGCTTCTGCCGTTTGTTTCGGCCATGTCCGTCATCCCTCTGGTCGCGTGACGATCAAATTGCCGGCGGAGTCCACCATACAGGACCAGCCCGGCTCGACCAGGGTGGTCGTGTCCGCCTGCTGGACGATCGCGGGGCCGGTGAACGAAAAACCCTCGGACAGGGCGTCGCGATCGTAGACCGTGGCCTTCACGAATCCCGGCTCACCCGCCACCATGATGGCGCGCTGGCCGATTTCCCGCGGGCCGCCGGAAGGGGCGAACCGCATCTCGTCCAGAATTTCGCTGCCGCCGGCGCGATGGACCGTGCGCACGCCGACGATCTTGGCGGGAATCTCCACGCTGTGGCCGTAGATGCGGTCGTGGGCTTCGAGGAAGTCGCGATAGAGACGGCCCGCCGGGTCGGCATCGTCGGGGTGGAGCGGGATCTCGAGATTGTACGACTGGCCGATGTAGCAGACGTCAGCGAAATAGCTGATCGCGACCTGATCGGAATCCGCCTTCTCGGCGGCCATCAGTGCGGCGGCCCGCCGGTCGATCTCGCCGAGCTTCTCGCGCAGGGCGCCGAGATCGAGCGTGCTGAGCGGTGTGGCGAACTCGGCGGTGATCTCGTGCTCGATCGGCGCCGCCAGCAGGCCTGCGGCCGACAGCACGCCGGGCAGGCGAGGGACGATGATGCGGCGGATGCCGAGCTCGCGCGCCAAGGCCGTGGCATGGATGCCGCCGGCGCCGCCCAGGGGCACGAGGGCGTAGGTGCGCGGATCGATACCCTGGCGCACCGAGACCAGGCGGATGCCTTCGGCCATCTGGGCGTTGAGCACGCGATGGATGCCGAGCGCCGCCTCCGCTGTCGTCATGCCGAGCGGCTTCGCCACCTTGGTGTCGATCGCCTCGGTTGCCTTGGCGGGCTCGAGCCGCAGCCGGCCGCCGGCGAAGAAGTCGGGATCGAGATAGCCCAGCACGATGGAGGCGTCGGTCACCGTCGCGTTCTCGCCACCACGCCCGTAGCAGGCCGGACCGGGCTCGGAGCCGGCTGAGTGCGGGCCGACACGCAATCCACCCGAAGCGTCAAGATGGGCGATGCTGCCGCCGCCCGCTCCGAGCGTGGTCACATCGACCATTCCCACGCGCACGGCATAGCCGCCGATCACGCCCTCGGAGCGCAGCATCGGCTTGCGCCGGCTGATCAGCGCGATATCGGCCGAGGTGCCGCCGACATCGATCGTGATCAGGTCGTCGGTAGCCGCCGATGCGCCGACGATCTGCCCGCCGATCACCCCGGCAGCCGGGCCGGACAGGAACAGGCGGACCGGTCGCTGGCGCGCGACCTCGGCGATGGCGAGCCCGCCGCGCGACTGCATGACCTGCAAGGGTGCATCGATGCCGGCCTTGGCGAGGCCTTCCCCGAGGCGCGCGAGATAAGTGTCGACCCGCGGCTTCAGGTAGGCGTCGAAGGCGGTGATGACGGTGCGCTCGTATTCGCGGAACGCCGGATCGACTTCGTGGGAGAGCGACAGTGCCAGCGTCGGATGGCGTTTGCGGATCAGCTCCGCGGCACGCCGTTCATGCGCCGGATTGCGGAACGAGAACAGGAAGGAGATCGCGAGCGCCTCCACGCCTTTCTGCACCAGCTCGTCCGCGGCCTTCACGACGGCGGCCTCGTCGAGCGCTGTCAGGACCGTTCCGGACGCATCCAGGCGTTCGGGGATCTCACGCCGGTAGCGGCGTGGCGCCAGGAACACCGGTGCCTGGGGATCGAGGATGACGCGATAGACGTCGGTGCGCAGCTGCCGGCCGATCTCCAGAACGTCGCGGAAGCCCGCGGTGGTGAGCAGGCCGATGCGTGCGCCTTTGCGCTCCAGCACGGCGTTGGTGGCGACCGTCGTGCCGTGCGCGAACCGCCCGATGCGGTCAGCCGAGACACCCCAGCGCTCCGCGAGCTCGGCGATCGACTTGATGACCGCCTGGCTGGGATCGCCGCGGGTGGTCGGCACTTTCAGGACATGGAGTGCGCCGCCGCGCTCGCGGCAGACGATGTCGGTGAACGTGCCGCCGATGTCGACGCCGATCTCGAAGCGGCGCCCGTTCGCTTTTGATATCATGACAAAGGCGTATCACGATTGCGGCCCCATGGCAGCTTCGCCCAGCAAAGCAAAAAAGGCTTGGCTGCATCCGCGTTGCGGCGAGGCTGCCGAGTTTACTGCCCTGGCTCAACCAGAAAGACTTCTCGCCACCCTGGAAAGCCACGGAGCTTGAAGAGGCCAACCAAGATCTGCGGCCACTTCGTCGATCGGCGCTGGAGTATGCCCGCGACTTCCTCGCTGCATAAAAGGTAGTTTCTGAGCGGCAGTCGCTCGGGGTCGATCGGATTCAACGCCTGCGGCAGCGAGTTTCGCGAGATGCCTTCCAGACGAAACGCATAGGAAATGTGTGGCCCTTCGCGGTCGTTTGAAATGACGTCGACTTCGCCCAGGTGTATCGCAGCCCTCAAACTAAGCGCGCGCTCTTCGGAAACTTCCTGGTTCCTCTTTGCAGTAAGGGCAAAAAGCAAGAAGATGGCTTCGACTGCATTCACGGCTGCCATCTCTGCGGACTTTGAATCCGAAAATGTGAGGAGGTAACCGTCTCCGGTGCTCTTGATGCAGCATAGCCCCCGAGGTTCACAAACCTCTGCAATAAAGGCTCGGAGGTCCCGGAAGACGCCGCGGCCGACGGCGTACCAGCCAAAGAGATTGTTCGTTGCCGTCGACTCCACGATGTCCAGGACGACGATGGCTTCTGTGGCCACTTCCGAGGGCAAGGTCTCCGGCGTCTGCATGGTTCAACTAACGGCCAGATCAAGCACACAAAATTCGATCGGCAACCCTTTCAGGCGTTGGGTTGAGAATCGCAGTGTCACTTGTCGTGCAACTGGTAGCTGCTGCGCGGCGGCTCTCGAAATGGCGACGCTGTCGGGCGGGGTGATGCTGCTTAAACGAGCTGCAACGACCAAGGGTTCGCCAGTCACTTCCATGCCGTACGATGTGCGCACGACATCGACGTCACCAATATGTATCGAGTAACGGACCCTTAATGGACCAGCGGTCGTAACGATGGCCGACTGCGCTTGGTGAACATCACGCGCAAAGGCCAACGCGTGCTCTACGTCCTCAAAGAGCGCGAGGAAACCATCGCCGAAGAACTTGTCTATCGTCGCGTTGTGCCGTGACGCCGCGGCTTGAGCGACATCCATGAACTTGCCGATGATCTCTCTTGCCGAAAGGTCACCAATTTCGCCGATGAGGGATGTCGAACCGACGATGTCCGCGAAGAGCAATGCTCGCCTGAAAGAGCCTGCCTTTTCAGCTTTCTCATCCGTCATGTATCGCCGTGCCTCCGTGGCGGAATCTAATGTTCCCGTGCTGGCTGGTCTAGAATAGGCTTTGGTGCAACCGTAAGCGTCTGTCGAGGAGAGTTGCCATGGCCGACCCGTTCGATCTCGTGGTACGCAACGGCGCCGTGATCGACGGTACGGGTAGCCCGGCACACGCAGCCGACGTCGCCGTGCAGGACGGCCGCATTGTCGCCGTGGGCGATGTCACCGGCCGCGGCCGCGAGGAGATCGACGCCAAGGGCCTCGCCGTCACGCCGGGCTTCGTCGACATCCACACCCACTATGACGGGCAGGCGACCTGGGACCAGCGCTTCGTGCCGTCCTCGGGCCACGGCGTCACCACTGTGGTGATGGGCAATTGCGGCGTGGGCTTCGCGCCGTGCCGGCCGCAGGACCGCGACACGCTGATCAAGGTCATGGAAGGCGTGGAAGACATCCCCGAGCTGGTGATGCGTGAGGGCGTGCCGTGGAACTGGCAGAGCTTCCCGGATTATCTCGATGCCCTGGCGCAGCGCCGTTGCGACATCGACTTCGCCACCCAGGTGCCGCATGCGCCCTTGCGCGTCTTCGTCATGGGCCGCCGCGGCGTCGACCGCGAGCCCGCGACGGCAGCGGACATGGCGGCGATGGCGTCGCTGGTGGAGGAGGGGCTTTCAGCCGGCGCGCTCGGCTTCACCACCTCGCGCTCGCTGTTCCATCGCACGCCCGACGGCGCGCTCACGCCCACCATCACCGCCGCCGAGGAGGAATTGGCGGCGATCGCCCGCGGCATGCGCCGTGCCGGCAAGGGCGTGATCCAGCTCCTGGACGACTTCCAGGATGCTACGCCCGAGGGCTCGACCGAGTTCGCCATGCTGCGCCGCCTGGTCGAGATCTCGGGCCGGCCGCTGTCCTTCACCCTGCTCGACATCTCGCTCTATCCCGGCCGCTGGAAGACGCTTCTGCACGAGGTCGAGCGCGCCAACCGCGACGGCCTGCCGATCAAGGGCCAGGTGGCGGCGCGGCCGGTGGCGGTCCTCTACGGCCTGGAATTGTCGTTCCATCCGTTCTCGACCTGCCCCGGGCTATCGCGCGATCGAGGGGCTGCCGCTCGAGCAGAAGCTGGCCCGGCTGCGCGATCCGGCGATGCGGGCGCGGCTCCTGAAGGAAGAGCCGGTCTACAGCAACCCCAACATGCTGGCCTTCATGCGCAGCGTCGCCAACATGTTCGTGCTGGGCGATCCGCCGAACTACACGCCGCCCGCCGCCGAGCGGCTGGACGCCAGGGCCGCCGCGCTCGGCGTGACTCCGCTGGAGCTCGCCTACGACCTCCTGGTGTCGGGCGACGGCCGAACCATCCTGTTCCATCCCGGCGCCAACTACACCGACTGCTCCGACGCCAACATGGCGAGCATGCTGCGGCACGAGAATACAGTGATGGCGCTGGGCGACGGCGGCGCGCATTACGGCCTGATCTGCGATGCGAGCTATCCCACGCACGCGCTGACCTACTGGACGCGCGATCGCAAGGGCGAGCTCTGGCCGCTCGCCTGGACGGTGCAGCAGCTCACCGATGTGCCCGCCCGCGCCGTCGGCCTCGGCGACCGTGGCCGGCTGGCGGCAGGCTACAAGGCCGACATCAACGTCATCGACCTGGACCACTTGCGTGTCGCCGCCCCACATCCGGTGCACAACCTCCCGGGCGGCGGCCGCCGTCTGGAGCAGAAGGCCGAGGGCTACCGCGCCACCATCGTCAGCGGCGAGGTCACCTACCGCGACGGCGCATTCACCGGCGCACTGCCCGGCCGCCTGGTTCGCGGCGCTCGTTAGTTGGGGCGCGCCACAAGAGGCGGAGTAAACTCCGCCGTAAGTGGCGCGTCATGAATAGCCGAGCAGCACGACAACCTCACCCTGAGGAGCGCCCACAGGGCGCGTCTCGAAGGGTGGGCCCCAGTCTTGATGTTGCCCACCCTTCGAGACGGGCGCTACGCGCCCTCCTCAGGGTGAGGCGGTGTTGGGTCTATCGACCTCATGATGCGCCACTTATGGTGGAGTTTACTCCGCCTCTAGTGGCGCGCCCCCGGCAATGATCTAAGCTTCTCCCAACGAAGAGCAGGGAGGTTTCCATGAAGTGCGTGCTCGTCGCGTTGGTGCTGGCGTTGTTCGGTGCACCGGCAGTTGCTGCCGACTATCCGACACCGAAGACCGGCGAGTGGGTCGCCCGCGACTTCAAGTTCCACACTGGCGAGGTCATGCCCGAACTGAAGCTCGCCTACACGACCGTCGGCGAGCCGTCGGGGCAGCCGGTGCTGGTCCTGCACGGCACCACCGGTTCGGCGGCCAGCATGTTGACGACCACCTTCGCCGGCGAGCTGTTCGGCGCCGGCCAGCCGCTCGACGCCACCAGATACTACATCATCATCCCCGACTCGATCGGCCACGGGAAATCCTCGAAGCCCTCCGACGGGCTGAAGGCGAAATTCCCCAAGTACAACTACGCCGACATGGTCGATGCACAGTATCGGCTGGTGAAGGAGGGGCTGGGCATCAACCATTTGCGCCTGGTGATCGGCAACTCGATGGGCGGCATGCATACCTGGCTGTGGGGCGTG
The DNA here is from genome assembly GCA_016185145.1 of Rhodospirillales bacterium. Lineage (GTDB taxonomy): Bacteria > Pseudomonadota > Alphaproteobacteria > Reyranellales > Reyranellaceae > Reyranella. The sequence continues at coordinate 61,369 of JACPOB010000029.1, read as the reverse complement.
AAGTATCCCGACTTCATGGATGCGCTGGCGCCGATGGCCTCGCAGCCGACGGCGATGGCCAGCCGCAACTGGATGATGCGCCGCCTGATCATCGATTCCGTGCGCAACGATCCCGACTGGAAGGGCGGCGACTACACGACCCAGCCGAAAGCCTTCCGCACGGCGGCGGTGTTCTACAACATCGCCACCAACGGCGGCACGCTCGCTCACCAGAAGGCGGCGCCGACGCGTGAAGCCGCCGACAAGCTTCTCGACCAGCGGCTGGCCGCGCTGCCCGGCGCCGATGCCAACGACTATCTCTATCAGTGGGAATCATCCGGCGACTACGATCCGTCGCCTGGCTTGGAGGGCATCAAGGCGTCCGTGTTGGTCATCAACGCCGCCGACGACGAACGCAATCCGCCCGAGACCGGCGTCACGGCCGCGGCTCTGAAGCGGATCAAGGACGTCCGCCTGTTCCTGATCCCGGCCAGCGAGGAGACGCGCGGCCACGGCACGACCGGCATGGCGAAATTCTACAAGCAGCCGTTGGCCGACTTGCTGCAGGCTGCGAAGTAGCGCGCCCCTTGTTGGGGATGATTATCACAAGGTCACAGCGCAATCACAGTCTGCGCGTACCATGACGACGGCGAATCGATCTAGGGAGGAAGCGTATCGAGAAGCGTATCAAATCGTACGAGTAGTTCATGAGTACATCCAACGACTTCGGCGACATCCTCACGGCGGCGATCCATGGCGGGTATGTCGCGCACCTGACGGACCAGACCTACACGATCAGCTCTCCCATCGTCATTCATGTCGACCACACCATCCAGGGGACGCTGGGCATCGACGGCGGTGGCGCAACCCTGCTCTCGCAGGTCACCGACGGCTCGCCGCTGATCCAGATCGTGGTCGGCCCGGACGTGGATCTCCGTTACCTGACGCTGTCGAACTTCACGCTGCAGGGCAACGGTAGCGAAGGCAACGGCATCGAGATCATCGCCGACGGCAACGACCGCTGGGCCTACAACTGGACCATCAGCGACGTCGCTGTCCGGGGCGTCGGCGGTTACGGCCTCGACGTCGAGGGCAGCGCCTTCGAGGGCACGATTTCGAATTCGTGGATGAACGGCAACGGTCGGGGTGGCGCATACTTCACTCACAGCGCGAACGGCGGCCTGGCGAGCGCGCTGCGCTGGTTCGGCGGCGGCGCCGAGGACAACGGCGGCGCCGGCGTGACGCTCGACAACGGCGTGCGAGACCTTGGCGTCGACGGGGCCTCGTTCGCGGACAACGCCGGGCCCGGCATCAGCGCTCTGTGGGGCATAACCTCGGTCAGCGACAGCACCTTCAAGGACAATGTCGGCGCCGGCATCACATTCCAGAACTACGGCCGCTTCAGCGACAACGTCTTTTCGAGCTCGGGACCGCAGGCCGTCGGTATCGACGGCTACCTCGCGGGCACGACAACCGTCGTGGGCAACACCGGCAGTGGACCCTCCCAGACGATGTTGGCCGACCTTCAGGGTAGCGGTGTCCTGTTCATGACGGACAACAACGGCGAGATCGTCACTGGTCCGAGCCTTGTGCCCGGCGCAATGGACGGCGACATGGTCCATATGACGGCCAGCACCGTGGGCGTGGCGCTGCCCGAGCTTGCCGACGTCACCGCCGCTACGACGGCGGCCCGGTCCGGCAGCACCGAAACGAGCGTCTTGGGGGACGCGCTCCAGTCAGCGCTGTCCGGCGGCTTCGTGGCGCACCTGACGGACGCCACCTACACCGTTGCCGAGCCGATCGTCATCAACGTCACCAGCGCGACGGAGGGACCGGTCGGCATCGATCTCGCTGGCGCCAAGATCATTTCCCAGATCACCGACGGCTCGCCGGTCATCGAGATCGTCGTCGGGCCCGGCGTCGACGTCGGCGGCCTGACGCTGTCCAACTTCTCGATCCTCGGCAACGGCCAGGAGGGCGACGGTATCAAGATCGTGGCCGATGGTGCCGATCGCTCGGTCCACGACTGGACGATCAGCAACGTCAACGTCGAGTATGTCGGCGGGATCGGGATCGACGTCCTGGGCAATGCTTCGCAGGGCACGGTGTTCAATTCGTGGATGCACGGCGACGCCCAGGGCGGCGCCCGCTTCGCCAACAGCGGCGGCGGCGAGGTGAGCGCGCTCGAGTGGCTGGGTGGCGGCCTTCGCAAGAACGGCGTCGCCGGCCTGATCCTCGACAACGGCGCGCACGACCTCAGCGTCAGCGGCGCCTACTTCGTGGAAAATGACGGGCCCGGCCTCATGGCGGCCTCGGGGATCACGTCGGTGCGTGCGAGCGGGTTCGAGAACAACCTGGGCAGCGGCGCGATCGTGCTGGGCTCCGCCAACTTCGCCGACAACACGTTCGCAACCCACGGCCGCCAGTCGACTGCGATCGGCGGCTATCTGGACGGCGATCAGGTCGTGCTGACCGGCGTCGGCAACGAGTATTACGGTCCGGGCGCCGATCCCACGGTGCTGGCGAATCTTCAGGGCCAGGGCACGCTCGCCATCTCCGGAGCAGGACATGTCGTCGCTGGGCCGAACGTGGCCGTGACGGATGCATTGGCGGACATCGAGGTGACCGGATCGACCGTGCCGTCCCAGGGCGCCGATCTGCCGTCCACGCAACTCGCCGACGCGACCGACTTCAACGACCCGTTTTACTAGACCGTCACCGGGCATGGCGTCGGCGTCCTGCCGCCGCTATCCTTCGCCAGCCCAACAGCCACAGGTGACGACATGACCACGGCGAGCGAAGGCCAGGAACTCACCCAGGTCGGTCCCGGCACGCCGATGGGCCGGCTGATGCGGCACTACTGGCTGCCGGCGCTCAGATCGTCGGAACTGGAGCGCGACGGCCCGCCGACGCGCTTCATGCTGCTGGGCGAGAAGCTTTTGGCCTTCCGCGACAGCGCGGGCCGGGTCGGCGTGATGGACCATCGCTGCCCGCACCGTTGCGCCTCGCTGTTCCTCGGGCGCAACGAGCAGGGTGGCCTGCGCTGCATCTATCACGGCTGGAAGTTCGACGTCGCCGGCAACTGCCTCGACATGCCGAACGTGACCGAGGACCAGGATTTCAAGCACAAGGTGAAGGCCAAGGCCTATCGCGTCATGGAGCGTGCCGGCCTGGTCTGGGTGCATATGGGCGAGGGCGAGCCGCAATCTCTGCCCGCCTTCGAGGTGCTCGACCTGCCGCCGGACGAGATCGTCGTCCATATGATGCAGCGCAATTGCAACTGGCTGCAGGCGCTCGAGGGCGAGATCGACACCGCCCATTTCGGCTTCCTGCACGGCGGCCATGTCGACCCCGCGGACGTGCCCGAGACCGATCCGTTCTACTTCACCATCACCAACCGCGCGCCGCAGTACCACGTCGCCGATGCGCCGTGGGGCACGCAATATGCCGGCTACCGCACCGCCGGGCCGGGCCAGACCTACTGGCGCTTCGCCAACTTCCTGTTCCCCTGCTGGTCGCAGGCGCCCAACGGGGAGTTCATGAGCCACATGCACGCCCGTGCCTGGGTGCCGCTCGACGACGGCCATTGCATGTTCGTGTTCATCTTCTGGAAGCATGCGAAGTCGGCGCAGGCCCTGCCGCAGCCCAAGTTCAAGGACGGCACGCCGATCGGCGGCACCGGCCGCGGCGGCATCAAGATGCTGCCCAACACCACGGACTGGCTGGGCCGCTGGCGCATGGCCATGGACGAGACCAACGACTGGGGCATGGACCGCGACGCGCAGCGCAGCAACCGGATCTACAGCGGCATCGACGGCATCCATCTGCAGGACCAGGCGATCACCGAAAGCATGGGGTCCATCACCGACTTCGGCCACGAGCATCTGGCGCCGTCGGACCAGATGATCACCCGTACGCGCCGGCGGCTTTTACGCGCGGCGCGGGCGCTCGGCGAGAACGGTGCGCTGCCACCCGGCGCCGAAGACCCCAACGTTTATCGTGGGGCGCGCAGCGGCTATTTCATCAGCCCCGACAGCGACAGGCCGTGGCAGGACGTCTACGCCGCGACGCTCGGTTCGTCGGTCCATCCGCCGGCACGACAAGCGGCCGAGTGACCTGCATGTCGCGTTGGCGTGTTGGCGTGGATTCGGGCGGGACCTTCACCGACATCTGCCTCTTCGATGAACAGGAAGGCCGGGTCGAGACCTGGAAAGTTCCGTCGACCCCCGACGACCCCTCGCGTGGCATTGCCCAGGGCGTGGAGGAGGGGATGCGTCGGGTCGCGCCCGCGGCCGGCGACCGGCCGGCGGCGCCGATCGGCTATTTCGGCCACGGCACCACGGTCGCGACCAACGCGCTGATCCAGCATCGCGGCGTGAAGACCGGGCTGGTGACCACCGACGGCTTCCGCGACCTGCTGGAGATCGGCCGCCAGAAGCGGCCCGACCTCTACGACATCCAGGCCGACAAGCCTAAAACCCTGGTGCCGCGCGACCTGCGGCTGGAAGTGCCCGAACGCCTGCGCCACACCGGCGAGGTCGACGTACCGCTCGACGAAGACAGGATGCGCGCCGCCGCCCGCACCCTGAAGGCCGCGGGCGTGAAGGCCGTTGCCGTGTCCTTCCTCTACGGCTTCATCCGTCCCGATCACGAGCAGCGCGCGGTGAAGATCCTGCGCGAGGAGATGCCCGACGCCTTCATCTCGGCGGGCCACGAGATCGCGCCGGAGTTCCGCGAGTATGAGCGCCTGTCGACGGTCGTGCTGAACGCCTATCTCGGTCCGGTGATGGAGAACTACATCCGCAGGCTCAGCCCGCGGCTGGAGGCGCTCGGCATGACGGCGACGCCGCATCTCACGCAGTCCAACGGCGGGGTCATCGGCTTCGCGACGGCGGCCGAGATGCCGGTACGCACCGTGTTGTCGGGCCCGTCGACCGGCGTGGTCGGCGCCCAGGCGATCGGTCGGCTGGCTGGTTTCGAGGACCTCATAACCTTCGACATGGGCGGCACCTCGACCGATGTGGCGCTCCTGCAGGGCGGGCGTTGCCGGCTCGCCGCCGAGGCTACCGTGCACGGCTATCCCATCAAGGCGCCGATGCTCGACATCCATACGGTCGGCGCGGGCGGCGGCTCGATCGCCTACATCGACAGCGGCGGCCTTCTGAAGGTGGGACCGCGCTCGGCGGGCGCCGATCCCGGTCCGGCCTGCTACGACAAAGGCAATCCGGAGCCGGCCGTCACCGACGCCAATGTCGTGCTGCAGACGCTGAACCCAAAACACCTGCTGGGCGGCCGCATGAAGATCCGCCACGACCTCGCCGAGCGCGCAGTCGGCGCACTGGCTGGGCGGCTGGGTCTCGGCGTGCCGCAAACGGCGCAGGGCATCCTGTCCGTCGTCACGGCGAACATGGCGCGCGCCATCCGCGTTATCTCCGTGCAACGCGGCCACGATCCGCGGGACTATACGCTGATGGCGTTCGGCGGCGCGGGACCGCTGCATGCGGCGCGGCTGGCCAGGGAACTCGAGATCGGCCGCGTGCTGGTGCCGGCCAATCCCGGCATCCTCTGCGCCATGGGCCTGCTGCTGACCGACCTGCGCGCCGACTTTTCGCTGACGCGCCTGATGCCCGCGACCGAGGCGTCGACAGCCGATGTCGCCGAAGGTTTCGCCGCATTGGCGGAGCGGGCCGAGCGCTGGTTCGAGCACGAAGGCATTGCGCCGGCTGACCGGCACATAGCCCGCACCGTCGACATGCGCTATCACGGCCAGAACTACGAGCTCAGCGTCGCCGTGCCCGATGGCCCCGTCACCAAGGCTACGCTGCAGGCGCTGGCCGCCGGCTTCGCCGACGTGCATCGCCAGCGCTACGGCTTTGCCGCCGACGGTGATCCGGTCCAGATCGTCACCCTGCGCGTGGAGGCGACCGGAGCCGTGCGCAAGGCCGAGCTTTTGGCGCATCCTGAGTCAGGGCCCGACGCGTCGAGTGCCATCGCGCAGCGCCGTCCGGTATGGCTGGCCGAAACAGGCGATTTCGTCGATTGCCCGATCTACGCCCGCGACGCCCTGCGCCCCGGCAACCGCTTCACCGGTCCCGCGATCGTCGAGCAGATGGACGCGACGACGCTGGTGCCGCCGGGCTGGACGGCGCGCGTCGATTCGTACCTCAACCTCATCCTCGAGGTGGCACCGTGACCACAGCCCACCAACGCCTCACCCTGAGGAGCGACCCGAAGGGTCGCGTCTCGAAGGGTGGGAAGCAGTCTCGGTGTTGCCCACCCTTCGAGACGCGCGCTGCGCGCGCTCCTCAGGGTGAGGCGGCGTTGGTCCAAGCACTATGAAGCCTCTCGACCCCATCACTGTCGAGGTGATCGGCGCCGCCATGGCCTCGATCGTCGAGGAGACAGGCGAGACGCTGATCCGCGCCTCGCATTCGACCAACATCAAGGAACGGCGCGACTGCTCGACGGCGCTGTTCAACGCCGCCGGCGAGACGCTGTGCCAGGCCGAGCACATCCCCATCCACCTCGGCAGCTTCTTGGATCTCATCAAGCACATCATGCGGCGCTATCCGACCCAGGACATAAGGCCGGGCGACGCCTTCATCGGCAATGATGCCTACGAGGGCGGCGGCACGCATCTGCCGGACATCGTCGTCGCCGAACCGATCTTCGTCGAAGGCCGTATGGTCGCCTGGACGGTGAACCTCGCCCACCACGCCGACTTCGTCGATCGCGGCCACGCCCACATCTACCAGGAGGGCCTGCGCATCCCGCCGGTGCGGCTCTATCGCGGCGGCGAGCTGCAGCGCGACGTGCAGGACCTGATCCTGCTGAACTGCCAGGTACCCAGCGAGCGGCTGTCCGACCTGCGCGCCCAGATGGCGGCCAATCGCGTCGGCGTGCAGCGCTTCCAGGCGCTGGCGACGAAGTACGGCACGGACACGGTGCTGCAGGCGGGGGCGGCGCTGATGGACTATGCCGAGCGCAAGATGCGCGCGGCCATCGCCGCCATGCCCGACGGGAGGTGGCGCTTCGAGGACGTGTTCGACAACGAGGAGGTGGCGGGCCTCCTGCCGATGACCGTCGAGGTGACGGTGAAAGGCGAGGAGATGGCGCTCGCCTTCGACGCGCCCGAGCAGATGCGCGCCGGCATCAACATGACCTACACAGCGTTGCTGGCCACGACGTATTACGTCGTGAAGTCGGTGCTCGATCCGTCCATTCCACCCAACGCCGGCCTGGCGCGGCCGCTCACCATCAGCGCGCCAGAAGGCAGCATCCTGAACTGCCTGCCGCCGGCCGCGGTCAACGGCCGCCTGCAGACCTGCCAGCGCGTCGCCGACATGATTTTAGGCGCGCTGGCCCAGGCCGTGCCCGAACGAGTGATGGCTTGCTCGAACTCGGCCTGTACCGTGGCCTACTTCATCGGCAAGCGGCCCGATGACGGCTCGACCTGGGTCTATCTCGAGACGATCGGCGGCGGCAGCGGCGCGCGCGCCCACAAGGACGGGCTGGACGGCGTTCACGTCCACACCACCAACACCTCCAACCTGCCGGTCGAGGCGCTGGAGATCGAGTATCCGCTGCTGCTGACGCGCTACGAGCTGGTCGAGGATTCCGGCGGCGTCGGCCAGTATCGCGGCGGCATGGGCCTGCGGCGCGTCTACCAAGCCACCCACGATTGCCGCGTGCGTGTCGACATCACGCGCCAACGTTCGCAGAGCTGGGGCCTGTTCGGCGGCGGGCCGGGCGCCCACGGCAAGGTCGAGGGCGGACCGGGCGTCGTGTTCGACGGCGATTCAGCCGTGCTGAAACCGGGCCAGTGGTTCGCCGTAATCACACCGGGTGCGGGCGGCTTCGGGCCGCCCGAACGGCGCGAACGAGCGGCTGCTGAACGTGATCTCGCCGAGGGTGCCATCAGCGCGCCGACCGCGCGCGACGTCTACGGCGTTTTCGACTGAGTGGAACCGCGGGCGGTTCCATCCGCGCGCGAACCGCTCTAAACTCCGCGCGCTGAAGACTATTGAGGGCGTAGCAGCCATTCGCTGGCTGATTCTGTCTCTGCTCAGCGTTTCCAAAAAAATCCGCATCAGTTCCGCGTGCACAAAAAGCGTTTCCGTTTCTGGGAGGGCTGACGTCATGCAAGGAAGACTGTCTCGTCGTGGAGTCGTCGCGGGCGGCGTCGCCGCCGGACTGGTCGCCGCGCCGTTCGTGCGCGGCGCCTATGCTGCTGGAACCATCACCATCGGCCTGTGGGACCACTGGGTCCCCGGCGCCAACGATGTCCAGTCGGCGATCATCAAGGAGTGGGCGGACAAGGAGAAGGTCGAGGTCAAGGTCGACTACATCACCAGCCAGGGCAACAAGTTGCTGCTGACGCTGCAGGCCGAGGCGCAGGCGCACTCGGGCCACGACATCATGGAGTTCACCAACTGGGAATCGGCGCAGATGAACGCTGCGCTCGAGCCGGTCGACGACGTGGTCAAGCGCGTCGTCGCCACCAACGGCCCGATCGATCCCGCGGTGGAGTATCTCGGCAAGTTCGAAGGCCACTGGCTCGGCGTGCCGATGACGCGCGGCACGCTGCTGCTGGGTTGCTGCTCACGCTTCGACATGATGAAGCAGTATGGCGGCGTCGACGTGCAGGAACTCTATCCCGCGGGCAAGCCGGCGAACGACGCGAGCTGGACGTGGGATGCCTTCCTGGCCGCGGCGGAGAAATGCCAGAAGGCGGGCTACGGTTTCGGCCTGCCGCTAGGCTCGACCACCGACACCAATCAGTGGGTCGGCGCGCTGTTCCTGGCCTACGGCGCGGAGCTGATGGACGCCAAGGGCAACGTCACCGTGAAGTCCGACAAGGTCAAGCAGGTGCTGGAGTACGGCAAGCGGCTCGTGGCCTTCTGTCCGGGTGATGCGACGGCGTGGGACGACGCCTCGAACAACAAGTGGCTGATCTCGGGCAAGGGCGCGTTGATCTTCAATCCGCCCAGCGCCTGGGCCGTCGCCAAGCGCGATGCGCCGCAGGTTGCCGAGAAGTGCTGGACGCACGGCTTCCCCATCGGACCGGCTGGCCGCTACAACCCGATCCTGCCGCGCTTCTACGGCACCTGGAAGTCGTCCAAGAACAAGCCGGCGGCCAAGAACCTGCTCGAGTTCCTGACGCTGAGGCAAAACGCGGAGAAGCAGGTCGCGGCGAGCCAGGGCTACGACATCCCGCCATACCCGAAGTTCAACGACTTCAAGACCTGGGACGAGGAGGGTCCGCCCAAGGGCTCGATCTCGCACTATCCGATCCGCGGCGGCGACCAGAAGGCGGGCGTCGTCTGCTCGCCGGCGCCGCCGCTGATCGCGGCGCAGATCTGGGCGCAGTCGATCCAGGCCCAGATGCTCGTGCGCTACGCCAAGGGCGAGGCGATGGAAAAGACCCTCGACTGGGCGGCGCGGGAGCTCGAAGGTTTCAAGCGGACCTGAGAGCCATCCGGTCCCAGATTTGCCACGGGCCCGGCGGTTTGCTTCGCCGGGCCCGGAGGCTAGCGTTCGTTCATGAAGCGAACCATCCTCCTCACCTTGGTGCTGGCCGGCTGTTCAGGCAGCGGGCTCAGCACGTCGAGCGGCCCCAACGGCGAAACCATCGTCGGCAACCAGGTGTCGGTGCAGGTCACCGGCGCAGCCAATCCGAACTCGGCCTTCACGCTGGCCCAGAGGTACTGCGGCAAGAACGACCGGCTTGCCCGCGCTGTCGGCCAATCGGGCACCACCGCCTCCTTCGACTGCGTGAAGGCCAGTTAGTTGCCGGCAGTGCGTCTTCTCATGATTCGGACCGCGGGCGTCCCGCCCGCCTCATGAACATGAGCGGGCGAGACGCCCGCGGTCCGTATATGACGCGCGCCCGGCAGCGGTCACGGCTTCTTCGCCGTCTCGGCGCGATACCAGTCGAGGATCTCCGCACCCGTCCACAGAACGACGCCATCGTGCGCCAGGATGTGGTCGTAGAGCATCTCCAGGTATTTTATGCGGTGCGGCACGCCCGTGAGATAGGGGTGGATCGAGATCGCCATCACCCGCGGCGCCGTCTTGCCCTCCTGCCAGAGCCGGTCGAACTGGTCGCGGCCGCGGCGCAGGATCTCGTCCGACGGCTGCTGCTGGACGGCGCTGATGACGACGTCGTTCACTTCGACCGTGTAGGGCACCGAGACCATGCTGCCGGCCCGCGTCTTGAGGGCAATGGGCTGCTCGTCCATCACCCAGTCGGCGACGTACTCGATGCCGGCTTCGGCCAGCAGGTCGAGCGTCTCGTCGGTCTCGGTCAAACCGGGACTCTCCCAGCCGCGCGGCGGCTTTCCGGTGAAGGCCTTGATGGCCGCGATGGTGTCTCGGATCGCCGACGGCTGGTCCTCGACGCGATGCATGGGCCGCTGCACGAAGCCGTGGCCCATGAACTCCCAGCCCGCCTCGAGCGCGGCCTGGCAGGCCTCGCGATAGAGCTCGCAGGCCGTGCCGTTGACGGCGAACGTCGCCTTGAGCCCGCGCGCGCCCAGAACTTCGAGGAAACGCCAGAAGCCCACGCGCATGCCGTATTCGTGCCACGCCCAGTTGGGCACGTCGGGCAGCAGTGGATTGCCCATCGGCGGCGGCAGCACCGTGCGCGGCATCGCCGCCAGCGGGCTCCAGTTCTCGACATTGACGATGGTCCACACCGCGACGCGGGCATCATTGGGCAGCCGCAGGGTCGGCCGCTTATGGATCGGCAGATAGGGCGCGCGGCTGCGCAGGCTATAACCGGGCTCTTGCGTCATGGTTGACTCCGGCTGGGTCGCTTCCCTACGCCGCCTTCTCTATGCGAAGCCGCACGTGAATGCCTGCGCGATCGGCGAGATTGATCAGTGTATCCAAGCTAAACTTATCGATCCTGCCTCGTAGCAGGTCATTCAGTCGTGGCTGAGTAATTTGCAATCGGCGCGCTGCTTCGGCCTGGGTGACTTTCCAGGTGGCAATCCGCTGGCGAAGGGCGATCAGTAGATCGGACCGCATTGTCATATTCGCCGACTCTGTAGGCGTGTTTTCCAAGGCGTCCCAGACATTGGCGAATTTCCGGCGTTGTACTTTGGGCTTCATGCTTTCTATCTCATCGCAATAGGCGAAATCGGAGCAGTCCTAGGCTCAAGTCCCGCTTGGAGGTCGCACGGGTCTTCTTCTGAAACGCGTGAAGGACGTAGACCACTTCGGCAATGTTGGCGACGTAAAGCACCCGAAAGGCGCCCGCCTCATCGCGTATTCGAATCTCACGCACGCTCTTGCCGATGCTTTTCATCGGCTTCCAATCTGACGGATCAAATCCATGTTGCACCTGCCGCAATTCAACACCCGCTCGGTGTCGGGCTCGCTCCGGAAATCCTCGAATCCTGTCGAGAGAATCTCCCAGAAAGACGACAGGCTTCATCGAGCGTGGTCCAGTCTCTTTTTGTCTATATCAGAACTGATATAATTGCAAGATGTGATGCCGGCAAACGTCAGCACCTTTCCGAGTCGTAAATTGGTGGGCAGAGAGATAATTTTTCGGCGTCGGTTTGGTTCGGCATCCTGATCGATTGCAGCAAGAGCTCCTCGGATAACCGGCCGAGCAGGTTCGCATAGGCAAGGCATAGGTCGCGCCGAGTGTCCTCGTGGGTGAAGTGGGCAATCCAGCGCTCGGTGTCCTGGTTTATGTGCGGTCGGCGGCATTGGGCCTGGGTCCGTATTCTGGACTCGCCGAAATGATTGCCGGCTGCGCGAAAAGCCTGGCGCATGAATGCCCGATAGGAATCGAAGAATGCCGGCGTGAACAAGGCGATGTTCGAATACATCAGTGAATCGAGCTGTCGCTTCTTCTCGATGATGTCCAACGGAGAATGCTCTTTCCAGCGCCCGACGTAGAAGTGATAGCTGAGAATCTCATCGAGCATTGGCGCGGCTTCTTTATAGATCAGAAGGCGAAACTCGCGGATCCGTTCGCGTTCCCGTGAAGCGGCATCGCCCAGTCGACGTTGCTCGACCTGGTCGGCCTCCCAGCGCTGTATGATCTCCCGTTGGTTGTTCCAGATCAGGCAACCCAAGACAAAGACCATCAAAGGCGTCATGATTGTCGCGATCAGCTTGCAGATCTCGAGGGAGTTCCAGACTTGACGTCCGGCATCCATCCGGTTTGCTTCCTTGCTGGAGACAGTCATGGGAGAGCTCTCGTGCATGTAGTCTGGATTGCATGAAATATTAGTATGTCTAAATTAAGTTGTAGGATTGCAATCATTGGTGGTGGCGTCATTGGATCGTCCATTGCCTATCATCTGTCGGGTGATCCCAATTTCTCCGGCGAAGTGATGGTGATCGAGCGCGACTCGACCTACGCCCGCGCCTCGTCGGCGTTGTCGGCGAGCTCGATCCGCCAGCAGTTCTCCACGCCCCTCAACATCCATCTATCGCGCTACGGCATCGGCTTCCTGCGCCAGGCCTCCAAGCTCCTGGGCGTCGATCTGGGATTGAAGGAACCCGGCTATCTCTTCCTGGCGAGCGATGCCGGCGAGGCGGTGCTGCGGGCCAACCATGCCATCCAGAAAGCCGAAGGCTGCGCGGTCGAGCTGCTCGATCCTGCGGCCTTGCGCGGCCGCTTTCCCTGGATATCGGACGAGGGCATCCGGCGCGCCTCGCATGGCGTCGCCAACGAAGGCTGGTTCGACGGTCCGGCGCTGATGCAGGCGTTCCGCCGCAAGGCGCGCGAGCTTGGCGTCCAGTATGTCGCCGACGAGGTCGTGAAGCTGGCGCCCAACGCTGTCACCCTACGCTCGGGCGCCACGATCGAGGCAAGGACGGTCGTGCTGGCCGCCGGCCCGTGGTCGGGCGAGGTCGCCGCCACCGCCGGCATCGCCCTTCCGGTCGAGCCGCGCCGCCGCTCGGTGTTCGTGTTCGATGTGCGTGAGCCGCCGGGCCTGACGCCGCTCACCATCGATCCCTCGGGCACCTGGTTCCGTCCCGAGGGCCGCTTCTACATCGGCGGCACGACGCCTGCTGAGGGCAACGACCCGCCGACCGCGCCGCTCGAAGTCCAGCACCAGGAATGGGACGACATGGTGTGGCCGACGCTGGCCAGCCGCGTGCCGGCCTTCGAGGCGGCCAAGGTCGTGAATTCCTGGGCGGGCTACTACGAGTACAACACCTTCGACCAGAACGGCATCGTCGGCCGCCATCCCGCGATCGAGAGCCTGATCTTCGCCACCGGCTTCTCGGGCCACGGCATCCAGCAGTCGCCGGCCGTCGGCCGCGCCGTTGCCGAGCTGATCGTGCATGGCAGCTATCGCACGCTCGATCTTTCGCCGTTCGGTTATGAGCGGATATCCGCAGGCAAGCCTATCCGGGAGCTGAACGTGGTGTGATACTCTCCGTCATCCTGAGCGCAGCGAAGGATCTCATGCCTGCGGCAACCGGCGATGAGGTCCTTCGCTTCGCTCAGGACGACAGAGTGGAGAGTGCCGTGCCAGATACCGCCTTGGTCAATTCAGATCTGCAGTCCGCCCTCGACGAGGCGCGCCAGGCCTATGCCGCCCGCAATCCCAAGAGCTTCGCCCGCCACCAGGAGTCCTGCGAGGCCATGCCCGGCGGCAACACCCGCACCACGCTGCACAATTCGCCGTTCCCGCTCACCGTGGTGCGCGGCGAAGGCTGCCGGCTGTGGGACGCCGACGGCCACGAATATATCGACGTGCTGGGCGAATACACCGCCGGCATCTACGGCCACTCCCACCCGGTGATCCGCGCCGCCATCGACCGCGCGCTGAATCACGGCTGGAACTACGGCGGCCGCAACGCCAACGAGGCGAAGCTCGCCAAGCTGGTGGCCGACCGCATGCCCTCGATCGACCTGGTGCGCTTCACCAATTCGGGTACCGAGGGCAACGTCATGGCGCTGGCCGGCGCGCGCGTCTACGCCCAGCGCATGGGCCGTACCGCCGCCACCAAGGTCATGGTGTTCCACGGCGGCTATCACGGCGGCGTGCTCTACTTCGTGAGCGGCGGCAGCCCGGTCAACATGCCCTACGAGTACATCGTGGCGCCCTACAACGACATCGAGGGCACACGGGCATTGTTCTCCAAGCATGGCGGCGAGATCTTCGCCGTCCTGCTCGAGCCCATGCAGGGCAGCCACGGCTGCCTGCCGGGCGACCTCGACTTCCTCAGGATGGTGCGCGAGGAGACCAGGTCGCACGGCATCACCATGATCTTCGACGAGGTCATGACCTCGCGCCTGGCGCCGGGCGGCCTGCAGGAGAAGACCGGCGTCATCCCCGACATGACGACGCTCGGCAAGTACATCGGCGGCGGCATGTCGTTCGGCGCCTTCGGCGGCCGGCGCGACATCATGGAGCTGTTCGATCCCACCAAGCCCGACCACCTGCCGCACGCCGGCACCTTCAACAACAACGCGCTCACCATGGCGGCGGGCGCGGCGGGCTACGGCGAGGTCTACACGCCGGCCGCCGCCCAGGAGCTGAACGATCGCGGCGAGAAGATCCGGCAACGGCTGAACGCCATCTGCCAGCGCGAGAAGGTGGCCTTCCAGTTCTCCGGCATCGGCTCGATGATGACGGCGCATGCCACGTCGCGGCCCATCAGGACCGCGGCCGATATCGCCTCGGGCAGCCAGGACGCCAAGGAGCTGTTCTTCTTCGACATGATGGCGGCCGGCATCTGGATCGCCCGCCGCGGCTTCGTGGCGCTCAACATCATGATCGGCGACGCTGAAGGTGACCGATTCGTGGCGGCGGTCGAGGAGTTCGTCACCGCGAGAAAGGCTCTTTTGCAGGCGAAATAAGTGCCTATATGGCGGGCATGAGGGCGCCCGTCGCAGACAAGATCCCTCGACTTCGGTTCGCTCCGCTCGGGATGACGAAAAGAGATGAACGACGCTTCGCACCCTTCCAAGCCTGCCTTCCCGCAGCCGGTCTCCGGCACGGTGGTGCCGCGCTTCGGCGACGTCGCCACCTTCATGCGCCTGCCGCTGTTTCGCGACCCCGCAGAGGTCGAGATCGGCATGGTCGGCGTGCCCTGGGACGGCGGCACGACCAACCGCCCGGGCGCCCGCCACGGCCCGCGGCAGATGCGCGACCTCTCGACAATGATGCGCCGCGTGCACCATGTCACCGGCGTGGCGCCCTACGAACTTGCCAAATGCGGCGACCTCGGCGACGCGCCGGTCAATCCGGCGGGCCTCGACGATTCGCTGGAGCGCATCGAGGCGTTCTACGCCAAGCTGCACCAGGCCGGGGCGGTGCCGCTGTCGGCCGGCGGCGACCACCTGATCACGCTGCCCATCATGCGCGGCATCCGTAAGAACCTGCCGCCGCTCGGCATGGTCCATTTCGACGCCCACAGCGACACCTGGGACACCTATTTCGGCGGCTACAAGTACACCCATGGCACGCCGTTCCGCCGCGCCGTCGAGGAGGGCCTGCTCGATCCCAAGCGCGTGGTCCAGATCGGCATCCGTGGCTCGCTCTACAAGCGCGACGACAACATGTGGGCGGTCGAGCAGGGCATGCGCGTGATCACCATCGAGGAATATTTCGACCTCGGGGTGGAGAAGGTGATCGCCGAGGCCCGCCGCGTCGTCGGTGACGGCCCGACCTATGTCAGCTTCGACGTCGACGGCCTCGATCCGGCCTATGCGCCGGGCACCGGCACGCCCGAGATCGGCGGCTACACCCCGCACGAGGCGCAGCGCATGCTGCGCGGCCTGCGCGGGCTCGACCTGGTCGGCGGCGACGTCGTCGAAGTCTCGCCGCCCTTCGACATGAGCGGCAACACCGCGCTCGTCGGCGTCACCATGATGTGGGAGATCCTCTGCCTGCTCTCCGAGGCGGTGGCGAGGCGCAAGGGACGGCTCTAATACCGACTGTCGTTGGTTGGTGAGTCGCGGCTGTCACCCCGAGCGTAGCGAGGGGCCTTTGGCGCCGCAGGAAAGGTCCCTCGCTGCGCTCGGGATGACAGCGTGGCCGTATCAGGCGCCTGTGATTCCCGGTACTAGCTGAGCCCGGCGCGGCGAAATCCTTCCAGATAGTGCTCGCGGTCGGCGTCGAGCCTGATCGGCATGGCGGTCGCGATCCACTCGAGCGAAACGTCGGGCTGGACGCGCCGCAGCTCCTGCAGGGCGGCAGCCGCAACAGCGGTCTGTCCGGCCATGCCGGCCGCGGCGACCAGCACGCGGTGGGCGCCGGCGAAATCGCCGCGCAGGCGGATCGATTCGCGCGCCGCCTGCATGGCGTTGTCGTAGTTGCGGCCGACGAACTGGGCGTACGAGGCGGCGCCGTGATAGAGCGCCGACAGGGGATCGCGTGGGCTGAACCGCAGCGCCCGGGCGGCGGCCTCCTCGGCCTCCTGCCAGCGGCCGCTATAGGCCAGCGAGACGCAGAAGTAGCACTGCGCCAACGAGAAGTTCGGGTTGAGCCGCAGCGCCAGCTCGAACTCGGCCACGGCGTCGTCGAAGCGCCGCGCGAACAGATGGGTGCAGCCGAGCGCATGGTGTGCCCAGGGATCCTCGGCGTCGGCCTTGATCGCCGCCAACGCGACACGCTCGGCGATCGGCGCCACGATCGCCTTGTCCGCCCAGCCCATATGGACGCTGAACGTGTGGCTGGTGGCGAGCAGTCCCAGCGCCTGGCCGTAGTTCGGATCGATGGCGACCGCCTTCTCGAGCAGCTCCTGCGCGATGAGATTGTCCTGGCGCGTCACCCGCCAGTAGTGCGACAGGGCCCGCATCACGAGTTCCCAGGCGTCCAGCCGGTCGGGCGGCTTGCGCCGCGCCCGGAAGTTCTCCGCGGCGTAGATCTGCGGCTCGACCGCAGCGACGATCGCCTCGGTGATCTCGTCCTGGACGGCGAACACGTCGGCCAGGTTGCGGTCGTAGCGTTCGGCCCAGATGTGGCTGCCGGTAGTCACGTCGTTGAGCTGCGCGGTGATGCGCACGCGGTCGCCGAGCTTGCGCACGCTGCCCTCGACGACGTAGTTGACGCCGAGCTCCTGGCCGACCTGTTTGATGTTGACGGCCTTGCCCTTGTAGATGAACGAGGAATTGCGCGCCGCCACGAAGAACCAGCGCAGCTTGGACAGCGCCGTGATGATGTCCTCGCTGATCCCGTCGGAGAAATATTCCTGTTGGGATTCGCCGGACATGTTGTCGAAGGGCAGCACGGCAATGGCCGGGCGCTCCGGCAACGGCAGCACCGGTTGAAGGCTCCGGCGAAGGTCGTCCGTATCGGCGACGGGCCGCGGTTCGGCGGGCTGCGGCTGTGTGCGCACGTCGCCGATGAAGCGCAGTCCCTTGCGCGAGACGGTGCGAATGAGCCTCTGGCCCTGTCCGCTGTCGCCGACCGCCTTGCGCGCGGCGTAGATCCGGCTGGTCAGGGTCGCATCCGACACGATCCGGCCGCCCCACACCGAGGCGATGAGATCGTCCTTCGTGACGACGCGGTTGCGATTCTCTACGAGACAGATCAGCAGATCGAGCACCTGCGGCTCGACGGCGACGGCGTCGGCGCCGCGGCGCAACTCCCGCCGGTCGGTGTCGAGCGTGTGTTCGGCAAAGACAAATTGCACCAGCGAAGCCCCCGACGTGTGCCCAACATTGTTCGCGCGAAAACGACGATGTCGTGGCAAGCAGCGCGCCCGCTGCATTTCCGATTCAAGTGTGGCGTTTTCGCACCGGGCGGGTAGCAGAACTTCGCGCGCAGTACACGCGTCAAAGTTTAGACATCTCCAGAAAAAATCAATGACATCCGCAGTGCGGCTTCAAGTCTGCCACACGATCTGCCGTTATCCATACGCGTCCAGGCTGCTGCGCTTCTTCCCACGAGTTGTTTTCTTCAGCGCTGCGGCAAAGACACTGAAAGGACGTGCACCATGGCGATCAAGGCCACCTTCATTCCCGGCTCCGGCCTGTTGTCCGTGCTCGGCGACTCCCTCGACGATCAGATCACGATCAGCCGCAATGCTGCCGGAGCGATCCTCGTCAACGGCGGCGCGGTGCCCGTGCTTGGTGGTCAGGCGACGGTCGCCAACACGACGCTGATTCAGGTGTTCGGCCAGGCCGGCAACGACACCATCACCCTCGACGAGAGCAACGGAGCGCTGCCGGCCGCCCAGCTCTTCGGCGGCGCCGGCAACGACACGATGACGGGCGGCTCCGGCAACGATCTGCTCTTCGGCCAGGCCGGCAACGACGTCCTGCTGGGCAAGGGCGGCAACGACCTGCTGTTCGGCGGCGCCGGCAACGACACGCTGACCGGCGGCGACGGCGACGACCAGATGTTCGGCGAAGGCGGCAACGACCGCATGATCTGGAACCCGGGCGACGATAGCGACCTCATGGAGGGCGGCGACGGCACCGACACAGCCGAGGTCAACGGCGGCAACGGCGCCGAGAACTTCACCGTCACCGCCAACGGCGCCCGCGTGCGCTTCGATCGCCTCGATCCGGCGCCGTTCTCCATCGACATCGGCACGACCGAAAAGCTCGTCGTCAACATGAACGGCGGCGACGATCACTTTTTCGCGACCGGCAACCTCGCCGCCCTGATCAGCCTCACGGTCGACGGCGGCGCCGGCAACGACACCATCCTCGGCAGCAACGGCAACGATACCCTGCTGGGCGGCGACGGCAACGACTTCATCGACGGCCAGCAGGGCAACGACACGATCTTCCTGGGCGCCGGCGACGACGTGTTCCAGTGGGATCCGGGTGACGGCAGCGACGTGGTCGAAGGCCAGGCCGGCAACGACACGATGGTCTTCAACGGCTCCAACATCGCCGAGACCATCGGCATCTCGGCCAATGGCGGGCGTACGCGCTTCACGCGCGACGTCGCCACCGTCACCATGGACCTGAACGACCTCGAAACCATCCGGTTCAATGCGCTGGGCGGCGCCGACAAGGTGACGGTCGACAATCTCGCCGGCACGGACGTCAAGCAGGTCGACATCGACCTGGCAGGCACGATCGGCGGCACGCAGGGCGACGGCGCTGCCGACCAGGTGGTCGTCACCGGCACCAACGGCGCGGACCAGATCAATGTCACCGCCGTGGGCAGCAAGGTCACGGTGAGCGGCCTGCCGGCTATGGTCACCGTCGATCATGCGGAGGCGGGCGACCGGCTCGTCGTCAACGCGGGCAACGGCAACGATACGATCAACGCCTCCACGCTCGCGGCCGGCGTGATCGGCCTCACCATCGACGCCGGCGCGGGCAACGACACGGTGATCGGCAGCCAGGGCGCCGACATGATCGTGGGCGGCGACGGCAACGATACGGTGACCGGCGGCCGTGGCGACGACGTGGCCCTGCTCGGCGCCGGCAACGACACGTTCATCTGGAACCCGGGCGACGGCAGCGACGTCGTCGAAGGCCAGGCCGGCACCGACACGCTGTTGTTCAACGGCGCCAATGTCGCGGAACGCATCGACATCTCGGCCAATGGCGGCCGCAGTCGCTTCACCCGCGACGTCGCCGCCATCACGATGGACATGGATGACGTGGAGAACATCCAGTTCGATGCGCTGGGCGGCGCCGACACCATCACCGTCAACGATCTCAGCGGTACCGACGTCAAGCAGGTCAACCTCGATCTGTCGGCGACGGCGGGCAGCGGGCAGGGCGATGGCGCCGCGGACACCGTCACCGTCAACGGTACCGCGGGCGCGGATTCGATCACCGTCGCCGGCAGCGGCTCCTCGGTGGTGGTCAACGGCCTCGCCGCAAAGGTGACGATTGCCGGCGCCGAGGGCGCCAACGACTCGTTGGTCGTCAACGGCGGCCTCGGCGACGACGTCATCAACGCCTCCGGCCTCAATGCCGGCAAGGTCCAGCTCACCCTCAATGGCGGCGGCGGCAACGACACCATCACCGGCAGCAAGGGCAACGACGTCGTCACCGGCGGCCAGGGCAATGATGTCGCCTTCATGGGCGCAGGTGACGATACCTTCATCTGGAATCCGGGCGACGCCAACGACATCGTGGAAGGGCAGGCGGGTAGCGACACCCTGCTGTTCAACGGCGCCAACATCAACGAGCGCATCGAGATCTCGGCCAACGGCGGCCGCGCCAAGCTGACCCGCGATGTCGCCAACATCACCATGGACCTGAACGACGTCGAAACGATCGATGTCCAGGGCAAGGGCGGCGCCGACACCATCACGGTCAACGACATGGCCGGAACCGACGTCGCCAAGGTCAAGATCGACCTCGGCGGCGCGGACAACGCCGCGGACACGGTTGTCCTCAACGCGACCAACGGCGACGATGTGATCACCGTCACCAACAACAACGGCGTGATCACGGTGAGCGGCCTTGGCGAGGACGTGACCATCACCGGCTTCGAGGCCGGCGACCGGCTGGTGATCAACGGGCTCGGCGGCGATGACGTCATCACGGCGAACGGCTTCCCGCTCGGCATGCTGCTCACCGCCAACGGCGGCGATGGCGACGACGTCCTGGTCGGCAGCGCCGGCAACGACACCCTGCTGGGCGGCAACGGCGACGACGTACTGATCGGCAGCGGTGGGCAGGACGTGCTCGACGGCGGGCCGGGCAACAACGTCGTGATCCAGTCCGCGCTGCTCAACCAGTTCATGGCCTCGACCTTCGCTCCCGCCGGTCAGGGCCCGGGCAGCGCACCGATGTCGGACGCCACCACGAACCAGGCACCGCTGCTGGCGCAGCCGCACGCCTGACGACAAAGGCCTCGGGTCCCGGAGACCGCCGCCATGTGCCCCTCCCTGCAGCCCCCGGCGGATCCGGGACTCGAGGCCCTCCTTCTTCTGCTGCACCTCAAGGATGTACCCGCCGATCGCGGTCAGATCAGGCACCGCCTGGGAACGGATACGATCGGCGTGCCGGAAATGCTGCGGTGCGCCAGGGATCTCGGCCTGAAGGCCAGGACCTGGCGCACCGATTGGTCGCGCCTGTCGCGGACGCCGTTGCCGGCGATCGCGGTCCTGCGCGACGGCGGCTTCATGGTGCTGGCCAAGGCTTCCGGCGACAAGGTGCTGGTGCAGGAGCCGCGGGCCCCGCGGCCCACCGTCATGACGCGCGAGGCGCTCGCGGCGGTCTGGGACGGCGGGCTGGTCGCCATGACGCGCCGTGCTGGCCTGGGCGACCTTGCGCGCCGCTTCGACATCGGCTGGTTCCTGGCGGCGATCCACAAGTACCGGCGCCTGCTGGGGGAGGTGCTGGTCGCCTCGTTCTTCCTGCAGCTCCTCGCGCTCGTCTCGCCGCTGTTCTTCCAGGTGGTGATCGACAAGGTGCTGGTGCATCGCTCGCTCGGCACGCTCGACGTGCTGGTGATCGGACTGCTCGCGATCGCGCTGTTCGAGACCGTGCTCGCCGTCCTGCGCACATACCTGTTTTCGCACACCACCAACCGCATCGACGTCGAGCTCGGCGCCCGCCTGTTCCGTCACCTGCTGGCGCTGCCGATGGCCTACTTCCAGTCGCGGCGGGTCGGCGATTCGGTGGCGCGCGTGCGCGAGCTGGAGAACATCCGCAATTTCCTCACCAGCTCGGCGCTCACCCTCGTCATCGATCTGTTCTTCACCTTCGTCTTCCTCGGCGTGATGTTCTTCTACGCCCCGACGCTCACCTGGATCGTGCTGGGCTCGCTGCCGGTCTATGTCGTGATCTCGGCGTCGGTCACGCCGCTGTTCCGTCGCCGGCTCGACGAGAAGTTCCAGCGCGGCGCGGAGAACCAGGCCTTCCTGGTCGAGAGCGTGACCGGCATCGAGACGCTCAAGGCCATGGCTGTCGAGCCGCAGATGCAGCGACGCTGGGAAGAGCAGCTCGCCGCCTACGTCTCGTCGAGCTTCCGCGTGCTGAGCCTCGGCAACGCGGCGAGCCAGGGCGTGCAGTTCGTCAGCAAGGCCGTCACCGCCGCCATCCTCTATTTCGGCGCCAAGCTCGTGATCGACGGCAGCCTGTCGGTCGGTGAGCTCGTTGCCTTCAACATCCTGGCCTCGCGGGTCAGCGCGCCGGTGCTGCGGCTGGCGCAGATGTGGCAGGACTTCCACCAGGCCCGCCTCTCCGTCGCACGGCTGGGCGACATCCTGAACACCGCAGCCGAGCCGACCTATGCGGCGGGACGTGCCCGGCTGCCGGCCCTGCAGGGCAGCATCCGCTTCGACCATGTTTCCTTCCGCTATCGCCTCGACGGCCAGCAGATCCTGCACGACGTCACCTTCGATATCCCGGCCGGGCAGACGGTCGGCATCGTGGGACCGTCCGGCTCGGGCAAGAGCACCTTCGCCAAGCTGGTGCAGCGGCTTTACGTGCCGGAAAGCGGGCGCGTCCTGGTCGACGGCATGGATCTGTCGATGGTCGACCCGGCCTGGCTGCGTCGCCAGATCGGCGTCGTCCTGCAGGAGAACGTGCTGTTCAACCGCTCGGTGCGGGAGAACATCGCGCTTGCCGATCCCGCCATGCCGATCGAGCGCGTGGTCGCCGCGGCAAAACTCGCCGGCGCCCACGATTTCATTCTCGAGCTCAGCGAGGGCTACGACACGGTCGTCGGCGAGCGCGGTTCGACCCTGTCCGGCGGCCAGCGCCAGCGCATCGCCATCGCCCGTGCCCTGGTCACCGATCCGCGCATCCTGATCTTCGACGAGGCGACCAGTGCGCTCGACTACGAAAGCGAGCGCATCGTGCAGCAGAACATGAAGGAGATCACCAAGGGCCGCACGGTCCTGGTGATCGCGCATCGGCTGTCGACCGTGCGCGCCATGGATCGCATCGTCACGCTCGAGGGTGGCCGCGTCATCGAGGACGGCACGCACGACGCGTTGATCGGGACAGGCGGCCGCTACGCCTCGTTGCACCGGCTGCAGGCAGGAATCCATGACGTCCACTAGCCTTCGATTGATCAAGCCGAGGCGGCGCGAGGAACTTGCGTTTCTGCCGGCCGCGCTCGAGATCGTCGAAACGCCGCCGTCGCCGGTCGGCCGCGCCACCGGCTTGGTGCTCATCCTGATGTTCGCCGCGGCGCTGGCCTGGGCGTGGTACGGCACCATCGACATCGTGGCGTCGGCGACCGGCAAGATCATGCCCGGCGGCCGCACCAAGGTCATCCAGCCGTTCGAGACCGGCGTCGTGCGTGCGATCCTCGTGCAGGACGGGCAGACGGTCAAAGCGGGCGAGGTCCTGGTCGAGCTCGACCCGACCGCCAACGCGGCGGACCGCGACCGCCTGCAAAGCGACCTTTCGGCCGAGCAGCTCAACATCGCGCGACTGCGCGCGGCGCTGGCCGGCGGCGAGGACCCGCTGGTCGACTTCGTGCCGCCGGCGGAGGCGCCCGCGACCCTGGTCGGCGTCCAGCGCCAGCTGCTCGTCAATCAGGTTGGCGAGCATCGCGCCAAGGTGGCGGCGCTCGATCGCCAGCAGACGCAGAAGGAGGCCGAGCAGGCGACGATCCAGGCCACCATCCACAAGCTCGAGGCCGTGATTCCGGTCATCCAGCCAAGGGTCGACATGCGCCGGACGCTGATGGAGAAGGACCTGGGGTCACGGATCGCCTATCTTGAGACCCTGCAGCTCCTGCTCGAGCGCCAGAAGGAGCTCGGCATCCAGAGCAGCCATCTGCAGGAGGCAGCGGCGGCAGTGGCGGCGATCCATGAGACGCGCAGCCAGGCCGTGGCGGAGTTCCGGCGCGCCCTCTCCGACGAGCTCGCCAAGAGCGAGCAGAAGGCGATCGGGCTGGCCCAGGAGTTGATCAAGGCGGAGCAGAAGACCCGCCTGCAGCGGCTGGCCGCTCCGGTGGACGGCGTCGTGCAGCAGCTTGCCATCCACACGGTCGGCGGCGTCGTGACCCCGGCCCAGTCGCTGATGGTCGTCGTGCCGTCCGACAGCCG
Source organism: Rhodospirillales bacterium (assembly GCA_016185145.1). Lineage (GTDB taxonomy): Bacteria > Pseudomonadota > Alphaproteobacteria > Reyranellales > Reyranellaceae > Reyranella. The sequence goes on along the minus strand of JACPOB010000029.1, from coordinate 37,477 downwards.
GCTGGAGATCGAGGCCATGGTGCCGAACCGCGACATCGGCTTCGTCCATCCCGGCCAGGCCGCCGAGATCAAGGTCGACACGTTCAATTTCACGCGCTACGGCCTGCTGCACGGCGAGGTGCTGAGCGTCTCGCAGGACGCCATCATTCGCGAGCGCAAGCAGGAGCGCACCGACGATCGCGGGCAGGGGGCGCAAACCGACAGCAGCGAGCCCAAAGGGCAGGAACTGACCTACAGCGCCCGCATCTCCCTCGATCGCACCCAGATGCAGATCGACGATCGCCTGGTCAACCTGTCGCCCGGCATGGCGGTGACGGTCGAGATCAAGACCGGCTCGCGCCGGATCCTGAGCTATCTTCTATCGCCGCTGCTGCGCTACCAGCACGAGGTGCTGCGCGAGCGTTAGTTGTGAGCGTGATGAGTTGAGTCGATTCCGGTCGGGACGACGGAATCGAGCTAAAGTCGCCAGGCCCTAAGCCTTCTGCAACACGATGTATTCGAACTGCGCCGCCACCGAAACCTTGCTCTGTCCGAAGGTGAGGCGCCAGAAGGGGCTCGCCCTGCTGTTCGTCCAGCTGCGATTGACCGCGATGGTGACCGGCGTCTTGTCGACCAGCGATGTCAATCGGATGATGTCACCGACCGTCAGGTCGCTCAGGGGCTTGTTGTTCTGCTCGAATACCGCGTCGTCGGGCGTGTCGCCTTTCTTGAAGTCGGTCAGCACCTTTACCGACACGCAGCTCACGCTGCTTTTCTGCAGGATCTGACGCACCGTCGAATATTCGAAATCCGACGTGGCGGAAGCGTGATTGGAGCCGAGCAGCATCACGCCGGCATCGCCGAGATGCAGGCCGCGCGCCTTGAACTCGTCGAGGAAGTGCTGCGCCAGCGCCGCATCGCGGCCTTCGCCGTCGATGAGCGTTCCCATGTTCAGGATATAGCGTGGATTTGTCCGGATGAAGTCCAGCACCGGTTGATAGCGGCGCACCAGGACGCGTTTGCCGATCTCCTCGACGTCGAGGCCTGTCTGCTTCGGATCGAATACGGGCGGCAGCGTCTTGGTGCGCAGGTAGTCGTCCACGCCGCTGCGGATCTTGCCCTTGTTCTGATAGCTCTCGTTGGCGAAATACTTGTAGTTCACGTCGGCGAGCAGCTCGAGCAGCAGCCGCACGGCGGCCTTCGTGCGTATTTCCGACTCGGTCGACTTCAGGAAGGCATGTGTCTCGCCGACGATGACGACATTGTGCTTTTCCTTGATGACGGTGGTCGGCGTGCTGTTGCGGGCGATGTAGTCCTTGAGATCGTCAACGAGCGCCATGTCATACTCCTCAGCCTGGGGCCGGGTTGACGAAGTTCCACGAGTTTTGGCCGGTCGGCGGGGCGGGCGCAGTGGGAAAGCGCACAGACCTTGGCGCTGGCTGTATCGGCGCCGGAACCGCCTGCCCGATGAACAGAACTATCCCTTCGGCAACGGCAGGCGCATGAAGTCCGCCTGGCTGACGCCGAGTCTGCTCATGGCCTCGCCGAGGGTCGCCACGATCACCGGCTCCTTCCATCCCTTGTTGACCTGATAGGCCGCGTACAGCCGGACCAGGAGCTTCAGATCGGCGTTCGACACGACATAGATGCGTTCGTGGTTCTTGTAGGTTTGCGGGAGGTCGCCGCGCCGGGCGACGAACGAGGTCGCGAGGTCGAATTCCTCGATGTCGGTCATGTCGTAGATGCAGTCGAATGCGCGCTCTCCGCGCAGCTCCGCGGCCAGCCGATCGAGCTCGACGAAGTCCGCTTCGGTCAGCTGCCCGCGGAAACGCACCAGGACGACCCGGCGCGGCTCGCAGACGTCGATGTCAAACATGCTCCCCGCCTCGTCGGGGATATCCTCCAACGGAGTCGGAAAACCGGCAAGTGCGTCAGGGGATAGGCCCGACGTTGCGCCCGGTGCTGCCGTCGTCCGGCCATGCAGGCCGGCTGCACTCAGCGCCGCGCCGACACCGGAGTTGCGGGTCGGGTGGTCGGCAACAGGGATGCGTCAAGCGTCAGTTGACTGGGGCCAGCCTGAGTTCGATCGCGTGCCATTTCACTATGCCGCGGCCGTCCATCTTCACGGAGTAGGTCACACGTCCGCCGTCATCGTCGCGGACATCCCCCTCGACCCTCCGGCGGACGATCACGCGCCCTTCCTCGCCGAAGATGGGCGTCACGACGGGCAACGAGCAATCGTCAATGAAGGACGTGACGCGCCGCAGCCTGGAGATCTCGACACCGGCAGCTTCGCAAGCGTGCACGAACGCGCTGGGCCGTTCGTACATGGCCATCGAAGATTCTCGTGGAGAAGAAAGGACGGCGGTGAAAAGGCACATGCCGGGGACCAGGCCAATGACGCCTGCCAGCACGTAGCCGCCTGCCGCTTTTCCTCTGATGATTGTTCCCGGCCAACGCGATTGCGGGCGCCGAAAGCACCTCGACGCCCCGAGGATCTGCGCGGCTCGTTGCGGCCACGCAGCGCGCGATCTTGTTCGAATGAGATGGAGCACGTAGCTCCTTCCACGACACCCGAGCCCACAATAGCGAGCGCTCGTGCGCCTCCGTGGTGACCATTCGGAGGCACGCTGAATCCGATGCCGGGTCTGGCCGGCCTCGCGCAGATGAACACGGCCTGCACTCCAGCTGACATGCGCAAAACCGGCAGTGCAATTGGCTTGACCGCCTTGGTTCGCCGCCGAACCTAACGGGCCGAGGGCAGGGTCTCCTCAATGCACCCGGAGGGGCTGCGCAGACTGCGCGAAGCCGAGATGCCCGCGGCCTAGGCCGCCAGCTCCAGGATTTCCTTCACCTGCACCGGACTGTCGATCTTGCGTGGATTGCGTGGCACCCATGGCGTGCCCATGGCCTGCTCAGCGATGCGGTCGAAATGCTCCTTGCCGATCTTCACCTCGGAAAGAGTGCGCGGCATGCCGAGGCCGCGGATGAGCTGATCGAGCACGTCGCCGGCGTCCTTGCCGGGATGGCCCATGGCGTTGGCGATCAACGCCTGGCGGTCGGCGTTAACCGACTTGTTCCAGCGCATCACCGACGGCAGCATGATGCAGGAGGTGTGGCCGTGCGGCACGTCGAACACCGCGCCCAGCACGTAGCCGATGCCGTGGCTGGCGCCCATCGGCACGCCGGCCGCCAGCCCGCCCATCGACAACCATGAGCCGATCTGGCAATCGAGCCTCGCCTTCATGTCCGAAGGATCGGCTTTCGCCTTGGGCAGGCCGCGCGCCAGAAGCGACAGGCCGTGCAGGGCCGAGGCGTTGGTGAACTCCGTCGATTCATTGGAGCACACGCTCTCGACGCAGTGATCGACGGCGCGGATACCGGTCGACAGGAACAGCCACATCGGCGTGTGGCGCGTCACTTCGGGATCGAGAACCACGGCCTGCGGAATGGTGAGGGGATGGCGGAACATCTCCTTCACCCTGGTCGCCTCGTTGGTGACGCCGGCGATGCCGGAGAACTCGCCGGCCGAGAGCGTGGTCGGGATCGAGACCTGGCGCACCGCCGGAGCCTTCACGTCGACCCCGTCGCGAATGCGGTCCATGTCCTCGATGCTCTTGATGTCGTTGGCGAGGCAGAGCTGTACGGCCTTGGCGCCGTCGGTGATCGAGCCGCCGCCCAGGGTGACGATGAGGTCGGCCCTGGCTTCGCGGGCCTGCTCGGCGGCGGCGAACACGGCCGAGCGCGGCGAATGCGCCGGCATCCGGGCGAAGGTGCCGACGCATTTGTTGCCGAGCGCACGGCGCACCTTCTCGACCTCGTCGGTCTCGCGATCGAGCGTGCCGCTCGCCATCAAGAACACGCGGCTGGACCCGTTGGCTTTCACCAGGTCGGCAACCGACTGGGCGGCCGGCTTGCCGAAATGGACCTGTTCCATGTCGGTGAAAACGATGCGACCTGATGTCAGCATGGCTGGCTCCCTGACTTTCGTTCCTCCCCTCTCATTCGTGCTCCTCTCCCCCGCTAGGGGGAGAGGAGCACGAATGAGGGGGAGGCACCTGATGGCGATATTTTGCTATCGTGGCGGCGAAAGGAAAAGACATGACCGGCACACGTGACGGCGCCATCGCGCGCGCGGAAAAGTATTTCGACGACGGCGGCTTTCTCGCCGAGCTGCAGCGCCGGGTGGCGATCCCGACGACCAGCCAGGAGAAGGACTCCATGCCTGCCCTGCAGGAGTACGTATCGGGCGAAATGAGCCAGTCGCTGCAGAAGATGGGCTACGACTGCACCGTGCTGCCCAATCCGCGCGCCGAGTACGGCCCGTTTCTGATCGCCCGCCGCGTCGAGGACCAGGCCTTGCCGACCGTCCTGACCTACGGCCACGGCGATGTGATCCGCGGCCAGGAGGAGCAGTGGCGCAAGGGCCTGTCGCCCTGGAAGATCGTGATCGAGGGCGATCGCATGTATGGCCGCGGCACGGCCGACAACAAGGGACAGCACACCATCAACATTGCAGCCCTTGCCTGCGTGCTCGAAGAGCGCGGCTCGCTTGGCTTCAACTCGACCATCCTGATCGAGACCGGCGAGGAGACGGGCTCGCCGGGCCTTGCCGACTTCTGCAAGGCCAACAAGGCGGCGCTGAAGGCCGACGCATTGATCGGTTCGGACGGGCCCAGGCTCGACCATCGCCGGCCGACCATCTTCGGCGGCACGCGCGGGACGTTGAACTTCAACCTCAAGCTCACGATGCGCGAGGGCGGCCATCACTCGGGCAACTGGGGCGGGCTTCTCAGCAACCCCGGCATCATCCTGGCGCATGCGCTCGCCACCATCACCGACCGGCGCGGCCAGATCAAAGTGCCGGAGTGGCGGCCCAAGACGCTCACCAACTCGGTGCGCGCGGCGCTGGCCGACGCCCATGTCGATGCGGGAGAGGGCGCTCCCGAGATCGATCCCAACTGGGGCGAGGAATCGCTGACGCCGGTCGAGCGCGTGTTTGGGTGGAACAGCTTCGAGGTTCTGGCCTTCAAGACCGGCAATCCGGACCGGCCGGTCAATGCCATCCCGCCCAGCGCCATCGCCTATTGCCAGCTCCGCTTCGTCGTCGGCACCGATCCGCACGACATCATCCCGGCGTTGCGCCGCCATCTCGAGCGCCACGGCTTCGGGATGATCGAGATCGACCAGGCGCGCGAGGTGATCATGAATGCGACGCGCCTCGACCCGGAGAACCCGTGGGCGAAGTTCGCCGCCGCCTCGATCGAGAAGACGGGCGGCCAGAAGCCCAACATGCTGCCCAATCTCGGCGGCTCGCTGCCCAACGAGGTCTTCACCGACATCCTCGGCATGCCGACCGTCTGGGTGCCGCATTCCTACGCTGCCTGCTCCCAGCACGCTCCCGACGAGCACCTGCTGGCGCCGGTGGCCCGCGACGGGCTGCGACTGATGACCGGCATCTTCTGGGATCTCGGCGAGCATGCGCCGGCGTCGCGCTGACCGTCATCCCGACCAAGGCCCGAAGGGCCGCGTGGAGGGACCTTCTCTTGGCGGTCGTCGTTGTGAAGACGAAGGTCCCTCGACTTCGCCGCCCTTCGGGCGGCTCCGCTCGGGATGACGGATAAAGATGCTTTCGCCCGACGAGGCTGCCGACCTGATCGAGGCCATTGCGGCCCGCCAGGATCGCGCGGCCTTCGCGAGCCTGTTCCGCCACTACGCCCCGCGCATAAAGGCCTTCATCATGCGCGGCGGCACCGATGCGGAAACCGCGCAGGAAGTGGACCAGGAAGCGCTGATAATGGTGTGGCGCAAGGCTGCGAGCTTCGATCGCGGGCGGGCCTCGGCCGCCACCTGGATCTACACCATCGCTCGCAACAAGCGGATCGACCTCGCCCGGCGGACCGGCCGGCCGGCGATCGAGACCGAGGACTGGCTGACGGTATTTGCACCCGAGGAGGCAGATGTCGATAAATCCGTGCTCGCCGGACAAACGTATATGCGAGTGAAGGAACTTTTGGGCGGCCTCTCAGCCGATCAATTGGTGGTGATCCAGAAGGCATTTTTCGAGGACAAGACCCATACCGCCATCGCCGAGGAGCTGAAGCTGCCCTTGGGCACAGTGAAGTCCCGCATTCGCCTGGCGCTCGGGCGGCTACGGGAAGCGTTGGAGAAGGACGAGTCATGAGCCATCCGGCCCCCGAAGAGCTGCTGCTGGACTATGCCGCCGGCACGCTTGCCGCGGGCCCGGCGCTGGCCGTGGCCCTGCATGTGGCGCTCGATCCCGTCGCCCGCAGCACGGTCGAGCGCCTGGGCGTGCTGGGTGGCGCGCTGATGGAAGGCGGGGGTGAGGCGCCGTTCGACGAGGATCTTTTGCAGCGCACGCTGGCGCGCCTCGATGGCGTCGCCGTCGAGTCCAGGCCCGCGCCCTACGCGCCGCGGCCCGGCTTCGAATGGGCGCCGGCGCCGCTTGCGCTCTATGTCGGGCCGGACGCGAGCTGGCGGCGCGTGTTCGGCGGCTTCGAGGAGATGCGCCTCAGCCTGCCGGGCGAGCATCGCGTGTCGCTGCTCAAGCTCGAGCCCGGCCGCGGCCTGCCGAGGCATCGTCATGTCGGCGAAGAGTTCACCGTCGTCCTGCAAGGCGGCTATACCGATTCGACCGGCAACTACGGAGTTGGCGATTTCGCCGTCGGTCCGGGGCCAGAGCAGCATGAACCGATCGCCGATCCCGGTGACCCTTGCATCGCCCTGATCGTCATTGAAAAGCCGATCGTGCTGACCGGTCCGTTCGGCCGCTTCCTTAATCCGCTGGTACGGCGTGGAGTGATCTGACAGGTTTCCCCGTTCATTATTCCTCTCCCCCTAGCGAAGGAGAGGAGCATGAGGGAAGGGGAGTTTGATGCCGCGCATTCCGTACTACGAAGTTGAAAACGCCACCGGCAAGCATGCTGAGTTTCTCGACAAGCTGAAGCCGCATCTCAACATCTATCGCATGCTGGCGAACTCCGAGGCCGGGCTGAAGGGCTTCGTTCGCATGGGCAACGCGCTGCTCTATCGCTGCGAGCTCGATGCGCAGTTGCGCGAGCTCGCCATCCTGCGCGTCGGCCGGCTGAGTCGCGCGGCCTACGAGGTCTTCCAGCACGAGCGCATCGCGCGCGAGGCCGGCGTGGCCGAGGAGAAGATCGCGGCCCTGCGCGACGCCACGATCGAGGCTGCCGCCTTCGCCGACAACGAGAAGGCCGTGCTGCGCTACACCGACGACGTCGTGCGCAACGTCAAGGCGTCGGACAAGGCCCTGAAGGCGGTCCAGGCGTTCCTGACGCCGGGTGCGGTGGTCGAGCTCACGCTCACCATCGGCTACTACATGATGGTCTGCCGCCTGCTCGAGACCACCGGCGTCGAGGGCGAGGAAGGGCAGGCGGAGTGGCTCAAGACGGCAAAGTTGTAGGGGGTCAGTAATGGCGTACCGCGTCCTCATCGCGCAGTTCATGCATGAGACCAACACGTTCTCGAAGCTGGCGACCACGCTCGACGACTACCGCAAGCGCTGGCTGATCGAAGGCGAGGCGATGGTGCCGCGCTTCACCGGCACGAAGAACGAGATCGGCGGCTACATCGATGCGGTGAAGAAGTACGGCTGGCTGCCGGTGTGGGCGGGTGCCGCCAACGCCACGCCGTCGGGCAAGCTCACCCGCGAAACCTGGGAGACGATCCGCGACATGATCGTCAACGCCGCGCGCAAGGCGGGCAAGGTCGATGGCATCTGTCTCTCGCTGCATGGCGCCATGGTGACGGAAACCGAGGATGACGCCGAGGGGGCGCTGCTCGAGTTGCTGCGTGGCGTCGTCGGGCCGGATGTGCCGATCGCCACGACGCTCGACCTGCACGCCAACGCCACGGTGCGCATGGCGAGGAACGCCAATGCGCTGGTGAGCTACCGCACCTATCCGCACATCGACGGCTACGAGCGCGCCGTGCAGGCCGCGGAGCTGGTGCAGGCGGCGATGGAAGGCAACAAGAAACCGCAGTGTCTTCTCGTGCAGCCCGCCATGCTGGAGGGTGCGGAGCACGGCCGCACGACGCAGCCCGGCCTGATGCTCGATCTTCTGGGCAAGGCCGACAGCTTCGAGAAGGAGCCGGGGATCGACGTCGTCAGCATCCAGGCGGGCTTCACCTGGGCCGACATTCCCTACACCGGTCCCTCGATCGCGGTCAGCCACGAGCCCGGCGCCGAGGCGCGCGCCAAGGCGATCGCGGCCGAGCTGATAGACGAGATCTGGCGGCGGCGGGAGGAGGGGGCGAAATCCTACTATCGGCCGATCGCCGACGGCATCGCTGAGGCCAAGGCCGGCGTCGGCAAGAGGGGCCCCCTGGTCATCGCCGACGGCACCGACAATCCGGGCGGCGGCGGCTACAACGACACCACGCCCGTGCTGAAAGCGTTGATGGATGCCGGCATCGAGAACGTCGCCTTCGGCACGATCTACGATCCGGGCACGGTGCAGCAGGCGATCAAGGCGGGCGTCGGCGCTGAGATCGATGTCAGCCTCGGCGGCCACACCGATCCGGCGATGGGCGCATCGGTCAAGGCCAAGGCGGTCGTGAAGATGCTGTCCGACGGGAGCTTCAAGAACGACGGGCCGATGAATGCCGGCGTGGAGACGTCGATGGGGCCGACGGCGGTGCTGCGCATCGGCGGCATCGACGTGGTGACGATCTCCAACCGCATCCAGACCATCGACCTGCAGGTGTTCCTGAGCCAGGGCATCGATCCCACGGCCAAAAGCGTGCTGGTGGTGAAGAGCGTGCAGCACTACCGCGCCGCCTATGCGCCGATCGCGCGCGAGATCGTGCTGGTCGATTCCGGCGGCATCTGCTCGCCCGACATCTCGCGGCTTAAGTTCACCAAGCTACGCCGGCCGATCTGGCCGCTGGACGGCATCAACGAGCCTTACGCCGGCCTTAAGCCGGCCTAGCAACCCGCGGCGGACTTCCTACGTTAACTCCGGCCAAGCCGGAGGAAGCGCTTTGCGTCCGTTTTCAGTGCGGCTGCCACATCTAGCAGTCGTTGGCGCGGTGGGTATCGCCGCGTTGGCGGGTGCCTTCTATTTCTTCGATCGCCCCTCCGCTGAAGCACCTCCTGCGTCGGCGCCGGCAAGACAGGCCGCCGGCCAGCCAGCTGCCGATTTGAGCGACTTCGACGCGTTGCCGGACGAAGCGTTGAGCGATCGCGCCTTCCACCTGGTGGCCCAGGCGCGCCGCCTGGCCGACAGGGGCAGGTTCGCGGAAGCCAATGCCAAGCTGGATGAAGCGGACAAGCTGGTGCCCGGCCTCAGCGAAACCGCCGAGGCCCGACGCAGGATCGCCGGGCTCGCCACTCCCGAGGGCCAGTTCGCCCTCCAGATCGCCCGCGCCCGTAATGCCGTCGGCAACGACGACTATGCCGATGCCGACAAGGCACTGGCCGAAGCCGAGCGCCTGAAGCCGCAGGCCCCCGAGATCGCCGAACTGCGTCACGCCATGCAGGCCGCGCAGCAGAAGGAGGCCAAGCGCAACAACCGGGTCGCCGATCTTCTGGCGGCCATGCGTGATGCGATCGCGCGAAAGGACATCGCCGCCGCCGATCGCGCCTTCAACGAGGCATCGCGCATCGACGTCCTCGATCCCGCGCTCGACCAGGCGCGAGTCGAGCTGGCTCAGGCCCATGACGCGGCGCGCGACAAGAACCAGTAGCTCGTCCGGGATCTTGACGAGCAGGCGCGCGGCCGGAGGAGACTGCCAGCACCGATGCTCGACTCCGAATTTTGGCGCTCTATGGTCCGCCAAAATTGGTCCGCCAAAAAAAACCGTAGTTGACCAGAGAAAGCACTTGAGTTATGTTTGCCTGGCGCTCGCCTCCCGGCGGCTCTGCTCTATGCATCGTTCATCCGATACCATCGTGTCCGGCCGCAGCCGGGCCGGCCTGTCCGGCCGAGCAAAAACCAATATCTAAACTTGCGTAACTATCGAAATTCCCCGGCAAGCCCTACCGCTGGACTCAATGCGCCAAGAATGCGCATTGTCAATGGCTTGCGGGGATTCCCGGAGATGTCGCGCGAACGCGATCCCGCGCTATTGGGATTTGGCGCGGAAGAAGGTGGTCAGCACGAAGCGCCGGCCGCGCGTCACTGGTAAAACCTGGTGCAGGAGCGAGCAGGAGAAGACGGCGGCGGCGCCCGCCGGCGGGCTGACGCGCACGCCGGCATATTCGGGGAACACCAGCTCGCCGCCCTCGAAGTCGTCGTTGAGGTTGAGCGACACGGCGAAGGCGCGGTCGGCCGTGGTCGGTGCGCCGTTGTCGCGATGGGCGCCGAAGAAGTGCTTGCCGTCGGCGCTGTAGGACAGCACGACGTGCGAATCGAAAGTGAACTGGCGGTCGAAGGCGAAGACCTTGATGAGTTCCGGTCCGATGCGATAGGCGAGACGGTCCGACACCGCCTTCAGCATCATCGGCTCGACGATCGTGTAGTCCTCGGTCCGCTTCAGATGATCCATGTTGACGTTGCCGTAGCGGCTCGAGACGCCGCTGTCCTTGTGATCGCCCTTGCCCCACAGCCGCACGAGCTGGGTGCAGAAGTCGGGCTCGAAGACGCGCGGCAATACCAGCACCGGCGCCATCGGCGCCGCCAGCAGGAGATCGCGGCCGCCGTCGCTTCGCACCGACCGGGCGAGCCCGTCCATCGCTTCCGCCGCGGCGGGCAGCGCCCGGCTGTCGAAGGTCGCGGCAACGCGCTGGTTGGGATCGAGCACGATCACGCGCATGCGCAGGGTACCGCCTGCCCCGAGGCCCATGCCGCCCTGGGCCAGCAGCGCCGTCAGGAAGCGCCGGTCGGGGTCGCAGAGCAGCAGCGGCGCTTCCGGCGTGCCGCCGAGCTTCGCCCACGGCGCCGCGGCGGTGGCCACGGCGTTGCCGGCCACGACGACGGGCACGACGGCGGCCTTGGCGCAGGCATCGATCAGGGCGGCGAACTGGCCGACATCGAGGTTGGAAAGATCGTCGGCCGCGACCAGCGCCACGGGCGCGCCGTTGAACGACCAGACGAACTTGCGATGCTTGCCGTCAAGGCCAGGCAGGGCGAAGTCGGGAATGCGATCTCCGGGTCGAAGGCTGAGCACGCTGTTCTTCGCCAAAGGGACCAGGAAACCAATGCCCGAAGGCAATGGTGGGCGCTGTAGGGATTGAACCTACGACCCCACCCGTGTGAAGGGTGTGCTCTCCCGCTGAGCTAAGCGCCCGGAAGGGGCGCGTATAGGGCCTGCCGGCGGACCCGTCAACTTGGCCGTCAACGGGTGGCAATCTGCCCCAGCGCCTCGGGCAGGGCAGCGAAGTGATCGATTACGGCGTCGGCGCCGAGCTCGCTTGCGGGCCGGGCGGTATAGCCCCAGCTCACCAGCACCGCAGGCAGGCCCGCCGCGTGGGCGGCTTCCACGTCGTGGATGGAATCGCCGATCATCACGGCACGGTCGCGATGGCCGGCCATCTTGTCGATGAGCTGCAGGATGTGGCCGGGATCAGGCTTGCGCACGGTGAAGGTGTCAGCGCCGGCCACGTCGGCGATCGGCGGCATGAGCTTCAGGTGCTTCAGGATCATGCGCGACGGATTCTCGAACTTGTTGGTGCACACGCCCTGCCTGAGGCCCATCCGGTCGAAGCGGGCGACGACCTCGGCGACGCCGTCGAACGCCGTCGTATGGCTCACGGGATCGGCCTCGTAGTAGCGCACGAATTCGCGGGTGACGGCGCTCGCCTCGGCCTCGTCGAGGGTGCGGCCGGCCTTGGCGAAGGCCCGGCGCATGGTGACCTTGCTGCCTTCGCCCATGAAGTGGCGGGCGTCCTCGTCGTCGATCGGCGGCAGGCCGTGGTCGGCCAGCACCCGGCTCACCGCCACGCACATGTCGCGGGCGCTGTCGATCAGGGTGCCGTCGAGGTCGTAGATCACGGTGTCGAACCGGGTGGCGATCAGATTATCGGCATTGGGGTGCATGACAGTTTCCTTTAGCACATCCGCCTTGCAGGACCGCCAGCCTCATGGCATCCGACGGGCATGAAATCGCCCATCGCCGTGGTGGTGCTGGCCGCCGGGGCCGGAACGCGCATGAAGTCGGCCCTGCCGAAGGTCCTCCACCCCCTGGCCGGATGGCCGATGGTGCGCCACGTGCTGGAGAACGCCGCGCGGCTCGAGCCCGCCCGCATCGTCGGCGTGGTGGCGCCGGGCGCGAACCAGGTGGCCGCAGCCTTCGCTCCGCACCCCACGGTGGTCCAGCGCAAGCCGCGCGGGACGGCCGACGCCGCCAAGGCCGCGCTGCCGGCTCTCCAGGGCCATCGCGGTCCGGTGCTGGTGGTGTTCGCCGACGCTCCCCTGATCACGACCGCCTCGCTGCAGCGCCTGGTGGAAGCCTGCCGCAAGGCCAAGGCGGCAGTCGGCGTGCTGGGTTTCACGGCGCGGGATCCGACGCCCTACGGCCGGCTCATCGTGCATGACGGCATGCTGGAACGGATCGTCGAGAGCAAGGATACCGACGAGAGCGAACGCGCCGTCGATTTCTGCAATTCCGGCGTGATGTGCATCGACGGCGCGCTGATCGGCTCGCTGCTGGGTGCGATCGGGAACAAGAACGTCAAGAACGAGTTCTATCTCACCGATGCCGTGGCCGCGGCGCGCGCCGCGGGGCATGTCGCGATCGCCGTCGCGGGCGAGGAAGCCGAGTTCCAGGGCATCAATTCGCGCGCCGAGCTCGCGGTGGCGGAGAAGGCCCTGCAGCAGCGCCTGCGCTCGGCAGCCTTCGAGATGGGCGTCAGCATGGCCGATCCGGACACGGTATGGCTGGCCGCCGATACCAAGTTTGCGGCCGACGTGACGATCGGTCCCAACGTTCGCTTCGGCACGGGTGTGAGCGTGGCGTCAGGAACGGAGATCAAGGCCTTCTGCGACATCGAAGGCGCCCGCATCGGCCGCGACGTCATCATCGGCCCGTTCGCGCGCATCCGGCCGGGCTCGGACGTGGCCGACCAGGTCCATATCGGCAATTTCGTCGAGCTCAAGGCCACCCGCATGGGCCGCGGCGCCAAGGCCAACCACCTGGCCTATCTCGGCGATTCCGACATCGGCGCGGCCTCCAACATCGGCGCCGGCACGATTGCCGTGAACTACGACGGCTACGGCAAGTGGCGCACCGTCATCGGCGCGGAAGCCTTCGTCGGCTCCAACAGCTCCCTGGTGGCGCCGATCCGCATCGGCCGCGGCGCCAACGTGACGGCGGGCAGCGTTGTCACCGAGGACGTGCCGGCCGGCGCCGTGGCCTTCGGCCGTGCCCGCCAGCAGACAAAGAAGGGGCGGGCGGCGGCGCTTCGTGCGAAGCTCAAGTCCCGTGCGGCGGAGGCCAAGCGGACCGGGAAGAAGTAGCAGGGGCGGGGCTCTTCATGTGCGGCATCATCGGGATCATCGGCAAGGCGCCGGTCACGCCCTTGCTGGTCGAGGCGCTGAAGCGCCTCGAATATCGCGGCTACGACTCGGCTGGTGTCGCCACCCTGGTCAACGGCCACATCGAGCGCCGGCGCGCCGAGGGCAAGCTGGTGAACCTCGAGGCGCGGCTCGGCGCCGAGCCGTTGGCGGGCACGATCGGCATCGGCCACACGCGCTGGGCGACCCACGGCAAGCCCTCCGAACGCAACGCCCATCCGATCGCGACCGATCGTGTGGCGGTGGTGCACAACGGCATCATCGAGAATTTCCAGGAGCTCAAGGACGAGCTCCTGGCCGAAGGGCGCCGTTTCGACAGCGACACCGACACCGAGGTCGTGGCCCAGCTGCTGACCTCCTATCTCGAGCGCCAGCGGTCGCCCGAGAAGGCAATGGCCGAGGCGATGGAGCGCCTGCGCGGCGCCTTCGCCCTGGTGGCGCTGTTCAGCGGCTGCCATGACATGCTGCTGGGCGCCCGCCGCGGCAGCTCGCTGGCCGTGGGCCACGGCGACGGCGAGATGTATGTCGGCACCGACGCGCTGGCGCTGGCGCCGTTCACCAAGCGCGTCACCTACCTCGAGGACGACGACTGGGTGGTGCTGGACGCCAACGGCGCCAAGGTCTTCCAGGGCGAGAAGGAAGTGCAGCGCGAGATCCGCCAGAGCGGCCTCTCGGGCGCCATGATGGGCAAGGGCAATCACCGCCACTTCATGGTCAAGGAGATCCACGAGCAGCCCGCCGTCATCGGCGACACGCTGCAGACCTACCTCGATCCGGCCACGCGCTCGGTCCGCCTGCCGGCGTTGCCGTTCGACTGGGCCCGGGTTTCACGGCTCACCGTCACGGCGTGCGGCACGGCCTGCTTTGCCGGCATGGTGGCGAAGTACTGGTTCGAGAAGCTGGCGCGCCTGCCGGTCGAGGTCGAGGTCGCCTCGGAACTGCGCTATCGCGAGCCGCCCTTGCCGGAAGGCGGGGTGTGCATCGCGATCTCGCAGTCGGGCGAGACCATCGATACCCTGGCGGCGCTGCGCTACGCCAAGGCGCAGAAGCAGACCATCCTGTCGGTGGTCAACGTCCCGGAAAGCGCCATCGCCCGCGAATCGCACGTCGTGCTGCCGACGCTGGCCGGGCCTGAGATCGGCGTCGCCTCGACCAAGGCCTTCACGACGCAGCTCACGGTGCTGCTCGCCGCGGCGATGGATGCCGGCCGGGCGCGCGGGGTGCTGTCCAAGGACGAGGAGGCGCGGCTTGCCAATGCGCTGATCGAGCTGCCGGCGCATATCAACGAGGCGCTGAACATGGAGGAGCACTACAAGCGCATCGCCGAGGACGTCCTCGCGGCGGCGCGCGACGTGCTCTATCTCGGCCGCGGCCTGTCCTTCCCGATCGCCCTGGAGGGCGCGCTGAAGCTCAAGGAGATCTCCTACATCCACGCCGAAGGCTATGCCGGCGGCGAGATGAAGCATGGGCCGATCGCGCTGATCGACGAGGCGGTGCCGGTGGTCGTGGTGGCGCCGAGCGATGCCCTGTTCGACAAGATCGCGTCGAATTTCGAGCAGGTGAAGGCGCGCGGCGGCAAGCTGGTGCTGCTGAGCGATTCGGCGGGCAACGCCCGGCTGGGCAGCCAGGCCGCCGCCTCGGTCATCCTGCCCAAGGTCGACCCGGTGGTGGCGCCGATCCTCTACAGCGTGCCGGTGCAGCTGCTCGCCTATCATACCGCCGTCGCCAAGGGCACCGACGTCGACCAGCCGCGCAACCTCGCCAAGAGCGTGACCGTGGAGTAGCGGGTCCGCTCATGCTCTTCCGGACCGCGAGCCTCCGGCTCGCTCATGATTCATGAGCGAGCCGGAGGCTCGCGGTCCGGAAGAGCATGACGCGCCACCGGAGTGGCGCGCGCCCAGCGAAGACCTACCGTGTCCCCTGCGGCAGGCCCGGGGCCAGTCCCTGAGGCTGCTGCATCTGGGGCGCCTGTTGCGGCTGGGCGGCGCGCGGCTGTGCCGGGGCCGGACGAGGCTGGGCGGGCTGCGCCGGCTGCATCGCCTGGATGATGGCCCGCATCTTCTTGGTCTCGTTCTCCTGTGCGTGCTTGAACTCGTCCTCGGTGAGGAAGCGGTCCTTGTTGGCGTCGATCTCGAGGAACTGCTTGACCGCGGCACCGGTCAGCTCGACACGGTCGAGCTGGCCGTCCTTGTTGGTGTCGATTTCGGCGAACTTGCGCAGCACGAGCTGCTTGCGGATGTCGTAGGGCAGCAGGCCCTTGGCCTGCGGGCCGTCGGCAGGGCCGGTGAGCACGAGATATTCCTGCTGGTTGATCCGGCCGTCGTTGTTCTTGTCGAGCTTGTCGGCCTCGCGCAGCTGCATGTCGATGAAGTCGTTGATCGCGGCCATGCCCTGGCGGCGGCGCTGCTCGACCTCCTGACGCGCGGCGGCTTCGCGCTGCAGCGAGCGCTGCACGATCAAGCGCACCTCGGGCTCGGTCACCTTGTTGTCGCGGTCCGTGTCGTACTGGTTGAACTCCGAATGGACCAGCGCCTCGGCCTCTGCGCGCTCGACGAAGCCGTCGCGGTTGGTGTCGAGATTCTGGAACTCGGCCTTGGCGCGGTTGCGGCGTTCCTCGAGGGTCGGCCCGCCCGGCACGTCGCTCGACATCGGCGGCTCGGCAACCTTGACGAACTCGTCGAGCGAGAGCTTGCCGTCCTTGTTGGCGTCGAGCTCCTCGAACGACTTCATGCGGTACTTCAGAAAGTCGGCGCGCGAGACCTCGCCCTTCTTGGCGGTGTCGATTTCCACGAACCATTGCGGCAGCGGTATCGGCGGCGGCGGGGCCCCCGTGGCCTGCTGCGACTGACCACCCGGTGCGGGAGCGGCGGGCGCGCCTGCAGCGGGCGGCGTCGCCGCCTGCGGTGGCGTCGCCTGCGGCCCCGGCTGCGCGGTGGGCGGCCGGTTGGCCGGCCAACCTTGCGTCGGCGGCGTCTGGGCGACGGCCGGCAGGCTCATGACGGCGGCAGTGAAGAGGAGAGGACGGAAGAGGCTTTTCATCGGCGGTGAACCCGCATGTAGAGGGGTGGCTTCGTATCGGCGGCAACGCGTTGCGTGTCAATGTCCGCGCTGCGGATCAATAGTGCGGCGCAATCGCGCCCAAAGCATGGCGCGGCCCCATTTGAGTTGCGTCGTCCAGACGGATGGGCCATCGTCTTTGGCAGACGATTCCGCAGAAGGGTCGCAAGTGTTTGGGAGGCAAGGGTAATTTCGCGGCGCCGGAGCCTTGAATGAGCCGGCCTACGAAACCAGCGTGAACATGGCAGGACCGACTTCCTCCAGCGGCTCGCCGCTGCTCAGCGTGCGCGACGTCTCGGTCCGCTTCGGCGGCATCGTGGCGCTCGATGGCGTGACCTTCGATGTTTCTTCCGGACAGATCGCCGGCCTGATCGGACCCAACGGGGCCGGCAAGACGACTCTCTTCAATTGCCTGAGCCGACTCTACACGCCGAACGGCGGCGACATCCTGTTCGAGGGCACGTCGATCCTGGACCGGCCGCGCCACGACATCCCGCGTATCGGCATCGGCCGCACCTTCCAGAACGTGGCGCTGTTCGACCGCATGTCGGTGCTCGACAACGTCAAGGTCGGCTGCCACAGCGTCAGCAGCACGAGCTTCTTCGACAACGCGTTGCGCCTGCCCAAGGTCGCGCCGGAGGAGGCGCAAGTCGCGTCGCGCGCGCACGAGCTGATCGCCTTCATGGACCTCGTGCCCTTCACCAACGCCATGGCAGGCGGCCTGCCGTTCCCGATACGCAAGCGCGTCGAGCTCGCCCGCGCGCTCGCCTCCAGCCCCAAGCTGCTGCTGCTCGACGAGCCGGCGGCCGGGCTCAACCACGACGAGATCGAGGTGCTGAAGGGTCAGATCCGGCGCGTGCGCGACATGCAGCACGTCACCGTGCTGCTGGTCGAGCATCACATGAGCCTGGTGATGTCGGTGTCCGACAAGGTGGTCGCCATCGACTTCGGCAAGAAGATCGCCGATGGCACCCCGGCCGAGGTGCAGCGCGATCCCGAAGTGATCCGTGCCTACCTGGGGACCTCGTAATGGTCGCGCTGCTGGAAGTGAAGGGACTGAAGGCATTCTACGGCCAGACGCAATCGCTGTACGATGTCGGCTTCGACATCGAGACCGGCGGCATCACCACCCTGCTGGGCGCCAATGGCGCCGGCAAGACGACCACGCTGCGCGCCATCTGCAACATGGTGCGCTGCGAGGGCGTCATCCGCTTCGACGGCAAGGACATGACGAGGCTGGCGACCGAGGAGATCGTGCGGCGGCGCATCGCCCATGTGCCCGAGGGCCGCGGCACGTTCACGACGCTTACGGTCGACGAGAACCTGCGCATCGCGGCCTACACCCGCCGCGACAAGGCCGGCGTCGCACGTGAGCTCGAGCGGGTCTTCGCCTACTTCCCGCGGCTCAAGGAGCGCATCCAGCAGCAGGCCGGCACGCTGTCGGGCGGCGAGCAGCAGATGCTGGCGATCGCCCGCGCGCTGATGCTGGGACCGCGCCTGATGCTGCTCGACGAGCCGTCGTTCGGCCTCGCCCCGCTGATCGTGGTCGAGATCTTCCGCATCCTGCGGCGGATCAACGAGGAGGAGAAGGTCAGCATCCTGCTGGTCGAGCAGAATGCGGCGCTCGCCCTCGACCTCGCGGACCATGCCTATGTGCTGGAGACCGGCAAGGTCGTGATGTCGGGCCCCTCGGCCGTCGTGAAGAACGACGAGAACATCCGCAAATCCTACCTCGGGTACTGAGGCAGAAGATGGAACAGTTCCTCCAGCAGATCGCGTCCGGCCTGGCCAACGGCGCGATCTATGCCTGCGTCGCCCTGGCGCTGGTCATGATCTACGTCTCCACCGACCACATCAATTTCGCCCAGGGCGAGATGGCGATGTTCTCGACCTATCTCAGCTGGCAGCTCATGACCTGGGGCATGAGCTTCTGGGTGGCGTTCGTCGTCGCCGTGGCGCTGTCGTTCGTGATGGGGGTGGCGATCGAGCGAATTGTCCTGCGACCGCTGCACAACGCACCGGTGCTGTCGATCATCGTGGTGTTCATCGGCCTGCTCGCGATCTTCAATTCGGTGGCCGGGGCGATCTGGAGCTACCTGATCAAGGAATATCCCTCGCCGTTCCCCAAGAGCAGCTTCGGCATCGCTGGCGTCATCGGACCGCACCAGCTCGGCGTGGTGGTCGTGACCCTGATCGTGCTCGGCCTGCTGTTCGCGTTCTTCCGCTACACGCCGCTGGGGCTGGCGATGCGGGCGGCGGCGCAGAACCCGCAGATGGCGCGCCTGGTCGGCGTCCGCGTCGACTGGATGCTGGCGCTGGGCTGGGGACTCGCGGCCTCGGTCGGCGCGGTCGCAGGCATCATGGTCGCGCACATCGTCTACCTCGACCCCAACATGATGGCAGGCATCCTGCTTTATGCCTTCGCCAGCGCCCTGGTGGGCGGCATCTCCAACCCGGCCGGCGCGGTGGCGGGCGGCTTCATCGTCGGCATCCTCGAGAACATGGTGGCCTTCGCCGGCAACCAGATCGAGAAGGCGACGGGCATCTACATCATCGGCAACGGCGAGAAGCTCACGGTGGCGCTGATCATCGTCATCTTCGTGCTGACGGTGAAGCCGGCCGGCCTGTTCGGCCGCGTCCTTGTGAAGAGGGTCTGACATGACCATCGCCAGGAAGTGGGTGCTGGGCCTCGTCGTGGTGGCCTTCGTGCTGCCGTTGCTGAAGCCGATCTTCCCCGACGCGATCTCGGACTATCGGCTGTTCCTCGTCAGCACGATGATCATCGCCTCGATCGCGGTGCTCGGGCTCAACCTGCTGACGGGCTTCAACGGTCAGTTCTCGCTGGGCCACGGCGCCTTCTATGCCGTCGGCGCCTACGCCGCCGCCATCCTGATGGACCAGCTCAACTGGCCGTACTGGGCGACGATCCCGGCGGCGGCGATCGTCTGCTTCATCGTCGGCTACCTGTTCGGCCTGCCGGCGCTCAAGCTCGAGGGCCATTATCTCGCGCTGGCGACCTTCGCGCTGGCGCTCGCCGTGCCGCAGATCCTGAAATACAAGTGGCTTGAGGGCCTGACCGGCGGCGTGCAGGGTATCGTGCTGATGAAGCCCGAGGTACCGTTCGGCCTGCCGCTGAGCGAAGACCAGTGGCTCTACTATTTCTGCCTGATCACGATGGTCATCCTGTTCTGGGCGGCGGCCAACATGCTCGACAGCCGCAGCGGGCGGGCCATGATGGCGATCCGCGACCAGAACATGGCGGCCGAGACGATGGGCATCGACATCGCCCTCTACAAGACGGTCACCTTCGGCATCAGCGCCGCCTACACCGGCATCGCCGGCGCCCTGTCGGCCTCGGCCATCGCCTTCGTGGCGCCCGACAGCTTCAACATCTTCCTGTCGATCAAGTTCCTGATCGGCCTCGTCGTCGGCGGTATCGGCTCGCTCGCGGGCTCGGTGATCGGCGGCATCTTCTACGTGCTGGTCGACAATTCGGCGCAGGCGCTGTCGCAGTTCATCAAGAACGACCTCGGCCTGCAGTTCGACCTGTCGGCCTACACCGTGTTCGGCATCCTGCTCATCGCCATCATCTACGTGATGCCCATGGGCGTCGCCGGCGGCCTCTATTTCCTGTGGCTGAGGCTCAAATCCGCCCGTACCGTCGCCGTCGCGCCGGCGCAAGGAGCCGCGGCGGCGGCTTCGTCCGAGCGCAAGAACTGAGCTCGTTTTCGTAACCACCGTTTCAATCGAGTGAGGAGTTGTCGATGGCGTAAACCCAACAGGGAGCAGCACCATGAAGACCAACAGGCGTACTTTCGTCGGCGGCGTCGCTGCCGCAACAATGCTTTCGGGTTCCCGAGTAGCGTTTGCTCAAAAGAAGTACGACAACGGCGCGACCGACAAGGAGATCAAGATCGGTCACACCAATCCCTATAGTGGGCCGGCGTCTTCATACGGGGTGATCGGGAAGGCAATCGAAGCCTACTGGAAGAGCGTCAACGACCGCGGCGGCGTCAACGGCCGCAGGATCAACTTCATCACGCTGGACGACGGGTACAATCCCTCCAAGACGGTGGAGTGCGTGCGCCAGCTCGTCGAGCAGGACAAGGTGCTGTGCACCTTCAACACGCTCGGCACGCCGACCAACACGGCGATCCACAAGTACATGAACCAGAAAAAGGTGCCGATGCTGTTCGTCGCCACCGGCGCATCGAAGTGGGGCAAGCCCAAGGAATTCCCGTGGACCATGGGCTATCAGCCCGACTACCACACCGAGGCGATGATCTACGCCAAGCACATCCTGGCCAACGTCAAGGATCCGAAGATCGGTGTGCTGATGCAGAACGACGACTACGGCAAGGACTACTGGGAAGGCTTCAAGGAGGGGATGGGCAAGGAGATCGGCCGGGTCGCCAAGCATGTCACCTACGAGGTGACGGACCCGACGGTCGACAGCCAGGTGATCCAGCTCAAGGACACCGGCGCCAACGTCTTCTTCAACATCTCGATCCCGAAGTTCGCCGCCCAGGCGATGCGCAAGGCGGCGGAGATCGGCTGGCGGCCGGCGCAGTACCTCAACAACGTGTCGGGGCAGGTGACGACGACGATGAAGCCGGCGGGTTTCGAGAACGTCCAGGGCGTCATCACCGCCGCGTGGCTCAAGGACCCCACCGACCATCAATGGGACAACGACGAGGAGCTGAAGACGTGGCGCGAATGGATGGCCAAGTACATCCCCAACGGCAATCTCGGCGACGTCAACTACGTCTACGCCTATTCGGTGTCGTTCCTGATGGAGCAGACGCTGAAGAAGTGCGGGGACAACCTGACGCACGAGAACCTCATGCGGCAGGCGGCCAACCACCAGAGGCTCAGGGTGCCGGGCCTGCTGCCGGGAATCACCGTCAGTACCAGCCCGACCGATTTCTACCCCGTCCAGGCCGTGCAACTGCAGCGCTTCAAGGGCGAGTCCTGGGAGCTGTTCGGCGAGATCATGCACGCCGAAAGCAGCTAGCTCCCGCGCGGGTTGCAACAGTCCCGACGTGCGGAAGGCCGCTTTCGGGCGGCCTTCTTTTTTGCGTCTTTTCAGAAGAAACTCCGCGCCGGCTGATAATAGGGAGGGTTCTGTGAATACGAGTAGGCGTGGGTTTGTGGGCGGTGCGTCTGCGTTGGCTTTGCTTTCGGGTTCGTCCGTGGCGTTCGCGCAGAAGAAGTACTCCGACGGTGCGACCGACACCGAGATCAAGCTGGGCCATACCGGCCCCTACAGCGGTCCGGCTTCGTCGTACGGCCAGATCGGCAAGACGATCGAGGCGTACTGGAAGAGCGTCAACGATGCCGGCGGCATCAACGGTCGCAAGATCAAGTTCATTACGCTGGACGACGGCTACTCGCCGCCGAAGATGGTCGAGCTGGTGCGCCAGCTGGTCGAGCAGGAGAAGGTGCTGTGCACCTTCAACACGCTCGGCACGCCGACCAACACGGCGATCCATCGCTACATGAACCAGAGGAAGGTGCCGATGCTCTACGTCGCCACCGGAGCGTCGAAGTGGGGCAAGCCCAAGGAGTTCCCGTGGACGATGGGCTTCCAGCCCGACTACCACACCGAGGGCGTGATCTATGCCAAGCATGCCCTGGCCAACGTCAAGGATCCGAAGATCGGCGTCCTCATGCAGAACGACGACTACGGCAAGGACTACTTCGAGGGCTTCAAGGAAGGCCTCGGCAAGGACGCGAACAAGATCGTCAAGCACGTGACCTTCGAGGTGACGGACCCGACGGTCGACAGCCAGGTGATCCAGCTCAAGGACTCCGGCGCCAACGTCTTCTTCAACATCGCCACGCCCAAGGCCGCCGCCCAGGCGATCCGCAAGGCCGGCGATCTCGGCTGGAAGTCGGCGCAGTACCTCAACAACGTGTCGGCCTCGGTCGGCTCGGTGATGAAGCCGGCCGGCTTCGACAACAGCCAGGGCATCATCACGGCGCAGTACCTGATGGATCCCACCGACAAGCAGTGGGCCGACAACGCCGACATGAAGGGCTGGAGCGCCTGGATGGACAAGTGGATGGCGGGCGCCAACAAGGCCGACGCCAACCACGTGTTCGGCTACGCCGTCGCCACCCTGATGCACGAGACGCTGAAGAAGTGCGGCGACGATCTCACCCGCGACAACGTCATGAAGCAGGCGGCCAACTTCCAGAAGTACAAGCTGCCGATGCTGATCCCGGGCATCACCATCAACACCAGCCCGACCGACTACTATCCGATCCAGTCGGTGAAGCTTGCGAAGTTCCAGGGCGACACCTGGGAGCTGTTCGGCGACGTCATGTCGGCCGAAGGCGCGTAAGCTCCTTCACATGCCGCGAGAAAGGCCGCCGGAAGGCGGCCTTTCCTTTTTTCCGCGGGCCTCGCGAGGAATTGGAGGTCCTCTGACGCTTCTATGGAGCTTCGGAGGGCTTTCTTTTTGGGCCATTTCCGCGTTGCAACATTGAAAAACTGTATATCGCTGCGCGAGTTTTTTCCTTTCCCGCGCACGTATTTCGGGCAAATCTCGCTCTGCAAAGCAAAAACACAGGAGGACGCGTTGAGGACCAATAGGCGTAAATTTCTAGGTGGCGTTTCGACGGCCGCGGTGTTGTCCGCGTCGGGCGTTTCGTTTGCGCAGGGTGCCAAGAAGTATTCGGACGGCGCCAGCGATACCGAGATCAGGATTGGACACACCAATCCCTACAGTGGGCCAGCCTCGGCCTACGGCGTCATCGGCAAGACGATCCAGGCGTACTGGAAATACGTCAACGAGACGCAGGGCGGCGTGAACGGCCGCAAGGTCAACTTCATCACCTACGACGACGGCTACAATCCGGCCAAGACGGTCGAGCTGGTCCGTCAGCTCGTCGAGCAGGACAAGGTGCTGTGCACCTTCAACACGCTCGGCACGCCGACCAACACGGCGATCCACAAGTACATGAACCAGAAGAAGGTGCCGATGCTCTACGTCGCC
The DNA here is from genome assembly GCA_016185145.1 of Rhodospirillales bacterium. Classification (GTDB taxonomy): domain Bacteria; phylum Pseudomonadota; class Alphaproteobacteria; order Reyranellales; family Reyranellaceae; genus Reyranella. The sequence goes on along the minus strand of JACPOB010000029.1, from coordinate 13,944 downwards.
ACCGGAGCGTCGAAGTGGGGCAAGCCCAAGGAGTTCCCGTGGACGATGGGCTTCCAGCCCGACTACCACACCGAGGCCGTCATCTACGCCAAGCACATCCTGGCCAACGTCAAGGATCCAAAGATCGGCGTGCTGATGCAGAACGACGATTACGGCAAGGACTACTGGGAAGGACTGAAAGACGGCCTCGGCAAGGACGGCAACAAGGTCGTTAAGCACGTCACCTACGAGGTGACGGACCCGACGGTCGACAGCCAGGTGATCCAGCTCAAGGACTCCGGCGCCAACGTCTTCTTCAACATCTCGACGCCGAAGTTCGCCGCCCAGGCGATGCGCAAGGCCGGCGATATCGCGTGGAAGCCGGCGCAGTACCTCAACAACGTGTCGGGCAGCGTCGCATCGGTGATGAAACCCGCTGGTTTCGACAACGTACAGGGCGTGCTGACGGCGGCTTACCTGATGGATCCCACCGACAAGCAGTGGGACGACAACGCCGACATGAAGGCGTGGGTCGCGTGGATGAACAAGTACAACGCGGGCGCCAGCCTGTCGGACGCGTCCAACGTCTTCGCCTTTTCGGTCGTCAACCTCATGCACGAGACGCTGAAGAAATGCGGCAACGACCTGACGCGCGAGAACCTCATGCGCCAGGCCGCCAACTTCCAGAAGTGGAAGCTGCCGATGGCCCTGCCGGGCATCACCGTCTCGACCAGCCCGACCGACTTCTACCCGATCCAGGCGGTGCAGCTTCAGCGCTTCAAGGGCGAAAGTTGGGAGCTGTTCGGCGACGTCATGCACGCCGAGAGCACTTGATCTTCGCTCGGTGGGCGAGGAAAAGGCCGCCGTCAGGCGGCCTTTTCTTTTTCGCGGTCAGCGATTGCGGTTCAAAGCCTGGCGGCACTCCGCCGTATCCGTGCGCCCGTCCTTGTTCACATCGCAGCGCGCGAAGTTGCGGTCGGCCTGGGCCATGAACTCCTCCAATGACACGACGCCGTCCTTGTTGGCGTCGAGGCGCTGAAAGTAGGCCGACTGGCGCTCGACCTGGCGGTCGGACGGCAGCACGCTGCTGCCGACGGCCGGCGTGCGCGCGAACAGCTCGGCCTCGGTGAGCTTGCCGTCGTTGTTGGTGTCGAGCCGCCTGAAGCGCGCCTCCTGGCCCGCCTTCCATTCGGCGCGGTCGACCACGCCATCCTTGTTGGTGTCGTAGCGCATGATGCCGGCGTTGCCGCGGGACGGCCGGTCGGCAGAGGGGGGCGGAGTCGGGGCAGGAGCCGGCGTGTCACCGGGAGCGGCGAGGGCGGGCATGGCCAGGATCAGGGCGGCGGCGGGGATGACCAGGAGCTTCAGCATGGGAACATATCCTAAAAGTTGTATCAGGAGATGGTTACACACGCTCCATTTCCCTTACGGCGCCTGTTAAGCGCCGATATAGTCCGACCCACGACCGAATTTGGGCGGTGTTGTGGTTTTGTTCTCAAGGTATCCCCATGGCCTATGACTACGACTTGTTCGTGATTGGCGCCGGTTCCGGCGGCGTGCGCGCCTCGCGCATCGCCGCCGGCCACGGCGCGCGTGTCGGCATCTGCGAGGATTTCCGCGTTGGCGGCACCTGCGTGATCCGCGGCTGCGTCCCCAAGAAGCTCCTGGTCTACGGCTCCAAGTTCGCCCACGAATTCGAGGATGCTGCGGCCTATGGCTGGACGCTGGCCCCGCCCACGCATTCCTGGGCGACGCTGCGCGACAACGTCGCCAAGGAGGTCGATCGCCTGAACGGCGTCTACATCCGCCTGCTCGAAGGCGCGGGCGTGAAGCTGCACATGGGACGCGGCCGGCTGATGGACCGCCACACCATCGCGATCGGCGAGGAGACTGTGACCGCCGAGAAGATACTGATTGCCACAGGCGGTGCGCCGGTAGTGCCGGAGATCCGGGGCCGTGAATTCGCCATTACCTCCAACGAGGCGTTCCACCTGCCGGAGCTGCCCAAGCGCATCACCGTCGTCGGCGGCGGCTACATCGCGGTCGAGTTCGCCGGCATCTTCAACGGGCTTGGCGCCCACGTCGATCTCGTGCTGCGGCGCGATCGTGTGCTGCGCGGTTTCGACGAGGAATGCCGTACCGCCGTGCATGAGTCGCTGAAGGAAAGCGGCATCAAGATGCGCACCGAGATGCAAATCGACTGTATCGAGGCGACGAACGGCAAGGCGCCGTTCACCGTGCACACGCAGCTCGGCGGCATGTTCGAGACCGATCTCGTGATGTACGCCACCGGCCGCGCGCCCAACACCAGCGGCATTGGCCTGGAGAAGGTGGGCGTGCAACTCGACAAGGCGGGAGCCATCGCCGTCGACGAATGGTCGAAGACCACGGTCGACAACATCTGGGCGGTGGGCGACGTCACCGATCGCATCAACCTCACGCCCGTGGCGCTGATGGAAGGCCATTGCTTCGCCGATACCGAGTTCGGCAAGAAGCCGCGCAAGGCCGACCATCGCGACGTGCCGTCGGCGGTGTTCTGCCAGCCCGAGCTCGCCAATGTCGGCCTCACCGAGGAAGAGGCGAGGATGCGCCTGGGCGAGCTCAAGGTTTTCACCTCGGCGTTCCGGCCGATGAAGTACACCGTGTCGAGCCGCCAGCAGCGCACCTTCATGAAGCTGATCGTCGACGCCGCCACCGACAAGGTGGTGGGCGTGCACATGGTCGGCGACGATGCCGCCGAGCTGATCCAGGGCCTGGCCGTCGCCGTGAAGGCCGGCGCCACGAAGGCCCAGTTCGATGCCACCGTCGGCATCCACCCGACGGCCGGCGAGGAGTTCGTCACCATGCGCACGGCCCGTGTCGAGCCGGCGCCGAGGCAGAAGGCTGCGGAGTGACGTCTTTTTCCCCACGCTGCCGCGTGGAGACGCAGGCGCTCAACCACTGGCCTTTTATCCACAGCGCGTATAGGTTCACCGACCCCGGCGGCCAGTGCGCCGGTTGGTCGTAGGAGGAAGGAAGAATGACCGCGATTCAGGGCCCGTCCAAGACGGCCGCGAAAGCGCAGTCCCGTAGTTCGAGCGCCGCCGACTGGACGCCGACGAGCTGGCGCGGCCGGCCGGCCCAGCAGATGCCGGTCTATCCGGATGCCGCCGTCCTGGCCGGCGCCGAGACCCGGCTGCGCCGATATCCGCCGCTGGTGTTCGCGGGCGAGGCGCGCAAGCTCAAGGCCGCGCTGGCCAAGGTGGCCAATGGCGACGCCTTCCTGCTGCAGGGCGGCGACTGCGCCGAGAGCTTCCAGGATTTCTCCGCCAACAATATCCGCGACACGTTCCGCGTGCTGCTGCAGATGGCGGTCGTGCTGACCTACGGCGCCGGCGTGCCGGTGGTGAAACTCGGCCGCATGGCCGGCCAGTTCGCCAAGCCGCGCTCGTCCAACGTCGAGAAGGTGGGCGACGTCGAGCTGCCGTCCTACCGCGGCGACAACGTCAACGGCTTCGAGTTCACCGCCGAGGCGCGCCTGCCCGATCCCGAGCGCATGGTGCAGGCCTACAACCAGTCGGCGGCGACGCTGAACCTGCTGCGCGCCTTCGCCCAGGGCGGCTACGCCGACCTGCACGAGGTCAACCGCTGGAACCTCGACTTCGTCAGGAACTCGCCGGCGTCGGAGCGCTACCACGACCTCGCCGCGCGCCTCGACGAGACGCTGAACTTCATGGCGGCCTGTGGGCTGACCTCGGCGACCACGCCGCAGATCGCCGAGACAGATTTCTTCACCAGCCACGAGGCGCTGCTGCTGCAGTACGAGGAGGCGCTGACCCGCGTCGATTCGACTTCGGGCGACTGGTACGACTGCTCGGCGCACATGCTGTGGGTCGGCGATCGCACCCGCCAGCCCGATGGCGCTCATGTCGAGTTCCTGCGCGGCGTGCGCAATCCGCTGGGCTTCAAGGCCGGGCCGTCGCTGTCGGTCGACGACTTCCTGCGGCTGAACGAAGCGCTGAACCCGGCCAACGAGCCCGGCCGCATCGTCATCATCAGCCGCATGGGCGCGGGCAAGGTGGGCGACAAGCTGCCGGCGTTCCTGCGCGCCGCCAAGAAGGAGGGGTGCTCCGTCGTGTGGTCGTGCGATCCCATGCACGGCAACACCGTGACGGCGACCAACGGCAGGAAGACCCGGCATTTCGACGCCATCCTGAGCGAGGTGAAGGACTTCTTCGCCGTGCACCGCGCCGAGGGAACGCATCCCGGCGGCGTGCATTTCGAGATGACCGGACAGGAGGTCACCGAGTGCATCGGTGGCGCCACCGACATCACCGTCGACAATCTGGACGAACGTTACGAGACGCAATGCGATCCGCGCCTCAACGCCAGCCAGGCGCTGGAGCTGGCCTTCCTGCTCGCCGAGCAGCTCAAGGCCGAGCGCCTGTCCGTCGCCCGGGCACGACCGGCCGTCTAACGACGGCTGGTCGGGGCCAGGGGGAGCGCCTATGACGCATCCATCAGACTACGCGCAGTCGTCTGCGCGCCGGCGGGCCAGCTGGGAGAACTGGCAATGACGCATCCTGCCAACGGTGAGATCGAGCGGTATACCGATCACTACTTCAACCGCTCGAAGCAGGTGATCGGCCGCTTCGGCGACGCTCGCGTGACCTACGCCATCTTCATGCGCCGACCCGTGGTGTTCGCGCCGCGCCTGGCGCTGCAGTGGCTGGAGGAGCTCGGCCGCTCGCGCAACACGTCGGTCGTCCTCGACCTGCGTTACGCCGAGGGCAAATGGGTCGGCGCCGGCGAGCCGATGATGTACATCACCGGCTCGTTCTTCCATCTGGTCGATCTCGAGACGATCTTCCTGCAGAAGCTGGGACCGGCCTGCGTCGCCGCCTACAACGCCTGGACGATGTGCGCCGACATGCCCAAGTCGGCCTTCCTCGCCATGGATGCGCGCCACTGCGCGGGCCAGGAGATGGCCGAGATGATGGCCTATGCCGCGTCGGTCGGCTCGGCCCGCGCCAAGCGCAAGGTAGGCGCCGTGGGCTTCATCGGCAATGCGACGCACGCCACGGCGCACTTCTTCGGCCGCGACCAGGGGCTCGGCACCATGCCGCATGCCCTGATCGGCTATGCCGGTTCGACCTTGCGCGCCGCCGAGATGTATCACGAGACCTTTCCCGGCGAGCCGATGACCGTGCTGGTCGACTACTTCGCCCGCGAGATCTCCGATTCGCTGGAAGTCTGCCGGCGCTTCCCCGAGCTTGCCGCCAAGGGGATGCTGTCGTTCAGGCTGGACACGACCGGCGGCCGTTACATCGAGGGCCTCGACCCGGCGTCGTCGTACGCGGTGCTGGAGCGCTTCTCGCCCGAATCGATCCGCGGCTACCGCAGCGAAGAGGAGCTGCGCTATCTCGTCGGCACCGGCGTGTCGGCGGCGGCGATCTTCCATCTGCGCGCCGAGCTCGACCGCACGGGCTTCGACAAGGTCAAGATCGTGGCCTCGTCGGGCTTCGGCCCGGCCAAGTGCCGCGTCATGGCCGAAGCCAAGGCGCCCATCGACGTCGTGGGCTCGGGCTCGTTCCTGCCGTCGAACTGGACCGAGACCTACGCTACCGCCGACATCGTCGAGTATGACGGTCAGAAGCGGGTCAAGATCGGCCGCGAGTTCCTGCACCGAAATCGGCCGAACGGCGCGGACAAGCCGCTGTAGGTGTTGCAGTCGTCCTGAGCGCCGCTTGCAACTTCGGCAAGCGGTAAGGTGATGCAATCGGCGTCGACTTGGAAGAATATCTCCGAGGAGGGTTCGATGACCCAGAAGCTTCCCAAGCGCGGTTGTCGGCCATGCACGCCAGGTAGCGAATAGCGATGACCGACAAGGTGAAACGGCGGTTGATCACTGTCCTGTGCGCCGATGTGCACGGGTATTCCCGTCTCATGGAAGCAGATGAAGCGGGAACGTTGGCGACGCTGCGCCGCCATCGCGCCGCCATGGCGGGGTTGGTGGAGCGCCACGACGGGCGGATCGTCAACACCTGGGGCGATGCCGTGATCGCCGAGTTCGCGAGCGTCGTCGAGGCCGTGCAGTGCGCGGTCGAGATTCAGCAGGAGATATCCAGCCAGGAGCCGGACGCCACCCAGGCGCAGCGCATGCAGTTCCGCATCGGCATCAATCTGGGCGATGTGATGGTGGAGGGCCCCGACATCTATGGCGATGGGGTCAACATAGCGGCGCGGCTACAGGAGCTTGCCGAGCCCGGCGGCATCGTGGTCGCCGGTTCTGTTTACGAACAGGTGCACAACAAGTTGCCCGTCGGCTTCGACCATCTCGGCCAGCAGCAGATGAAGAACGTCGCTCCCGTAACCACCTATCGCGTGGCCATGGCCGGCGGCACCATGGGTCGACGCAGCGTCACGGCCGGCGAAGGCTCCGCATCCCGTGGGGATTCAGCCTCACGCGCCGGCGCTTCGGCCCTTCGCGATGAACCGTCCACGTGGATGGGCGTGGTCTCCCATTGGTTCTCGAGCCTGCCGCGCGACGTTACGACTTTGCTCGTCATTGCGGGATTTCTGGTCCTGATCAATGCATTCACCGGCCTGCACAGGATCTGGTTCCACTGGCCGGTCGCCGCATTGCTGTTCATTGTCATCATGCGGACGCTGCGCCGGCGCGGACCTGCGTCGGACAGGAAGGAAGACCGTTGAGCGGATCGTGCGTGAGATGGCCGTAACCTCCGCATGGCACGATTGGATCAGGAGGAACACATGCTGAAGCTCTATTACGCCCCCGGCGCCTGTTCGACGGCGTCGCATCTCGCGCTCGAGGAAAGCGGCGCCAAGTTCGACTCGCAGGCGCTGGCCTTCGCCAGGAGCGAGCAGAAGACGCCGGAGTACCTCAAGGTCAATCCGCGCGGCCGCGTGCCGGCCCTGGTGATCGACGAGGGCACGATCGTCGAGAACACGGCGATCCTCGATTTCGTCGCCGCGAGGTTCGCGCCGCAGATGATGCCGAAGGACCCCGTCCAGCGGGCGCGGGCGATCTCGCTGATGGCATGGTTCTCCAACAACGTTCACCCATCCTTCACCCATATCTCGCGGCCCGAGCGCTTTGCCACCGATACCAAGGTGTTCGACCATCTGAAGGAAGTCGGCCGCACGAACTTCCACAACTGCCTCAAGGAAATCGACGGCATCATCGGCGACAAGCCGTGGATCCTGGGCGACCAGTTCAGCGTCGTCGATTGCTACGCCCTGGTGTTCTACGGCTGGGGCAAGCGCATCGGCCTGCCGGTCGAGGAACTCAAGAACTACACCGCCTGGAAGGATCGCATGCTGGCACGCCCGGCGGTGCGCCGCGTGCTGGAGCGCGAGCAGAACGTGCTGGTCGCGACCTGAGGGTCAGCCGACGACGAAGCTCTGGTACATGAAACGCAGGTCCTGGGTTTCCTGTGGCGTGATCTCGCCGTCGAGCACGCGGGCCTCCCAGGTGCGGAGCTTGCGCTTGATCTCGACCGGCGTGCGCGGGCTCAGCAGCACCATGAAGAACTGCTCGTGCGGTGACAGCTCGCGGTCGCGGCGATAGCCGAATGGCCCGGCGCCGATGGCGCGCGTTGCCGGCGCCTGGGCGGCGCGGCCATGGATCTCGGGCGCCAGAACGTCATCCCAGGTAAGACCGGCCTCGCGCAGCATGGTAGAGGCAAGCTTGGCCGCGGCCAGCGCCTCGCCGGCATTGCTGCTGTCGAGGATCTCCAGGACCTTCACCAAGGTGGTGCGGTTGAATGTCGACATCTTCTTCCGCTCCGTCACCGCCGGGCTTCCGAGGGGCCGGAAGCTGCGGCTTGTGCGTCTTTGACTATTGGATGAGCAAGCGGCACTAACCCCTTACAAGATATAGTTGTCTTTCTGATGGATCAAGACCGCACCGTGACCGGCTCCGCCAACCCTTTTCCGGCCTATCTCGTAGGCCTCACCAGCTGGTTCGTGCCGCTCGGGGTGCAGATGGTGCTGTTTCCCTGGTTGGTCGCAGTCGTGCTGCGCATGGACGCTTTTGCAGTCGGGCTGGCGCAGGCGGCCGTCATGGCGCCTTCGCTGCTGTTCCTGCCGCTGGGCGGACTTGTCGCCGATCGAGGCAACCCACGCCGGCTGCTGCTGCGCTACCACGTGATCTATGCCCTGCCGCCTCTGGCCCTGGCCGGGCTGCTGTTGGCAGGCGGCGAGCTGAGCTATGCCCTGCTGATCGTCTACGGCGTCACCGCCGGCGCCATCGGCGCGTTCGCCATCCCGACGCGCGATGCTCTCCTGCCGGTGGTGGTGAAGAGCGGCGAACTGCCGCGTGCGGTGGCGTTGGTCACGGCGCTGCAGTTCTTCGGTCAGCTCGTCGGCATCGCCTGCGCCTCGGCGGCCGACTGGTTGGGTGCGGCGCCGCTGCTGCTCCTGAATGCCGGCCTGCTGCTGTTGGGCTGCCTCGCCGTGCTGCGCCTGCCGCAACCCCCGGCGCATCCGCCGAGCCAGCATCCCGGATTCTGGCGCAGCATCGGCGAGGGCTTCTCGGCGGCCGTGAAATCCGACCAGATCTGGCCGGTGCTGCTGTTGAACTTCGGCGTCGGCGTTTTCTATGTCGGGCCGTTCATGGCGGTGCTGCCGCTCGCCGTACGCGACAACTACCACGGCGGGTCACTGGAACTGTCCTACGTCAACCTTGCCTTCTGGGCGGCCACCATCGCCGCCAGCATGGCGCTGGTCGGGCTGGCGCGCCGCGTCACGCTGCGCGGCCGGATGATCGGTCTTGCGGTCGCAACGGGCGCCGTGATCCTGACGGCCTTGTCGACCTTGCCGTCGTTCCCGGTGTTCGTGGCGCTGATCTTCGTGTGGGGCATCGGCGCCGGCATCACCATGACGCAGAGCCGAACCGTGGTGCAGATCGTGGCTCCGGCGACGCACCGCGCGCGGCTGATGGCCCTGTTCCAGCTCGGTTTGAGCGGCGGCGGCCCGATCGGCGCCCTCCTGACCGGCTCGATCTGCGCCGTATGGGGTCTGAGGTCCGCCATGCTCCTGCCGGCGCTGGCGATGGTCCTGCTGATCGGCTTCGTCCTGGTCCGCTCGCGCCTGTGGACGATGCGGACGGTGGAGTAGGGCCGGGGGCGCGCGACTCCAGTCGCGCGTCTTCGTCGAGGCAAGAGATGATCGCGCCACTGGAGTGGCGCGCCCCCAGCGAAGACCATGAGCGAGCTGGAAGCTCGCGGTCCGGAAGAAAGAAGAGTTATTCCGCCGCTGCGCGCAGGCTGAGCCCCAGGGTCTGCCAGATGTCCTGCAGCGCTTCGACCAGTCGATCCATGTCGTCGTCGCTGTGCAGCGGCGTCGGCGTCAGTCTGAGCCGCTCGGTGCCGCGCGGGACCGTCGGGTAGTTGATCGGCTGCACGTAGATCGAATGCCGTTCCATCAACAGGTCGGTCGCCTGCTTGGCGAGCGCGGCATCGCCCACGAACACCGGTACGATGTGCGTGACCGACGGCATGATCGGCAGGCCGGCTGCCGCGAGCTTTCGCTTCAGCGTCGCGGCGCGCTCCTGGTGGCGCACCCGGAGCTCGGGATGGGCGGTGACGTGACGGATGCTGGCCAGCGCCGCACCCGCGATGGCGGGCGGCATCGAGGTCGAGAAGATGAAGCCCGAGCCGCAGGAGCGCACGAAGTCGACGGTGGCGGCCGTCGAGGCGATGTAGCCGCCGACCACGCCGAACGCCTTGGCGAGCGTGCCCTGCACGATGTCGACCTTGCCCAGCGCGCCGTCGCGCTCGGCCACGCCCGCGCCGCGGGCGCCGTACATGCCGACGGCATGGACCTCGTCGAGATAGGCGAGGGCGCCGTAGCGATGGGCGAGGTCGCAGATCTCCCCGATCGGCGAGATGTCGCCGTCCATCGAGTAGACCGATTCGAAGGCCACGATCTTGGGCGTGCCCGGCGCCGACGCTGCGAGCAGCTCCTCGAGATGCGCGAGGTCGTTGTGGCGGAAGATCCTGCGCACCGCGCCCGAATGGCAGATGCCCGCGATCATCGAGGCGTGGTTGTAGGCGTCGGAATAGAGTTCGCAGCCCGGCAGCATCGCGCCCAGGGTCTGCAGCGTGGTCTCGTTGGCGACGTAGCCCGAGGTGAAGACCAGGGCGGCTTCCTTGTCGTGCAGCCGGGCGAGCTCGCGCTCGAGCGCCACGTGCAGGGTGTTGGTGCCCGAGATGTTGCGCGTGCCGCCGGCGCCCGAGCCCTGGGCGCCGATCGCCGCCTGCATGGCCTCGATCACCACCGGATGCTGGCCCATGGCGAGATAGTCGTTGGAGCACCAGACGGTGACGTCGCGCACCGTGCCCTCGTGGTGGAAGCGGGCGCGCGGGAAAGCGCCGGCGACGCGCTCCAGCTCGGCGAAGACGCGATAGCGCCCTTCGTCGTGCAGACGTCGCAGATGGCTGGCGAAGAATGCCTCGTAGTCCATTGGCCTCATGCTCTCCCGCTTCGGGATTTTAATCGGCTTTAGGTGCGTCATGAGAGGCATTTTGGTCGCGGCTGGGGACCAGTCGTTGAGGGAGATCGAACACAAGCGCGTGAACCCAATTTGAGAATGCTTCGCAATATCAGGATTCGCTCGCGCACCTCTCACCGAGGCGTGACGGATGGTGAGCGATCCACTCGCACCGGGCGGCGCGTAGGTCACGCACGAATGGAGCGAACTGCTCCTTCGCTCAACCCAAGGAGACCTAGCGTGACTCAGATGATCGATCTTCGCCGCCGCGGATTGCTTCGCGGGTCCGGCATCACCGTCCTCTCGGCCTCGGCAGTGGCGCTGCTGGTTGGCTGCGAGAAGATGGCCGTCGCCCAGTCGAGAGGTTCGTCGGGCAACGGCGCTTCGACGGCCGATGACGTCGGCATCCTCAACACCGCGCTGGCGCTCGAGAACGAGGCGATCAGCGCTTACCAGCTCGGCGCCCGGAGCGGCCTCCTGCAGAAGCCGGTGCTCGAGGTCGCCGTGCTGTTCCAGACGCACCACAAGGAGCATCGCGACGCGCTGATCGCCACCATCCGCAAGCTCGGCGGCACGCCCGTGGCGGCCAAGAGCGACGCCGAGGTGGCGCAGGCGCTGAATGCGTCGGCACTCAAGACCCAGACCGACGTGTTGCGTCTCGCGCAGCGTCTCGAGAAGGGCGCGGCCAACGCCTATATCGGCGTCATCCCGTCGTTCGGCGATCGCAACCTGGCGCAGGTCTCGGCGCGGCTCGCGGCCGACGAGGCCATGCACTGGACGGTGCTGACCCAGGCGCTGAAGGATCCGCTGCCCGCCAAGGCGCTGAGCTTCGGGGCGTAGGGTGCGTTTGCCGGTGTCAGCGCTGGCGATGCTCGCGCTGGCCGCGGCGGCGGATGCCGCCGCGGCCGACGCGGCACACGGTCAGGAGCTCTACGAATCGCGCTGCGGCGGCTGCCACTCGCTCGACGCCAACCGGGTCGGGCCGGCGCATCGCGGCGTCTACGGCCGCAAGGCGGGCTCGGCGCCGAACTTCAACTACTCGACCGCGGTGAAGAGCTCGCCCGTGGTGTGGGAAGAGAAGACGCTCGACGCCTGGCTCACCAACCCGCAGGCGCTGATCCCCGGCCAACGCATGAACTTCCGCGTGGCCCTGCCGCAGGACCGCGCCGACATCATCGCCTACCTGCGCCAGCAGTCGGGCAAGTGATCGCCGGGAGCGTCATGGTCTTCCGGACCGCGAGCCTCCGGCTCGCGCAGGCTCATGAGCGAGCCGGAGGCTCGCGGTCCGGAAGACCATGAACAACGAGAAACCCGGCGCCGCACGCCGCCGGGAGGGTGGAGGTGCGCCGACCGCATCCCCTTGTTCGGTGCGCCTCCGCCCGCTGTCAGATTCAGATGAAGAGGGCGGCGATCAGCACGGCGCTGAAGAAGAGCGATACCGAAAGCAGCGGCAGGGCGCCCAGCCAGCGCGTGGTCTGCGGCAGCACCTCCCAGTAGCGCAGGGCAGGGAAGGCGGCCCACAGGGAGAACAGAAGGCCGATCAGCCAGAAACCCACGGCCAGCGGCAGGGCGACGTTGATCTGGTCCTGTGCCACGTCGGCGATGCCCAGCGCCACGATGGCCGGCGGCACCGCGGCGGTGAACAGGGCCACCGCCCAGATGGCGCGATTGCGGATGCGCTGGCTGGTGCCGAGCGGCGCCGACCAGTCGGGCTTGGTGTCGTCGCGAGGCCGCTGCACGTCCCCGCTCTCCCAGTCCTCTCGTTGGAGGTCTGGGCTCACGTCGCTCTAGCCCTTGAAGTGGCCTTCCGACTTGAGGTCGGCGAGGGTCGCATCGAAGGCCTGGCGCAGGCGGCCGAACAGGTCGGCGAGCTCGGCCTCGTTGATGATCAGCGGCGGGCAGATCGCGACGCGGTCGCCCATGTTGCGGATGAAGAGCCCGCGCGCCACGGCGTGGTTGTAGACGCGGTTGCCGGCGCCGACCGTGGCGAGATCGAACGGCGCCTTGGTCTTCTTGTCGGCCACGATCTCGAGCGCGCCGACCATGCCCACGCCCATCGCCTCGCCGACCAGCGGATGGTCGGCGAACGACTGGATGTGCTTCTGGAAGGTCGGGCTCATGCGCTTGGCATGCCCGAACAGGTCGACCTCGTCGTAGATCTTCTGTGCCTCGAGGGCGACGGCAGCCGCCACGGGATGGCCGGAATAGGTGAAGCCATGGCCCCAGGTGCCGATCTTGCTGCTCTCGCTCATCAGCGCCTGGTAGACCTTGTCATTCACCATCACCGCCGAGATCGGCAGGAACGATGCCGACAGCGCCTTGGCGCAGGTCAGGATGTCCGGCTTGATGTTCAGCGTCTGGCAGCCCCAGACGTTGCCGGTGCGGCCGAAGCCGCAGATCACTTCGTCGGCGACGAACAGCATGTCGTACTTTCGGCACACCGCCTGGATCTTCTCGTAGTAGCCCTTGGGCGGCACGATCACGCCGCCCGCGCCCATCACCGGCTCGCAGATCATCGCGGCGACGTGGTCGGCGCCGCCTTCCTTGATGATCAGCTGCTCCAGCTCCTCGGCGCAGCGCGTCGCAAACTGCTCCTCGGTCTCACCGTCCTGGCCGTTGCGGTAGTAGTGCGGCGTCATCGTGTGCACGATGCCGGCGATCGGCAGGTCGAAGGAGCGGTGGTTGTGCGGCAGGCCGGTCAGGCTGCCCGATGCGACCGTGATGCCGTGATAGCCCTTGAGGCGCGAGACGATCTTCTTCTTGTTGGGCCGGCCGAGCGCGTTGTTCATGTACCACACCATCTTCACGACGGTGTCGTTGGCCTCCGAGCCCGAGTTGGCGAAGAACACCTTCGACATCTCGACCGGCGCCATCATCTTCAGCTTCTCGGCGAGGTTGATGGCGGGCTCATGGGAGCGGTGGTTGAAGGCGTGGTAGAACGGCAGCTGCTTCATCTGCTCGTAGGCCACCGTCGCGAGGCGCTCGTTGCTGAAGCCCAGGGCCGCCGACCACAGGCCAGCCATGCCCTCGATATATTCCTTGCCGTCGTCGTCGGTGACGTAGATGCCGCGACCGCGCACGATGGTCAGCGGACCGGTCTCCTCGTGCTTCTTGAAGTTGGTGTAAGGGTGCAGGTGGTGCGCGATATCCCGAGCCGCGTTGGAATTGCCGCGGAAGCTGCGTGAGACGTCATTCATGGGGGCACCCTGAGAAAAAATAGCCGGAACATGACGATACCGGCCCCCGGCCGGGGATGTCCAACGTATGCGCCCATGCAAAAAATTTGGGCAATTGACGTCACGACACTGCCGGTGCAACGTAATGTGGTATGCGCTAGTGTCCTGATCGATAAATTCGGCTCATTCTGGCCTGATAGTGTAAGAGGTCAGAATGGCAAAGGGAAAAGCTTCGACGATTGAGCTGAGCGCAGCGGAGCGGCGTGAGCTTGAGTCGCTGACGCGACGGCGCAA
>JACPOB010000187.1 GCA_016185145.1 Rhodospirillales bacterium | reverse complement strand
TCTGTCTGGCCGCTCGCCACCGCCAAACCGCCAGCACTTACCACCCAACACGCTGCAGCCGACCTTCACCCCTCGCTCGCGACGTCGAAAAATGACCGCAATCCCTGCAACAAAGACCCTTTCGAGACAGAAACTAGACTACTCTGGACGGCTTGGGCCGTCCATGGGCTCGGCGGCCCGCAGCTTGTTCGATGCCGCAGCATAGGCCGTCTCGGGCGTGGTCGAAGGTGGCGAAAAGCACGTTCCCCAAACGTTTGGCCCTTCAAGATGGCGGCGCGGCTTGTATCATGGCCGACCAGTCCCGCAGGTGACTCCATCATGATTCCGGAACTTGAGACGGCCGACTTCGAGGCGATCCTGGCTCCCCTGGCCGGCGAGCAGCCGACCGGCATCGACCTTCGACAGGACTTCGCGCCGACCTCCATCTACTTCCGTCTCCGTGACGCGCGAGCCCAGGCGCGCGATGCCGAGCGGCAGGCCGATACCGAAGGCAGCGATGAAGGCCTGCCGGCGCTGTGGCGCCCGGTCGCGACAATGGCGATCGGTGCGTTGAAATCGAACTCCAAGGACCTGGAAGTTGCGACCTGGCTGACAGAAGCGTTGGTGCGCATCGCCGGGCTTGGCGGACTGATGGCCGGCGCCGCGGTGATCGGCGGCCTGGTCGAACGGCATTGGGACGGTCTGTTCCCGGCGCCGGAAGAAGGCGACATGGAGGCCCGCGTGGCCGCCGTCGCGGGACTCTCCGGCCAGGGCGCCGACGGAACATTGATGCAACCGCTGCGCAAGGTGGCGCTGTTCCGCCGGCCCGACGGCGCGCCCTTCAGCATCTGGCAATTCCAGGCGGCGCTCGAGCTCTCCGGCATCACCGATCCGGCGCGGCGCGCCCAGCGGATCGACTCCGGCGTGCTGCCGTTCGAAGAGGTGGAGAAGGAAGCGCGGCTGGCCGGCGCCGCCCATTGGTCGGCACAGCGCGAGCTGATCACCAAGACCCTCGCGGCGTGGAAGGCGATGGAGCGCGCGTTCGACGAAAAGGCGGGCGACGCCAGCCCCGCCGCCAACCGCGTGCGCGACTTGCTGGAATTCGTGTCGGAAACGTGCGGGCGATTTGCACCGTCCGACTCGACAGATGGAGCAGCCGAGATGACAAGCGCGACTGCGCCTGCAACTGCAGGCGATGGCGCCGCCGCCGCCGCTGCGACGCCGGGGAGCATTACGGGGCGCGAGCAGGCGCTGCGCCAGCTCACGGAGATTGCCGCCTGGTTCAAGCGGAACGAGCCGAGCTCGCCGATTGGATTTACGCTGGATGAAGCGGTGCGACGTGCTCGCCTTGGCTGGCCGGAACTCGTCGCCGAACTCGTTTCCGACGAGACAGCGCGCTATTCGCTGTTGACCAGCGCCGGCATCAAGCCGCCATCCACCGAACCTCAGCAGTAGAGCGGCGGGCGGCGCCGGCGCCCGGTCGCCGGTGCCGCGAAGGCACCGGCCTGTCTTGCAGACGCAGCGGGCCGGTGTTTCAGCTCGCCTTCATCGCCAGCAGATCATAGGAGACGACGTCGCCCTTCTTGATCTGGCCCGACTTGTCGAGCGGCGTCGGCGTGACCATGACCTTGAGGAAGTTGAGCGACAGGCTCTCCATCGGGTTGTCGCCGCCCGAGCTCAACGAATAGCTGCTGACGCCGCAATCGGAGAGCTCGAAGGACAGGAACGTCTCGGTCTTGTTCTTGGTGGTCGTGTTCATCTTGATCTCGACCTTGGTGTCGAACGTTCCAGCCACCGAATCCTGGTAGAGCTTCGCCGACGCCTTGTCGAAATGCTTGGTGACGACGATCTCGCTGATGTTGGGCGCCGAACTCTCGCGCGAGTTGCCGCCGGCGCCGCTGGTGACGGCTCGCCCAACTCCATACTGGAACGAGTTCAACTCGATCCAGTCCTTGTATCCGTCGGTGGTTACGTCACCAGGGATACTGCCGAACTTCATGTAGATTGGCACTGTCAACCTCCGTTGGAGAAAGCCATTGGGGATTATCAACACCTTTACGGTTAGTTGATGGCAAAGAAAAACAACCCATCCTTGTCGAGGCTTGCTTTGACGCTTTGGATCGACTGGCCGTCCGCGAGTCGAGCAAGCACCTCCGCCGACAATTCGGGAAGAAGCGTACGCGTCAGGATGTTCTCGACGTTGCGCGCGCCCGAGCTGCTTTCCGTGCAGCGCGCCGCGATCGTGTCGACCAGCTCGGGCGTCCAATCGAACGTCGCGCGATAGCTGTCGCGCACGCGACTGCGGATGCGTTCGAGCTGCATCGCCACGATCTGGCGAATGATTGCATTCGGCAGGGGGAAATACGGCACCAGGGTCACGCGTCCGAGAAAGGCCGGCTTGAAGAACTTGGCCAGTTCGGGGCGCAACGCATCGGCAAGTCCGGCGGCGTCGGGCGCCGTTTCAGGATCGGCGAACAGCTTGTTGATCAGGTCCGTACCAGCGTTGCTGGTCATGATGATGACGGTGTTCTTGAAGTCGATGTCGCGCCCTTCGCCGTCCTTCATGTTGCCTTTGTCGAAGACGGAATAGAACACGTCCTGGACGCCGGGATGGGCCTTCTCCATTTCGTCGAGGAGCACGACGCTGTAGGGACGTCGCCGCACGGCTTCGGTCAGGACGCCGCCCTCGCCGTAGCCGACATAGCCCGGCGGGCTGCCCATCAGCAGGCTGACTTTGTGCTCCTCCTTGAACTCCGCCATGTTGATGACGGTCGTGTTCTGCTCGCCGCCGTAGAGCAGCTGAGCGAGCGTGAGGGCCGTCTCCGTCTTGCCGACGCCCGAGGTGCCGACGAACAGGAAGACGCCGACCGGCCGCCGCGGATCGGTCAATCCGGCCCGGCTGGTGCGGATGGCTTGCGCAACCGCTTCCATGGCGTGGCTTTGGCCGACGACCCGCCGTTCCATCGCCTCGCGCAGATTGAGCACGGTGCGGATTTCGTCGGTCTGCATGCGGCGGGCCGGAATGCCCGTCCACGCCTCGACGATCGCGGCAATCGCCTGGCCGTCGACCACGGGAAAGATCAGGGGCTCCTCGCCTTGCAGCGTGCGCAGGCGCTTCGACAGGTCCGCCAGCTCGGCGCGCTCGGCCTGGCCGTCGCTCTTGGCGGCGCCATCGCCGGCGCTGCTCGTGGTCGCCGTCGCGGCTTCGATCTTTGCGCGCACGGCGTCGATCTTGCCCACGAGGTCGCGCTCGGCTTCCCAGCGCTCGTTCAGCTTGGCCAGCTGATCGGTGATGCGCTGCCGCTCGGCCGTCAGCTCGTCGCGCCGCGTCGCATGGTCGGCGCCCGCCGCGGTTTCGCGCTCGATGATCTTCAGCTCGGTGTCGATCAGGCCGAGCCGGCGCTGGCAGTCGTCGATCGGCGCCGGTATGGCGTTCTGGCTCATCGCCACGCGGGCGCAGGCGGTGTCGATCAGGCTGACGGCCTTGTCCGGCAGCTGGCGCGCCGGGATGTAGCGCGCCGACAGCCGCACGGCATCGCTCACCGCCTCGTCGAGGATGCGTACCTTGTGGTGCAGCTCGAGCGTCGACACCAGGCCGCGGATCATGGCCACGGCCATCTTCTCGCTCGGCTCCTCGACCTTCACCGGCTGGAAGCGGCGGGTGAGGGCGGCATCCTTCTCGAAGTACTTCTTGTATTCGGCCCAGGTGGTCGCCGCGATCGTGCGCAGCTCGCCGCGCGCCAGCGCGGGCTTCAGGAGATTGGCGGCATCGTTCTGGCCGGCCTGGCCGCCGGCGCCGATCAGCGTGTGCGCTTCGTCGATGAAGAGGATGATGGGCTTGGGGCTCGACTTGGTCTCGTCGATCACCGATTTCAGGCGATTCTCGAACTCGCCCTTCACGCCGGCGCCTGCCTGCAGCAGGCCGAGATCGAGCGTGCGCAAGGTCACGTTGCGCAGCGCCGGCGGGACGTCGCCGGCCGCGATGCGAAGTGCCAGGCCCTCGACGACGGCGGTCTTGCCGACGCCCGCTTCGCCCGTGAGGATCGGATTGTTCTGCCGGCGGCGCGTCAGGATGTCGACCATCTGACGGATCTCGAAGTCGCGGCCGAGGATCGGATCGATCTTGCCGGCCTTGGCCTGCCCGGTGAGGTCGATCGTGAACTGGTCGAGGGCCCCCGAACCGCCCGGCCGGGCTTCGCCCGAGCCGGTGCCCGCCGCTTCCGAGCCGGCGGCCTGCGTCGTGGCCTGTGCCGTCTCGACCGTGTTGGCGCAAATCGTGAGGTAGTCGGCCTTGAGCGTGTCGGGTGCGATGGCGTGCAGAAGGCCCGAGGAGCCGATGGCGCGGCGCGCCAGCATGTCGTCGGCCAGCAACGCCCAGATCAGATGGCCCGAGCGCACGCGGCTGGCGCCTTGCTCGACCGAGGCCAGCAACCAGCCCTGCTTCACCATCTCGACGATGTCCGGTGAGAGCGCGGGCGCTCGCGCGTTGCCGGTCTTCATGCGGTCGAGCGACCTGGTGAGGTCGGCCAGCAGGCGGGCCGGATCGATCTCCCAGCGCCGCAGGATCGCGGCGAGGTCGGTATCGGTTCGGTCGAGCAGTCCGATCAGGAAATGCTCGATCTCGACGTTGTAGTGGGTTCGCAGAGCCGTTGCGCCCGCGGCGGCTTCGAGCGCGCGACGACACACGTCGTTGAGGCGTCCGATCAGTGGCTTCAGCTCTATTGGTCGCACGTGTCGTCATCCCCCTGGGACGTCATCCATCGAACGGCAGCGCACTGAACTAGGGCAACTATCATGCAACATCCGCCCGTTCGACAAGAGGATTCAGGCCTTTCGCGAGGGCCGGCAGGATCGGCGTAGCGCCGCTGTCATAACCGACAGTTGGCGGCGTGTACGTGAGATTCGCCACACGCGGGCACGGCCGGCGTCTCTATCTTGACGCTTTGAGAAATCAGGACATGCGCTAGAATTGCGTTTTCGCAAACCTCGACGCCCGAGGGCAGACACGTATGGCTGCCGAGACCAAGGCAGACGCCAAGCCGAACGAAATGCGAGGCACGTTACCGGCCGGGACGCGGCTACGTAACTATGAGCTGCTGTCGGTCCTGGGCCATGGCGGTTTCGGCATCACCTACTACGCGAAGGATACGACGCTCGGTCGCGAAGTCGCGGTAAAGGAGTATCTGCCGACGACGCTGGCGCTTCGCGAGAACGGCACGACGGTCGTGCCGCGATCGACCCAGCTCGCCGAAGACTTCATCTGGGGGCGCGAGCGCTTCCTGGAAGAGGCCCGCATCCTCGCGACGCTCGAGGGCGCTCCCGCAGTCGTCCGCGTCTACGACTTCCTCGAGGCCAACGGCACGGCCTACATGATCATGGGCCTGGCGCGCGGCGATACCCTCGAGCAGCGCCTGAAGCGTGACGGCAAGTTGTCGCCGGCGATCACCCAGCGGATGCTCGAAAGGCTGCTCGACGGACTCGAGGCCGTCCACAAGACCGGCTTCCTGCATCGCGACGTCAAGCCGGCCAACGTCATTCTCGATGCCAACAACAATCCGACGCTGATCGATTTCGGCGCATCGCGGTCGTCGATGGCCGATCGCACGGCGGCGATGACGGCGATCTTCACGCCGCGCTACGCCGCGGCCGAACAGCTGACGTCGGACAGGCAAGGACCGTGGACCGACATCTACGGCCTGTCGGCAACGCTTTACCATGCGATTACGGGCAGGGCGCCGCCGAGCTCGCTCGAGCGGGCGCTCAACGATGCCTATGAGCCGCTGGCCAAGCTGTCTCTCGAAGGCTATCCGTCCAGCATCCTCGAAGGCATCGATCTCGGCCTCACGGTGCGGGCCAAGGATCGCCCGCAATCGATCCCGGCGTGGCGCGACGTGCTCGCAGGGAGGGTGGCGCAGGTCAGTGACGAGACCGTGTTCGAGCGGCCGAAGCCTCGCCCGAAGCCGGCGCCCGCACCTGCGCCGCCGCCCGCCCCGCCACCGAAGAACAGGCAACCGGCCGCGGCGACGGCCGCCGCCTCCTCTGCGGCAGCATCGCTGGCGGCTGGCGTCAGGTCGGCATCCGCTCGGTCGTTCACGTCGGCCAGAGCGGCGTTCGCCGGGATGAATCGCCTTACGCTCGCCGGCGGGGCGGTGGCTGCAATCCTCGTCGGCGTGGCAGGCGGATACGTGATCTTCCCGCCGAGGTCCGCGCCGCCTCCGGCGCCGGTCCATGACGGTCTCAGCGATGCCGCCAAGGCGGAGGCCGAGGCGAAGCAGAAGGCAGAGGCGGAAGCCAGGCAGCAGGCGGAGGCTGAGGCGAAGCAAAAGGCCGAAGCCGAGGCTGCTGCCAAGCAGAAGGCCGATGCCGAAGCCAGGCAGCAGGCGGAAGCGGAGGCCAAGCAAAAGGCCGATGCCGAGGCCAAACAGAGAGCCGACGCGGAGGCGAGGCAGAGAGCTGAAGCGGAGGCGAAGCAGAAGGCTGACGCCGAAGCCAAGCAGAAGGCCGATGCCGAAGCCAGGCAGAAGGCCGAGGCCGAGGCAAGGCAGAAGGCAGACGCCGAGGCCAGACAGAAAGCCGAAGCTGAAGCCAGGCAGAAGGCGGAGGCAGAGGCCAAGCGCAAGGCCGACGCCGAAGCCAAGCAGAAGGCGGAGGCCGAAGCCAAGCAGAAGGCGGAGGCCGAAGCCAAGCAGAAGGCTGACGCGGAGGCCCAGCAGAAGGCCGAAGCGGAAGCCAAGAGGAAAGCCGATGCCGAGGCCAAGCAGAAGGCCGATGCCGAAGCCAAGCAAAAGGCCGACGCCGAGGCGGCGGCCCTGAAGGCCGCGGAAGCCGCCGAGACCGCGCTGAAGCTGTCACAGCTCGACCGTCAACGGCTGCAGGTGGCGTTGACGTCGCTCGGGTTCGACACTCTGGGCGCCGATGGCGTTTTCGGACCGCGCTCGCGTGAAATGATCCTCGGCTGGCAGAAGGCGCGCAATCACCCGACAACCGGCTTCCTGACGGCCGCCCAACAGCAGGCGCTGTTCAGCGAAGCCGCACCAGCGCTCGCAAAGTACGACGACGACCTCAAAAAGGCCGATGCGGCCGCCAAGGCTCGCGCTGCGACTGCGCCACCACCGTCGCCCACTCCTGCTCCGCCGCAGCCGCGGGCCAGCAGCAGCTCGGGCGGCGTTTCGTGCCAGGACTCGTCCGGCCGGCGCATGGACTTTCCAGGCGCCTCCTCTTGCCCCTGGGGGCTGACGCCGACGCGTTGATCTGCGGTGAGATTGCTGCGGCCCGGAATCTATGTGATTGTTTTTGCCGCTGCTAAAGCACAATCCGTCCAGCTGGAATCAGCTGGACGGATTGTGCCTCCTGCAGCACGGATCACCGGTGCGCGCGAATCCAATCAGATGGAACCGCGCGCGGTTCCATCTGATTGGGTTCCGCTCTGGCGCGGATGGGGAGCTTGCTCACTTGAGGCGGAATCAATTCAAGGCGCTGGTGGCGTCGCTTGCCGTCCTGGTCGTTGTCGTCGCCGTCAAACCGGCCGATGCCCAGGACTCCTGGGTCTTCACCAATGAAATCCCCTGTGCAACCGCACCGGTCTATGGCGTGCCGTTCAACAGGTGCTGGACGTCGAATATCCGGACGTTTCGCATCGGAACCGTGCAGAGCTGGCGCCTGACCTACACCGATTCGAAAAGCGAGTTCGCGATCGGCCTGTACCGGTTGGTCCAGGCTCATGGCGTCGGCGGGTTGAGCCCCGTCGCGAGCTCGGGCGCGGTCGATTGGCTGCGAACGGCGGATGCGCTCAAGAACGTCACCACGGGCGCCGGAGGCTGGTCCTACACCGGCAGCAGGGCCGGCGATCACTATGTGATCTTCCAGAAGGCCCAACGCCAATGCATCGGCTTCGTGCGCAACGGCTCGGGCACGCCCGGACAGCTGAACTGGATCCTGGGCGCCGCGTTCTGTCGCGAGACTTCCTCGCCCATCCCGACGGCCGAGGCCGAGTTCGTCGCCGACGCCGTCAAGGTCAGGGACTGAGCGGCCAGATGTTCGTTTCGTCGGCACAATCCCGTCCAGCTGAGTCCAGCTGGACGGATGTGCTTTAGCCGCCGCCGTCTATTCGACCACGATCTCGACGCGGCGATTCTGCGGTTCGCGCACGCCGTCCGCGGTCTGCACCAGCAGGCCCTGCTCGCCACGGCCGATCACGGTGATCGCCGCGGCCGGCACTCCTTCGCGGACCAACGCATTCTTGACCGCATTCGCACGCCGCAGCGACAGCGCCATGTTGTAGGCCTCGGGACCCGACGTGTCGGTGTGGCCGGTCGCCCGGATGCGGGCGCTGCCCTTGCTCTTGAAGGCGGCGGCGGCCTGGTTGATGACGTTCAGCGAAGCCTGCGACAGGACCGAGCTGTCCCAGTCGAAGAACACCATGAAGGAGGGCGGCGCAACGGGGATCGGCGCGGGCGGCGGCGCCGCCGCCATCGGCGGCGCGAACTTGTACTGCCCGTAGACCATCGCCACGATGTTGGAGTTGTTCACCCCGACGTTGACGCCGTTGATGACCACGTTGGCGTTGGTGGTGCCGACGTAGCGGCCTTCGAGCGCGACACGCCACTGGCTGTCGATGTTGTAGCCTACGCCGAGGATGCCCTCGTACGCGAACACCGTGTTTTGCAGGAAGCTGTTTCCGTCGACGAACGCGATGCCCGCGCCGGCGCCGATATAGGGCGTGATGGTGGACGCTGGAATGAAATCGTAGAGCGCCTTGCCCATGATATGCAGCTGGTGGGCGCTGCCGCTGAAGTTGGACTGTGCGGCGGTTCCGGCGAGATTGGCGGTGAAGGGGATGAAGCCGAAGCCGACTTCGAGTTCGACGCGCGGACCGACGAAGTCGTAGCCGGCGACGACGTCTGCCAGGAAACCGGTCGTGCTGCTGAACGATCCGCCGATCGACGTCGTGCTGCTCAGGTACCAGACGCCGCCGGCACCGGCGCCGATATAGAAACCAGGCAGCGGCGCAAATTCCTGTGCTTGAGCCATCCAAGGCATGGCCACCAGGGCGCCCGCAACGAACAAGGCCTTCTTCATCGCGTATCTCCTAGTTATATATAAACGGGAACATTTTACACGGTACGCGAGGAATTGGCTCCACACGAATAAGTTGTGACGCACGGGCATTCCTTCGATGTGTCATCTGGTGCGAAGGAATCCTTCCACTGTCCGGTGGCCCGGCGATCCCGCCAAGAAATTCGTACTTGAGCGTTGAGTTTCCAGAGCTCCAAAGGCTATGTAACGCGGTGCTTTTGTGGGTTCCGGCGGTCTTGCTCGAGGCTGGCCGGAGGTACCACGGGCGTGTGTGGTAGGCAGTCCGAGACGCGCGCAGATGAAAGAGAAGACCAAGCGCCGCCTCTTCGGCTTGATTTCCACCGTCATCGGCATCGCGCTGTCGGTGGCGGCCATCGAGGGTCTGGCGATCCTCTGGATGATGGTCGAGGACGGCCGTTATACGCCGGCGGCCGAGCTGTTCGAGCGCACCCAGAACACCTATGTGCGCGACCTGACGCGCGGCACGGACTGCCGCTATGTCGATACGCTCTATCCCCATCCCTATGTCGGTTTCGTCCACCACGCCAACCGGCCGTGCGGGCTGAAGAACATCAACAATGTCGGCCTGTTCAACGACGACTACCCGCTGCTGAAGCGGCCCGACCGGTACACCATCCTGCTCACCGGCGGCTCGATCGCGGGCCAGCTCGCCCAGGTCGATCCCTGGCCTGCGCCGCGCTACCTCGAAGAGGAGCTGAACAACGAGTACGAGAGCCCGAACGGCCAGCCGTTCTGGGTGCTGAACGGCGGCGACGGCGCCTGGAAGCAGCCGCAGCCCTTCATCCTGTTCGCCCTGAACGCCCAGGCACTCGACGCGGTGATCACGTTGGGCGGCATCAACGACTACTACCTGTTCCGGCCGTGGGAGCGCGAGCGCCTGGAATACCCGATCAACAATTTCCTCGCGGTCAATCCGCTGGTCGCCGATGACAATTTCGGCGATGCGGCCATCGGCTGGGTGTTCGGTCGTCTCGCTGGCGGCGTGGCGGGCGATCCGGTGCTCGGGCAGTCGCACGCCGCCTATCTGCTGTTCCGCACCCTGGAAGCGCTGGCCAAGGGCCGGAGCGGCTTGCAATCGAGCAAGCGTACGACGCTCGAAAGCCTTTTCGCCCTGCCGGCCGACATTGCCGGCGACGGCGAGCGCGTCTTCGCTATCCAGCTCGAGCTCCTGCGGAAGTACAATCGCGCCATGGAGGCCCTGGCGCGCGACTATGACATCAAGACGGCCTACTTTTTTCAGCCGGTGCCGGCCTACGGCAAGACGCTGACGGCCGAGGAGCAGGCCGTGGCCGGCGATCTGTCGTATGGTGGGCTCTACCGTCGGATGGTCGACGGAATGTTGAGCCAGCGCGACCTTGGCCTGCCGGTGTTCGACCTGGGCGACCTGTTCGTCGACGTCAGGGATACCGTCTATGCCGATGGCTTCCATCTTATCCGCTCGCCTTGGGGTGAAAGCCTGGGCTATCGATTGATGGCCAGGCGCGTCGCGGCCGATGTGGCGGCGGCGTGGGGCCTGAAACGCAAGCGTGACGCAACACGCTGATTGGAGAGAGCATCAAGATGACCCGGGTCCAGCCTTCGTGGCGATCGCTGCTGTTCGTGCCGGTGCTCTCGGAGCGCTTCCTGGCGAAGGCGCATGAGCGCAGCGCCGACGCCATCATCCTCGATCTGGAGGATTCCATCCTGCCGACGCGCAAGGCGGACGCCCGCGCCGCGCTGCCCGCCGCCGTGCCGCGCGTCGCCCAGAAAGGCGCCGACGTCGTGGTCCGCATCAACCGGCCGCTCGACCTCGCCGTTGCCGACATCGCCGCCTCGGTGATGCCGGGCGTCGCCGCCCTGATGCTGCCCAAGGTCATGGGGCCCGAGCATGTCCGCCTGCTGGCCGAGCTGGTGACCGACCGTGAAGCGGCCCTCGGCATGCCGATCGGCCATACGCGGTTCCTTGTCCTGATCGAATCGCCGGCGGCGCTGCCGCACCTCCATGCCATCGCCGCCGAGCCGCGCATGGCCGGCATGTCGGTGGGCGGCGAGGACATGGCGACCGAGCTCGGCGCCATTCCCTCGGCCGACAGCATGTACGTCTTCGCCATGCACGGCCTGGCCGCCTGCCGCGCGGCCGGCATCCTGCCCATGGGATCGATGGGCCAGCTCGCCAACATCAACGACCTCGAGTCGTATCGGGCCGGCCTCAAGCGCGGCAAGGCATTGGGCTTCACCACGGCCTCCTGCATCCATCCGGCGCACGTGCCGATCATCAACGAGGAATATGGCGCCTCGGATGCAGAGCTCGATCGTGCCCGCCGCCTGATCGCGGCGTTCGACGCGGCCGCGGCCGACGGGGCGGGAGCGGTGGCCTTCGAAGGCAGCATGATCGATCTGCCCGTCGTCATCCGCGCGCGCCGACTGCTCGAGCGCGCCGCGTCCTGGGCGCGGTAGTTTGCTAGGAGCGCCGTGGCGCGTCTTCTCATGCTCTTCCGGACCGCGCGCATCCTGCGCGCTCACGAATCATGAGCGCGCAGGATGCGCGCGGTCCGGAAGAGCAGGACCTACTTCTTGTAAAGCTCGCTCAGCGTCCCGCTGGGCGACTTGATGTCGGTGATGCGCCAGCCCATGCCGGTACGCACCAGGTCGAGCGTGATCTCGGTGGGCTTGCCCTGATTCTCGAAGCTCACCAGCCCGGTGGCCTTGGGGCCGTCGGCCTTGACCGAGATGGCGAGCTTGGCGATGTCCCAGTCCTGCGCATCGACGAAGGGATCGCCGTCGAGCTTGGGCACTTCGCCGCGCCGCTTGGCCTCGCGCATGTCGGCCTCGATGGCGCGCGCGAGGTCGGGCGCGAAGAAGCGGTCGACCTGCCAGAACGGCTGCCCCTTGAAGTCCTGGTTCGGGTAGGGCGTGTAGATACCGCGCAAAAAGGCCTCGGGCGTCAGCTTCGAATCCCGCGTCGCCGTGGTCTGCGCCGCGGCCGCCGTCGGCACCGCGCAAAGGGCGGCGAGGGCCCAGCGCCGGCTAGGCACGGTATGTCCTGCGGTCGGTGCCGGCATAGAGCACCTTGGCTGAGCTTTCGACCGCGGCTCGATGGGCGGCGAGCGCATCGGCGTCGAGATCGGCGCGTGGCGCGGGCTCGCGCTCGAAATTTCCGTGGCGGTCGTGGCCGCGCACCAGCATCGCAGAGTCACGCGACTTGAGCTGGCGGACATGGGGCGGGATGTAGCGGATGGCATAGCCGATCCGCCGATCCTCGGTCGTGTTGGGGCCCGAGCCGTGGACCAGCAGCACGTGGTGCAGCGACATCTCACCCGCCTTCAGGGCGACGTCGACACCGGCGCCGTCCGGCACGTCGACAGCGATCTCCTGGCCGCGGGTCAGGAGGTTGTCGGTCGCGAAGGTGTCTCGATGCTCGAGCTGGCTCTTGAGATGGCTGCCCGGCCAGAACTTCATGGCGCCGCTTTCGACCGGCGCGTCGGCGAAGGCGACCCAGGCGGTGATCACGTCGGCCGTGCTGAGCCCCCAATAGGTGGCATCCTGGTGCCACGACACGTAGGAGGACGATCGGGCTTCCTTCGTGAAGAAGGTGGTGCCCCAGCACAGGATGTCGGGCCCGATCACATCCTCGACGGCGTCGAGAATCTTCGGGTGCCGTGCGAGCTCGTTGGCCCAGGTGAAAAGCAGGTGGGGCTTCTGGCGCATGTTGCCGGAGAGCGGCCCGCCGAGCGTCCGCTCGTTCGCTTCCAGCCGGTCGCGATAGGAGCGCGCCTCGTCCGTCGACAGCACACGCACCGGGAAGTGGAAGCCGTCCCGGCGATAGCGCGCCACCTCGGTGTCGGAAAGAACCTTGGGCATGGCCGAATCATAACCGAGCCCGCTGCCGGGGCTACAACCAAATATGCCTGACAGGCGACCAGCATACGAAATTTCCGGTTCCGGATGCCTGTAACGACGCGGAGGTCGCCCTCGTCCTTCCCGTCGAAGGAGGGCAGGAAATGAACACAGGTTCGGCGGCTGCTCCGCCCAAAGGCATAGGCGGTTGGCTTCGGCTTTTCGCGTTCCTGCTCTGCGTCGGCTTCGTGAGAGGGATCGCGGAACTGGCCGTGGCGATGCCGGACTATCTGGCGGGATTCCAGGTCGAGGCGGCGCGTGGTCCGCTCATCGTCGTTGGGTTGGTCGCTTTTGCTGGGATGGCCGTGCATCTGTGGGGCATCGTCTCTCTGTTCCGGCAGAAAAGAGCATTCAGGACGATCTTCGCCATCATGTCGGTCCTGACATTGGCGGCGCCGTTTTCGATATTGCCGATGCTTATGGTGCCCGGCGTCCGGCTCCATATGATTCTTGCCGAGGCCGACATCGCGAGGACGATCGGCGCCCTGATCGCCATGGCGTTGTGGTACTGGTATCTATGCGTGTCGGTGCGCGTGAAGAATACGCTGGTCAATTAGTGGCTCGCCGAGATTGCCCGAGCATTTTTTGGCGGTCTATGGTCCGCCAAAAAACCGTAGTTGACTCTGAAGAACACTAGAGTTATATTGACTGGGCGCTCGCCTCCCGGCGGCTCTGCTCTATGCATCGTTCATCCGATACCATCATGCGCCCGGCCACAGCTGGGCCGGCCTGTCCGGCCGAACGAAAAACCAATATCTAAACTTGCGGAACTATCGAAATTCGCCGGCAAGCCCCACATCTGGTAGGTCAGCTTCCGCGACACTACTACGGTCGCTGCCGGAAATGCCGGGAATGCCGGAAAATCGACGCGCCGCGACGAGGAACGATTCCTTGTCAGAAGAACCTCCAGAAGACCCAGATGGAGAGGGCGTAGATGGCGCAGATCAGGCCGGCCCCCAGGAGGTTCGCCCGCAGCACGTTCGCCTTGGGGTTCATCCACCAGCCCATGCGGTTGGCCACCCAGGGCACCCCGAAGCCGGTCAGGGCGACGCTGAAGATGTTGCCGATGAACAGGTTGACGGCCCAGGGCAGGTCCAGCTTGTTCTGCAGGATCGGCGTGCCGAACCAGACGCCCCACAGGAAGACGATGGGGTAGAGCAGCAGCAGGACGATGAAGTCCATCTTCCAGACGGCCCAGGGCGCCGGCGCGCCCGATTCGTCGCGGAACCACTGCTCGAAGCCGGTCCCTACGCGGGCATGGAACTCCTCGGTCAGAGGCTCGGCCTCCTCGATCAGCTTCTTGCGCACCGGCGAATCGAGCCAGGCCTGCAGGTTGGCCTGGGTGTCGAAGCGCAGGATGGCGACGTAGTCGTCCTGGACGCCGGGCACCGGCGGCTCGAAGCGATAGCCCTGCAGGCCCGGCGCCTTCGACTGGGCGGCGGCGATCTTGCGCTCCCAGGCGCGATACTCGACATCCTTGCCGGCTTTCACGCGGGTGCTGATCACGGCCGAGACCGGTGCGGGCTTCCTGCCGCCTTCGTCGTCGCGCACGATATGCACGTCGTCGCGGCCGATCAGGAACGGCGCCGCGCCCTCGATGCGCACCTGGCGCTCGGGCGAGGCCAGCCAGCGCTGTGCGTCCTCCATGGTGTGGAAGCGCTGCAGGATGACCCAGTCGACCTGCAACGGCGGGTTGGGCGGCATCAGCCGCTGCTCGACGAAGCCCGTGAAGCTCGAGACCATGTTGCTCGTTTCACCCTGCCAGCGTGCGAAGTCCTCGGATCGCTCCGGCCGCACGCTGGTCTGGGTGACGATGCTGACGGTCATTTGGCCCTGGTCAGTCCGCCGGCGAACAGGCGGTCAGCGGTGAAGGGCAGGTGGGCAAAGCGCATGCCGGTGGCGTTGGCCAGCGCATTGGATACCGCCGGCGCCACCGGGTTGATGCCGCACTCGCCCTGGGACTTCGCGCCCAGCGGCCCGATGGTATCGACCGTGTCGGCGAAGAAGATGTCGGTATGCGGCGTGTCGGCGAAGGCGGGCACACGGCAGTTGCGCAGCTGCGGGTTCACCATGTGGCCTTCGTCGTGGACCATGTTCTCGATCAGCGCCCAGCCGTAGCCCATGGCGACCGCGCCGTCGAGCTGGCCGCGGCACTGCATGGGGTTGATCGGCCGGCCGATGTCGGCGGCATGCACGCTGTGCAGGATGCGGACCTCGCCGGTCACCTTGTGCACCGCCAGCCTCACGCCCTGCACGTTGAAGGCGATCGAGCGCGGCGACAGGTAGGCCTTGCGGCTGACCGTGAAACGGTGCTGGACCTTGGCGCCTTCGGCGTGCAGCTCGGTGAGCGGGATCCGCTTGTTGCCGCAGATCACCGCGTCCTTGTCGAGACGACATTGCTCGACCGGCGTCTTGGTGAAGCGTGAGGCGAAGTCGAGGATGTCGGCCTTCATCGCCTCCGCCGTTGCCAGCACCGCCTTGCCCGCCACCACCGTGCCGGTGCTGGCGAAGGTGCCGGTATCGTAGGGCGTGCGGTCGGTGTCGGCGTTGATGATGTCGATGTCCGACGCGCGCACGCCGACGACGGCGGCCGCCATCTGCTTGTGTGCCGTGGTGATGCCGTTGCCCATCTCCGACGAGCCGCAGGCGAGATGATAGGTGCCGTCGGGCAGCAGCTTCATCTCGGCGCCCGAGCGGTGCTCGGTCGGCGGGCCGCATTCCAGCATGGCGAGCGCGGCGCCGGTGCCCTCGAGCCAGTCGGTGCCGTCCGGCTTGTGGACGCCGTTGCCCTTCTTCAGCTCGCGCTGGACGATGTCCAGGCACTGGTCGATGCCGTGACTGCCGAAGCTCGCGTCGCTCGGCTCCTTCCAGATCGATTCGACATTGTCGCCCGGCCGCACCACGTTCTTGCGGCGGATCTCGAACGGGTCGAGCCCCAGGACCTTGGCCAGCTCATCCATGGCGCATTCCATGGCGAAGGTGGTCTGCGAGGCGCCGTAGCCGCGGAAGCCGCCGCCCGGGATCATGTTGGTGTAGACGACTCGGCCGATGCCCTTCTTGTTCTCGCAGCGATAGGCCGCGAACGGGCTCGCCATGGCGGCGGCCAGGGTCTCGCTGGCGTGGTTGCCGTAGGCGCCGGTGTTGGAGACCACCTGGACGTCGAGCGCCGTCAGCGTGCCGTCCTTCCTGGCGCCGATCTTGACCTTGGTCGTCATCTGGTGCCGCGTCGTGGCGCCGATGAACTCGTCCTCGCGGGTCCATTCCCATTTCACTGGACGGCCGCCGAGCTTCATGGTGGCGAACAGCGGCAGATCTTCCGACACCATCTCCTGCTTGCCGCCGAAGCCACCGCCGACGCGCTCGGTGAAGACGTGGATCTGCGCGGCAGGGACGCCCATCAGGTAGGCAAGTTTGGCGCGGGCAGCGAACGGACCCTGCGAGCTGGTGCGGACGTGCCAGCGGCCGTCCTTGCCCTGGTAGGCGATCGAGCCATGGGTCTCGAGATGTACGTGCTGCGCGCGCGAGGTCGAATAGGTGTTCTCGTGGATGACTTCGGCTTCCCTGAAGCCCTTGGCGACGTCGCCGATCTCGCCCTGCAGGGTGCAGAAGATGTTGCCGTTGTCGGTGACGACCTCGCTCTTGTCGTGGAGGATGGGCGCGTCGGGCTCCATGGCTGCCACCGGGTCGAAGACCGCCGGGAGGATCTCGTAGTCGACGACCAGGGCACGGACGCCGGCCTCCGCCGCCGCCTCGGTCTCGCCGACCACCGCGGCCAGCCGCTGGCCGACGAAGCGGGCGACGTTGTCCAGCATGTAGGTGTCGTCGGGATCGACCAGGTGGTCCTCGCGCAGCGCCGTGCTGTAGAGCCGCCGCGGCACGTCGTCCCAGGTGTAGACGGCGACGACGCCGGGCACGGCGAGCGCCTTGCTCTTGTCGATCTTCTTGAGGCGGGCGTGGGCGTGCGGCGAGCGCAGCACCTTCAGGTGCAGCATGCCCTCCATCGCGACGTCCATCGTGTAGTGCGCCTTGCCGGTCAGGATCGCGTCGGTGAACGGGTTGGCCAGGCTGGCGCCCAGCGCCTTGCCGGCGACGTCCTCCTCGATGTTCTTCTTGCCGTGCAGCGCGTCGACGATCGAGCGATAGCCGGTGCAGCGGCAGATGTTGCCCTTGAGGGCATGCGGCAGGTCGGCCTTGTGGGCCTCGTCGAACGCGGCCGAGGCCGTCGTCATCATCATGCCGGCGGCGCAGTAGCCGCACTGGAAGGCCTGGGCGTCATGGAAGGCCTGCTGGATGGGATGCAGCTTGCCGTTCTGC
>JACPOB010000200.1 GCA_016185145.1 Rhodospirillales bacterium | reverse complement strand
TCGTCTCCACTACCAACATCCCCCACCACCCGCTCTTACGCAAAGCGGGCAGCCTGCTACGCCAACTCCTCAAGGGGGGGTCAATTTTGGACGCCGATCCCCCACCTCAGGGGGTCAATTTTCCACGCTGAATCACAGCCGATCTCCATGACCGACGCCGGCGCCGTGCGAACATAGTAGCCGCTCACTCCGACTTGACGTGCCAAATCTGTATCGTGGGCGACCGTCCAGTGTTCGATGCTGGCGTTCCAGAAGTCGGCAAGGTCGAGCGCCCAACGCGCTGCGTTGTCATCCAGAAAGGTGCTTCCGACGACGAAGGCTGCGATACAAGTGGCCAAGGTGAAGGTGTTGATGCCGGCATTCTCCTCCCAGCGATCCTGATCGGTGGATGGACCGCGGGACGCGATGAAGCCCAAGGCGCGGCGGACCATGTCCTCGACACCGATGCCCCCGAGCGCCTTGCGCTCGGCGAGTGCGCCGGCCAGGAGCACCGGAAAGGCGACCTCGTCGAGCTGAATACCCTGCCAGGAGGGATGACCGCCAAGCCATTGATTCTGATGCCAATGACCTTGGGAATTTTGCGTCGCAATGAGATAGCACAGTGTCTCGCGCGCTTCATCCTCGCCGCCAAAGGCCAGCAAGGCGCCGACGCACTCGACGAGATCGCGCGGCCAAACGAGATGATAGCCGCCGCGTTCATCGCCGCTGTCGCCCCAGGGGATGCTGAGGCTCGCCACCATGGCGCCCGGAAAGGTTTTGTCCCGGTGACAGCGCAGCACCGTCGCGGAGATGACGAACTGTTCCTCCAGGTCGACGGCGACACCTTTGGGCCGGACGCAACACTCTGCGCAGCGGCGATGCCAGGCCTGCCAATCCGAAACCTGACCAGCGAGAAGATCCTCGAATGGTTGCATGAGTGACGAGACGGCGAGCGTGGCGGCGGCCTCCCGGCTGCTGCCGAAGCCCAGCGCCAGCACGCAGTGGCGGGACAGCTCGGCCATCAGCGCGACATTGCCGGGGCCGGCGGCAGGGCTTTCCCAGGTCATTGCCCCGTTGCGGGCGAAGTCCTGCCAGCCGTCGGTTGCGCCGACATAGCCGCAGCCGGCGCGCACGATCGCGTCTTGCTGGCGTGCGTCCACGGCCGCCAGCGCCAAGGCGAACGGAAACTTCTCGGCGCCAAGAACGTGCCGGCCGCGATGCCGCGCGACGATAGCGCGGTTGTCGAGACCGGTTGCGCCCAAATGCGCTGCGAGCAGCACGTACAGGCGCATATCCGGATCGTCACTCTCGAGGCCGCTCTCGATCGAGAGGACATCGCGGCGCGGATCGGGCGAGATCCTCAGCCGCAGCACGTAACGGGCATGCGTGTGCACGATCTCGAAAGCCGGCACGCCAGAAGCAGTCGAGCAAATGGTGTAAGCGCCGCCTCGCTTGACCTCGGCCCAGAAGCCCTTTCCGTCCGCGACGATGAAGCCAAGGTCGCGGATCTGAGGGAGATCGGTTCGCGGCCAGTAAACCTCGTTGACGATACCGTACCCCAGGGTGAACCAGAGTCGCGGAGCCCCAAGCGAGCAGCCGACCGCGTCTTTGGCGCTGCTGGTCCAGGTCGGCGAAATGCCCGGTTTGCCGAGCGCATCGACAGCCGCATCGGGTTCCCAGTCGGCCGGGACGGCCGGGCGGGCGCTTATGGACAGAGCGGCCGCCTTGCCATCGCAAGGCGGCGGAGCAAGCCGGTTGGAAATCCGGGCGTTCATACTCGCGGATCTCCTTGTCCATTTCAGCCAACCCATTTCAGCCAGCCGGTCGCCCTGCATTCAGAGTTTGCGTCCGGATGCCGTCGATGGCGAGGCCGGCAGAGCGCAGGGAGGATATGAGCTTCGTCGCCCCTGAACAGCCGCGAGCATGCTTCGGTAAAGGGCGCCGTATTGACCCGCCGACCGACTCCATCCCAAGGGCCGCTGCATCGCGGCGCGGCGCATCGCCCTGAGCTTTTGCGGCGACGCGTAAGTATCCACGGCCCGATACATCGCGCCCAGCAGGCCGGCGAGCGATGTTTCCTCGAAGAGGAAGCCCGTCACGCCGTCCTCCACCGTGTCGGCCAGTCCGCCGGTCCTGGAGGCTACCGGAAGGGTGCCGACGCTCTGCGCATACATCTGGCTCAAGCCGCAAGGCTCGAAGCGGGAGGGCATCAACAGGAAATCGCTTCCTGCAAAGATTCGGCGGGCTTCCGATTCTTCGAAGCCGATCCTGACCCCGACGTTCCCGGGATGACGCGCCGCCAGCTTCTGCAATGCCGATTCCAAATGGCTTTCCCCGCGCCCGGTGACCACCAACTGCCCTCCTTCGCGCAGAAGAGCTTGGGCTCCCTGAATGGCGAAATCGATGCCCTTCTGATGCACGAGGCGCGACACCACGCCAAAAAGGGGGCCACGCGAGACCGCAAGCCCGAACGCCCTGCGTACACGCTCGGCGTTGAGCCGTCGGCTTTTGTCGGCGTCGCTGTCGGATCGCGCTTCAACATGTGAATCCGCAGGCAGACTCCACCTTTCGTCGATCCCATTGAGGATGCCGGTCAGCCGCCCCTGATCGGATCGCGTGCGCAGAAGCCCGTGCAAGCCGCATCCCAGCTCCGGCGTCGTGATCTCTCGCGCATAGGTCGCGCTGACTGTCGTCACATGCGAAGCGTAGAAGATGCCCGCCTTGAGAAAGGACAGCTTGCCATGGAACTCCACGCCATCGACCTGAAAAGAATGTGCGGGGATGTCGAGAGCGGCCAACCGCTCTGCCCCGAAGAGGCCTTGGTATGCCAGATTGTGGATCGTGAGGATGGTCGGCGTGGGCGCGCCGCGCCAGGCGAGAAACGCGGCCGCGAGCGCGGAGGGCCAATCGTTGAGGTGCAGCAGGTCCGGCCGCCAATCCAGGTCGGCGAGACCGTTCGCGAGCTCGGCCGCGGCAAGGCTGAGTCGCGCGAAGCGCATGTCGTTGTCGGCCCAGTCCAAGCCGGAGGTGTCGCCGTAAGGCGAGCCCTCCCGATCATAAAGGTCGGAGCACAGGACAATGTAGACTACCAGTCCGTCCGCGATTTCGATCTGGCCCAGATCGCAAGCCGGCAGGCCCGACGCAGCAGGAAGTCGCGCGACGACCGAAATGTCTGCATGGCGTGCCAGGACCTCACGATAGCCGGGGATCAGGACCCTGACATCGTGATGGTCGCGCAAGGCGCGCGGAAGGGCGGAAGACACGTCGCCCAGGCCTCCGACCTTGACGAAGTCGGCCATTTCGGAGGTTACATAGAGGATCTTGGATTGTGAGGAGGTTTCCCGGCTCGGTGGTCTGGTGGCCCGAAAAGTTCGCTTGCGGACGGGGATAGGCGGCTTCGCGCTACCCTTCGCGCGGCCAAGGCGCTTTCTGGATCGACGCATTGACCTTTCCTCCAATGTTTCGTCGTTGAGCCGCCAGTATTCACTGCTGCAAGAGCGCCTCACTACGGCAACAAGCGCGGCTCTCGATATTTTGGGACATACAAACCACGTCGGTCCTTGACCCAGATCAACAAGTATAGCCTCTGGAGCCAGCACTGCTGTCCATTCTGGGACTCTTCTTTCGATGGATCTCCATCTTAAAGGAGAAGGCCATGATCAAGAATTTCAACTGGGTGGTTCCAGCCCTCATCGCCGTCGCGGTGGCGACACCTGCGCTTTCGCAAACGAAGGAAGCGGATCAGAAATACTGCAATGAGCTCGTGCAAGCGTATCGCGAACAGCGCGGCCATTGGATGCAAGGGAATATTCCCCGCAGCCTGGAGCTTACAAGGGCCATCGAGGCCTGCAGATCCGGTGACGCGGCGAGCGCCATCCCGACGCTGGAGAAATATCTGCGTGTCGAAAAGGTCGGTCCGCCCGCACGTTAGTTTCGGAAATCCGTGTAAAGACGAGTAGTCTATCAGCCATAACGTGTGGAGATTCACATCGCCATCGTTGCAAAATCGGGCGTCGCCGTGGCATAGCCGCCGTCATTGCCGCTTTTGGCTGGTCGCGCCAGCCGTTGCTCGGCAAGATCATGCACGGAAGCAAGCGGGAAATCTTTTGCTGGATGTCGCTCTTGCGTAGGCTGAGAGGAGGTGGGAACAATATGCTCAGTACGGTGATGCAACCGGGCTCACCGGCGGGGTGTTCTACCGCCATCAGGATTTGCCGAGGAGGATAATCATGCAACGCGCGTTGCTTACGCTGGCCTTGATCGCCGGCGCGTCCGCTGCCTATGCGCAGACCATGCCGTCCAATGAGCCGCGCAATGCCCAAGGCGGGCCCTGCGTTGGCTGCAACGACTGGGTGCGCCAGCCCGGCGACCAGCCTGGGCCGCTGAGGGGCAGTTCCGCCGGCATGGGCTCCGGCACGATGATGGGCCCCGGCGCGACGAATCCTCCTGCGGGCCACATGGGAGGCGGCACCATGCCCGGTCCGGGAACGCACGGCCACTCGTCATCTCCCGTGGCTGGAGAAACCAAGGATATCCAGCAGCGTCAGCACAACATGCCAGCGACGCCATCTCACTCCTCAGGCCCTCCAAAGCAGTAACCAATACTGGACGAACTGGACAAATTGAGGTTGGAATTGGCGGGCGACCACGGTCGACCCACCGATCAGGTCGCGCGTTGCGACCGTGAGCCTCTTGTGGCTCACCCGACTGATCGGCTCGGTTGACTCAGGTCAAGGCTCCGATGACCGGCTTCCCCATGATGGCTTGCGTCGACTCAGAACCAACGGAGCTTGATATGAAAGCCATCATCAAGATTGCCATCGTCGCCGCTTCGGCTGCCCTCATCGCCAGTGTCAGTGCATCGGGCTGGGCGCAGCAACAGCCTGGCACTACGCCAGCGCCGCAACCTGCGCCCGCTCAACCGGGGCCCGGCATGGGCCAGCAGCAGATGCAGCGGGGCATGGAGCACGAAAAAGCCGGCCAGGGCATGGGCGGGCAGATGATGCAGCAAGGCCGCGAACATGCACCCATGGGGCCCGGCATGATGCAACAGCAGCAGCCCGGGACGGTGCAGCAACCTTCGCAGGGCACGCCGCCGGCGACAACCAAGTAGGACTGCCGCAGCGGGAAGGGAGTGAGTATCACCGCACGGCGGATCACCTTGCGGGGCGGCAGGCCTTCGGGTGCCGATGCGGCCTGCTTCTGGAGCCAATGGCATATCGGATGACAAGGGCGAGCGCTAGCCTTCGTGGAGAGGCGCTGAATGATCTATCTCCATCGCTTTCGGCTGATTGCTGCCGCGAAGCTGCTGGTTGCAGCGCTGCTGCTCGGCGCCGCCTCAGCCCCCACCCTCGCCCAATCGCACGGTCCCGGCGGCATTGGCGAAATGGGTGGCCAGATGGGTACGCACGGCGGCGGTCAGCAGCAGCAGCTCTATCCTTCCCTCATGGCCGCGCCGCCTGCCGATCCGGCGGCCCGCGAGGCGGCGCAGCGCGAAGCGCACCGGCGCATGACGTCGGGCTTGCCGCTGCTCCGAGAAGGTCTCGAACAAGCCACGCGCGCGCTACAGGCCGGCGATGCGCAGGGCATGCGCGAGGCTGCCGACCGGCTCTCCGAGGGGCTGAACCTGTACCGCAGTGGCGCGTCCACCCATCTCGCGTTAATCGCCGGGCATGCGCCTGCGCAGGCCGGTCTTGGCTGGTACCGCGGTCAGCTCGCGCTGCCGCCGGTGGCAACCGTGATGCCGATGGCGACGGGGGCCGGCGTTCTCTGGGGCCTGTCCTGGTTTCATCTTACGACAATGGCGTTCCTGGCAGCCTTCGTGGTCGGGACCTTGCTGATCCAGTACACGCGCATGCGCAGGATCGGTGGATTGGTTCATCGCCTCGCGACCGCTTCGACCGCGATCGCGCCGGGTCCGGCGGCGGCTCCCGCCGGAGGGCCTCCCGGCCCAGGGCCAGCCGCTCCGCCTCCCCCCGGAGCGGCAGCCCTCCCGATTCCTCGGGCGACTGCCGTCCCGGCCGCGGCCGCTGCTCCCTCCCGGGCCAACTGTTGCGCTGACCCGTTATGCGGGACATCCCCTTCGTCTTCATGCCGGGCCAGTTCCTGACCTTCTCGGCCGAGATCGGGGGCGCGCGCGTCCGGCGCTCCTACACCATCGCCTCCTCGCCGACCCAGCGGAGCTACATCGAGGTCACCGTGAAGCGAGAGGAGCAGGGACTGATCTCCCGGCACCTGCACGACCGGGTCGCGATCGGCAGCCTGCTCGATGTATCGGCCCCCTCGGGCGTCTTCACCTTCACCGGCGCGGACGCCGACAGCATTGTTCTGATCGCAGGTGGTGTCGGCATCACGCCGATGATGAGCATTGCCCGTTATTTGATGGACCGCTCCTACCCGGGCGACATTTACTTCCTCTACGGCGCGCGCTCCACGCAGGAATTCATCTTCCGCGAGGAGCTCGAATACTTGCAGAAGCGTCATGCCAACCTGCACATTGCGGCAACGATGTCGCGCGCCGAGGGGACCGCCTGGATGGGCGCCAGCGGGCCCATCTCGAAGGAGTTCATCGCGCGGGCCGTGCCCGAGATCGCCCGGCGGCGCATTCACCTTTGCGGCCCGCCGCCGATGATGGAAGCGGTGAAAGGCGCACTCGCCGAGCTCGGGGTACCGAAGGAGCAGGTCAGGACGGAGGCGTTCGGTCCGGCCCGAGGGGTCACGCCGGGGACCCGCGCGCCATTGCCTGCACCCTCGTTGGCCCCTGCGCCGGTGTCCGCCACACCCGCAGCCGCCGTTGATGCCACTCCGCGGATCGCCACCGCCGAAGTCCGATTCACCAAGTCGGGCAAGACCGGGCCGCTGGCGCCGGATCAAAGCGTGCTGGAGGCTGCCGAGGCGATCGGCGTGCCGATCGACTACTCCTGCCGGGTCGGCATCTGCGGCACCTGCAAGGTGCCGCTGCTCGAGGGCAAGGTGATGATGGAGGTCGAGGAGGGGCTTGCTCCTGACGAGAAAGCCCGCGGCATCGTCCTGGCTTGCCAGGCGAAGTCGGTCGGCAGCCTCGTGGTGGAGGCATAAGGTGAGCGAGAGCGAGAAGCACACGGTGGGCGCTCTCGTGAGTGTCCTGGTGCTTTTCGCCCCCGGCTTCCTGCTCCACGAGGCGCCGCGCTTTCCGGGCAGTTTGGCCGGCGGCTTGCTCGGCATCGCCGGCGCGACCTTGTTGGCGGCGGTGCTCGTCTATTCCTTGGTCAAGCGTAGCGTTTGGCTCCGGACGCGGGTGGCGAAGCACGCTTCGTTGGGCACGTTCCTCTCCTTCCACGTCTATGCCGGCGTGGCGGGCGCGCTGCTCGGGATCCTGCATAGCGGCCACGCCTACCGCAGCCCGCTCGGCATCGCGCTGGTCGCTGCGATGCTGACCGTCGTCCTGAGCGGCTTCGTCGGCCGTTACTACCTGGCGCAAGCCGGCGCCGACCTGCGTGAGCAGCAGGCCATGCTGGGGGTGCTCAGAGCCCGTTTTGATCGGATCGCTGCTGACGCCGCCAGCGCCGCCCCTCACGGCGGCACGGCTGCCGCCGTCTCGGGGGTGGACCTCCCGACCTTCGTCCTCCTGGCCTCCGGCAGCGGCGCCGGGCCCGACGGGATTCCACTGCGGCGCCTGGTCGGTGCCATCGCGGACCTCGAGCACGCGATCGGACGCCGCGAAGCCCTCAACCGGGGGCTCTCCCGGTGGACGGTGCTGCACATCGCGGCGGCGCTCGTGATGTACCCGCTCCTCGCGCTCCACATCTGGAACGGCATCTACTTCGGACTGCGGTGGCTTCGGTGAAGATCACCACGGCGCTCTATACGGTGCTCGCGGTGTTGGGGGCGACAGCCGTCGTGCTGGTTCCACTCACCATGTACCGATCAGGGTCGCCGGCGCTACCGGCTTGGCGTGCCGCGGTGATCCCGGGTCCGCTCTCCGCCGCGCACGCCTTTCTCGGCGGTCGGTGCGAAAACTGCCACACACCGGACAGGGGCGTCGAGGCCGCCGCCTGTCTCACCTGCCACACGTTCGCACCGGAGCTGCTGGTCAAACAGGACACCGCCTTCCATGCGGCTGTCGGCGAATGCGCCGCCTGCCATGTCGAGCACAAAGGCGGCGATCGCCCGATCCGCATGGACCACGGCGCCCTTGTGGCGGCCGGGGCTGCCGGCCGGCCGGACCAGGCCGAGCGCGGCTCCCTGGCGGCGCTGGAGCGCCTGCTTGGCGAGGCGGGAGCGGCGCTCCGACCGCCCGGCGCCGCGTTGCCCGCGAAGCAGGCCCAACGCCTCGACTGCGTCACCTGTCACACAGCTCAGGACCCACACCGCGGCCGGTTCGGCGCCTCCTGCCAGTCCTGCCATACCACCGAGAACTGGGCCGTGGCGGGCTGGCAGCACCCCTCGCCGCGCTCGACCGATTGCGCACAGTGCCACCAGCCGCCGCGCAGCCACGGCGGGGAGCACTTCCTGACCGCAGCACAGCGGGTCGCCCTCCGGCGACCGGCGCGGATCGAACAGTGCTACCTCTGCCACCAGACCAACAGCTTCTCCAGCTTACGCGCGGGCGCGGCCGATCACAGGTAACTGCCCGCGCTGCAGGCCGCCACTGGCCGGCAATCACATGGTTGAGTGCGCCGCGTGGCACCGCCTATCAATTCCAGCAGTGGCTGAAGGGCTGGACAGAACCACGGACCATTCCGGTGGTGGAGGTGCCCTGGTGAGGCAGGCGCGACGAATACGTCGATCCTTCCCTCAAAGTCGCCGGACCAATTGTAGTCGCGGCACTCAAAGCGCATGAGCCATTATGATCGCCATCGGCAACATGCGCAGCTCGCCGCCGGCCGTCCTATGTTTGGATCAAATATGTTAACTTCAGGAGGATGCAGGGCCTCGAAGAGGTGGTGATGGCCCACGCGTCGTGCATCTTGGGTGAAAATGATGAAACAAGGCAACCTGTTCCCATTCTGTGGCGATGTCTCATTTCGGACTCCTCGTCTTGACACCGCCCCGTGCTATCCGAAAGTTCCGCTTCATGTCCTTGGCTGGCGAGGCATGAAGGCACTATATATTCCAAGGGTTGGACGTCTAGGCGGTTGCTTCGGAGGACGTCAGGATGAGGTGTGCCATTGCCTTCTGCCTCGGCTTCTTAGTCCTTGCGTCGGCGGCCACCGCCAGGATTCCCGAAAGCACTAACGAGCCAGTCGACACCGATAAAGCGCTCCAATGGAGAGACGGAAAGACGCTTAGGTTGCCGGTGTCAGGCGCGACGTTAAAAGCACCGGCTCCCGTTAGACAGCTAGTGGGCCGCGATGCCGCGCGCGTCTGGGCCGCGGTCAGCGGTGGTCCCGCGCCGGCCGGGATCGAGGCCCTGCTTCATGATCCTCGTACCGGCGAGATGGTCATATTCCAAAACCTCGGACGGGGCTATGTGCGGTTCGACGACTGGGACACCCTCGATCTTGACGCCATCCTCAGGTCAGTCGCTGAAATTGCTGAAGCCGGCAATTCCAGGAGGCGACGGGCCGGCTTGCCCGGCATACACGTTGTCGGCTGGTTGGAGCCTCCCACTCTTGATCGGTCAACGAATAGCGTGCGCTGGGCCATCGAAGCCTCTAGCGATCATGGGTTGCCAGTCATCAGCAGCATGGCCCTTGTCTTCGGACGGGGCGGCTTCGAGAAACTCATTTGGGGTGGCAACGTAATGTTCGCGAGCCGCGGGAATCTGCTTAAGATAGGCCAAGCCAATTTCGCCTTCC
This sequence comes from Rhodospirillales bacterium, assembly GCA_016185145.1. Taxonomy (GTDB): domain Bacteria; phylum Pseudomonadota; class Alphaproteobacteria; order Reyranellales; family Reyranellaceae; genus Reyranella. The sequence goes on along the minus strand of JACPOB010000200.1, from coordinate 57,934 downwards.
CCGTTGGCGGTCGATATACGGACTATCAAGTTGGGGACAGACTTTCAGAGTACGGGATTGCAAGCACGATAGCGGCGATCCTCCGCATGAAAGAACCTGTAGAGTAAGGACATTTCGAACAATAGCCGCTACGGGCGCCGGGGATTGATAGTGTAGTTCCATTCAGGATGGAAGGCCTCGCCAATGATGTCGAGAGTTGCCATCTCGGCATCCTTGACCTTGATGCCCTTGTGATGGATCCGGGTGTCGAGCGCACACGCGACTTTCAAGCCTGCTTTGGTGGTGGTCGCGCCAATCAGCTCGACGACGGCGATACGATCCGTCAGCGGCCGTCCGCGCCAGTTCTGCGTGATGTGGCAGAAGAGGCGGTGCTCGATCTTGTTCCACTTCGACGTCCCCGGTGGGTAGTGGTGACGGTGGAGTACGAGGCCTGTCTCGTCGGCGAGCTTCTGCAGCTCGACCTTCCACAGCCGCATGCGCGCCCCGTTTGAGCCGCCGCAATCGGCGGTGATCGTCAGCTCAGTTGCTTCGGGATAGCGCTCGCGGCCCATGCGCTCGAGCCAGCAGCGGATCGACTGCACCGCGAATTCGGCGGTATCGCTGGTGATGCCGAGGCTGACAAAGCCGGCGTTGGCCGTCACGTCGTAGACGCCGTACGGCACGACCTTGCCCAGCTCCTTGTCCTCGAAGTCGTGTACGTTGACACGGCAAGGATTGCCCTTGGGGCGATAGTCGGAGCCGCCGTTCTTGAAGTTGCCGATCCGCCTTTTCTTTTTCGTGTCGACGGAGATGACCGGTTGCCCCGCAGCCTGCGCGGCGACGACTTTCGTATTGATGTGCTCGAACTGAGCGTTGCGGTCCGGATGCCGCGAGCCTTCATCGGCCTTGCGATTGTGCTGACGCGAGAAGCCGAGCTTCACCAGTTCCTTGGCGACAGTGTCGGCGCTGATCGGATGGCGCATCTCCGTCAGCGTTGCGGCCAGCTTGTCCACGCTCTTGGAGACCCCCAGCAGGGGCCGCTCGGGATCGCCCAACGTGGCGGGCTCGATGAGGCGCTTCAGCTCGGGGATGAGCAGCGGGTCTTGCTCACTGACCGCCTTGCGCCCGCCACCGGCGCGGCGAACCTGCCCCAAAGGCAGCGGAGCAGCCTCCAGATCATCCTCCCCGCGAATGATCGTCGAGCGGGCGAGCCCGGTAATTCTGGAGACGACCGCAAGTCCGCCCCGGCCCGCGGTGCGAACCTCGGCTGCCGCGAGCATCCGCCGGCCCGCTCATCGAGCTTGCGCCCGACCGTCTCCCAGCAATACCTGATGCCGTCCTCGTCGATCGCGCAACCGGCCTACGCTTATTCGCCGCAACTGGGAATCCCGACAGGCCGAGTCACACCGACGCACGCGATTCAGTTATTGTTCGAGATGGCCTAACGGGACCGGTCGCTGCCGCCGGACTGCGGAAGCCGGGCGGGCGAATCGCTCCAGGTCACCTGGAAGAGCTGTCGATACAGCTCGGCGATGCGCGGATCGGCCGGGCTGGTCGCTGCCGTCCAGGCAGTCGTCTCCGACAGCACCTGGTCGTTTCGACAATAGACGGCGAAGACGTAGAAGAGGCCCGGCCGCCCTGGCTTGAAGCGCGGCGGCACGCCCGCGCACACCGAGTTCGAGCCGTAGTCGTTGGCGGGATCGAAGGTCAGGACCAGCCGGTAATAGGGCCGCGGTCGCTCGGGTGGATCGGCGTAGGTGAAAGTGAGCGCCGGCCGCGGCTTGGCGGCTTGCATCAGGGGCAGCATGTCGCGCGCCACCGTGCCGGGATCGAAGCCGGGAAGGGCTGGGGTGCCGTACAGGACGACCTGGAAGTTCCGTCCGTCGGCGGCTGCAAAGAATTCGCGATAGTCGTACTGCGGGGAGTAGTAAGTGCCGCCGATCACTGCGGCCCAGACCGCGACCGGCAGAGTGACAAGCCCGAGCAGGGTGGCGGCGATCTCGCTCTTCAGGCGCATCGGACGTTCTCCTCGCGCAGTATATACACGATAGGCACGACCCGCCGCTCCGTTCACGTCACAAAGTCGTGCGCAACTCCTTAGTTTTGCCTTATGTTAGACGTCGAGATCGCGGGCGAACTTCGCGTGCTCCTGGATGAAGGGCGTAGCGCTTCTCCGGCTTGCGACCCATCAGGTTTCTCGACCAGCGTCGAGGTCTTCATCGCATCGCGGCGCGCGGTGATGCCGGGGCTGCTCTCCACCGCTCACGCTTTCTGGCGGTCAGTGCGAGAGCTGCCATGCACCGGACAGGGGCGTCGAAGCGGACGCTTGCCCGACCTGCCACCCATTCGCCCCCGAGCTGCTCGCCAAGCAGGGCACCGCCTTCCACGCGACCGTCGGCGGATGCGCCGCCTGCCATGAGGCGCAGGACCCGCACCGTGATCGCTTCCGCGCCTCCTGCCATCAGGCCAACAGCTTCTCCGGCTTCGCTTGTCGGCACCGAGATGGCTCGCCGAGAGCCGCGCACCCAAATTTCCGGATCACTGAAGTCGGGCCTTGGACGTCACCTAGCTCCATCTGCGTGTGACATGGACGCCAGATTGGCCCAGAGTTGCTAAAAGACATCTTCGGACACGCAGGCCATGCGGAAGAAACAGACTGGGCAAAGCGCGATGGGTTCTCGCTCCTGGAGGGGCAAGGACGAGCCGGCGAGTAGCTGGAGCAGGCTATGCTCCGCGGCGCCGCCAATGCACCTGTCCGCCGCGGCGATTCCAGGTGGCTGGAGCAAGAGCATAGGTCGCCGGGCGTCGCTCGCCGCGCTTTCGGCCCTGGTGCTAGCAGCGACACCGAGCCGCGCCATGGCCCTGCATGAAACGGTCCAGCAGGCGGACGGCCTCGCGATCTACTTCACGGTGATTCCGGCTGCCTTCGCCCGTTCGCATCCGCCTGACCATACCGGCCGTGACATGCCCAGCACTGCGCCCAAGGATCAATATAGCCATCATCTCATAGTCGCCCTTTTCGATTCGACCACAGGCATGCGGATCACGGATGCGAGCGTGGTGGCGGTCGTCCAGGGCGGGCGCCAATCCTCGGCGACCCGGATAGAGCTCGAGCCGATGGCGATCGCAGGCGGACAGGCCTACGGCGGCTTCGCCAATCTGCCCCCGCGCGACCGCTATCGCTTCGAGATCGAAGTGGTTCGACCCGGCGGTGGCGCCGTGGTGCGAGCAGTCTTCTCGCATCAACATCTTCAGCCGCAGCCGTGAAGACAAGCCAGCCTACCTTTCACAACTGCCCTGGACGGAAGGTGGACCACGCGGGGCCTCGGCTCAGGTGGCTAGCGCAGAAGGATCGCCTGTACCGGGCGCTCGACGCGCTCCTGGAAACCAAGGCGGAACTCGCGACGCAAGTGGCTCCGCGGCCGCAGCAAGCGCCTTGCCGGCAATGCCCAGATCACGCCGCTGGTCGATGCGATCGCCGATACGGAATACGCGATCGAAGCGCGAGAAGCGGCGAAGCAGGTGTTGGGCCGCTGGATGGTGGTGCACGTGGTAGCATCCGTCATTGGGTATTCTCTGCTCGGCGTGCACATCTGGACCGATGTCACCGTCCAGGATCTCAATGTTCGTGACTGGGTTGGACACAGCGCGATGACTTCCTATAAAGTGACTTTCTTCAAGCACATCTTGAGTTCCGGTGGCCATCGATTCAAAGTGCCGCAGGCAACGATTTCCGTGCGGGCTGAAAACGTCGAGGAGGCCGAAAGACGGGCGCAGGTCAGCCGGGCAACCGCTACTGCGTCGGTTCTAAAGGGCTTTCTGCCGGGCCTAGTAGTTCACGGCGGCAAGCACGCTGCCGCGGCCGGCCGCTTGCAGGGTGCGGCCGATCAGCAGGAAGTTCAGCAGCTCGAAGGCGAAGGCGTCGAGCTTGGTGGTCAGCACGCGGTTGGAGCGGGTCAGCCAGTTGTAGCCCATGACCGCCGGCAGGGCGACCGCCAGCCCGATGCCGGTCATGATCAGCGCCTCGCCGACCGGGCCCGCGACTTTGTCGAGCATGCCCGAGCCCGACATGCCGATCGCCACCAGCGCGTGATAGACGCCCCACACCGTGCCGAACAGGCCGACGAACGGCGCCGTAGCGCCGATGGTGGCGAGCATGGTGAGGCCGTTCTCCAGCGCCGTCTTCTCCTCGTCGAGCACCTTCTTGATGGTGCGCGTCAGGAACTCCTGCTCTGAGCCGGCCTCCTCGAGCTTGGCGGCGCCGAACTTGGCGTGATGCGCCTGGGCGTGCATGGCATGCGCCGTGAGATGCCCGAACGGCTCGTGCACGCCGTGGACGCTGAGCTCATTCTGCACCGCCTCGAGGGACGTGGCGCTCCAGAAGAAGGACAGAAACTTGGCGCTGCGCTTCTGCCGCACGATCTGGCTGACGCCCTTGTAGACGATCAGGTACCAGGAGATCGCCGACATGATCGCCAGCACCGCCAGCAGGACCCTCGCCACGACGTCGGACTGAGCGATGAAATGGCCGAAGCCCAGGGCGGCTGTGTCACCCATGACCTACTCCTACCGCAACACAAAATTGATCGGCACCAACACCCAGACCGCCTGCGGCAATCCGCCTTCGGCATAGGGCCTGAACTGGGCGGCACGCACCGCGCTCACCCTCAGGGCGGGATGCCCCGAAGAGGTCTGCAGTGAAACCTGCGAGGGCCGGCCGACGACGTCGACCAGCACACGGATCATGACGGCACCCTGCTCGCCCACCTTGCGCGAGCGCGCCGGGTAGATCGGGTTGGGCGGGACCAGATAGCCGAGCTGCGAGGCCGAAACGGTGCGTGGCGCGGCGGGCGCCCGCGGCGCCGCCTGCTGTGGCTCACGGGTAGCTTGAAGGCCTTCCAATGGATTCAAAAGCCCTCCAGCGTGCACTTAAAGCTTTGTGGAGAGTGTCAGACGAAACACTCGCGGCGATCCTGGCGTGATGTTGTTGTTGCCATCGGCCGTATCGATATACGAAGAGTTCAAGACATTCTGGACGTTGAGCTGCGCGCCCCATTTCTCGTTGATTTGATAGTACACGGCCGCGTCGAACCGGGTGAAGCCAGGCAGCAATACGCTGTCGTCGGACGACGCATAGAAGTCGGAGGAGTAGATGATGCCAACGCCAGCGCCCCAGTTCGAAGTGAACTGATATCGATTCCACAGTGACACTGTATTGTACGGTACCAAGCCAATGCGGTAGCCGGGCAGAATAGAGGTCGACGTGGCGCTTACGATCTGCGCGTTGGTGTAGGCGTAGCCACCCATAACCTGCCACTTGTCAGTGACGAAGCCGCTCAGTCCGGCCTCAAAGCCTTGGGTCTTGGTCGCGCCGGAGAGAATGAAGAAACCCGGATTGTTTGGGTCGGGCAGGCGTTGATTGGTGCGGTCCAAGTCGTAGAACGCAGCCGTGAACTGCAGCGTCGGCCGGATGTCCCACTTGATGCCGACTTCCTTGTTTACGAACTTCTCGGGCGCGGCAATCACGAGACCTGGGTTGAGGACGCTGAACTGATCGCCTGAGCTGGGCAGGTACGAGACGCTGTAGCTTCCGTACACCGCCAGATTGGCCATCGGCTTTATCACGACACCGGCGCGTGGTGAGACGAAGTTATCGAGGCGTGACTGCAATACGCCAGTTCGTCGGTCGTGTGACTGAAAGTTGAACTGATCGAAGCGGACGCCACCGACGAGTTGCAGATACTTGGTGATCTCGATCTGATCCTGCGCGTAGAGCGCCCAGAGCGCCAGCTCGTAGGTATTGTTCGCGCCCGTGGGGATATTGCGGAACGTGATCGGCCCGAAGGTTAGCGGATAGTTGGGAGAGACATTGAGTGCGGCAAGCGCGGGGTTGTTGTTGAAGTATCCATCCTGGCGGTAGTTCAAGCCGTTCTGCCGCCCGAGCTCCGCTCCCGTTACGAGCGTATGGTTCGCCGGGCCGGTGCCGAACCGGAAGGTGACGTCGGTCTGGTTGAAGAAGCTCGATCGATCCGTTTCGTTGTTGTACGCGGTCAGCGGAACGATGCCCGAGAGACTGATAGGTCCACCGGGAAATACGTTCTGATAGAACTTGGCATAGTACGCATACAGCGACGAGTTCTTGATCGAGATGCCATTTCCGAAGTCGTGCTCGATCACGGCATTCGCGATGAAAGCGTCCGTGAGCGCATAGTTGTAGTTCGGACTGCCGAAGAGCGTCGAAGGCGACGTAAAGAAGGGATACTGAGGCAGCGCGCCGCCCGGCCGAACCTGAGATGGGATGCCCCGATCCGTCACTCGCCAGTCGTGCAGATACTCAAACCCCAACTTGACCTGCGTATCGGGGTCCGGCAGCCATGTCAGTGTCGGGTTGATGGCGTATCGCTCAAGATTGACGAAGTCGCGATAGCTGTTGCTCTTCTCGTACATGGCATTTACGCGGAACGCGAAGGTATTGCTCAGCGCTTCGCCATAGTCCGCCGTGGCCCTGAAGCCCGGATAGGAGTTGCCGCCAATATTGAAATTTCGGACCTGAACTCCATCCGCTTCTTTGGTCACGCGGTTCACGACGCCGCCGCCCCCACCGCGGCCGAAGATCATCGCGTTGGGGCCTTTGAGCACTTCCAACCGTTCGAGATTGTAAAGGTCGCGATAGTATTGGACGTCGTCACGAATGCCGTTAAGGAAGAAGTCCGCGTTGCTTCGCTGGCCGCGAATGACCAGATCGTCTCGGTTCGATTCGCCCTGATGGGGGATGACGCCCGGCACGTAGCGCACGCCTTGTTCGATTGACGTAATGTCCTGGTCCTTGATGAAGTCCTTGGTAAGGACCGTGATGGATTGCGGTATGTTGATGAGTGGCGTGTTCGTCTTGGTCGACGTCGTGGTGCTGTTGGTAATGTACCCCTTCTGGCCCGTGGTCTCGTCCTGGCTGACCCATGGCGATCCTTTCACGGTGACGGGTGGCATCTGCACGCTTGGCTGGTTCTCCGGCGGAGCATCCTGCGCTGCAGCCCTGTGGTGGTCGGCCGAGCTGCACATGCCAATGACGATGCCAGCGGAAACAACAATCACCACTCTACCACCACGCCGACGAAGTGCCGAACGAATTGAAACCACAACCGGCCTCCCTGCTACAAGATCAAGCGCGAATGCTTATGATAAGCAGTCGCAACAATAGCGTCCAGGATCTTTCGCACTTTGGTCGGCGGCCTCCGCTCTGGTTAAGCGATCATGGCGTTGCGCTGCCTGAGCAGCTGCATGTTCAGATATCGTTTGGTTGACCAGCGCGTGCCTGCGATGTGGCGCAACGGTCTCAACGACGATCCATCGGGCCCGATCTTCCGGGGTACACACGGCGAGCGGCTGACGCGGTTTGGAGCAACGCATGTCGTTCGGCGTGCAGTTGCCGCGGCGAGTGCGCCGCAGCCTGGCCCGGCGCGGAAGCTCGTGTCGCCACATGTCTTGCGGCACACCCTGGCCATGACACTGCTGCAATCGGGCGTCGACCTGCTCACCATTCAGGCCTGGCTCGGTCATTCTCAGGTTGCCACCACGCATCGCTATGCGGCGGCCGATGTCGAGATGATGCGACGTGGGCTCGACCACGCTGCGGTCTCCGGCAAGCAACCAGCCCGGTTCAAGGCAAAGGATGCGATCCTGCGGCTGCTCGAAAGCGTATAGTTATGTGGCGGCCAGGTACAGCGACGCTGCGCAAAAGTGCCCTTCGCGAGGCCCCCGCCACATAATCGCACCCGACGCATAAGAAGGGATCTCGCTTCAACTGCTCCTGGACCAACGCGGCAAGCCCGTCCATGCCCTTCCGCATGTCGGTCCAGCCAAGCGCCAGGTGCACCTTCACGCCCGCGGGGACGATCATCATCGCTTGGTCTCCCGCTCGGCGATGTGCACCCGGACCGCCTCCGGATCGGCGCCCGCCAGTGCGAACACACGGCGCCCGTCGGGCAGGTCGACCGCGGTCATGCCGTCGGGAACCAGGAGAAGATTCTGCAGCACGAGCGCCGCTCCATTGACACCCGCGCCGCTCACCTTCTCCGTCCCGGCCACGGCGACCGACACCAGCCTGGCCGGTTGCTCTGTTGCTCTGAGCCGAAGCCGAACTGGATGCGCCAGCGGAACACCATGCTGGTGGAGATGTCTGGGCGCCGGCACACCGCAGCCACGCTCACCCCAGGCACCTCCGACTCCTCGCCGCTGTCGATCAGATCTCGCCAGCGGCGCAGGCTGTGCTTCGAGAGCTTCGTCGCCGCGGCATACCGCCTGACGGTCATGCCGCTCCAGTTCAGCGTCTCCACATGCATCGCCCAGAACGCTTGGGCCGCCTGGTTGCGTTTGTCTTCGGACAGCTTGAACCGATGCCCCTTGCGACGTTGGCGGCGCTCATCGCGCTCGGTTTCGGCAAGGATTCTGGCGTTTTGCGCGCGGATCTTGGCCACTTCCGCATCTGTGATCGCACGCCGCCAACGTGTAAACGTCGTGCCCGTGAGACGGCGCGTCCGGCAGTAGCGGCGCTGCGACAGGCCGCTGCGCTGCCATGCCTTGATGTGCGAGACGCCTACTACCAAAACCAATACAGATTTTCCGTACGTGTCATCCACCAATTCTACGAGGCTGAACCACCGCGATCTGCCCGATTGGGATGTCCATCCACATCACCGGGCCACACAGTTCTTAAGGATCGCCTGGATCTTGTGGCCGCAAATACCTGTCTCCAAAGGCTTCGCACGAGACGTGGGACACCCGTCAGCCGTGGATGTCGTGCGTTCCTGGAGCGCACAACGAGCGAAATATCAGGCTCACGATGAAGCCAATACGTTGCAGCCAGCGTTCGATGGCTTGTGAGCAAGTGCGAAGAAGCGCAGAGGCTCCTTAACGCAGGCTGAGGATGTAGCCGATCAGCAGGCTACGCTCATAGCGGCTGAGCGAGAAGTCCGGCATGCCCGTGTGGGCTGCCGAGAGGTGTCGATCAAGGCTCTCTCTTGTCGTGCTCGACCGGACAGCAATGGCCTTGAAGCTCGGGGCACGGTTAGCCTCCGCCGAAGCACCTTGCGGCGTGCGCGCGACATCGTGGCAGCCGGCGCACCACCGCTCGGCAAGGGAACCGCCGACCTGGATAGCGACATTCTGGACCTCCGGCGGCACGACCTTCATCACGTACGACGTCGGAGGATCCAGAGGTCCGAACGGGCCCGGCACCTTGTTCCTGACTGGCGGCAGGCTTTTCAGATAAGCGATGATCGCGCTTACATCCGGCTTGGTGAGCGTGGCGAAAGCGCGCCACGGCATGATCGGCGCGAGCTGGCGTCCATCCGGCCGCCTGCCGCTGGTGATGGCTGCGGCGACCTCGGCATCGGTCCAAGCGCCAAGGCCTGTCTCCTTGTCCGGAGTGAGGTTCGGGCCATAGAAGACGCCCACGCTCGGGATCTCGACGCCGACATCGGAGCCGGCGAACCGGCGGGCAATGTCGGGCTTGCCGAGAAAATACCCGGGCGTATGACAGTACATGCAACTTGCGATCGTGATGAGGTACCTGCCGCGTTCAACGACGGGATCGGCCGCCCGCGCCCCGGCAAGGCCGCCTAGCGCGAGGACGACCGCCACCGCGGCGCGGCCTGACAGCCGTCGGTAGTTCATGTGCCCTTCCCCCCGCCACCTTCGCGCGACCATAGCATGCCTCGGCAAACACGGTGCAACGCTTCGCCCTTTGCGCATCCATTTGCTCAACGCATTTCCAGCTTAACAACGCCCAGAGCTTTTTTGGGGCTGCGCTGGCTGGCCGAGAAAGGCCCCGGCCTTCGTCTGGCAATCCGATCGCCCGGGCATTTGGATCTATGCTTGAATCCCGCAGCTTCGCCAACAGGTGCAACCGTTCAGCCAAACCCATCGATCGATGTTGCCCAGTTCGACCGCCATGCCCGGGAGGCGCTGCTTGCCCCGTGAATAGCGATCGGACCCTACGACGCTTTCTTGATGTCGGTAATCATAACGGCGCCTCTGATCCGGGCCACCTGAAACTGCACCATGTCGCCTGGCCGGAGTCCCCGCAAAACGTCGCGGTTGGTGACGTGAAACAGGACTTCCGCCGGCGGCCGCGAGATGCTCCCATCGGGGCTCTGGATCGCTAACGCGACAATCCTGACCGTTCCCGCCTCGATGTCCACGGCCTTTACCTGACCTCCGGCATGAGCGTGCCCACTCTGCGGCACCAACGCCTCATGCTCACGATCCAGGGTCTTCAGGAGGCTATCGCCTGCAGCGGCTGGCGTAGCAATCGCCACGGACGCAACGACCAAGAGGACAGATTTCTTGAATCGCGACGGCATCATCAACCCTCCTTCAACGGATCAGGTAGGAAATATGGGCGACCGGCGCGGCAGAGCCTTGAGCCAGATCAAGATGTCTGGCCTGCTGCCGCTCGGCAGGAGGAGGGTCGTCGCACGCGGTTCGACATCCTCATGTGAGGCCAAGCGGCGTACCGACCCGTTCGATCGGGTGCAGACCCATTGATCCACATCAATACTGAGCCCTTGCATTTGCTGCATCTGTGGCGAACACAAGGAGCAGTCACATGAACATCGCTATTGTCCGGACCGTGGTCGTCGTGGCGTCGCTGATCATGTCGGCCGGCGGCGTGTCCGCGGCGGTTTCCGATCAGGATCGTCGAAACGACGACGATGCTGGCATCTACGTGCGAGGTCGGATCATCTTGGCCGAAGACGACATGTCGATGGGCAAGGGCGGGATGGATCCTTCCGGCGGCAACATGGGTATGGGCCACGGCGGCATGATGAAGGAAAAGGGCAAGATGCAGCCCGGTGGCGATCCATCGGCCCCCGCCCCGCAAGCTCACGTCCCGCAGGATGCCTCACCCGCCCCTCCGCAGTGCCCAGCGGGGACGTCCCTACAGATGGACGCAAACGGCCAGCATCTGTGCAAATGACCGGGCTCCCTCGACGGGAATAATTGATCGATCCGACAAGGATGATCCTCGGCCGCTCGGCGACCGTTGGTCGCAAGCGCGACGTTACTGGCGTCCCCCGGCAGACTTGCGCAAGCTGCCCGGAGCGGCGCCAGCGGATTCAATGAGAATTGACATTGGGTGATGATGCCGGGCCGCTTCGAGAGCATCGAGCGCGATCCCGGCGTGCATCTTGGCGACGTTCACCTGGGGATGGAGCGTGTCGCCCTCCTTAAGGACCCAGCGGAGGCGCGCCGCCAGCTCCTGAGCGATCGCCTTGCCCGCGCTCGACATGCCCATGGTCGCGTGGATAGGCGGGTTGCCGCGATGGACTTGCGCACCGTCAAGCCGATGACAGCCCTGAGTGTCGGCGACGAACGCCATGTGGGCTCGGCTGATGAAAAGCCCGCCCTCGACCGCGCCGACGATGCGGCGGATGCGTTCCTCCAGGCGCCGCTGCGCACTCGATTTGCGAAGTCCGTCATCTTGTCGAGGACGGCATGGACCTCGGGCACGACATTCTGGCCATCATGCAGGATGGATACGCCTTTGGGCGCGCGCAGCGCGACGTACAGCACGGCGCGTTTTTCCGAGACGGTGATGTGTCGCCACGGAACACGGCGTCGATGCGCTCGCACAGGCCGGACTGCTCGGCGAGCCGCAGCAGGAGCCGGATCGTTTCGTCAGTGATGCGGTTCTTGGAATAGTCGAAATAGATGCCGGCCGCCTCGACGGCCAAGCGCTCGCCGCGCTTGGTGTCGTCGGCGAAGAGCTGCCGCAGGTGCAGGCCTCTGATCTGTTGATAGTGCCTTTCCAGCGACGTCCACGCGGGCAATGCCCTCAAGGCGGATACGGCCATTGATTGTTCCTGTTCAGCTTGCCTTGCGCAGGGTGTGGCCCTTGGCGGCCACCAGCTCCATCAGGTCGTTCCAGGATTTGACAAAGGCCGCCGCGCCCTCGCTCTGCAACCGCGCGGCAAGCTGGTCGATATCGATGCCGGCCTGGGCGAAACGCTCGAGAACGGCTTCGCAGTCGCCGCCGTCCGACGCCAGGGCCTTACCCACCTCGCCGTAATCGGCAAAGGCTTTCAGCGTGCCTTCCGGCATGGTGTCGACGGTGAAGGGCGCTGCGAGCGCCTTCACATAGAGAATATCGGACGCCTTGGGATCCTTGGTGCCGGTGCTGGCCCATAGCAGCCGCTGCGCCCGCGCGCCCGAATTGGCCAGGCGCTGGAAGCGGGCCGATGCCAGCAGCTCGCGGTAGGCCTTGTAGGTGCGCTGAGCGACGGCAATGCCCAGCCGGTTGGTGAGGTCGGCAGGGACCTTGCCGCCGACGGCGACGTCCCAGCGGCTGATGAACAGCGAGGCGACCGAGGCGACCGCCGGGTTCAAGCCCGCCTCAATGCGGCGTTCGACGCCACGCAGGTAAGCGTCTGCCGCGGCAAGATACTGCTCGCGCGAAAAGAGCAGTGTTACGTTGATCGGAACGCCGGCGAAGATTGCCGCCTCAATGGCGGGCAAGCCTTCGGGCGTACCTGGGATCTTGATGAAGAGATTGGGTTTTCCGCCCCGTTTATGAAGGTCCGTCGCGGCGGCCAGCGTGCGGTTGGTGTCGTAGGCGAGCAGCGGCGAGACTTCGAGCGATACAAAGCCGTCCACGCCGTCGGTCCGGTCGAAGACGGGCCGGAACAGATCGGCGGCGCGGGTCAGATCGGCCAACGCAAGGTCGAAGAACAGGTCCTCACCCGATCGGGCCGCCGGCGCCTTGCGGGCGATGTCGGCGTCGTACATGGCGCTGTTCTTGATGGCATGATCGAAGATGGTGGGATTCGAGGTGAGCCCCGTCACCGCGAGCTCGTCGATGTAGCGTTTGAGCGTACCGCTACTCAAAAGCTCGCGCGTAATGTTATCGAGCCACAGGCTCTGACCGAGATCGTGGAGTAACTTGGTCGCTTTCATGATCCTGCCTCTAGGCTGAACGAACGTGAAGTGGGTCGTCGTGCGCAACCGCGCGATGTCGCATTCAAGTAGGTTCGCCATGGGTCCGGTCGAACCGTAGACGTCCATATCGTCCAGGGGCTATTGGCTGCCCTGCCGGGCGACGCCGCGACGATGTCTGCCGAGGAAATAGCACCGTGCATCTGGCGCCTCCCCTATCGGGCTCGCAAAGGAAGCAACAAGAATGGCTGGCCGGCGTTGATTTGGATCAATAGATCGGATCGAGCCTCGCAAGAATTGGCCTATGCTTCCTTGCGGTCAACAAGGAGCGCAAAGCCTTTGAAGCTTCTCTTGACTGGGCAGCGGACATTGGCAGTGGACCTACGCAACCAAGAGTGTCTCCAAGGTCCTCACTTGCATGCTTTCCGCGCCATGATCGTCTCACATCGCCCCCTCGTATCCGTGAAGACGCTCAATAGGGCTGTATGATCGCCCGGCGGCCCCTGACTTCGACGACATCCGGAATGGCTTCGATGGCAATCCGAGAGGGCTCGCGCATCTTCTCTATCTCGACGGTCCCATCCAGTTTGATTACGCCGTCCTTGACGGTGATCGTGGTCGCCCAAGGACTCGTTCCCGGCATGCTGAGCAAGGTTTCGATCGCTTGGTAGCGGATCATGTCGTCGTCCCGACTAGACGGGCTCGACGAACCCTCCGACCTCGCCGCGAGGGCGCGCATGCCTGCCTCAGCGAGAAATGGCCGGCCGCGCAGAGATCGTGGTTGAAGTCTATGCTCTCCCAACTCAAGATAGACCAAAATCGCGGCGCGTTTGCCCAATATCAGTTCGCAGTTCAGTTCTTTGGGGACCCTATGACCAGATTCCAAAGACGGCGCCGCCGGGCCGCCTTGCAATTGCATGACGTCACTGGATGACGATCTCGACGCGGCGGTTCTGCGGCTCGCGCACGCCGTCGGCGGTCGGCACCAGCAGCCCCTTCTCGCCCATGCCGATGACCGTGATCGCCTGCGCCGGCACGCCGTCGCGCACCAGGGTATCCTTGATGGCATTGGCACGCCTGAGCGACAGCGCCATGTTGTAGGCTTCCGGGCCCGACGTGTCGGTATGGCCGGCCGCCGTGATGCGGGCGCTACCCTTCTGCTTGAAGGCGTCGGCCGCCTGCTGGATCGTGCTCAGCGCCTGGACCGACAGGTTCGACTTGTCCCAGTCGAAGAACACCATGAAGGACGGCGGCGACACGGCCGGCGGCGGAGGCGGCGGCGCCGCTGGAGCCTGGCCGAACCTCAGCTGCAGGCCCACCATGATGCTGAAGTTGTTGTTGCTCCAGCTCGAGCCGTTCACCCACGGATTCGACGTTCCGTAGTAGCGGCCATCCAGGTTGACCCGGAAGTTCGTGTCGACATTCCAGCCCAGGCCGATGGTGCCCTGGTAGGCGAACACCGTGCTGCCCAGCGACGAGTTACTGTCGACGAAACCCAAGCCGGCACCTGCGCCGATATAGGGCGTGATTACCGACCCCGGCATGAAGTCGTAGAGCAAGTTGGCCATGATGCCGAGTTGGCCCAGCTGGTTCCGCACTGCCGTGCCAAACGGGCCGGCATTGGTCTGGTTCTGACGATAGGCGCCTTCCAACTCGACACGCGGTCCCACGAAGTCGTAGCCGATGACGCCACCCGCGACCCAACCGGTCTGCGGCGTCACGCCGAAGCCGGCAATCGTGGTGTTCAGCAGCCAGTTCACGCCACCTTCTGCGCCGAGATACACGCCCGGCGATGGTGACTGCGCCTGTGTCATGACCGGCAGCGCCACCAATGCTGCAGCACCCACAAGAGCATTTTTCATAGCTTGTCTCCACTGTTGGGCACTCACGGAGGATTACCTATAAAATATGTCAGCGACTGTCGCAGCCACGGTTTGAGCTACATCAAATCCAAATCAATCGGCCTCGGTCGTTGCCGATTGGCAACAGTGGGAGGTCGAGCTTCCAGATCCGCGGCGACTTTGGGCAATTCTGGCTGGCGCACGGGACAAAGAGCGTCGGGCGATGGAACGCTGCGGCAATCCGCAGATAGTGGCCAATCGTCGGATCGCCGCCCCTGATCATCCGAGGGCCGCGGCTTCGCGCGCGAAGATATTTGCCGGGCTCACGTCGACGTCGGTCGCACCTGGCAGTGCGCTACCGTTACATGGTTGTTCGAGCAGCTGCCGGCCGAGCTCCATCGCGATCGGAATTCCCAAGCCACGCTACGCAAGCCGGTCGGCACGATTACCTGCAACTCGCAATGAACTGCTGCTGATGGCCGTGGACGGTGTCGCAGGTGTCTTCGATGTCGAGCACGATGGACGCCGGCTGCCGCCAATCGCTCTCGCAGAACTGGTCAACCATCGCTGCTCTCGCGACCGGGCCGCGCCCGGCCACCAAATCGACCCGACCTGCTGCGTGGGCTTGTCATCAATCCACCCGACGAGGTGTGGGGCACCCGACATCGTCCTACATCTCGATCGAGCAGGGCTTTCAATTGCGCAACCGTGCCCTTTCTATCTGTGAAGATCGTGCAGTGCCTTGAAGGCCTTGAACAGCACGCCCGGCCTCATCTGGCCCTTGTAAACGGCTGGCGGCTCCATCTTAAGGCCAAGCAGCCGCGATACGGCAGCCTGCGCCGAGCGGATCGAATACTCGACCGTGAAGACCACATCGTCCGGCAGCTCGACGAACTGGCCCACGAAGCCGAGATTGTGCCAGCCCTCGGGGACCACGTCGGGCCGGTCGCCTTTCCCGCGTCGCAGGAACTGGCTGGTGATGAACGGCATCATGCAGGGGATGACCGTTGTCGCATCGACAACGCGCCGCGCAGTCTCGGCGTCGATCCGGAGTTGACCGAGAAGCTCGGTCATGATCTCCCGTCCATTGCATTCGCTCATGGGTTTCCTGACGAAGTCGCCCGGCCGATCTACGAAGAGCCCATAGCCCCAAAACACGTAGACGTCTTCAGGTTGGCCGATGAAGTGCGGCTGGTGCGGTAGCACGATCGACATCAACCATTTGGAATCGGCAAAGGTCGCGAGCCCGCCTTCGCCAGGGACATTTCCGGTAAAGTCCCGCATCCACCGAAAGAAACTGGGGTCGCGTGAGGTGGCGGTGAAAGAGACCCATTTGGACTCTCCAATATGGTCGGCGAAGACGAATGGCCGACCGAACTCGGGCTGGTTACGCGCAATCAATTCCCACAGCGTCCAGGCACTGCCATCAAGTTTGCCCTTCAGCGCCGGTGGCCTGTCGTTCGTGCCGAGCGCCGAGGACTCCGTCATTGATCCCAGAGTGACCAGGACGAGGTCATCTGAGCCGACCGTTACATCGCGGGATCGCCCATCCTGCTCGTAGACGATACGTTCGACACGTCTGGCATCGCCAGTTGGATTTAGAATCAAGTCGGTCACGGTGGCGTTCAGCTCGTAGCGAACACCGCGCTCGTCGAGCCAGGCCTTCAGCGGCCGCACCAGGGAGTCATACTGGTTGTATACCGTACGCATGATTCCCTTGAGCTGATTAAAGCCATCAACCATGTGCACGAAGCGGACGAGGTAGCGCTTGAATTCGACAGCGCTGTGCCAGGGCTGGAAGGCAAATGTGGTGCACCACATGATCCAGAAGTTGGTCTCGAAGAACGAGTGATCAAACTGATCCTGAATGCTGCTTCGACCGAGCAGCGTTTCCGGTTCGATCGCCAGGCGCTCCAGGTTGAGGATATGGCGTTCGCTGAGCCCGAATTCCGGCGCGTCGAGCTTTTGGCCACCACGCACCAAGCGAGCCTTCGAGCCCGTCTTGATGACCTCGTTCCACTGCAGGATTTCTTGTGTCACTGTCTGTTTCTTGTCGAGCGTCGGGATCGACGAGAACAGATCGTAGGTGCACTGATACTTGCCTTCGAGCATGCGCCCGCCGCGGACGACATAGCCCTGCTCGGGTGATCCTGAACCATCGAGGCTGCCACCCAGCCGGCCGAACTCTTCGAAAATCGTGAGATTGTGGCCGGCAATGTGACCATCGCGGATCAGAAAGGCGGCAGCCGCCAGAGAGGCGATGCCGCCCCCAACCAGGTAAGCCTTGATTGCTCCACGATCAGGCTTGCTCGCAAGTTGCTCCACCTGGGCAGGCGGATGGGAACCAAGCGTCATGTGGAGCCTCCTTGCATCTGGCGCGTAGATGACGATTTTCCGATTAGGTTCAGCTTTAGTTGAAGGACGGTATGGCCGTCGATGCCGCCTTGTTCCACACAGAAGATCGCATTGGATCGCGTCGAGCTTGTCCAAGGAGAGGTGCGTGGCGAACGCACCATCGCCCGCCATTCCGGCGCCTCTTCTTCCAGATCTTGGCGAGCGCGGAGGATCGAGCCGCGCACCGCGATGTGCTTCAAGACCATCTCAGCGCGGCGAATTTGGCCGTGCAGCACGCCTATCACAATGGCAGGGTGCCGTGCGAACGCTTCTCGAAGGTTGTTCGATCAAGCCGATCTTTGAAGCAGAGATCGTTCGCCGTGATTCCCCGCTCGGCGCCGACGGCAAATTAGAACTTTCCGACTTTGCCTCGCGCCCCTGCGACCGCTCAGGCACAACTTTGGATCGCGGCACTCGACGATCAAAACCTACTCATTCGACAATTGACCGGAACGGTTGTGACCCCAGGCCTGATGTAATCGCCCAGGGTATTCAATATTTCGGTACAGATACGACCGCCCCCCCTTTATCTTCGCAATCTGTTCGGGGGTCGTGATGCGCGCCAGCTCCGAAAGCGTCGTCTTTTCCTGTTCGATCAGGACATTGAGTGACATATGCTCCCCCTTTTGGAATGCGACCTGTGTGGCCCAATCGATCGGATGGTTCCGCAAGATCGCCAAGCCTGGAAAGCGCAATCTACTACGTAACCTAGGACCTTTACGACCTTTACGTAGTGAGGAAAAGGGCGTCTAGGTGCTCCTCCGCTACAGCCGGATGAACCGCAGCCACATTGTCGTCCGCGCCACCAACAACGGCTTGAGAATCGCTTCTAGGTGCGCCAAGCTGGCAATGCGCTCTCCGCACGTGGGCTCCAACTTGCCCAACGAAACCTGCCCAACCTTGAGGCCGAACGGCTGGATCAGGGCGCGGATCATGTTCTCTGTATCGAGCGCCTTGCCGAGGCGCCGCTTTGCGGCGGGCCACCACGCTCCGCAGTGCCCCAAGCGAACGCTTGTCCTCTCCTGGGATAGATTAGAATGCGACGGCGTAAACGTAGTTCTCATCTTCATCCGACGCGGCCCGCCATCAACTATTGAAATCGCTCGCTTCTCACCACGGCGATTTTCCATCGTCGCGCAAGATTGCGCAGAACGACGGAGGCGAACGCACTTTCAAATTGCGCCGTAGCAGTCCGGAGGGCCGTTAGTGACAAAGCCCACGGCTAGTCGGCTCACGCCAGCACCGTTCCCCGCCGCCTGAGCAGCCGGCCCGGCAGGGCGCCGGTGTGCTCGCCACCGTCGATCGCGATCGTGCCATTGACGATCACCGTCCCGATGCCCGCCGGATACTGGTGCGGGTCGTCATAGGTCGACCGATCGATGATCGTCGCCGGGTCGAACAGGACCACGTCGGCCGCCTGGCCTTCGCGCAGGAGGCCGCGGTCCGCGAGGCCGAGCGCCGCCGCGGCGCCGCCGGTCATCTTGGCGATCGCCTGGGGCAAGGTGAGCAGGCCGAGATCGCGGGCATAGTGTCCGATGAGCCGCGGGAACGTGCCGTAGAGACGCGGATGCGGCTTGCCCTGGCCGGTGACGCCATAGGGCGCCACGCAGGGCCCGTCGGAGCCGACCAAGGCGGACGGGTCGGCGGCGATGGCGCGCACGTCGGCTTCCGACATCGACCGCACCACGATGCGGGTCGCGCCCTTGTCGGCGATGATGACGTCGCAGACCGCGTCGAGCGGATCGCAGCGCCGCTCGCGCGCGATCTCCTCGATGGTCCGGCCGGGCTCGGCGGCGCCATGGGGCGAGATGGCGATGCGGATGTCGGCCCAGGAGTCGATCTGGCCGAAGTTGTTGAACCCGACCTCGGCGATCTTCTGCCGGATGCGCGAGCGGACATAGGGATCGGCGAGGCGTTCCAGGGTCGCCGAAATGCCGCCTTCATGAAGCCAGGTCGGCAGCAGGAAGCGCAGCGGGTTGGTGGCCCAGTCATAGGGATACTGGTCGCCGTGCTCGTCGACGCCTCGGCCGCGGGCGGCGTCGATCGCTGCGAGCTGGCGATCGGCCTGGCCCCAGCTGTCGGTCCCGCTAAGCTTCATGTGGGCGATCTGCACATGGACGCCGCAGTGCTCGCCGATGTCGATCGCCTCGGCGACGGCCTCGTGCACGCCATGCGATTCGTCGCGGATGTGGGAGGAGTAGCGGGCACCGTGGGCTTTCAGCACGCGCCCGAGGGCGCGCAGCTCGTCGCGCTCGCTGAAGCTGCCCGGCGCCGTGAACAGGCCGGACGACAGGCCGAGCGCGCCGGCCTCCAGCCCCTCCGCCAGCATGTCCTGCATGTGGCGCAGCTCAGCCTCGCGCGGGGCGCGGTTTTCCATGCCCATCGCCATCAGGCGAAGCGTGTTGTGGCCGACCTGCATCACGGTGTTCACCGCGATGTCGGGCCAGCTCTCCATGTAGCGAGCAAAGTCGGTTTCCTCGAAGGTCAGCCAGGGGGCGCTGCCCGACAGGTACTCGCGTAGCGCGTCGACCTTCCCGGGCAGCGCCGGCGCGACGGAAAAGCCGCAATTGCCGACGACCTCGGTCGTCACCCCCTGGCGGATCTTGCACTCCGCCTTCGGGTTGAGCGGCAGGGTGAAGTCGGAATGGGTATGGATGTCGATGAAGCCCGGGGCCACAACTGAGCCGTGGGCGTCGATGACGCGATCGGCGCTGTCCGCCCGGTCCGCCTCGATGGCGACGATGCGGCCGGCGCGGATCGCCACATCGGCCACGCGGGCCGGCGCGCCGGTGCCGTCGATCACCTGGCCGCCCCTGATCAGGATGTCGTCCATCGCCGCCTCCCTCTCACGAGAGCCAATTCACGAGCGCGCATCCAGGCCGGCATCGCCGGACGGCTGTCCGAGTCGCAGGGCAGGTTTGCCCCTGGAGGGCGGCAACGCGCCGGGAGCCCGTGTCGCCGACACGGCGGCTCGACGCGGCGAAGAGCAGGCTGTCACCAACGCCCCGCGCGCCGAGGCATCATCAGGGCTCACCTCAAGGCTCGCGCACCTGCCCGATCAGTGGTGTCTTCACAGGCGCGGCGACTCCGTAAATGGCGACGACGCCTTGCCCGCCGCCCTTGGTCGATATGGGCCCAGGCGGACGCTTGGCGACCACGGCTTCGAT
Organism: Rhodospirillales bacterium; assembly: GCA_016185145.1. GTDB lineage: Bacteria > Pseudomonadota > Alphaproteobacteria > Reyranellales > Reyranellaceae > Reyranella. The sequence goes on along the minus strand of JACPOB010000200.1, from coordinate 37,620 downwards.
GACGTTCCAGTTGTTCGCGACCCAGACGTCGCCAGCGGGGTCGATGCCGATATCGGTGACCATCTGGATGGCGCCGCTTTGGAACATATGGATGAGGTCTCCAGTTTTCGCGCCGACTTGCGCTTTCGGATCGGCGCCGGCCATCAGGCCTACGCCGCGGCCCCAGAAATTGCCGAACCAGACGTTGTCGTCGCCGTCGATCGACACGCCCCACGCCACATACACGCCTTTGTCGCCGTCAAATCCCTTCGGCGCGGGCTGGGTGCCTCGAGGGGTGATCATGTTGAGGACGCCGGTCCTCATCGTTGGGTTCTTTTCCAGCACCGTCAGCATGTGCTTAAGGGCGATCTCGAACTGTTCCATGATGGAGACTCCGTCGGGAATCACCGGCGGTGGAAAGTCGGGTGACATGTTGCTCGCGACCCAGAGATTGCCCTTGGAATCGAGCGCTATGCCGCGGGGGCTGATGCCGACGGTGAAGGACTCGGCCTTCGACGGATCGTCGGCAGGAAACCGGACCACGGTGTTGGACTGCGCATTGCTGACCCACACCCGGTTCTGCTCGTCGATCGCGACGCCGAAAGGCGATTTCAGGCCCGGCACTTCGACGATCCGTCCGTCCCTGACTCGACCACCCGGGAAAAGCAGCAAGTGGTTGCGGGTACCGTCGGCCATCCACACATCGCCATTCTCCGCGATGCCGCTTCCCATGACGCCACCAAGCTTGCCGGCCATGGGGAAATCGCTTTCCTTGCCGACGGGTTTTCCATCGAGGTCCATCAGCAGGATCGTGCCATTGAGACCGCCGATCCAGACCCTGTCGAGCGACACGCCGGTGCCCCAGCCCACGCCGTCGAGGCCCATGCCGGTGAAACCCGTGATGGGTGGCGATAGCGCGTTTCCGTTGGGCGCGTACTTTGCGGTGCCGCCGCCGATGTTAGCGGCGACGCCGGATTGCGAGCCGGGCATCCAATTGACGCCAGTCCATACGTTGCCGTTTGCGTCGATGGAAATCTTTCCCGCCGCGAGCGTGCCGCCGCCATCGAACCAGAGCGACAGCGCAAAATCCGACGGCGCATTGAACAGGTAAGGCAGAACGGGCGCCGGGCGTCGCGCGCCGGGCTTCGGCGGCGGATACGCCTTCTCGAACAAGGCGAAAAGCGTTGCCGCATTGGCCCAGGGACGGCGCGCAATGCCGGCCATTGCTTCCAGCGAGTCTGTCGGTGCCGACACACCCGATGCGGTGGCCGCTTTCAGGAAGTCGGCTCGCCACGTGTCGTCCGACGACGTCGCGAACGCGGTCACGAGATTTCCCAGGGTGTTCAGTTTGGCGAGCGTCGTCGTCTGGGAACTGTTGAGCGGATCGAGCAGCACCTTACCCCAGGTGCCAGTCGACGGATCGACGAGATTCGGGACATTGCCCGCCGCAATACGCAGGCCCACTTCGTTGCCGCTGATCGCGGTGCCATTGATGAACCGCGCATTGGTGAAGACCGACGCGACCGTCGTGAGCTCGTTGATAACAGCATCGGACGGCGCTTTCTCGCCAAGGACCGACAGCAAGGCGACAGCATTTCCCTGGCCCGACCTGGTCGTCAGGTAAAGGACGCTGCCGGGCTGGCCGCTGGGGAACGTCAGCTTGAATGCGCCGCGCTCATCTGCCGATGTCTCAGCGAGCACCGAAGGCGCGGCCTTGCCGGCTGTTCGCCAAAGCGTCACCTTTGCTCCGGATACGGCCTGTCCGCCGAGCCGCACGGCGCCGGCAAGCTCGTCTGCGAAGCCGCAGGACGGGAACGATAGCGCAACAAGCGTGAACAGCACCGCGGACGTCAAACCCGTTCTGGTCATTTCGAGCCCCCACGATTTGCGCCAAGTGCACACATGTACTCGTGCCAAACATCGAGGAGGTTAGCTCGACTGCTTCGCGACCGACCATGAGAATCCGGCGACAGCTCTCACCTTACCGTCAGCGCGTTGGGCTTCGGCATCAGTTGCCAGATTTTGCACAGGCTCTGTCGCGCCAAGGCCGCGGTGGTGGCGGCTTCTACGTGGTAGGTCTTCTCGGTCAGGGCTGCGCCAGAATGTCGTCCGTCACCGCCTCCCCTCTCACGAGCGCCAATTCACGAGCGCCCATCCAGGCCGGCATCGCCGGATGGATTGTGCTCAGAAGACATTCTCCGGCGCCACGCCGAGCATGACCTGACCGACCGTCTCGTAGTGCAGGATGCGCCCCTGGCCCTGTTGCGCGACCGTGTCGATGTCGCGCAGACGGCGTTCGAACGGATTTTCCTCGAACACCGCCCACGATCCGCAGTGGTGGAACAGCGTGTTGACGATCTCCCGCGACGACTGAATGGCCCAGGTGGAGGCGAGGCGCAGGCGGGTCCGTTGATCGAGGTCCATCTCGCCGCGTTCCTCGATCGTCTCGAACGCCTCGTCCGCCGCGGCGTGAAGGAAATAGCGCGCGGACCGCCACTTGGCCTCGGACTGCGCCACGTGGCTCTGGACGACGTTGTTCTCCACCATCGGCTTGCCCGCGCCGCCGCGAACCTTTTCCCGCGGCAACCCTAAGAACGCGTCCATCGTGCCGCGGGCTATGCCAAGCGCGACGCCACCGAACCCGATCGAATAGAGCTGGGTACTGGTGAAACGGTAGAGCGAGCTGTCGCTCCGGCGGTCGCGCGCATCGTCGCGATAGATGGCGCGCTCGTGCGGAATGAACAGATTGTCGACGGAGTACTCGTTGCTGGCCGTGCCGCGCAGGCCCAGCGTGTGCCAGATATCGTGGAACGTGGCGCTCGACTTGGGATAGAGGAAGGTCTTCGTTTCCCTGGTGCCCGCCACCCGCAGATGCGCGCCAAGCCAGGTGGCGTTCTGACTGCCGCTCATGAAGCGCCATTTTCCAGTGATGCGGTAGCCGCCTTCCACCGGAGTGGCCTCATATGGCGAACCGGGAGGTCCCCAGGCGACGATCCCGTCCGGCCTGCCGAAAATCTCCCGGGCAATATCGGGCTGGAGATATGCGCTCGTGGTCGAGCAACCGTTGCTTTGACACACCACCCACCCGGTGGATCCGTCCGCAATGGCGAGCGCCTCGGTCACCTGGGCGAAGATCGAGGGCTTCAGCTCCATTCCGCCCATGGATTTCGTCTTCAGCATGGTGAAGAACCCGCCGTCGATCAGCGCCTTGACGACCGGCCCGGCGAGCTGCCGGATTTCGTCGTTTTCGTCCGAGGCCGCGGCGACCAGGGGCATGAGATCGCGCGCTTTCTGCACCTGCGGATGGACGGCCGGCATAGTGTGTCTCCTGCTCCGCGACAAACGCGGCCCGATCGATTTCCGACGGGCCGGGCGCCCATCTTCCGTCGCCAACGCAAGACTAGCACCTGCTTTCATTGGACGCTGATTCACAGACGACCTCATCCTGAGGAGCCGCGCGCAGCGCGGCGTCTCGAAGGATGGCAACAAAGGTCGTGTGGCCCACCCTTCGAGACGGCCCTGCGGGCCTCCTCAGGGTGAGGGTCGGCCTGAATCAGCGTCCAATGAAAGCGGGTACTGGCGCATCGCTCTCCTCGATGCCGGCCACCGGACCGCAATATTGGCAAGACTGGCCGGAAAACGTATTCTTTCGCATAGTGGAGCGCCCGAAGGCCCGGCGTTTGCAGCGGGGGAAGCTGTGCGAGTGCGCTTTTTCGGCACGCGAGGATCGATCGCCACGCCTGGTCCGCAAACGCTGCGGTATGGCGGGAATACGTCCTGTATCGAGGTCCGATCGAAGTCCGGCACCCTCGCCATTCTCGACATGGGCACCGGAGCCGCAGCTCTCGGGCGTGAGTTGATGGCGCGCGGCGAGCCGCTATCCGGCCATATCCTGATCAGCCATACCCATTGGGACCACATCCAGGGCATCCCCTTCTTCGCGCCGCTGTTCGTTCCGGGCTTCGAATGGGACATCTACGCGCCGCGCGGCATCGGCCAGACCTTGCGACAGACCCTCGCGGGCCAGATGCAATCCACCTACTTTCCCGTCGCCATAGAGCAGCTCGGCGCCACGATCCGCTATCACGAGCTGGTCGAGGGGCGGCTCCGGATCGGCGACATCGACGTCACCACCCGCTACCTCAACCACCCGACTCTCACGCTGGGCTACCGGCTCGAGGCGGACGACGTCGCGTTCGTCTATGCCTGCGATCACGAACCCCATTTCCACGGGCTCGCAACCGGCGTCGGCGATATCTTCGGAGAAGACCGGCGCCACGCCGAGTTCCTGGCAGGCGCCAACCTGGTCGCGCACGACGCGCAGTACCTCGCCAGCGAATACCCACACAAGATCGGCTGGGGCCACAGCACGATCGAGTATGCGGTTGCGGTTGCCGGACTCGCGAAGGTGGAACAGCTCGCGCTCACCCACCACGATCCGATCCGCGACGACGCCGCGATCGACGCCATTGTCGACACGCTGCGCTCGGACAGCCTGCGCCTGGCGGGGCCGCGTATCCTCGCCGCCGCCGAGGGACACGAGATAGACCTCTCGCCACGGACGTTCGTGGCGGCCGCCAAGCCCCGGTTCCTGGCTGAATCGCCGCCGGTCACGGCGCTCGTCGGCCGGTCCGCTCTCGTGGCCCTGACGAAACCGTCGCGCATCGACGAGCTTTCCGATTTCCTGCGCGCCGATGAAGTGCACGTTCACCTGTGCAGCATCGAGGAGGCGCCGGGGCTCGCGGAGCGCGAAGGGCCGATGCTGGTGCTGCTCGAGGATACCGGCGACGCTCGCGCCGCCGAGGCCTGTCATGCGATCAGGCGCCTGCGCGACGGGGACGAGCTGCCCATCGTGCTGGTCACGTCGAGCGAGCACCGCGCCAGCGAACACCGCGCCCATGCCGGCACCGTCGATGACGCCTTTACCGATATACTCGTGCAACCCTACTCGCCGATCTATGCGAAAGCGCGGATCAGGGCCTGGCTCATGCGCGCGGCCTGCCGCTGGGTGCGGCCGTCCGAACCGAACGATGAAGAGCGGCGCCTTGCAGCCACCCGGGCGCTTGGACTGTGGCAAACGGCGCCGGAGGAGCGCTTCGACCGGATCACCCGCATCGCCGCCGCGGCGCTCGATGTCCCCATCGCGCTCATCGCCTTGATGGATCGCGATCGAGAGTGGTTCAAGTCAAGCTTCGGGCTGGAGCTTCGCGAGGTCCTTCGCGACGATTCCTTTTGTGGTCACGCCATATTCCAGCGTGAGCCCCTCGTCGTCAGCGATGCCCTCCTGGACGAGCGATTTGCCGACAATCCCTATGTGACGGGCGCTCCCGGCGTTCGCTTCTATGCCGGCCATCCGCTCATCCTGCGCAATGGCTGCTGCGTCGGCACGCTCGCCGTCCTGGACATCAAACCGCGTCATTTCGACAACAGCGGCCTTTCCGTCCTGCATGACCTGGCGCAGCTCGCGATCGGGGAATTGGAGCGGCCCAAAGCCGTGTAGGGCTGTCTTGGGAGTCGCGGACCTGGGGATTCGTGAACCCGGCTTCGACACCTACTCCGCGGCGGCAGGCTGCCGCGCCTGCGAACCGCCGCGGCCGATCTCGGCATCCCAGGGACCCGGGAAGCGACCGGTTCCGGTCTTCTCACGCGTGAATACATTGTAGTCGACCGGCCACTCGGCGCGCGGCATCTCGTAGAACACCTCGACGCCGTTGCCGTCGGGGTCGCGCAGGTAGATGCCGAGCGAGATGCCGTGGTCGATGATGCGCTCTATCGGCTGCCCCTCGGCCTTGAGCTTGCCGTAGAACTCCTCGAGGTCGTCGAGACTTGCGAGGCGCCAGGCCATGTGGTTCAGGCCCACTTGGCCCTTCGCCTGCAGGGGCGCGTCGTCGCCCAACTGCATCAGCGCCACCTCGTGCGACTGCTCCGGATCGGCCGACAGGAAGGCGGCCCAGCCCGGCCGGTACTCGTAGACGTGGAGGCCCAGCAGCTCCTCGTACCACTTCTTCGACCGCTCGACGTTACGGACGTAGACATTGACGTGCTGCAGATACATCGGGCGCTTTGCCATGGTGTCCTCGCGTTGACGCCGGCAGGAGTCAGCATTCCGGAAAGCCACTCTCGCCGACAGCATCGGCCTAATGGTCGCCTCTAGCAAGTATCGACCGATGACCTATCATCCGCCGCCACTTTTCACGGCTTCCGGATTTGGTAGGTCAAATTCAGGGACGTACGGTGCGGTTCGTTGCGTCGGAAGGCCATTTCCAGCCGATCGGCGCCTCCGACTGTCCATTTCAGCCTGCCGATCACGCCGTCGTTCGAGAATTCGATGACGGGCGAGGCAACCTTCTCGGCCGCCTCGATCGCTGGAGCGAGGTCTTTTCCATCCACGCCGCTCGCGGCCATCGTACAACTGACCGAAGGCGCGCCGCGGCTTCCCGAGAAGTACGCGTCCAGCTTGAAGGTCGCCCCGCCTCGCTCGAGCTTTGCAAAATAAACCAGATCGAGCTCGGCGCCGCTCTCCATATCCGGAGTGAGATCGCCGCGCTCGTTCTCAAAACCGGCCGCTTTCGCCAGATGCTGGAGAGCCGTCGGCAGAGCCGGCCGTCGAGCGCAGGTCTTCTCGAAAAAGTCCAATAGCGCGAGGCCCTTGTCGTCGGCCGCCGCGGAGCTCGCGCCGAGACCTAGAAGCAGGAGGCAAACCGGGATGTGCAATATGACGACACGGCCCCGACGGTAGACTGACATTGCCATTTTGCGCCTCAGGAAAAGAGACGAAGCGTACCTTTTCGGCTCTTTGGCGTCGCGGTCATCTTGACCGGTTCATCAGGGCGCGATGCGCCGAGCGTCCGATGAATGCGTCCTCGGCCCGGAGCGGCAACGACTGCGTCGCGCGCTCCGCGTTTCCCACTCCATGTCAGCCGCGTCGCCGGACTACCGCATCACTTCGCCATCGCCCCGCAACGGCTTGACCTGCCCGCGAAGCTGGTTGTCCCGAAGCATGGCCGGCGTTGCCGTCAGGTTCACCACGAAGACGGTGGAATAGGCGCCGTCCGCGTTGAACTGGTTGCCCTGCACGCGGATCTCGGGTGTCGGCCTGTCCACGCCTTCCGCGCCGATCGAGATCGCCGCCGAATGGTTCTCGGCGTTCGGGCCCTTCTCCAGGCGATTGTTCTGGATGAGCACGGCGCCGCCGTTGGGAACATCGACCAGATAGCTTGCGGTGCCGGTGGGGCCGTCGCCTATGTCGCAATCCACGATCTCGGTTCGATAGGCGCGGGACTTGACGTGGTGACCCCGGCGCGTTTCGCGGAACGCCGAGCGCTCGATGCGCAGGAGGGCGAGCCGGTTGACATAGATGCCATGGGCGCAAGCCTGCTCGCAGGTGCCGTTGCGGAGAAACTCGCTGTCACGCACGATGATCTCGCCCTGGGGCTGATCGGCGGCCAGGATGCCGTTCTGGTTGTCGATGAAGCGAACCTTCTCGACCAGCAGATTGCGGCCTTCGGCGCGGATGCCGGCGCCGTTGCCGTCCGGCACGCGGGCACGGGTCAGGGTCAGGTTGCGCACGGTGACGTTGCTGCCGGGAATGACGAACAGGGCCTTGCCCTGACAGCTCTTGTCCGTGATCACGGTGTCCTTGGCCGACACGCCCTCGACGGTCAGGTTGTTCTGCCGCCAGACCGCACAGTCGAAGTACTGGCCCGGCGCGATCACCACACGGTCCCCATCCTGCGCCGCCGCGGCGGCCTGCGACGGCTGCGCGTATTGCTTGCCGGGTCCGACCTCGAGCGTGCGCGCGCCCGCCGGAAGGGCGAGGAGAAGCACGGCCAGGCCAACCAACCGAGAAGGAAAGAGCATGGCTGATCTCTTTGATGGCGGTACCGGTCGACCCTAGCCGCGGACATCCGGGCTGTCGGCTGCGACGTGGTGGTAACACCAAAGAGGATCGATCCGCGCCTGCGGCATGCGTCGACTCCGAGGCTCGGCGGACAGACAGTCCGGAGATCCCGACGGTGCGGCCCACGAAGCGGAGAGTACAGTGAAGCGCCATGCCATCCGGCTGCCTGTACCGGCCGCGAAGACCGCGCTCCTCGCAGCAGGGCTCCTGCTGGCAGGTCCGGCCGTGGCGGACGAGATCCAACTCCCCGCGCCGGTGCTGGATCCCGCGGGGCCGGTCATCGCCCTCTGGCGTCCGGATGCGCCGGCCCCTGGCGAGCTGCAGCTGGACTGGACCGACAGTGAAGGGCGCCTGCTCGAACGGCATCGCATCACGCTGGCGGAGCCGCAGGCGGAGATTGCGGCCCGCCTCGACCTGCGGCGGGCGCGTACGACCGCGCATCGACTCACGGCCCGCTTCAGGCCGGCCGGGTCCGGCGCGGAAACGCAGGCCGAGGCCAGGTTCTTCGTCCGTCCTCCTCCGGGATGGCCGCAGTACCAAGTCATCATGTGGCAGGATCAGCCTGCGGCCAACCTGCCCGGGCTGCGCAGGCTCGGGATCACCGGGACCAAGCTGCTGCAGCCCCTCTCGCAGGCCGGCCGGGACGGCGCGGAACAGCGGATGGTTGCCGGGCTGCGCTGGTACATCGAGAACCTGGCAACCGACTTCTACGCCCCCTATCACCGCTGGATGCCGCCGCGCCCGGTGACTTGGCTGTTCGACCAGACCAAGGCCCGGCAGCGGCGCAATCCGGATGACCTGACCGTCTTCCATCGCCAGCCCAGCCTCTCCGATCCGGCGTGGCTCGCGAGTATCGAGGTGAGGCTGACGGAGACCGCACGCTCGCAGGCGCCCTATCGTCCCCTCTTTCACAACCTGGCTGACGAGAGCGGCATCGCCGATCTCGCCGCGGCCTGGGACTTCGATCTCTCGCCGTCTTCGCTGGAAGGCATGCGGGCGTGGCTGAAGGAACGTCACGGAAGCCTGGCCCCCCTGAACCGCGCCTGGGGAACCGACTTCCCGACGTGGGAGGCCGTCACCCCTGCCCTGACCCGCGACGCGCTGAGAAGCGAGGCGGCCGTGCCCTCCTGGATGGAGTTCAAGGCATGGATGGACGTCGCATTCGCCCGGGCGGTACGCGCCGGCACGAACGCCATCCATCGCGGCGATCCGGAGGCCCTTGCCGCCCTCGAGGGAGGCCAGGTGCCGGGCTGGGGCGGCTACGACTATGGACAGCTCGCGCCTGCCGTCGACGCGATGGAAATCTACGACGGCGGCAACGCCATCGAGATCGCGCGCTCCTTGAATCCGGATCTGCGGGTGCTGGTCACCTGCTTCGGCGCCGGCACGGCGGAGCAGCATCGCCTGTGGCGGGCTTGGCTGCTGGGCGTACGGGGGACCATCATCTGGGATGAGGACGGCAGCGTCGTCCGCGCGGACGGCCAGCCGGGCCCACGGGGCGAACGGTTCGCCGCGCTGTGGCGCGAGCAGACCGGCGCCCTGGGCGCGCAGCTGCTCGCGGCGCAACCTGCGCCGGGAAAGGTCGCGATTCTCTACTCGCAGGCCAGCTTCCGGATGACCTGGCTTGTGGACCGGCGCCCGGGCGGCGATGCCTGGGTGGAGCGCGACGCGGAAGCGGAAGGGGCGGACAATCCCTGGCGCGCCGCGACGCGCCGCGCGGCACGGGCCTTGGTCGGGCTTGGCGCGGAGCCGCGCTGGATCACGCCGGAAGCGCTCGCGGCGGGCGAACTCGCTCGGGATGGCATGCGGCTTCTCGTGCTCCCGCACAGCATCGCCCTGTCGGATGAGGAGGTCGCCGCGGTGCGCCGTTTTGCCGAGGCGGGCGGCCTCATCCTGGCCGACGTGCCGCCCGGCGAGCGGGATGCGCTCGGCCGCCGGCGGGATGCGGCACCGTTCGCGGACCTGGTTGCCAGCCGGCGCCTGCGCCTCGCCGCGAGCCTGCAGGTCGAGAAGGCGCCACCGGCTGAAATGGCGGCTCTGCTGGCCGAGGCCGGCGTGCATCCGCCCCTGGCGCTGCTGGACGCGGCCGGCCAACCGGCGGCCGACCTGGAGATACGCCTGTTCCGCAGCGGCGGCATGACGATCGTAGGCATCCAGCGTCAGGATGGGGCGGAAGGCGAGCGGCCGATGGAACTGCGCCTGCCGGGACGGCTCTGGGCGCGATCCCTGCGCGACAACGCGCCGGCGGTGCTCACCGACCAGCTCGTCCTGCAGCTTGGCCCGATCGAGCCCGTGCTGCTGGCATTGTCGGCCGCGCCGCTGCCGGCGCCGACCTTGTCCGGTCCCGCGCAGGCCGCGTTGGGCGATCTGGTCACCTTCCGGCTGGGGCTGGATGGGACGGCGTCAGCCGCGGCTCATGCCATGCGGCTGGATGTCGTCGGTCCGAAGGGCCAGGCCGTGCCGCTGGCGTCGGGAACCGTGCGCGTGCCGCCGGAGGGCACCTTGTGGCATCTGCCGCTTGCTCTCGACGACATGTCCGGCCAATGGCAGGTGCGCGCGACGGATGTTTTAAGCGGCCAGGCCGCAGTGGCGATCCTGCAGGTGAACTGATGCAGGATCCCAGGAGGCTCCGAGGACATCAATCTCGGAGCGATGAGACACGCCGCTCCAGAAAATCCATCACGCGCGACGTCTGGTCGGGAAGGAAGTGATAGCCCGCTTCGATGAAGCATATCTCGGCTTGCGGGGCGGCGCGTTGCAACCTCTCCCTGGTGTCCCGCGAGTCCAGCAGAACGTCCCGCCCGCCGACGATCGCCAGGATCGGCACGTCGAGCTTTCCGAGTTCGGCGTCCGTCAGTCGCGGAATACCGACCACTCGCGGCTTGATGGCCCGGCCCACGCTTTCCATCAGGTCCGCGATCGGCTGCAGCTCCTCCGGCAGCGTCTCGGGTGCGGGACCGAACACGAGCTCCCGCATCTTGCGCTTGCCCCACGAGCCCAGCAGGAGGAGCGGAAGCGCCTTCAGAAGGAAGTTCCTCTGCCGGCCGATGCCGGCCGGGCAGATCAACGCCAGCGCTCGAACGGCCGCCGGTCTTCTGCTGGCGTAGTCGAGCGCCAGCCATCCGCCGAGTGACGTGCCGACGAGGGCGGCGCGCGATAGTCCCAGGCCCTCGAAAACATCGTCGAGCCACAAGGCATGGGCGTCCCCGGCAAGCCCAGGCCTGACCCGCGCGCTCAAGCCCGGCTCGCCGATCATATCGACCGCAAACAGCCTGAACCTTGTCGACCACAACGCAACATCGGGCAACCAGCCGGCCGAGTTGGCCTGGGAGCCGTGAAGCAGCACGATCGGAGGCGCGTTTTCCGGTCCGCACGCCAGGACGAATGTCGAACCCTGACGTGTCGGCAGATGCAGCTCGGTTTTTGCAACCGGCCAATGGTCGAGGACCCGCCTGTACTGCGCCTCCACCGCCGAGGCGGCTTCAGCGCTTCGATAAACCACCTCGTTCATGATCGGGCTCTGATCTGCAGTTGCAGCATCTCGAGGAGCCTGGCCACGTCGGACGGACTGCCGATCACCACCACTTTCATGCTGTTGGCGAGCGGGTTGAACGCCGTTTCAAGATGCAGCGGCGGCGTCTCGGCATCGCCAGTCAGCGATGCGGAGTGCAGGAGCGTTGCCATTCGTTGCGCCCCCTCCACCGAGATGTTCGGGATGTCGACGATGCACGTCGTCCGCGCATCCGCTGCCGCTTGGGACTGGCCGCTCGCGACGCCGGCAAACGCGTCGAGCTTGGCGCGGGAAATTCGATAGGACTTTCCAATGCGAGTTGCCGGCAGCCGCCCGTCACGGATGTACCGGAGCACGGTCTTGGGATGCAGGTTCAACTGCTCGGCCGCCTGTTCGACGGTAACAAGGTAATCCGACATTGCTCATATTCCCATTCGTTCCTTATTTAGGATATTATAAGGAACTATATGGATCAATGTGGAACTACGAGGACGCGGGTATGTCGGAAGATGCGGGGCGCGATATGAAAGCTCGGCTGCGTGCCGATTTGCGCAAGGCAATGAAGGACATGCGCACCATCGAAACGAAAGTCGTCCGAGCGCTTGTTGCCGCGATCGACAACGCCGAAGCGCCGCCCGTCGAAGCGGACGACGCAACATCGGGCCACCACGACTTCCTCACTGGATCGGCAGAAGTGGAACGGCAGCCTCTGAGCAGGTCCCGCGTGCGTCACATCTTATTGACGGAGGTCCAGGAGCGCGAACGCGCGGCTGCCGAGCTGGAACGTCTGGAAAAGATGGATCGTGCTGAAGCCTTGCGCGCAGAAGCCCTCATAGCAAGGCGCTACATCGGGTGACATGTGCCGGCAACCGATCGGGGGGGTGACTTGACAGTCCCCCGGCCCCTCGGCGAACGTCGTTTCATTACACGAACGAAGTTCATGTCCATGAACGACAACGTGAAATCCGCCGCCAGGGTTTTGGACATCCTCGAACTGCTGGCCCGCAGCGAAGAGCCGATGGCTCTGAAGGACCTCGTCCTGGTCCTGTCGCTGCCCAAGAGCAGCGCGCACGCCCTGCTGCGCACCTTGCAGGCGCGCGGCTATGTCGAGCGCGACGCTGCCGACCGCTACAAGCTGAACGAGCAGCTGCGCCGGTCGACGGGCTGGATCGGCGGACCCGAGGCGCATCTTGCGGCGGTCGCCCGCCCGGTGATGGAACAGTTGCGCGACGAGCTCGACGAGAGCGTGTTCCTGGGCGTCCGCGCCGGGCGCGGCGACGTCAAGGTCATCGCCAAAGCGGTCAGCCGCGCCGCCATCCGCTACGATTCCGACGATCCCAACCCGCGCACAGCCTATTGCACCGGGATGGGCCGCATCCTGCTCGCCTTCTGGGACAAGAAGTCGACCGCTGCCTATTTGATGCGCACCCGTTTGCGCGCCCACACGCCACGGACCGTGACCGATCCCGCCAAGCTGCGCGCGATCCTCGCCAGGGTGGCGGCCGACGGCTACGCCATCGTCGAAGAAGAGTATGTGCTCGGCGGCTCGGCGACGGCGGCGCCGGTGTTCGGCGGCGATGGTACGGTCGTTGCTGCGCTGAACGTGGGCACGGTGTCGGCGCGCTATCCGGCCGCCAAGCCGCGGATCATCGCCGGCGTCGTCCGCGCGGCCGCCACCATCAGCCAGCGCCTCGGTCATAGGCGCGCGGCATAGGTTTTACGACGAAGGGGACCTCGGGCGATGAGCTATCGGATCGGCGTCGACATCGGTGGGACCTTCGCGGATTTCTGTGCGCTCGACGAGACGACCGGCCGCCTGGCGACGCTAAAAGTCCTGTCGACGCCGCAGGAGCCCGGGCGCGAGGTCATCACCGGGCTGGCCGAGCTCGGCAGCCGCTTCGGCATCCAGCCCGGCGACATCGGCTATTTCACGCACGGCACCACCGTCGGCATCAACTCGGTGATCCAGCGCAAGGGCATCCGCCTCTGCCTGTTCACGACGGAGAACTTCGTCGACGTGCTGGAGCTGGCGCGGCTGAAGATGCCCGACCCGTATCACCTCATGTCGTCGCGCGCCGAGCCTCTGATCACGCGCGAGCGCGTGCTGCCGGTGCGCGAACGAATGCTGGCGGATGGGACCGTGGACAAGCCGCTCGACCCTAAAAGCCTGCGCGAGGCGCTCGACCGGGCGATCGCGCTCGGGGCCGAAGGGATCGTGCTCGGGCTGCTCCACTCCTATCGCAATCCGGCGCACGAGCGGGAGGCGGCGCGGCTGATCGGCCAGTGGGCGCCCAAGATGCCCGTGTTCTGTTCCAGCGACGTGTGGCCGATCATCCGCGAATACGAGCGCACGGCCACCGCCACGATCCATGGCTACGTGCAGCCGCCGGTGGCGCGCTACCTGACGGCGCTGCAAGCGGCCCTGAAGCAGGCCGGCGTCGTCGCCGAGGCCATGGTGACCAAGTCGAACGGCGGCGTCATGACGGCCGAGCTCGGCAAGTCGGCCTGCCTGCAGATGCTGCTGTCGGGCACGGCGGCCGGCGTCATCGGCGCGGGCTTCGTCGCGCGCCAGGCGGGTGTCGACAAGGTTTTAAGCCTCGACATCGGCGGAACCTCGGCCGACGTCGCGATCATCGTCGACGGCACGCCGACCTACGGCACCGGCGAGATGGTCGGCGACTTCCCGATCTACATCCCGACCGTTTCGGTGACGTCGATCGGCGACGGCGGCGGCTCGATCGCCGCGGTGAGCACGTTCGGCATTCTCACTGTCGGGCCCGAGAGCGCGGGATCGACGCCCGGCCCCGCCTGCTACGGCCGCGGCGGCACGCGCCCCACCATGACCGACGCGTTCGCGACCTGCGGCATCATCGGCCACGGCAACATCGGCTACGACGCCGTCTCCGTCGACGTCGACAAGGCGCGCGCCGCCGTCGGCACGGTCGCGACCAAGCTGGGGCGCGGCCTCGAGCAGGCGGCCGAAGCCATCATCCAGGTCGCGGTCTCCGGCATGTACCGCGAGGTCGGCAAGCTCGCCTCGCGCCAGGGCATCGACCCGCGCGACTTCACCCTGCTGGCGTTCGGCGGCGCCGGCCCCATGCTGGGCTGCTTCCTGGCGCGCGAGCTCGGCATGCGCCAGGTGCTGGTCCCGACGGCGCCGGGCGTGCTGTCCGCCCTGGGCGGGCTGGTCGCCGACGTGAAGAACGATTTTATCAGCACGGCCTACTATCCGCTGTCGGCCGACGAGTTGCCGTGCCTCCAGGCCGACTTCGATCGCCTCGCCAAGCGCGCCTCTGCCTGGATCACCGAGGAGCAGAAGTTCACCGGCTCGTATGTGCTGCAGCCTGCCGCCGACATGCGTTACCTGGGGCAATCGTTCGAGATCGAGGTGCCGCTGCAGCTCGACTGGATCGCCGGCGGCGACATCGAGCGCATCGCGGCGGCCTTCCACGCCGAGCACGACCGCCTGTACGGCCACAGCTCACCGGCGACGCCGATCCACATGGTCAGCCTGCGCATGGTGGTGGTCGGCAGCTCGCCGCAGCCCAAGGTCCCCGCCGAGCCGCGCCGCGAGGGCCCGCCCGTGCCGGCCAAGCAGATCGACGTGTATCTCGACGGTGCCTGGCGCCAGGTGCCGCTCTACCGGCGGGCGGACCTGGGTCACGGCCATCGTCTCGCCAGCCCTTGCGTCGTGGCGCAGGAAGATACGACGATCTGCGTTCCGGAAGGTTTTACGGGCGCGGTCGACGCGTACGGCAACATTCTTCTGTCGCTCGGCCAGTAAGGGAGATCCGCAATGCGCATCGATCCGGTCACGCTGCAGATCTTCGCCAATCACGCGCAGGCCGCCGCCGACAGCATGGCCTTCACGCTGTTCCGTACGGCGCACTCGACCTTCGTGAAGGAGACCGAGGACTTCACCACCGGCCTCGCCACGCCCGACGGCATGACCTTCGCCAGCCCGCGCGACCTCGGCGCCACCTGGTTCATCGGACTCGACTACGCCAACGCCATCCGCCTGATCGGCGACTACCGTCCGGGCGACATCTGCATCACCAACGATCCCTACAGCGGCTTCGTGTGCACCCACACGCCCGACCTGCACATGTGGAAACCGATCTTCTGGCAGGACGAGCTTGTGGCCTTCTCCGTCAGCCACATCCACAACACCGACGTCGGCGGCGCGGTGCCGGCCTCGCTGTCGCGGCAGCTGACCGAGGTCCACCAGGAAGGCATCCGCATCCCGCCCAATAAGCTCTACGAAGCGGGCAAGCTCAACCAGGCGCTGCTCAACGTGATGCTGACCAACGTCCGCATGCCCGAGCAGAATTACGGCGACCTGCAGGCCCAGATCGCGGCCATGAACACCGGCGAGCGCAAGGTGCACGACATGGTGCGCAAGTTCGGCGTCGACGTGTTCCGCCAGGGCGTGAAGGACCTGCTCGATCTCGGCGAACGGCAGGCGCGCGCCCTGCTCTCCCGCATCCCCGACGGCGACTACTTCTTCTCCGACTACCTCGACGAGGATGCGCCGGGCGGCGTGCCCGTCCGGCTCGCGCTCACACTGAAGATCCGCGGCGACGAGGCGGTCCTCGACTTCTCCGGCTCCGACGCCCAGCTACAATCGTCGCTCAACGTGCCCACCGGCGGCGCCGAGCGCCACATCCTGCTGATGGTGGGCTACACCTACTGCCTCTACAGCATCGATCCGACGATCCTCCTGAACGGCGGCATCACGCGGCCGGCGCGCTGCGTCATCCCCGAGGGCACGATCCTCAATCCGAAGTTCCCCGCCGCCGTCGGCATGCGCAGCATGACCTGCAGCCGCCTGCAGGGCGTCACCATCGGCGCCTTCTCTGCGGCGGTGCCCGAGCTGCTGCCGGCCGGGCCGGCCGGCGGCGGCGCCATCATGAACGTCAAGACGACCGACAACCGGAGCGGCCGCACCATCATGGCCTCGATCGACCCGATCACCGGCGGCGCCGGCGGCTGGTCGAGCGGCGACGGCACCGACGGCTCGGGCGCCAATTCGAGCTTCCTCAAGAACACGCCGGTCGAGATCAACGAGACCGAGGTGCCGATCAAGGTGCTGCGCTACGGCCTGGTGCCCGATTCCGGCGGCGCCGGACGGCATCGCGGCGGGCTCGCCAGCCAGCTCGAGTTCAGGGTGTTCGCACCCAACACCGTGGTGACGGCGCGCAACCGCGACCGCACGCGCTTCTCCTCGTGGGGCAGCGTCGGCGGCCGGCCGGGCGCCACCTCCTGCTTCTGGCGCAATCCCGGCAGCAACGACGCGGTCGATCTCGGCAACACCGACGTGGTGGCGCTCGATCCGGGCGACGTGATCCTGGTGACGTCGTCGGGCGGCGGCGGCTTCGGGCCGCCCTGGGAGCGCGATGCCGAGGCGGTGCTGTTCGACGTGCAGCAGGGCAAGGTCTCGGTGCAGGCTGCCGACGACGACTATGGCGTCGTGATCCGCGACGGTGCGATCGACGAGGCGGCGACGGCCGCCCGCCGCGCGCGGCTATCAGCGAACGCTGGGGCGACAAACGCCTCGCAGGGCCACTTCGCCTTCAACGCCGAGCGCGAGGCCTACGAGCGCGAGTGGACCGGCGAAAATTACGCCGCCCTGACCGAGGTGCTGGCCACCCTGCCCGTCAACTGGCGCCACTACATGAAGAAGCGCATCTTCGCCGCGCTGGAGGAGCTGCCGCCGCATCAGCGCCGCGGCGACGGCAGCGAGGTGCGGCGCGCCTTCGAGCTGGCGGTCAACGAATTCCCGCAGCTTCGGCCGGCGCAGGCGGCGGAGTGAGCGCCTGATGGACATCCATTTCGACAGCCAGGCCGTCATCGTCACCGGCGCCGCGCGCGGCATCGGCGGCGGGATCGTCGAAGGCTTCGTCGAGCGCGGCGCCAGGGTGTGGGCCTGCGATCTTCTGGAACCCGAGCTTTCAGCATTGAAGGCGCGCGCCAGGCCGCAGCGCGGCGGCATGTTGGAGACACGCACGGTCGACCTCACGCAATCGAAACAGGTCGACAGCTTCGTGCGCGAGGTCGAGCAGGCCTGCGGCGCGGTCGACGTGCTGGTGCATGTCGCGGGCGGCGTGCGCGGCCAGGTCAAGCGCCCGCTCGAAGAGGTGAGCGACGACGACTGGCGGGCGATCCAGTCCGTCAATGTCGAAGGCGCCTTTTTCGCCAGCCGCGCCGTGGCGCCGGGCATGAAGCAGAAGGGCAAGGGCCGCATCGTCGTGATCGCGAGCCGCGCCGGGCTCGGCGTCAGCCTGACCGGCATCCAGTCCTACGCCACCGCCAAGGCCGCCCAGCTCGGCCTGGTGCGCCAGCTCGCGCACGAGCTCGGGCCGCACGGCATCACGGTCAACGCGGTGGCGCCGGGTTTCCTGCGCACCAGTCCCGACTACGAGCGGCAATGGCAGTCCTACGGGCCGGAGGGCCAGAAGGCGATGATCGAGCGCGTCGCCATGCGCCGCCTCGGCGAGCCGCAAGACATCGCCCATGCCGTGATGTTCCTGGCATCGCCCTACGCATCGTGGATCACCGGCCAGGTATTGCCGGTGACGGGCAGTCCGATTTCATGAGCCAATCACCATCATCCCGACCGGAGCCTCGCGAAGCGAGGTGTAGTGGAGGGACCTGTTCTGTCGATGC
Organism: Rhodospirillales bacterium; assembly: GCA_016185145.1. Taxonomy (GTDB): domain Bacteria; phylum Pseudomonadota; class Alphaproteobacteria; order Reyranellales; family Reyranellaceae; genus Reyranella. Next base: position 19,564 of record JACPOB010000200.1, on the reverse strand, counting down.
ATCGACAAAAAAGGTCCCTCGACTACGCCGCCCTTCAGGCGGCTTCGCTCGGGATGACGGATAGGGAGGAACCGATGTCCCCTGCACGCCCGACCGTCGTTCCCAAGCCGGAAGAGCAGGAGCAGCCCTGGCAGTGGTCCGAGCAACGCTGGCGCGGCATCGTCGAACGCGTGCGCGCCGGCCGCACGCTCAGGCCCGAGACGTGGCCGGGCGGCGCGCGCTGCGCGGTGGCGATCTCGTTCGACTCCGACCACGAGACCGGCGAACTGCGCGAAGGCGGCGAATCGATCGGGCGCCTGAGCCAGGGCCAGTACGGCAACCGCGCCGGCATCCCGCGCATCCTGGCGCTGCTGCAGAAGTACGCCGTGCCGGCGACCTTCTACGTGCCGGCGGTCTCCGCCATGCTGCATGCCGACGAGCAGCGCCGCGTCACTGCCGAGGGCCACGAGATCGGCATCCACGGCTGGATCCACGAGCGCAACTCGATCCTGCCCGAGGCCTCGGAGCGCGACCTGCAGATGCGCGCCGCCGACATGCTGGAGAAGATTTCTGGTCAGCGTCCGGTCGGCATCCGCACGCCGTCCTGGGACTTCTCGCCCAACACGCTCGCCATCACCCGCGACATGGGCCTGCTCTACGATTCCTCGCTGATGGCAGACGACGACTGCTACGAGCTGCTGCTCGACGGCCAGCCGACCGGCGTCGTCGAGCTGCCGGTCGAATGGATCCGCGACGACGCGGTCTACTTCAACATGAACCGCTTCGCATCGCTCAGGCCCTACACGCCGCCGTCGGCGGTGCTGGAGATCTTCCGCCGCGAGTTCGACGTGGCCTATGCCGAGGGCGGGCTGTTCCAGCTCACGATGCACCCGCACATCATCGGCCACCGCTCGCGCATGATGATCCTGGAGGAGCTGATCCAGCACATCCGGATGCACACCGGCATATGGTTCGCGACGCACGCCGACGTCGTGCGCCATGTCAAGGAAGTAGAGAGCGGACACCTCGTTCATGCTCCTCTCCCCCGTTAGGGGGAGAGGTTGGGAGAGGGGGTTGCACGAGCTGTCGAAGCCCCCTCTCCTAGCCTCTCCCCTAACGGGGGAGAGGAACATGAGCGGAGGTAGCGTCAAGCAGGGGAGCTGAACGAAAAGAGAGGAGGCAGAAGATGAGACGGACAATTGGGGCAGCGCTGGCCGCGGTCGCCGCGGCGGCATCGTTCATCAGTGCAGGCGGCGCCTGGGCGCAGGGCAAGTACGTCCACGCCAACAACAGCGGCTACGACAACCTCGACCCGCACGTCGTCTTCGACGTCGGGCGCGCCGCATCCCGCATCAACTTCTACGACGGGCTGCTTCGCTGGGTCGACAACCCGCCGAAGATGATCCCCTGGCTGGCAGAAAGCTACACGGCCTCGGACGACGGCAAGACCTGGACGTTCAAGCTGCGCCACGGCGTGAAGTTCCACGACGGCAGCGAAATGACCGCCGACGACGTGCTCTACAGCATCGAGCGCATGCTGGCGACGAAGAAGGGCGCATCGTCGCTCTTCCTGCCCATCATCGATCCGGGCAGCACCAAGGCGCCCGACAAGTACACGGTCGTGTTCACCCTGAAGGAGCCGTCGGCGATCTTCATATCGACCGTGCCGGAAATCCTGATCGTCAATTCCAAGCTGGTGAAGAAGAACGAGAAGGACGGCGACTGGGGCCAGGCGTGGCTCGCCAGGAACGTCGCCAGCACCGGCTCCTACAAGCTCAAGCGCTACGATCCGGCGATCGGCTTCGTCGGCGAACGGTTCAAGGAGCATTTCGCGGGCTGGGGGCCGAAGTCGTTCGACGAGATCGAGTTCCGCACCGTGCTGGAGACCAACACGCGCGTCCAGGGGCTGATCAAGGGCGACATCCAGGGCACCGACGGATATCTGCCCTACGACCAGATCCTGCGGCTGAAGGAAGCGAAGAATGTGCAGATCCTCGAGCAGGAATCGATGCGCGTCTTCTACTTCAACATCCACAACGGCCGCGCGCCGATGAACGACGTGCATTTCCGCCGGGCGCTCGCCTATGCCTTCGACTATGACGGCTTCGTCAAGGACATCCTGAAGGGCGCGGTCGCGCGCAACGCCGGGCCCAACCCGAACAATCTCTGGGGCTCGCCCAAGGATCTCAAGGGCTACACCTACGATCTGGAGAAGGCCAAGGCGGAGCTGGCGCTGGTGAAGGAGCCGATACGGCCGATCACCATCGGCACGCTGGCCGGCTTCAGCGAGACCGAGCAGGCCGCGACCCTGCTGCAGAACGGGGCCAAGAAGATCGGCATCGACATCAAGATCGAATCCGCGCCCTGGCCGGTCATCCAGAGCCGCATGCAGGACCGCGACAAGAACTACGACATGGTGCCGCTGTGGAAGAGCACCTACTACGTCGATCCCAACAACTGGGGCGGCGAGATGTACGCCTCGCGCTTCATCGGCACGCGCAACACCTCGTACGTCAAGGATCCCGAGATGGACAAGTGGCTCGACGAGGCGCTGGCGATCAGCGACCAGGAGAAGCGCCGCGCGCTCTACGAGAAGGCGGCCACCAAGGCGACCGAGCAGGCCTTCGGCATCTATGTCTACAACACGCGATGGTACGGCCCCTACGCCGCCAACGTCACCGGCATCCGCTTCAGCCCGATCGGCAGCGGCCAGGACATGCGTTGGGCGCATTACAAGTAGTCATGGTCTTGCGGACCGCGAGCCTCCGGCTCGCTCATGAGCATGAGCGAGCCGGAGGCTCGCGGTCCGGAAGAGGAAGAGTCTGAATGCGCCGTCTGGAGATGATCGTTTCGCGACTGGCCTGGTTCGTGCCGACCTTGGCCGGGCTGGTCGTGATCGTCTTCCTGATCTCCAACGTCATCCCGACCGATCCGGTGAAGGTTCTCCTGGGCGAGAACGCCACGCCGGCGCAGATCGAGGCGATGCGCGTCAAGCTGGGCTACGACCAGCCGCTCGGCGTCCAGCTCCTGCGGCATTTCCACGACATCGTCACCGGCAACCTCGGCACCAGCATCTACAGCCAGCGTCCGATCTCGGAGGACCTGGCGCAGCGCCTGCCCGCCACCCTGGAACTGACGCTGGTCGCCATCGTGCTGTCGATCGCGCTCGGCATCCCGCTGGGCGTGGTGTCGGCGCTGAAGCGCAACTCCCTGTGGGACCATGTCGTGCGGGTGCTGAGCGTCTCCGGCCTCGCCATCGCCGCCTTCTGGCTGGCGATGCTGCTGCAGTTCCTGTTCGCCATGAAGCTCGGCACGGCGCCGCTCAACGGCCGCATCGACGGCTTCGGGCCGACGCCCGTGACCGGGTTCATGATCGTCGATTCGCTGCTCGACTGGGACATGGAGTCCTTGCACAGCGCCCTCTCCCACATCGCCCTGCCCGCCCTGACATTGGCGCTGCCGGCGGCGGCCACGATCGTGCGCTTCACCCGCGCCGGCGTGCTCGACGTCATCAACAGCAACTACGTGCTCTACCAGCGCGCCATGGGCATGCCGCCGGGCCTGATCGTGTGGAAATACGTGCTGCGCAACGCGCTGATCTCGACCGTCACCCAGATCGGCCTGATCTTCGGCGTCCTGGTGACCAACGCGGTCGTCGTCGAGACGGTGTTCGACTGGCCCGGCATCGGCACCTTCGCCGTGCAGTCGATCCTGCAGTCCGACCACAAGGCGATCATCGGTTTCACGATCTGGATCGGCGCCCTGATCGTGATCGTCAACCTCCTGGTCGACATCGTGCATTCCTTCATCGACCCGCGAGGCGCGCGATGACGCCCGGCTGGCGGCGGGAGCTCAGCCGATTCGGCAAGGATCGCGCCGCGGCGCTGGGCATCGCCCTGCTCGTCCTGCTGGTCCTCGTGGCCGTCTTCGCCCCGATCCTGGCGCCGTTTCCCGGCGACGTCTCGGAGTTCCATACCGCCAATCGCCTGCGCGCGCCCGATGCGGTGAACCTGCTGGGCACCGACCGCATGGGCAGCGACCTCTTGAGCCGCATCATGTTCGGCGCCCGCATCACGATCACCATCGCCTTCGTCGCCGTCGGATCGGCCGTCGTGGTCGGCGTGCCGATCGGCCTCCTGGCCGGCTATTACGGCGGCTGGCCCAGCAATCTCCTGATGCGCGTCTCCGACATCTTCCTGGCGGTGCCGCAGATCGTGCTGGCCATCGCCATCGCCCAGACGCTGGGGCCCTCGATCGAGAACGTGATCCTGGCGCTCAGCGTCACCTACTGGCCGTTCTGGGCCCGCCTGGTGTTCGCCGAAACGCGCTCGCTGAAGAACGAGGTCTTCATCGAATCGGCGATCGCGCTCGGCGCCTCGCCGCTGCGCATCATGACCCTGCACGTGCTGCCCAACATCGCGTCGGCCATCATCGTGCGCACCTCGATCGGCATGGGCGCCACCATCCTGACGGCGGCGGCGCTGGGATTCCTGGGGCTCGGCGCGCCGCCGCCGACGCCCGAATGGGGCCGCATGATCGCCGAATCGCGCGAATTCCTGCCCGAGGCGTGGTGGTACGCCACCGCGCCCGGCATCGCGATCTTCATGGTCGTCATGGGCTTCAACCTGCTGGGCGACGGGCTGCGCGACTTCCTCGATCCACGCATCAGGCGGGGGGCCGGCGCAAAGTGACGGCGCTCCTGTCGGTCGAAGAGCTGTCGCTGGGGTTTGCGACCGAGGCCGGTTTCGCCTCGGTCCTCGACCGAGTCAGCCTGTCGATCGAGCGCGGCCGCGTGCTGGGCCTGGTCGGCGAAAGCGGCTGCGGCAAGACCACGCTGGCCCGCGCCATCCTGGGCGTGCTGCCGCGCGAGCAGACCACGATCACCGGCGGGCGGGTGTTGTTCCGCGGCAAAGACCTGCTGACGGCCGATCCCGCGGTCGTCAATCGGACAGTGCGCGGCCGCGCCATCACCTTCGTGCCGCAGGATCCGTTCACCAGCTTCAACCCGGTCTTCACGGTCGGCGACCAGATCATGGAGATCCTGAAATGGAAGTCGCCGCGCGCCGCCGAGCCGCCCGGCAGCGGCTGGCTGCCGGCGGTCGTGTCGCGCTACCCCTCCGACCGCAGGCGCGCCGATGTCGACGCCGTGCTGGAACTGCTCGATGCCGTGCAGCTGCCGCGACCGAAGCAGCTCCTGCGCAAATATCCGCACGAGCTGTCCGGCGGCCAGCGCCAGCGGCTGATGATCGCGATGGCGCTGCTGCCCGGGCCCGACCTCGTGATCGCCGACGAGCCGACCACGGCGCTCGACGTCACCATCCAGGCGCAGATCCTCGGCCTGATCCGGCGCCTCGCGACCGAACGCAACGTCGCCGTGCTGCTGACCACGCACGATCTCGGCGCGGCCTACGAGATCTGCGATGCCGTCAACGTCATGTATGCCGGACAGGACGTCGAATCCGCGCCGGTCGATCGCTTCTTCGCCTCGCCGGCCCATCCCTACACGACGAAGCTTCTGGCAAGCCTGCCCGGCGCCGACGGCACGGCGAGCGGCATTCCCGGCGAAGTGCCGAGATTGATCGCGCTGCCCGGCGGCTGTCGCTTCCACCCGAGGTGCGAGCGTGCCGACGCGCCGTGCCGCGAGGCGCGCCCGCCCGTCGACCAGCTCGATGCTGGCCATTGGGTGCGCTGCTATCACCCGCATCGCGAGGCCACATGAGCGCCGCGATCCCGCCCCCGATCCTGAGCGTGCGTGATCTGCAGGTGCACTTCGCGGTGCTCGGTCCGTTCAATCGACGGGTCGGCTCGATCAAGGCGGTCGACGGCGTGTCGTTCGAGCTGATGCCGGGCGAGGTCTTCGGGCTGGTGGGCGAGTCGGGCTGCGGCAAGTCCACGCTCGGCAAGACCATCATGGGCATCAACCAGCCCGACGCCGGCGAGATCTGGTTCGAGGGAAAACAGATCGACCGCCTGCCGCCGGCGGCCCGCCGCGCCGTGCGCAAAAGCCTGCAATACGCCTACCAGGATCCGGGCGCGTCGCTGGACCCGCGCTGGAAGATCGGCCGTTCGCTGCACGAGCCGCTGGTGATCCACAGCGATCTCGACGCGACGGCGCGCGAGCAGCGCATCCGCAGCATCCTCGAGGCGGTCGGACTGCCCGACACGCATCTCGATCTCTATCCGCACGAGATCTCGGGCGGCCAGCAGCGGCGGGTCGGCCTGGCGCGGATCCTCACCCTGCATCCCAAGGTCGTCATCCTCGACGAGCCGACCTCGGGCCTCGACGTCTCGGTCCAGGCGACCGTGCTGTCGCTGTTCCGCAGCCTGCGTAAAACCTTCGCGCTCACCTACATGCTGATCAGCCACGACCTCGCCGTCGTGCGCACGATGTGCAGCCGTGTCGCGGTGATGTATCTCGGCCGCATCGTCGAGACCGGACCGACCGAGGAGATCTTCGAGCGGCCGCGGCACCCCTATACCCGCTCGCTTCTCGCGGCGATTCCCAGGATCGGTGGCCCGCGCGTCACGCGGGACTTCTGGCTGCAGGGCGAGCCGCCCGATCCGGGCAACCTTCCCTCGGGCTGCCGCTTTCGTACACGCTGCCCCAAGGCCACCGCTCTCTGCGCACGCGAGGAGCCGGCGCCGCGCCGCCTGATGCAGAGCTCGGTCGCCTGTCATTTCCCGGACTGACTCATCTCTGACGATAGAAGAGTGCAAGATTCTGACCAGGACCGTCATGCCCGTCGAATGGCCGCTTGACGACCAGCAGGAACAAAGTGAAAACGCCAGCAGTCGAGACGCGGAGCCACCCCTTGCGCGCCGTCAGCAACGCCGCCGACCTGTTCCGGCATGTCAGTGCCGAGAAGGCCGAATTCTACCGCTGCATCATGGACGTCTTCGCCGCGGCGAAGCGGCAATACCGGCTGCAGCTGCGTCCGGACGAGGTGCTCGGCGAGGCCCAATGGCAGGGCAGCCCTCCCCGCATCGAGGACGTCAACGCAGCGCTTGCCCAGCTCACGGACTGGGGCAACCTCGAATCACAGCCCGACATGGCGCGGGTTTCCAGTCTCGCCGACTACTATCGAGCCCGCTTTCTCTATCGGTTGTCACAGGGCGGCGAAGCGGTCGAGGCCGCGCTCGCCACCTTCATGAGCACCTTGCAGCGCCGGGCCGAGTTGCAGACCGTCGCCCTCGAGGACATCGCGAGCCGGCTTCAGGCTCTGCAGGCGCTGGCCGGAAGCAGCGAATCCGATGCGGCCAAGATCCACGAGACGCTGCGCGACCTCGTTCGCGTCTTCGAAAGCCTTGCCGAGAATGCGCAGGCTTTCATGGCCGGCGTCGCCCGCAGTATCGAGCTGCAGCAAGCCGAGGCGAGCGCGGTCGCGAGCTACAAGCGCCGGCTGATCGACTATCTCGAGCGGTTCATGGGCGACCTGGTACGGCGCTCCGATACCATTGCCCGGCTCATCGTCGCCCTGGAAGCCAACATCGACGCCATGCTGGCGCAGGTGGCGGAACGCGAAGCGCGCGATGCAGCCCCAGGCGACGGCCAGGATCGGGCGGATGCCCGCGCGCGCCATCTGCAGTCGTGGCGCGAGCGCTGGAAAGGCCTGCGCGGCTGGTTTCTCAGCACCGGTCACGAGCCGCCGCAGGCCGAGTTGCTGCGGGCACGGGCGCGGTCGGCGATCCCCCAGCTCCTGGCCGCGATCGCCGCCCTCAACGAGCGGCGCAGCGGACGGAGCGACCGCTCCGCCGATTTCCGTGTGTTGGCCCGATGGTTCGCCGCGTGCGAAAGCGACGGCGATGCTCACCGGCTCGCACGGGCCTCCTTCGCACTCCATCCGGCGCGGCATTTCTCGCTCAACGCGGACGCCGATGCGGAGCTGCCCGCCAGCACGTCATGGATCGACGCACCGCCGTTGCGGATACATCCGCGCCTGCGCGAATACGGCGAGGCAGCGCCACGCGGGCCGCTGCCGCGCGTGCGTGACCGCAGCGAGGCCCGCGCGTTCCTGGCAATGCAGATCGCCGAGCAGACCCGACAGGTCGAGGCGGCGCGCAGGCGGCTGGCCACCGGCCGGCCGACGCGGCTTTCCGAGCTGGGCGAGCTCGATGTGCACGCCTTCGGCCTGTTCCTGGGCCTCCTCGGCGAGGCGCTCGGCGAACAGGGCGGGCCGGACGTCCCGGTGACGCGGCACACCGGCGACGGGCTGCTTCACGTCCACCTCGAGCCCCTGGGCGCGGAAACGCGCGCCGAGATCCGTACGCCGCGCGGCATCTTCGCCGGCCGCGATCATCTGGTCACCATCTCCTCCGTACAGGACGGCCGATGAGCGCGCATCGCGAAAACGAGACCCTCGGCATTGGGGGCCGCGGCATCGGCGAGCACCAGCAGCGTCTGCAGCGCGAGGAGATGCAGGCCGCGCTGCGTGCCCTGCTGATGACGCCGCTGATGGACGCCGCGCACGAGGACTTCGCGGCCGTACGCCGTCATGCCGAGCGGCTGCGCGACTGGTTTGCGCGGGAAACCGGTTGGCTTCTCCATGTCGAGCGCGACGGCGCGCGCCTCTACAAGAGGCCGGCGGATCTCGGCGATGCGACGCGCGGCCTGCCCGACTACGATCGACGCCGCTATGTGCTGCTGTGCCTGGCGTGCGCCGTGCTCGAGCGGGCCGATCCGCAGATCACGCTGCGGCTGCTGGGTGAACGACTGCTCCACCTCGCGGCGGAGCCGGAGCTAGCCTCGCTCGGCTTCACCTTCACCCTCGCGGCACAGCATGAGCGGCGAGAGCTGGTGGCGGTATGCCGAACGCTGCTCGATCTGCGCGTGCTGCAACGCGTAGCCGGCGACGAAGAAGCCTTCGTGCAGGCCGGCGGCGTCGCCGAACAGGCCGATGCGCTTTACGACGTCCAGCGACGCGCGCTCGCCGGTCTATTGGCTTCGGTACGCGGCCCCTCGACCTGGAAGGCGGACGAGGCGCCGGTGTCGCTCGACGACAGGCTGGCGGCCCTGGTCGAGGAGCACGTGGCCGACAGCGACGAGGGCCGCCGCACGGCGCTGCGTCATCGCATCGCGCGCCGGCTTCTCGACGATCCCGTGGTCTATGTCCACGAGCTTCCACCCGAGGCGCGCGGCTACTTCCTCAATCAGCGCGGCGCGATGGCGACACGACTCTGCGAGGCGTCGGGCCTCGTTGCCGAACAACGGGCCGAGGGCCTGGCGTTGGTCGACGAAGCCGGCCTGCTGACCGATCTGGCCATGCCCTCCGAAGGTACCGATTCCCATGTCACGTTGCTGGCGGCGGAGTATCTGGCCGATCGCCAGAGACGCAACCGGATGGACGGTGACGGCGTCGAGCGGCATTTCGCCCAGGCCGCACGTGAGCAGGACGTCGCCGAGTTCCTGCGCGACGCCAGGGAGCGCTACGGACGCTACTGGCGCAAGTCGGCCCGAGAGCCCGGCGCCGAACGCGAGCTTGCCGCGATCGCGCTCGAGCGGCTCGAGAGGCTGCGTCTGATCGAGCGTAGTGCCGGCTTCGTCCGCCCACGGCCGGCGCTCGCGCGCTTTGCGCTCGGCGAGGCCGAGATCCGGGACGTTCGAGCATGAACGACGCCACGATCGCCCTGCCCCTGGTCATCGAAAAGCCGGCGTTGCCCGAGCCCACGCTGACGCGCTGGCAGCCGCTGCGCATGGGGCTCGTGGAGCTCTTCCGCTACGACAGCGAGGAGTTCTGGTTCCGCGACGGCCATCTGCTGCTGCGCGGCAACAACGGCACCGGAAAGTCCAAGGTCTTGTCGCTGACCTTGCCCTTCCTGTTCGATGCGCAGCTCAAGCCGTCGCGCATCGAGCCTGACGGAGACAACGCCAAGAAGATGGCCTGGAACCTGCTGCTGGGCGACTACGAGAGGCGCATCGGCTACGCCTGGATCGAATTCGGCCGGCTCGACGAGGCCGGCAGGCCCCACTACCTCGTGCTGGGCGCCGGCCTGTCCGCCAAGGCGGGGCGCCCGCACGTGGAGAGCTGGTACTTCGTCCTGGACGATGCGGACGGTGCGCGCATCAATCGGGACCTGTGGCTGACGAATGCCCAACGAGTCGTGCTCACGAAGGATCGACTGCGCGAGGCGATCGGCAGCCGCGGCCAGGTCTTCGACAATGCCGGGCAGTATCGCCGCGCCATCGACGAGCGACTGTTCCGTCTCGGACCCAAGCGCTACGACGCGTTGATGGACACGCTGATCCAGCTTCGTCAGCCGCAACTATCGAAGAAGCCCGACGAAACGGCGCTGTCGAATGCGCTCACCGAAGCCCTGCCGCCACTGGCCTCGGAGCTGCTGGGCGATGTGGCCGAAGCGCTCGGCCAGCTCGAGGAGGACCGCCGTCAGCTCGAGGAGTACCAGGCCCTGGCGGGCGCCGTGGGACGGTTCGAGCAACGTTATCGCCTGTATGCCGGAACGCAGAGCCGCCGGCAGGCGCGCACGCTGCGCCAAGCCCAGACCGAGTTCGACAATGCCAGCCGGACCCGCGGCGAGGCGCTGACGCGACTGCAGGAAGCGCAGGCCGAAGAGGAGCAAGCGCGGGCGCGGCATGGCGATGCCGCCGTCGCCCTTACCAGCGCCCGTACCCGGCTCGATACGCTGCACGCCGATCCAACGATGCAGGATGCCAACCGTCTCGAGACGGCAGCGGCGGACGCGGTCGCGCGGCGCAGAGCAATGTGGGATGCCACGGAGGCGGCCGACGAAGCCGATCGACGATTGAAGCAAAGAATCGGCGAAACCGGTCACATTGCCGAGCGTGCCCGGCATGCCGAGCATCGGGTGGTTGACGCACGCCGGGAAAGCGCGATCCATGCCGAGGCCGCGGGCGTTACCGCGGCGCATGCCGACAGCCTGCTCGCGAGCATCGAGGCCGCTGCGCTTGTCGAGCAGTCGCCGGCCGACTTCGACAGCGCGTGCGTCGCGCTCGAAGATCTCGTGCGCGGCCGGCGCGAGCAGATTGGCGTGCTGCACCGCCGCCATGCCGACGTGGAGCGTGCCGAGGCAACCCATGCGCAGCGGCGCCAAATCCAGGACGAACGGCACGCCGAGGTCGAAGCGGCGGCGCAACAGCGCGCGGGCGCCGATGCCGAGGTCGAGCAGCAGGGCGAGGCGCTGGTGGCGGGCTGGGAACGCCACTGCGCCGCCCTCGATCAATTGGTCATCGAGCCCGACCAAGGCTCAGCAGCTCTCGCGGCTCTGGCCGAATGGGTGGCGACGTTGCTGGGCGACAATCCCGCTCGACTCGTGCTGCAGGCGGCACAGCAGCGCGCAAACCTGCGCTTCGCGGAACGCGCCGCAGCGCTCGACGGACAGCGCCGGACATTGGAGGAAGAGCAGCGCGTCCTCGAAGAGGAACGCACGCGCCTCGAAGCCGGCATTTCCCTGGCGCCACCGACACCCTACACGCGTGGCACGGATGTGCGCAGCGGACGCCCGGGAGCACCGTTCTGGCAGCTGGTCGATTTCCGCGACAAGGTGCAGACGCCGCAGCGCGCCCTGCTCGAAGCCGCTCTCGAGGCGGCGGGTCTCCTCGATGCCTGGGTCACCCCCGACGGCCGGCTGCAGACCGGCGACGGCGGATCGCTGCTGCACGACACGCAACTGATCGAGCGGCGGCCGCTTTCCCTCTCGCTTGCGAACTGGCTGCAGGCGGACGTGGCCGAGGGCGTCGCGGTCGCGCGCCGCACGGTCGAGCAGATGCTGTCGGGAATCGCTTGCGCCGACGACGATGTCGCCGACAGCGAAGCCTGGATCGGGCTCGACGGGCGGTTTCGCCTCGGCGCCTTGTCGGGAGCCTGGGCCAAGCCGGTGGCGACGTATATCGGCCACACGGCCCGCGCGACTGCGCGTCAGCGACGGCTCGCCGAGATCGCGGAGCGCCTGGAGCGCCTGGCGGAGGAGCTCGCGGAACTGCAGGCCGCAGCCGATCGGCTCGCGCAGGAGCGCCGCCAAGCCGACGAGGAATGGCGCCAGGCTCCCACCGACGAGGCCCTGCGAGCGGCCCATGCGATGGCCGTCGCCTGCGCCCGCGACGTGCAGCGCGCCCGCGAAAGGCTGGCCGAGGCCGACCTGCGCTGCGCCGAGGCGATGAACGCCCTGAAGGCCGCACGGGAACGACTTGCCGTGGACGCATCCGACCTTCGCCTGCCCGAATCGCCGGCGGCGCTGCCGGCTGTCGAAGCGGCGCTGGACCGTTACCGCGACGGGTCGGCCCGACTCGTCAGGGCGATCCACGAGCTGCGCCTCGCGCTGCCCGAGCTGCAGCGGCAGCGCCTGCTCGAGGACCAGGCGCGCGACGATGCGGCAAAGGCCGCAGCACGGCTCGCGACCGCGCGCGACGACGCGGAGCAGGCGGCAGCCCGGCACGAGACGCTGCGCGAGGCGGTCGGCGCCAAGGTCGAGGATTTGCAACGCAAGCTGGCCGAGGCCCGTCTTGCCGTTGAAGTCTCGGAAAGCGACGTGAAGCGCGCCGACGAAGCCCTGCGCACGTCGAGCGTGGCGCGCGCCGTCACCGGTACACGGGCCGAGACCGCGGAAGCCGCTCTGCACGAGCGCACAGCGGCGCGTGCCCAGACAATCCAGCGATTGCAACAGTTCGCGATGACCGGCCTGCTGTCATCGGCATTGCCGCATATCGAGCTGCCGGATACCGCCACGCCTTGGACGATCGATCCGGCCCTCACGCTGGCGCGCCGCATCGAGCAATTCCTGTCGGACCTCGGGGACGACGACGACGCCTGGACCCGGGTGCAACGGCAGGTCAACGAGGAGCTGACGGAGCTGCAGCGCGCGCTGAGCGCCCTCGGCCATCAGGCGCCGGCCGAGACCACCGACTGGGGCCTCGTGGTCAATATCATCTATCAGAACCACGCCGAACGCCCGGATCGCCTCGCCGCACGCCTCGCCGACGAGATCGCCCAGCGTTCCGAGCTGCTGACGGCCAATGAACGAGCCGTGCTGGAGAACCATCTGCAGGCCGAGATCGCAGCCGAAATCCAGCGCCTGCTGATGGGAGCGGAAAGACAGCTCGATGCCATCAACAAGGAGCTGCACAAGCGGCCGACCTCGACCGGCGTCCGCTATCGGCTTCTGTGGCAGCCCTTGGCCGAAGAGGAAGGCGCCCCCCTTGGCCTCGATGTGGCGCGCAAGCGATTGCTGAACACCAGCGCCGATCTCTGGTCGGCCGACGACCGAAGCGTCGTCGGAACGATGCTGCAACGACGCATCGCCATGGAGCGCGAACGCGCCGATTCGAGCGCAGGAAGAGACGGCGGCAGCCTGCTCGAACAACTTGCCCGAGCCCTCGACTATCGCCGCTGGCATCGCTTCCGCGTCGAACGCTGGCAGGACGGACAGTGGCGCAAGCTGTCCGGTCCGGCTTCGAGCGGAGAACGGGCGCTCGGCCTGACGGTCCCACTGTTCGCTGCGGTCGCCAGCTTCTACACCCAAGGCAGCTACGCCCTGGCGCCGCGCTTGATCCTGCTCGACGAAGCCTTCGCCGGAATCGACGACGCGGCGCGCGCCCACTGCATGGGCCTGATCCGCGAGTTCGATCTCGACTTCGTCATCACCAGCGAGCGCGAGTGGGCCTGCTACGCCGAGCTGCCCGGCGTGGCCATCTGTCAGCTCCAGCGGCAGGAAGGCATCGATGCCGTCTTCGTCTCGCGCTGGACCTGGGATGGCCGGGCCAGGGTGCGCGACGCCGATCCGGATCGCCGATTCTCGCCGGCATGAGCGCGCCGCTCGACGACCGCTTGCAGCGGCTGCTCGGCGGCGAGCATCTCGCCCTGCTGCGCAAGCGCCTGCGGCAGCGTTTCGAGCGAGCGCCGCTCGATCGCGCCGTCGGGCTGATCCGCGTGGATGGACTCACCGCAGAAGAACATGCGGCCCTGGCAGCGCTGCTGGGGCGTCCGCAGCGCTACACCAGGTCTCTGCAATTCGACCTCGAACTGCTCGACGGCAATCTGCGCCGCTCCGGCGTCGCCACCTCGCTGCGCGACGCGCTCGAACGGCTCGATGGTCCGATGACCCATCTCGCCACGGCGAGCCTCAGGCTGGAAGCACTCTGGTCGGCTGTCGTCGATGGCTGCACTCATCCCGATCTGCTCGGCCTGCTGCGGGTGCCGGCGGGTATGGGCCTGCTCAAGCGCCTCTCCCGGCAGGATGCCGTGCGGGCAAGCGATCTGTGCCGCTCCGCCGAAGCGGTGTTGCGCCACCTGCCCGCGAAAGGAACCGCGCGTTCGCAGCTGTCCGCGAGCGTCCTGGGCGATGCCCATGCCCTCGACAACAGACAGCCCGTGGCGACGCTGGTGCTTGCGGCTTGGCGTAGGCATGGCGAGCCGCATCGGGAGCGCGAGGACGAGCCCGACGACGGCCAGCCACCGCTGCTCAGCAGCGCAGAACGCGCCCGCGATACCTGGGCGAGAGCCGGCGTTCTCGTCAACCAGCTTGCGCGACCGGCCCTGCACTTGAACCTGCCGATCAGGTCGGCCGACGGCAGCGGTGGGCGCATCGGCGAGCCTTGCTACCTTTCGCTGCGATCGTTGTTGCGCTCGCCGCCTTCCTGGGACGTCGCCGGGCGCCAGGTCTTCGTGTGCGAGAATCCCAACCTGGTCGCCATTGCAGCCGACCGCTGGGGACGCGATTGCGCGCCGATGGTCTGCACCGACGGCATGCCGGGCGCCGCCCAGCGCACCCTGCTGGCCCAGCTCACACTCGCCGAGGCACGGCTTTGCTACCATGGAGACTTCGATTGGCCGGGGCTGCGCATCGGCAACCATGTGATGCGCGAGCACAACGCGGTGCCATGGCGCTTCAATGGGACGGATTATCTCGCGGCCGTTCGGGCCGCGACCGGCCTTGCACAGCGCCTCGATGAAAACGTCGTCGAGGCTCTTTGGGATGACGGGTTGGCTGGCGCCATGCGCGAACAGGGAATCGCCGTCGCCGAGGAGGCGCTGGCCGCAACGCTATTGGCGGACCTGGAGACTCGCTAATCAGGCCGCTTCATCGTCTTCCGGACCGCGCGTCCCGCGCGCTCATGATCATGAGCGCGCGATCCGGAAGAGCATAAGTCAGATGCCGGCGTTCCCGCCGCGCAACAGGCCGGCAAGTCCGGACCGCGCATCGGCCAGCTTTCGCGCCGCGTCCGGCGGCGGCAGCGGAATCTTGAGGCTGCTCGCGCCGGTCGTGGGGTCGCGCTCGATCCAGGGATGCCGCGCTCCGGAAGCCGGGCTGGACGAGGCGAGCGCCGAGACGAGCTGCGAGCCGACCTGCAGCAGCACCGCCCAGGGATCGGCGCTGCCGTCGCGTGGCGTGTCCACCCCTCCGTCTGCGGCAGCGCCGGAGACTTCCGACGCTGCATCGCCTGAGCCTGCCGCCTCCTCGGCCGGCGTGATCGCTTCGCTTTCCTCGATACGGCCGGTGACGCTTTCGACCTCCTTCATGAAGCGCGTGAGGCGCGAGCCGCCGAGCGCGACCTCGCCCAGGCCGCCATCGAGTATGCCCGCCGACAGCGACCGCTTGAAGCTGAGCACCGACTGCATGCCCTCCTCGATGGTGCCCTTGGCGACGAAGTTGACGATCTGGACCGGTCGCGTCTGTCCCATGCGGTGGATGCGCGCGATGCGCTGCTCGAGGACCGCCGGGCTCCATGGCAGGTCCATGTTCACGAGGACCGAAGCATGCTGCAGGTTGAGGCCGGTGGCGCCAGCATCGGTCGACAGGAAGACGCGGCAATCGGGATCGTCGCGGAAGCGCTGCACCAGCGCCGGACGCTTGTCCGAAGCCACGTCGCCATGGACGCTGACATAGCCGATGCCGCGCTGGTCGAGCCGCCGGATGACGATGTGGTGGGTGCGCATCCATTGGCTGAACACCACGACCTCGGTTTCAGGCTGCGCGAGCATGTCGTCGAGCAGCGCCGCCAACTCGTCGGCCTTGACGCCATGGTCGGTCTCCTGGTCGAGCAGGTATGTGCTGTTGCACGACATGCGCATGTTCTGCAGCGCGCAGGTCAGTCGCCGGCGATCGGTATCGGACAGGAACTTCGTGCGGCGCCAACGCTGCACGATCTTGGCTACGACGTCGGCGTTCTGCTGGTGAAGGTCCATCTGCGCCTCGGTCATCGGCACCAGCACGGTCTGGTCGCGCCTGCCGGGAAGCTGGGTCAGCACCTCGGACTTGCGGCGGCGGATCATTATCGGCGCCAGGGTCTGGCCGATCCTGTCCAGCCCCTTGTATCCGGTGACCCTTCCGCCTTCGTCCTTCTGCTGATGTTCGTGCAGCAGCTTCCAGGTCGGTCCCAGCCGATGCTGGTCGACGAACTGGACGATGGAGATCAGCTCCTCCAGCTTGTTCTCGAGCGGCGTGCCGGTCAGCACGAGAGCATAGGGGCTGTCGACGCGCTTCAGCGCCCGCGCCGCAACGGTATTCCAGTTCTTGATACGCTGCGCCTCGTCGACGATCACGAGCTCCGGCGCCCAATCGGCGACGAGCTCGAGGTCGGGCTGCAGCTTCTCGTAGTTGGTGATCTTGCAAAAGTCTTCCTCGGCAAAATCCCTCCGTCGATGCGTCCGGTTGCCAGCGATCACGCGCGCCTCGCGGCCGCAGAAGCGCGCGATCTCGCTCTGCCACTGATACTTGAGCGATGCTGGACAAACCACGAGGGTCCGCGACACGCCGAAGTGCCGCACCAGGATTTCCATCGCGGCGATCGCCTGAATGGTCTTGCCGAGGCCCATGTCGTCGGCAATCAGCGCGCGTCCGGCGCGCACGGCAAACAGTGCGCCCTCGGCCTGGTAGGGATAGAGCGGCGCTTTCAACGACCGCGCGATCGCCGGGCTCGCGGCGCCGCGCGGAAACAGCCGATCGAGCGTCTCGGCACGCCGGATCGCGTCGCGCCGTCCGGCCACGAAGTCGAGGGCGTCGTCATAGGCGCGCAGGTCATGGCCAGCCTCGGCGGCCATGGTGATGAAACGATCCAACTCACCGAAGTGCTGCTCGTCGAGCCGGCCGCCGTGGGTGTCGTCGAACAACCGACTGGCCGCCTCGAGCATCTTCGGCGGGCAATCGCTGCCGGCTCGGAAGTGAACGGTCCGAACGCCGTCATAGCGCAGGTAGATCGATGAATAAGAAGGGCGCCAACCGCGCGAGAAGGCCGCCTTGGCGCCGCGCTTCTTCTGCAGGGCTGCAAGAGTGAACTCGATGTGCTTGCAGGTGCCGAGCTCGTTGGTGGCATAGTCGGGGCAGGCACAGAAATTGTCGCCCGGCCGGAGCCCTCGTATCGCCACACGATATCGGGATTTCGATTGCGGGTTGCCGACCCGGAAGTCGGAGAAGAACGGGTCCGCACCGGCGTTCTCCAGGACGAACGACTGCTCCTGCCCGAATTGGCGTCGCAACGCGCGCTGCCAGTCCAGCGGCGATAGATCTGCCGGAGCTTGCATGCGCGAAAACTTCCGCTCCCTGGACGGCCGGGTCGAACTGGATCGTGTGGTCGGTTTCGCTGCCTGCATGCTCGCCTCATCTGCCGCCCGAGCGTCAACGCCTGGCATTTCGTTGCAAATGCACTCAGCTTGCCAACGGGAACTTCGGCGGCGTGGTTTTCCTCTTATCAGAGGGAGCGGATTTGTCTGCCGCACAGGCCGTGGATACTTTCAGTCGATTCGTCCGACCAGGGGCGGGACAGGGGCCGCTGGAAACGTGCACCGACGGCAGATTTGGCAAAAGAAATGTTCGGCCAGTTGCCGTTCACGCGGCTAAAATGTCGGGAAACCCCTGTCCGACAGCAAAGAATCTCCGCGGCCAATCGCGCCCTTGTCGTTTTCGATCGGGGCGTTATATCCACCCATAGCCGACGCCAATCCCCACAATCGAGCGATGACAGGCGGGCCACAGGGCTCGCGGAGGCGCGTTTTGAGTGCGTTGAGAAACGAGATCGTGCAATCGGTCCACCACTGGACCGACGAGTTGTTCAGCTTCAGGACCACGCGTGACAAGGGCTTCCGCTTCGCCAGCGGGCAGTTCACGATGATCGGGCTCAGGATCGACGGCAAGCCGCTGCTGCGCGCCTACTCGATCGCCAGCGCCCATTACGACGACGAGCTGGAATTCTTCTCCATCAAGGTGCCGGACGGCAAGCTGACGTCGCGGCTGAAGGACCTCGCTCCTGGCGACTCCGTCCTGGTCGGCGGCAAGGCCACGGGCACGCTGCTGCTCGACAGCCTGACGCCCGGCCGCAACCTCTACCTGCTGGGCACCGGCACCGGCCTCGCCCCCTTCCTGTCGCTGGTGCGCGATCCCGAGGTCTACGAGCGCTTCGAGAAGGTGATCCTGGTCCATGGCTGCCGCCAAGTGCGCGACCTCGCCTACCGCTCCAAGCTCGCCGACGAGCTGCCGGCCGACGAGATCCTGGGCGACATGGTGCGCGACAAGCTCGTCTACTATCCCACCATCACCCGCGAACCGTTCAAGAACCGCGGCCGCATCACCGACCTGATCTCCAGCGGCACCCTCGCGAGCGATGTCGGCCTGCCGCCGATCGGCAGGGAGCACGACCGCTTCATGCTGTGCGGCAGCATGCAGATGCTGGCCGACCTCCGCGCGCTGCTCGAGGGCGCAGGCCTCAGTGAGGGCAGCACGACAGTGCCGGGCGAGTTCGTGGTGGAGAAGGCGTTCGTCGAGTAGCCCGCTTCGGGACAACGCCATGTCAGCGCTACGGTCCCAGCCGTTGCCGCAGTCACGGCGCCATGCGATCGAGCAGGCGGTCACGCCACACGTTCGTGATGTCCACGGGCCTCACCTTTGAAACGATCTTCGGCCTGTCGCATGGCGTGATCGACCAGAGCCAGTACTCCATCCTCGTGGCGGCCGTGGTCGCCAGCGCCGTGGTGCCGACGCTGATCGCCAACGCCTTCTATCTGCCGCACCATCTTTTGCCTGAAACGGCGGAAGGCGAGGCGGAGCCGCAACCCGTCGCGGTCGAAGCGCGACGCCAGGGCTGATGCGTCGCGGGGCGCTGCCCGATCCCGCGTTGTTGACCGTTGACGATCTTGACGGGCGAGCCCAGGATTCCGGCTGCACTGAGGTCACCGATCGATGGAGGTCCGTGATGGTGCAGCACAAACTGCCTTTCGAGAATCGTGTGACCAACGGCGAGCACGCTTGGGAATGGCACTGCCAACTCGAGCGTATTGGCGCCAACAACGTGCGCATGATGTTCGCCGACCACGAATGCCATCATCCCGATGACCGCCTGGTCGTGGCCGACGTGCCGCCACAGTTCGTGCGCGACTGGCTCGCCTATCACGACCGGCATGCGGCGCGCATGGAGATGTGCTGGCGCGCCGGCGTGATCGTGCTTGCTGCCATCGCCGCTACGGCGTCGCTGTATACTGCCTTGCACTAGTGTCCTGATTCCTAAGTTCGCCGCAAAGCGGCCTGTGTGTCGAGAGTCCGCCGGCAGAATCGATTGATAGCGGCGAGAATATCATCGGCGGACTTGGTCCAGCGAAAGGGTTTGGGTTGGGCATTGTGTGCGTCG
>JACPOB010000199.1 GCA_016185145.1 Rhodospirillales bacterium | reverse complement strand
GCGCGTCGCCGAGTGGCGCATGCGGTCGATCTGCTCGTTGATCGACGAATCCTTCTCGATGTAGGTGTCGGTGCGCGGCACGTAGGCTTCGGGCTGGTAGTAGTCGTAGTACGACACGAAGTACTCGACCGCGTTGTCCGGGAAGAAGCCCTTCATCTCGCCATAGAGCTGCGCGGCCAGCGTCTTGTTGGGCGCCAGCACCAGCGACGGCCGGCCCTGCGAAGCGATGACGTTGGCCATGGTGAAGGTCTTGCCGGAGCCGGTGACGCCCAGCAGCACCTGGTCGCGCTCGCCCTCGCCGACGCCGGCGATGAGCTGGCGAATCGCCTCGGGCTGGTCGCCGGCCGGCGTGTACTCCGACACCAGCTTGAAGGGCTTGCCGCCCACCGTCTCCGGCCGCCGCTGCACGTACGGCATCAGGAGCGGGACGGTGGAAACCGCGAGATTCTTTGAGGGCATGGCCTGCATTATATGATGCTCGGCCTGTGCACCGGCAATGCTACAGCTTGCGGGATGCTGCCATTCCCTGACATCGGGATGAGCTAGGCCCCGATGCCGGACTTGCTTGCCCTTCCCTTCCTGATCTGCGCCGCGGTGGCCTGCATTGCAGGCATGGTGCGAGGATTCGCGGGGTTTGGCGCGGCGATGATCATGACTCCAGTCTTTTCGGCCTTTTACGGCCCGGCGGTCGGCGTGGCCCTTTGCCTTTTCCTGGAGATCGCGGTTGCCCTGCCGGTCGTTCCGGGCGTCGTCAGCCTTGTCGACTGGCGTCGCATCGGCCTGCTGCTGGTCGCGGCCGCCGTGGGCGTTCCCGCCGGCAATGTCGTGCTGACGCTGGCCGCCCCCGAGCCGATGCGCTGGGCGATCTCGGCGATCGTGCTGGGCGCGGTCGCTCTGCTGGCGAGCGGCTGGCGCTTCAAGGGCAAGCCGCGGCCCGCGACGACGCTGTCGGCGGGTGTCATCAGCGGCTTTCTCAACGGCCTCGCCGGCATGGCCGGACCGCCCATCGCTTTTTATTACCTCGCCGGTGACGAAACCGTGACACGCGTGCGCGCCAACCTCACGACTTATTTCGTGTTCGTCGATCTCGTCGCAGTGGCAGCTTTCGTTGCCCGCGGCCTGGTCGACTGGGACACGATCGTGCTCGGCCTCGTCATGGCTCCGGCCGTCATGCTGGGCGGCGTGCTGGGCACGAAGTTGTTTCCCCTCGCAAGCGAAGGGTTCTACCGGCGGCTCGCCCTCGTCCTGCTGGTCGGCGTGGCGATCGGCTCCTTGATCCTTTGAGCGGGAGCGCGTAGCGGAGCAACATGCAGATTTGGGACAAGATCGTGGAAGGAGTGACGCGGCTCGCCAACGGCGAATCGTTCGGCTCGCTGCTCGGCCTCACCTCGCCGCCGGCCGACGACGGCGCACATCCCGGCCTGCGCCAGATTGCCTTCACCATCGGCGTGATCGCCCTCGGCGCCAAGATCGCGAGAGTGGACGGCGAGGTCTCGGAAGCGGAGATCGCGGCGTTCCGCGATTTCTTCCATGTACCGCCGGGCGAAGAAGGCAACGTCGAGCGCTTCTTCAATCTCGCCAAGCGTGATGCCGCCGGTTACGAGACCTATGCGCGTCAGCTCGCGGCACTGTTCCCCGACGCGCCGGAGATCCTGGAGAAGCTGCTCGAAGGATTGTTCAGCATCGCCAAGGCCGATGGTCCGATCGACCTCGCCGAAGCCGACTATCTCGCCGAGGTCTCGCGCCTCTTCGGCCTGAGCAGCGCGCGCTTCGAGCGCGCCAAGGCGGCGGCGCTGGGCGTCGTCGAGTGCGAGCCCTGCACCATCCTGGGCATCGATCCGCTGGCGACCGACGAGCAGATCCGCGATGCCTGGCTGCGCCAGGTCAAGGCCAATCATCCCGACCGCCTGATCGCGCAGGGCCTGCCCGAGGAAGCCATCGCCATGGCCACTCGCAAGCTCGCGCTGATCAACGACGCCTACGACCGGCTGCGGCGCGAGCGCGGCCTGGTTCCCGCCTGATCGTGAAGCCGATCGAACTGCCATCGCCCAACCATGCGGCGCGGCAGTCGGCTGTCGACCTGCTGGTGCTGCACTACACCGAATTGCCGCTCGACGAATCGCTGCAAGTCCTGCGTGACGACAAGCGTTCCAACCGCGTCAGCGCCCACTACGTCCTGGCGGAAGACGGCATCGCCTATCGATTGGTCTCTGAAGATCGCGTCGCCTGGCACGCCGGCCGTTCGCACTGGCGCGGCCGCGATGCGCTGAACGGCACGTCGATCGGCATCGAGATCGTCAACCTGCACGGCGACAGGCACGATTATCCCGATGCGCAGATCGCGGCGCTGATCGCGCTCTGCCGCGACATCATCGACCGCCACCCCGCCATCGTGCCGCGCAACATCGTCGGCCATTCCGACATCGCACCCAAGCGCAAGATCGATCCCGGGCTGCGCTTTCCTTGGGCGACGTTGGCGGCGAACGGCGTGGGTCTGTGGCCGCGTCCCGGTGCAAAGCCGATCGAAGGCGACATGCAGCCGGCCTTGCAGCGCTTCGGCTATCCACCGGCCGTCGAGGTGACGCCGGGCGACATCGTCGCGTCCTTCCAGCGCCGCTTTCGGCCGGCCAAAGCCGATGGCGAGGCCGACGCCGAGACCCGTGCCCTGCTGGCCGATCTCCTTGACCAGGTGGGACACGAAGCCTAGCTAGAGCCGTCAGGTCAGACGGCCGGATGGCTGCACTGGGCGGGCGACCGCCTGGTGAGGAAAGTCCGGGCTCCACGGAGACACGGTGCCGGCTAACGGCCGGCGGGGGCGACCCCAGGGAAAGTGCCACAGAGAACAGACCGCCGAGCGGGTTCGCCCTCGTGGCGTTACTCGCGAGGCAAGGGTGAAACGGTGGGGTAAGAGCCCACCGCGCGACCGGCAACGGAAGCGGCACGGCAAACCCCACCGGGAGCAAGACCAAATAGGGGCGGCACGCCGGGCAACCGGCAGCGGTGTTTCCGCGTCGCCGCCCGGGT
>JACPOB010000152.1 GCA_016185145.1 Rhodospirillales bacterium | reverse complement strand
TCCCGTGTTCAGTCTTCGGAGATCGGATCATGGCTTCTAAGGCAGACCGCTCCTGCTCCGTCAGGACGATCGGCGTCGCTTCCTGGATGTTCATCCCATCCTTGAATCACGACTCCACCTCCGGCGATAGTCGGTACTAGGACCCAAATTTGGATCCAGAATTTTCAGGCCCTCGCCCGCTCACCTATGGCACGCGGTGTACCGCTTGTGCGTCGCTGGCAATGCGGCGGCGCGTCGTTGGGTGACTGAAATAGGGCCAATCGTTTCAAAGAGTTGGCTTTGAGCCGTTCACAAATATCCAAAGAATATCCAAACCAGAACGCGAACAGGTCTTTAGACGAGTTCGTTCGGAAGATAGGATCTATTGTGGATACCTGGAAAACAAGGAGGGTATTCGATGCGCTGCATGACGATTGCTGGAGTGCTGGGGCTGCTTGCCACCCAAGCTCAGGCAGAGAGCAAGACATACCGCACGGAATTAATCCCGGAGAAGTCGGTGCAGGCCTGTTCCGGATGGGGCCAAACCTACACGGTGGACGTTTCTAACGGCATGCTGACACTTGGCGTCAATTATGCCCGGAGGCTGTTTTCCGAGCCTGTCAAAAGCGACGGCAAGATTACTACGAGCTACAAGGACCCCTCAGGGGGAATTTTGAAGTTCATCGGTCACGGCAATGGTGAGTACGAACTCAGCAACCCAATCACCCCCTGCTATTATCGACTTGTGCCCACGGTAGGGAAGTCGCCTTGGAACAGCTAGCGTGCGACGCTTCTATTGCTCACGCCGCCACCCAGTTTCCTCGCCGAGCGTCCGCGCAACACGAGCGATGGTGAAGACGGTGCTTGGGGCTGATCGTAGGGATAGTGGCAAAGGGCCCGACAAAAAGAGGTTGCCGCCCGACGTGTTCACACAAGGCACCTTTTTTTTGCGAGACAGCGTTGGGCTTGATGGCATGGGGCCTTTCGCCGCCAACATAGTGCGCATCGCTGATACCGCTGGCCAACTTGCGGAGAAGCGCAACTACATCTTCACGGCTTCGTCGCGAAGTTCGATGAAACGACGCAGCGGTTGACCTTCCGCAAGTTCAACCGGGATAAACTACGCGCGGAGCGGAGGGACCTTCTTTCAGCGAAAAGCGGCTTGTCGCGGAGAGAAGGTCCCTCCGCTCCGCCTCGCTGCGCTCGGCTCCGGTCGGGACGACGGAAGCAACTTGAACTCATCACGCTCTAGCTGACCAACTCACTCGCATTTTCATTTGACGACGATCCCGGCGAGGCGTGGCCCATCAGCCCGCACGCTGCCGAGAACCTTGTGAGCATCCTGCGCGCTCATGATTCATGAGCGTAGGAGCCGAATCGACCTACGGTCGATTCGTCGTGGAAGCTCGCGGTCCGGAAGACATGAGGCGGGCTTGGAGATCTGCGCTCCACCGAGCCGATCATAATCACTGTGCCGGGCGACTAGAACGGGATCGCCAGGCCACGAGAGCGGCGGTTTCCACCACTTCCTCGCGCACGTCGGCGAGCGCGGCGCGGATCTCCGCCGCCATGGTCGGCATGTTGTCGCCAAGGTGCGCGGGCGACGTGGAGCCCATCGAGAGCGCCCGGTGCACCAGCGTCTCGACATCGATCGCGCGGCGTTCGACCACGCCAAAGCGTTCCAGGCGGGCGAAGGGCGAGGCGAGCAGGATCGCCTCGTTGCGGATCCAATTGGGATCGTGGTCGTGGGGCCCGGTGTTGGGCTCATAGTGCCCGCGGATGTCGTTCCAGACCTTCCGCCAGGCATTTGCCGGGATCGCCGGTGCGGAATCGTAGAACAACGCCACCGCGCCTGCCGGCTCGATCAGCCGGTCGAGCCGCTCGAGCGTGTCCACTCGATCCATCCAATGAAAGGAGCGGCCCATGACGACCAGATGGAAATGACCCAGCGCCGGGTCGAGCTCATACGAGCTGCCGGGGACAAAACGGATGTTCGCGGCCTGCCGGGCCAACACGCGGGCCTCGGCCAGCATCTCGGGAGACGGATCGATTGCCAGCACCTCGCGGACGAGCGGCGCGAAGGCGCGGGCGAGCGGGCCCGGCCCACAGCCCAGATCGAGCACGCGGTGCTGCGAGCCGAGGCCGGTGACCTCGGCGACGCGGCGGATCAGCGCCGGCGCATACGCCGCCCTGCCCTTCTCATAGTGTTCCGCAGCGGAGCGATAACGCTCCGGGTCGAAGGGAGCGTGGGCCATCGGCTAGCCGTAGGTGCTGCGGTCCGTCACATAGCCGCTGTCGATGTCGGCGGCGAGTGCGGCCGCGTCACGCTGGCGCGGATCACCGTGGCCGCCGCCACCCGGCGTGCCGAGCGAGATCGTGTCGCCCTTGTGCACGACGTACTGCTTCTTGGGATCGGTCTTCGTGCCGTTGATGCGAAGCTCGCCCGGCGCGCCGTCGTTGCCACCTTCGATGCCGAACGCCGGGAACAGCGTGCGCTCGGCGAGGAACGACACCGCGATCGGCGTGTCGCTGCGGCTTTCGATCAGGATCTCCTGCCCCAACCCGCCGCGATGGCGGCCGGCGCCGCCCGAATCGGGCCTCAGCTTCTTGTGATGGAAGCGCAGCGGCGCGATGTGCTCGCTGATCTCGATCGAGGTCGAGCTCACGTTGGACGGCCAGCTGAGGCAGGTCACGCCGTCGCGCCGCGTGTTGCCGCCCATGCCGCCGTTGTAGAAGAACATGTTGGCGTAGGGCTTGCCGCCTTCCCGCACGCCCGACTGGTTCATGCCCCACATCGGCGAGCCGCAGGCCGCCATCACCCGCTCCGGCACGATCTGGCCCAGGCAGCCGAACACCAGCATCGGCACATAGTGGCCGATCAGCATGCGCGAGCCGCCCGGCGCCGGGAATTGCGGATTGACGATGCAGCCTTCGGGAGCTTTCAAGGTGATCGGCCGCCAAGCGCCTTCGTTGTTCGGCAGGTTGGGGCTGGTGCAGACCTTCACCCCGTACATCGCCATGGCGTTGGTGTAGCAAAGCGCGCAGTTGATGGCGCGATCGACCTGGCGGTCGGTGCCGGCGAAATCCATCGCGATCTCGTCGCCCTTGATGGTCAGCTCCATCTTGAGCGTGATCGGCGTCTCCATCAGCCCGTCGGTCTTGAGCTCGCTGCGGTAGGTGCCGTCGGGCAGCTCGCGGATCGCGGCCCGCATCGCCATCTCGCAGCGGCCCTGGATCTCGCGCGCAAGGTCGGTGAGGTCGGCGAGACCGTAGCCTTCCATCAGGTTGCGCAAGCGGTCTTCCATCAGGTCGAGCGCCACGACCTGCGCCCACAGGTCGCCCATGGTCTGGTCGGGCGTGCGCACGTTCTTGCGGATGATGGTGACCAGCGTCTCGTCGGTCTTGCCGGCGGCGATCATCTTCATCGGCGGGATCTGCAGCCCCTCCTCGAACACCTCGCGCGGCTCGGGGCTTCGGATCTTGCCGCCGATGTCGGGCGCGTGCGCCGTCGTGGCGCTGAAGGCGACCAGCCGGCCGTCCAGGAAGATCGGCTTGGCCAGCGTGATGTCGGGCAGATGGCCGGTGCCCAGCCAGATGTCGTTGGTGATCAGCACGTCGCCCGGCGCGAGCTTGTCGGGCGGGAAGAAGCGCAGGAAGTGCTTCACGGTCTCCGGGAGGGTGCCGATGAAGCTCGGGATGCTCTCGGAGGCCTGCACCAGAGATTGACCCGCGGCATCGGTGATGACGCAGGAGAAGTCGTAGCTCTCGCGCACCAGGGTGGAGAAGCTGGTGCGCACCATGGCGGCCGCCGCCTCGTCGACCATGGAGATCAGCCGGCGCCACAGAAGCTCGAGCTCGATGGGATCGAAGGTTCGGGTCATTGGAGCGCCCTCCACGTTCCGACGCACACCTCATCCTGAGGAGCGGCCCGTAGGGCCGCGTCTCGAAGGATGGGCAACAGAGACGGTGCGTGTGCCCACCCTTCGAGACGCGCCGCTTCGCGACGCTCCTCGGGGTGAGGGTATACCGTTCCAATCCATGTCAACATCACTAGCCGACCTCCGCCAGGATGGAACCGTCGGCCAGCAGGCGCGCCTTGGCACCGGGGCCGACGATGAAGGTGCTCTCGTCCTCCTCGAACACGGCCGGTCCGTCGATGTTGACGCCCGGCTCGAGGGCATAGCGATCCCACACCTGCGTCGGCAGCGTCTTGCCGGCGTCGGGGAAGAACACGGGCCGCGTGCCTTTGAGCGCCTCCGTCCTGGGATGGCGCGGCAGCTCCAGCGCACCGCCGCTGCCCGGCATCGGCGCGCTGGCCGAGAGCCGCAGCGCGACGAACTGGATGGCAGCCCCCGGCGGCGTGCGCGCAAACAGCGCCTTGTAGGCCGCCTCGAACGCAGCCTTCACGCCGGCCTCCGTGATCGGCTCCGGCAGCGCCACCGTGATCTCGCTGCCCTGGCCGATATAGCGCATGTCGGCGAGGCGCTTGACGCTATGCCCTTCGATGTCCGCGCCGGTCAGGCGCAGCACGTCGAGCGATTCCTTTTCGAGGCCCGCAAAGACGCGGGCAATGGACGAGAAATCCGCGCCGGCCAGCGCCACGTTGAAGCTCGCCACGCGATCGACGCGCGCCGGCGCCATCAGCATGCCGATGGTGCTGCCAGCGCCGGCGCCGGGCGGGCAGACGACGCGATTGACGCCGAGCTTGCGGGCGACGTGCCAGGCATGGACCGGCCCCGCCCCGCCGGTCGCCAGCAGCGCGTACTCGGCCGGGATGCGGCCGCGCTCGGCGATGGCCACGCGCGCCGCTCCTGCCATGTTCTCGTTGACCACATCGTGCACACCGAAGGCGGCGCGGCCCGGCTCGACGCTCAAGGTGCTGGCGAGCCGGCTGAAGGCACCGTCGGTCGCTGCACGATCGATCTTCATGGCGCCGCCCAGGAAGAAGTCGGCGTTGAGATAGCCGAGTGTGAGGTCGGCGTCGGTCACGGTGGCCTCGCTGCCGCCACGGCCGTAGCAGGCCGGCCCCGGCTGCGCACCGCTGCTCTCGGGCCCGACATTGAGCGTGCCGAGATCGGACTTGCGTGCGATCGATCCGCCACCGGCGCCGATCTCGATCAGTTCGACCGTCGCGATCTGTATCGGAAGTCCGGAGCCGCGCAAAAAACGCTTCTCGCGCGCTGCCTCGAAGCCGTAGGCGACCAGCGGCTCGCCGTCGTCGACCAGGGCGAGCTTGGCGGTCGTGCCGCCCATGTCGAAGGCGAGCACGCGCTCCAGGCCGGCGTTGCGGCCGAACCAGGCGCCGGCCAGCGCGCCCGCCGCCGGCCCGCTCTCCAGCAGCTGCACCGGCGCGCGCTTGGCTTCGCTGACATGCGTCAGGCCGCCGTTGGACAGCATCAGGAAGAGCCCGCCGGGAATGCCCTCGGCACGCAGCGCCTGTTCCAGGCGTTCGAGATAGACCTCGGCCAATGGCCGGACATAGGCGTTGGTCACCGTCGTGCTGGCGCGCAGGTATTCTCGGATTTCGGGCGCGATGTCCGAGGAGAGCGAGATCGACAGGTTCTGGAAGCGCTCGGCGACGGCGGCGCCGATGGCGCGCTCGTGCGCGGCATTGGCGTAGGCGTGCAGGAAGCAGATGGCGAGACTTTCGACGCCTTGCTTCACGAGATCGGCAACCTCGGCCAGCGCGGCATCGACGTCGAGCGGGATCTCGACCGTGCCGTCCTGCGCCAGACGCTCCCTGGCTTCGCGTCGCCACGGCCGTGCGACCAGCGGCTTGGGCATCTCGATGAAGAGATCGTAGAGCTCGTACTTGCGCTCGCGGCCGATCTCCAGCACGTCGCGGAAGCCCGCCGTGGTGAGCAAGCCGGTCTTGGCGCCCTTGCGCTCGATCAGCGCGTTGGTGAACAGCGTCGTGGCATGAACGACGCGGCCGACCTGCTCGGGCCTGGCGCCGGCCTTCGCCAGCACACGTCGCGTTCCTTCTATGGCGCCGCGCGCCGGATCGTCGGGCGTCGTGCTCTCCTTCCAGATGACGGCGCGGCCGTCACGCGGATCGTGGATGACGAGGTCGGTGAAAGTGCCCCCGATGTCGATGCCGAGGGAGAGAGGTGCGGTCATTGACTACCTCGTCCTGAGGAGGCGCGAAGCGCCGTCTCGAAGGACGGGCCACAGACGCGGTGCTGGTTGCCACCCTTCGAGACGCGCGCTGCACGCGCTCCTCAGGGTGAGGTCTTCATTGATCATTCCGCCTTGATATTGCCCTGCTTCACCACCTTCGCCCAGCGTTCGCGATCCTTCTTTATGTAAGCGGCGAACGCGTCCGGTCCCTGGCCCAGCGCGATCAGGCCCTGCTTGTCGAGCGCCTCCTTGTTCGCGGGATCTGCCATCGCATCGAGGAACAGCTTGGCAAGCGACGCCTTGATGTCGGCCGGCAGCGCGACGGGGCCAACCAGGCCGAACCAGTTGTTGATGTCGAGGGCCGGAATATCCCTGGTGAGCAGCGGCAGTTCGGGCGCCAGCGCCGTCGGCTTGGTGGCGGCGAGCGCCAGCACGCGCACCTTGCCGCCGCGCGCCATGCTCATGATCTCCGAGACGTTGGCGAAGAAGAGGTCGACATTGCCGGCAGCGACGTCGGCGATGGCTGGAGCTCCGCCGCGATACGGAACGTGAATGAATTTCAGCCCGCCCGCCTCCGCCGCGACGAATTCGGCCGCGAGCTGGTTGGTCGAGCCGAGCCCCGTCGAGGCGTAGCTCACCTTGCCCGGATTAGCCTTGGCGTACGCGACGAGCTCCGGAATGGTCTTGAACGGCGCCTCCATGCGCACGATCAACGCCATCGGCACGCCGACCAGGTTGCAGATCGGCACCAGCTCCTTGTCGAGATCGAGCGGGATCTGCGAGCCCGGCACCACCGGCCCGACAGCGAGCTGGCCCATGATGCCGATGCCGACCGTATAGCCGTCCGGCTTGGACTCGGCGACCTGTTTCAGCGCGATGAAGCCGCCGGCGCCGGTCTTGTTGTCGACGATCACCGGATAGCCGTGCTGACGCTGGATCGTGTCGGCCGCCAGCCGCGCAGCGATATCGGCCGTTCCGCCCGGCGCGTAGCCGACCAGGATCTTGATCGGCTGTTTGGGCACCCATTGTGCGAAAGCGGGCGCGGCAGCCAGAACCAGCGGAGCAGCAGCAAGCAGAGTTCGACGATGCAACATGATGTTCCCCCTCCCGCTGCGAGCCTCCAGCAAGCGTCATGCCGGGTCAAGAACATGGCGGCTTGAGATGACGCGAGCTTCAGGTAGGCTCCGCGCCGCATGCCGCTTGCCCATCCCGCCGCCGACGTCTGGACGTTGCTCGCCGACGTGGCCGACGCGACGCCCGACGCGCCTGCCTTCATCCACGGCGAGCGACGGCTGAGCTTCGCCGAGCTGCTCGACTGCTCGGCGCGCGCCGCGCAAGGCCTCGCCGATCTCGGCGTCGCGCCGGGCGATCGCGTGGCGCTGTGGCTGCCCAACATCCCGGCCTATCCGATCCTCTACTTCGCCTGCGCGCGGCTCGGCGCCATCGCCGTCGCAGTGAACACGCGCTATCGCGCCGTCGAGGTCGCCGACATCGTCGGCCGCTCGGGCGCCAAGGTGCTGGCCTGCGCACCGGCTTTCCGCCGCATCGACTTCCTGTCGATCCTGGCCGGCATCGAGCCCGAGGCGCTCGACCGCCTGACCGCGATCGTCACGATCGGCGAGACGCCCGAGGCGGTGCCGCCGGCAATCGAGCATCGCAGACGCGTACCCTTCGACCGCCTGCTGTCCCGCCCGCAGTTCGCCGGCAACCACGCCTCGGCCCGCATGCCCTGCAACATCTTCACGACCTCGGGCACGACCAGTTCGCCCAAGTTCGTGCTGCATCGCCAGGGCGCGATCGCAGGCCACGCCCAGCAGGTCGCGCGGACCTTCGGCTTCATGGCGCCCGAAACGCTGTCGCTCGCCATCCTGCCGCTGTGCGGCGTGTTCGGCTTCAACCAGACCTTGGCCACTCTCGCCGCCGGCAAGCCGAGCGTGCTGGTCGAGTCGTACGAGATCGAGGAGATCGCGCGGCTGATCACCCAGCACAAGCCGACCACGATGTTCGGCAGCGACGACATGTACCAGCGCCTGATGGAGCTGATGCCGGGCCGCTGGCCGTTCCGCTCGATCAAATGGGCGGGCTATGCCGCGTTCAACGCGTCGCTGGAGGATCTGCCGGAGCGGGCGCAGCCGCGCGGCCTGCGCCTGGTCGGCCTCTACGGCATGAGCGAGGTCCAGGCACTCTATTCGCGGCAGTCCCTGAAGCTCCCCGTCGCCAAGCGCAAGCTGGGCGGCGGCGTTCCGGTCTCGCCGCTCGCCCACGTGCGCGTGCGTGATCCGGAGACCGGCGAACTTTTGGGGCCTGGTCAGCCGGGCATGCTGGAAATGGCCGGCCCGTCCTTGATGGTGGGTTACTACGGCAACGAGGCAGCAACGGCGGCGGCGATGACGCCCGACGGCTATGTGCGCACCGGCGATCTCGGCCAGCTCGACGGTCGCGGCGGCTTCACCTACTTAAGCCGCATGGGTGACGTGCTCAGGCTCTCCGGCTTCCTGGTCAATCCGCTGGAGATAGAGATGCACATCCAGAAGGTGCCGGGCATCGCTGGCTGCCAGACTGTCGCCGTGCCGCGGCCCGAGGGCGTGCGCGCCGTGGCCTTCGTCATCCTCGAACCCGGCGCTGCGCTCGACGAAGCGGCGACCATCGCCCACTGCAAGCACGGGCTCGCGAACTACAAGGTGCCGCTGCGCATTTTCCCGATCGACGACTTCCCCAAGACGCCCTCACCCAACGGCTTCAAGATCCAGCGCACCAGGCTGCGCGAGATGGCGGAGACTCTTCTTCATTCATAGCTGGAGCGCGCCATTCCGTGGCGCTCATGGCTGCTGCAACCTCACCACCTCACCCTGAGGAGCGCCCTTAGGGCGCGTCTCGAAGGGTGGGCAGCAGCACGACTGGCTCGCACCCTTCGAGACGCGTCGCTTCGCGACGCTCCTCAGGGTGAGGCGTTGTTGGTCTACGATGAACCAAGACGCGCCACGGAGTGGCGCGCTCCCAGCGAAGACAAGGAGCGAGCCGGAGGTTCGCGGTCCGGAAGATTATGATTGTTTGCTGGCGATCGCCGCCCCCTGCGCCAGGGTCTCGAGCTTGGCCCAGGCGATGTCGCGGTGCACGCGGCCGCCCAGGCCGCAGTCGGTCGAGGCGATGACGCGCTCGCGGCCGACCAGCCTGGTGAAGCGGCCGATGCGTTCGGCGACCAGCTCGGGATGCTCGACGACGTTGGTGGCGTGGCTCACCACCCCGGGCAGGATCAGCTTGTCGTCGGGCAGCTTGGCGTCCTTCCACACCGCCCATTCGTGCTCGTGGCGCACGTTGCCCGCCTCGAAGGAATAGGCGCCGGCGTCGATCCTGAGCATCGGCTCGACGATCTCGCGCATGGGGATGTCGGTCGTGTGCGGGCCGTGCCAGCTGCCCCAGCAGAGATGGAAGCGGATGCGGTCCTGCGGCAGGCCGCGCAGCGCATGGTTCAGCGCCTCGATCTTGGGCATGGTGAACTTGCGATAATCCTCGGCCGTCGGCTCCGGATTGATCTGGTCGAAATTCTCGGCGATGGCCGGATCGTCGATCTGCAGCACCAGGCCCGCCTCGATGATCGCCTTGTATTCCTCGCGCATGGCGTCGGCGCAGGCGAAGACGAACTCGTCGTCGCTCTTGTAGTGCTCGTTGCCGATGCGCGCGCAGCTCGCCGGACCGATCGAGGTCATGAAGCCTTCGCTGACATTGCTGGCGGCGAGCGCGGCCTTGAAGTTGGCGATGTCGGCGGCGATCTGTTTGTGGCCGGTGTAGCTGATGGGCCCGACGCAGAACGGCCAGTCGTGCGCGCGCGGACCGGTCGACACGCCGGAGTCGGGATCGCTGTAGGCGACGGCGAAGCGCTGGCGGTCGCGCCGGTCGGCGAAGCTCGACAACACGGTGTTGCCCGGCGTCGAGCGCCTGGCCGGCATGTCGTAGAGGCCGAGCCCCTTCACCTGGAGGTTGGCCAGCCGCGAGAACGAATAGCTCCACCAGGCGCGATAGTTGATCTTGTGGCCCATCGACTTGCCGTACTCGCCGTCGCCCGGGACGGTGATGCCGGCGGCCACCTGTCGGCGCACGACGTCGGCCACCGATTCGGCCAGCTTCTTCTGGAAGGCGGCCTCGTCGACCGTGCCCGCTTCGCGCCTGGCGTTGGCCTCGATCAGGTCGTCGGGCCGCGGCAGGCTGCCGGCATGGCTGGTCTGGATGCGGTCGCTGCTGTTCTTCATGTCTAGCGTCCCTTGAACTTGCCCGGCTTGCGCTTCTCGGCGAAGGCGCGGGCAGCTTCCTGGAAATCCTCGCTGAGATAAAGTTTCTCGGGCGCGCCCATGTACATGACCTCGCGGCTCAGCCGATCCATGTAGTAGCGCCGCATGCGCACGGTCGAACGCACGCTGAGCGGCGGGTTCTTCAGCACCTGGCCAGCCAGCTCGCGCGCCACCTCGAGATATTTGCCCTTGGGCGCGACGCGATTGATCAGGTTGGCCCTGAAAGCCTCCTCGGCGGTGAAGAAGCGGCCGGTGAGTGCCGCCTCCATGGTGAAGGCGCCGCCGCCGCGATAGTGCATCAACGCCCAGTACTTTCCGGCGCCCAGGCCGCGCGAGGTCTCGGTGATCTGGAACTGCGTGCCCTCCTCGGCCACGATCAGGTCGCACTCCAGCACGATGCCGACCGAAAGCCCCAGCACATAACCGTGCGGTGCGGCGATCACCGGCTTCCAGTTCACCGCCTTGGTCAGAAGATCGGCGGAGTGCGTGCCGCGGCCCTGCGGCCCGCCGAGCTTCAGGAACTCCTCGCGGCTGCGAAGCTGGCGCTGCTGCACGTCGGCGCCGCTCGAGAAGGCGCGGCCGTTGCCGCACAGGATGGCGATATGCGCCTCGTCGTCGGTGTCGAAGCGGTGCAGTGCGTCGCTCAGCAGGCCGACGAGCTCGTCGGAGAAGGCGTTGAGCTTCTCGGGGCGATTGAGCGTGATTGTCACGACCTGACCGTCCCGCTCGTAATTCACCAGCGCCATGTTTCCACCCTTTGCTGTCGCTTATCGGGGGCCATGGTGCCATGCTCGCCGGCAAAATTGGGAGGAAACCATGCAAATCGTCCGCACGGCGGCAATGCGCAGGGCGGCAACGGTCTTCTTTTCACTCGCGCTGCTGGCAGCTCCTGCCCTGGCGCAGAAGAAGTACGATGCGGGCGCCAGCGACACCGAGATCAAGCTCGGCCAGACCATGCCCTACAGCGGACCTTTGTCGGGTTTCATCACCCTGGCCAAAGCCGAGATCGCCTACTTCCAGATGATCAACGACCAGGGCGGCGTGAACGGGCGCAAGATCACCATGGTCTCGCTCGACGACGGCTTCAGTCCGCCCAAGACGGTCGAGCAGACGCGCCGCCTCGTCGAGCAGGACCACGTGCTGGCGATCTCCGGCTCGCTCGGCACCTCGACCAACGCGGCGGTGCAGAAGTACCTGAACCAGAAGAAGGTGCCGCAGCTCTTCCTGGCGACCGGCGCCAGCCGCTGGAACGATCCGGAGACCTTCCCCTACACGATGACGCTGACGCCGATCTACCAGGCCGAGGCCCGCATCTACGCCACCTACATGCTGAAGGAGGTCAAGGATCCCAAGGTCGCCGTGCTCTATCAGAACGACGACTTCGGCAAGGATTTCCTGAAGGGCTTTCGCGACAGGCTGGGCGACAAGGCCAGCTCGATCATCGTGCGCGAGGTGAGCTACGAGGTTACCGACGCCACGGTCGATTCGCAGATCATCGACCTCGCCTCGACCAAGGCCAATGTCTTCCTCAACATCACGACGCCCAAATTCGCCGTCCAGGCGATCCGCAAGGCGCACGAGCTCGGCTGGAAGCCGTTACAGTTCATCGACAATCCCGCAGCATCGATCGGCATCGTCATGCGGCCAGCCGGCATCGAAGCCTCCAAGGGCATCGTCTCGGCAGCGTTCGTGAAGGACCCGACCGATCCGCAATACAAGGACGATCCGGAGTTCCTGGCCTGGGTGGCGTGGATGAAGAAGTACTATCCCGCCGGCAGCCTCGAGGACCCTCAGAACGTCGTGGGCTATATCCAGGCGCAGGCGATGGTGCAGGTGCTCAAGCAGTGCGGCGACAACCTCACGCGCGAGAACGTCATGCGCCAGGCTGCCAACCTGAAGGACTTCCATCCGGCGATGCTGCTCAAGGGCATCAACGTGAACACCAGCCCGACCGACTATCAGCCGATGGAAGAAATGCTGCTGCAACGCTTCAACGGCGAGCGCTTCGAGGTGTTCGGCGAGCTTTTGAGCGCCCGACAGTGAGTGAAACGGAGAACGGAGTTACCGCACATGGCCAAGCGCAAGAGCATCAACTATCCCGGGTTCAAGCACGAGAACCCGATCCCCAACGCCAGCCGCATCGGTAACATCCTGATGTCGAGCATCATCAGCGGCCGCGATCCGGCGAGCGGCCAAATGCCGCCCGAGCTCGACGCGCAGGTCACCAACATCTTCAAGCAGATCCGGCTCTGCGTCGAAGCCGCCGGCGGCACTGTCGACGACATCATCAAGGTGAATTTCTGGATGAAGGACCCGGCGACCGGCCGCAAGGCGCTGAACGGCGAATGGTCGGCGATGTTCCCGGATCCGGAGTCGCGGCCGGCGCGTCATACGCTCGCGCTGCCGCAGAATGCCGCCAACCACGTGACCTGCGATTTCACCGCGGTGATCGGGGGATAGGCTGGAGCGCTCATGTTCTTCCGGACCGCGAGCCTCCGGCTCGCTCATGATTCATGAGCGAGCCAGAGGCTCGCGGTCCGGAAGACTAACGGCCCGGGATCCTGAGGTCGGCCACGCCCGACCCTATGAAAGTCTGTGGCAGCGACGGGCGGCGGATGCCCATGCGGCGTTCGAGGTTCTCGACGCAGGTCTTGGTCGTCGCCGCGAGTTGCTGCCAGGTCGACGCCCCGTCGAACTGCTGAAGCAGGCACTGGTCGAAATAGGTGTACCGGTCGCCGGCGCCGCAGCCGAAGCTCGACCGGTCCGCCGCCGCCGCCGCCAGCACGATGCGGTTGGGCTGGCGCATGCCGGAGGTGAGAAAGACACCGCTGTGGCAGGCCGACACGACGACGACCGTCGGTCGCGCGCCGCAGCCGGCATCGAGCGCGTTGTCGAGCGTCGCCGGGCCCACCGTGCCATTGGCCTGCTTCAGCACGAAGCCGCTTTCGTCGCCATGGCTGGTGATGAAAGCGAGGCAGGCCTCGCCGCCGGCAGTGCGCAAGGCGCTCGACACGTTTGCCGCCGTGGCGACGGGAAGCGACGGATTGGCGCCCGGATCGGAGGTGAGCGCGCGGATATCGCGGACACCGCGCGCCAAAAGCTTGGCGCGCATCGCGTCGACGCCGTTGTCGAAGGCGGGGCTGTTGTTGTCGCCGGCGATCAGCACCACGCGCCAGCGGTCGGCCGGCACCGCCCCGTCGGCGAGCATCGCCATCTGCTGCGAGGTTCTCGCTGAAGGCGGCGGCGCGGCTGCCTGGTCGGGCGTGCAGGCGACTGCGAAGAGGGCGGCTGCGAAGGGGAGAGTGAGCAGAAGCGCTTTCAGGCGCACGAACATCTGACACCCGTCGAAAAGGGTCGTTACGGCTTGGCGCCCACCGAACGCAGGGTCATGTCGGCGTAGAGCTTGGCCATCTGCTCCTCGCTGAGAGCGCCACCGGGACCGTACCACATCGAGACATGCGTGCACTGGTCGAGCATGGCCATGGCCATCGCCTTGAGATCGCGCCGGCCATCGATCTGCGGCGGGTCGAACACGCCCCGCTCGACCCCCTCGCGCAGGATTGTCACCAGAATGTCGCGAATGGCGCGCCGGCTGCGGCGGATGTCGGCGACGCGCTCGGCGCCCAGCCAGCTGATCTCGCGGTTGGCGACCAGCGCCTCGACCCTGAGCCGGCAATGGCGCATGACGTAGACGCGCACGAAGGCGGCGAGCTTGGCGCGCGGATCGTCGCCCGCCCCCGCCACGGCCTGCTGGCAGATGCGTTCGAGCTCGCCTTGGGTCGAGGCGATGATGTCGTGCAGCAGCTCGTCCTTGGACTTGAAGTGGTTGTAGAGCGCGCCCTGCGTCAGGCCGCAGGCCTTCATGATGTCGCGCACCGTCACCACCGGATATCCGCGCTCGGCGAACTGGGTGAAGGCGGCGGCGCGGATCGCCTCGACCGGCGGCCGCGGATCGCGCTCGGCAGCGACAGGCGCCTCGGCGATGCGCACCGACTTGCGCTTGCTCATCGGGCACCTCCCGCCATGCCGTCGACGATCTGCCAGGCAAGATCGGCTGCCGGCCGCACCAGCTTGCCCGACTCCGCGGCGCGCATGTTGGAAGCCGTGCCGTCGAGCGCGCGGGCATAGACGCCCTGGCGGATGCACGACACACGGAAAAGATTGTAGGCCATGTAGAATTCCCAGAGCGCCGGATCGGGCGGCGGCCGCTTCGCGAGCTCGCAGTAGTAGGTCACCATCTCCCGCTCGGTCGGCAGGCCATGGGCCGCGAGGTCGTGACCCTCGAGCCCGCCCCAGTCCTTGGGCGTGCGCCAGAGCATGCAAAGATAGGAGAGCTCGGCCAGCGGATCGCCGAGCGTCGAGATCTCCCAGTCGATGATGCCGAGCACGCGGGGCTCGGTCGGATGGTAGATCATGTTGTCCAGGCGATAGTCACCGTGCACCAGCACGGTCTCGTCGTTGGCCGGCAGATGCGCCGGCAGCCAGTCGAGCAGCCGGTCCATCGATTCGATCTTCTCGGTCTCCGACGCCTTGTACTGCTTGCCCCAACGCGAGATCTGCCGCGCCACGTAGCTGCCCGGCCGGCCGAAGTCGGCAAGGCCCAGGGCGGCGTAGTCGACCGCATGCAGGCGGGCCAGGGTCTCGAACTTCGCGCGATGAATGTCGAGCCGGGCTTCCTTGGGCAGCTCCGGCAGCAGCGGATCCCACAGCACCCGCCCGTCGCAATACTCCATGATGTAGAAGGCCGTGCCGACCACGCTGTCATCCTCGCAGAGGGCGTAGGCCCTGGGCGTCGGCACGTCGGTCTTGTTGAGGGCCGAGATGACGCGGAACTCGCGGTCGACGGCATGGGCGGACGGCAACAGCTTGCCGGGCGGCTTCCGCCGCATCACATAGCGCCGGCCGGCGCCGTCGGTCAGGCGGTAGGTTGGGTTGGACTGGCCGCCCTTGAACTGCTCGGCCCTTACCGGAGGTACGAAGCCCTCGACGCGGGCCGCCATGAACTGGGCGAGCGACCGCTCGTCGAAACGGTGCTTCTCCTGCACCTCCATTGTGCCAGTATATTCAGCCCCTCGCCGCGCCACCCGAAGCCCCTGAACGGTCATTCACATTGGCCGCGAGTTTGCTCGTCCCATCCGTCCCATGCAATGTCCTTTGGTAGGCTGGCCATTCCCCGACCACAGGATCAGGGAAAAGAATTGCAGCCCATGTGAATCCCCCCCCCCCCGAGGCCGGCTCGGCTAACCGCCTGCCTGGAAGTTGGGCATAACAATTCGTTCATCGTCGCCTTCGACGACGTTCCGTCCGAGGGCTGATGTTGTGACCAACTTTGGTCATGAGATGCGGACCGTGCTCGCGGTCGCGTTCAACGCCATGATCGCGAGAGCAGACTCGACGTTCTCGCTCCAACGCGCCCGCGCTCTTTGTCGCGGCGACGTCATCCAACTGCACTTCGGTCGCGTGTCTCGATCGCTTCTTTGCCTTGTATGCCGGCCGCTGTTTGTCGCCGCTTCGCGCCAGCGTGGATCAAATCGCTCTTGGGCAACGAGGCGGAATTGTGTTTATTTAGGTCTTGTATTCGGCCACGGGTTGGGCCCAACAACAAATCGTCAGGGAAAAGCGCTTCGGGGAGGCATCGTTGATTCGATTCCTGAGCAAGGACCTACTGTCCGGGCTGATGTTCATCGCCTTCGGAATGGTGGCGTTGTATTTCGGCCAGAAGCTGGCACTCGGAACGCCGGTCCGCATGGGACCAGGCTACGTGCCGCGTATGCTCTCTTTCATCTTGTTGAGTCTCGGCAGCATCATCGTGCTGGCGACTCTGTACCGCACGGCCGATCGGGCGGAGAAGGAGCGCTACTGGATCCCGGTGGCCGGCCTGACGGTCGCCGTATTCGCCTTCGCGATGATCCCCTGGGGCGCCAACGTCATCGCGAACGACATCCTGGGCCCGGCAAACCAGCAGGCCTTCAAGACCATGACCATCCCGTTCATGGTCTCCACCCTGCTGGTGATCGACGTGGTCATCCTGATGGTCCTGGTCTCTTTCTTCGGCCGCCCCGGCGCGGAGCCGGACGATCCGGTCGAAGCGCCGAAGTGGAAGCCGATCACCATGGTGACGATCGGCATCATCCTGTTCGCACTGCTGTTCGAGCGCGCCGGCCTGCTGCCGTCGCTGGTGGTGCTGGTCCTCATTGCCTCGCTGGGCGGCGAGGAATTCAAGCTGACCGAGGTCATCGGCAACATGGTGGTGCTCGCGGTCCTGTGTACCTTGGTGTTCAAGGTCGGATTGGGCATGAACATCTACATCGTGCGCGGGATTTGGTGACATGGATCTTCTGCAGAACCTCGCGCTCGGCCTGAGCGTCGCCGTCTCCTTCCAGACCCTGACCTATGCGCTGCTGGGCTGCATGCTCGGCACGCTGATCGGCGTTCTGCCCGGCATCGGTCCAGTGGCGACCATCGCCATGCTGCTGCCGATCACCTTCCACCTGCCGCCGACCGCCTCGCTCATCATGCTGGCCGGCATCTACTACGGCGCCTCCTACGGCGGTTCGACGACCTCGATCCTGGTCAATCTTCCGGGCGAATCGGCCTCGGTGGTGACCTGTCTCGACGGCTACCAGATGGCGCGCAACGGGCGCGCCGGAGCGGCGCTGTCGATCTCGGCCGTCGGCTCGTTCTTCGCCGGCACCGTCGGCACGCTGATCATCGTGATGTTCGCCGAGCCGCTGACGCGCATGGCGCAGAAATTCGGCCCGGCCGACTACTGCTCGCTGATGGCGCTCGGCCTCGTCGCCGCCGTCGTGCTGGCCAGCGGCTCGGTCATCAAGGCGATCGCCATGGTGTTCCTCGGCCTG
>JACPOB010000028.1 GCA_016185145.1 Rhodospirillales bacterium | reverse complement strand
CTGCCGCAACCCCGCGCTCGCGCCGCCTCCGCAACCCCGACCGGCTCCGTCGGCGCGAGCGCTACCACCAAACTCCGCAAACCAAAGGGGTCAACATTGGACGCCGATCTGGGGTCAAAGTTGAACGCCGATTGACAGTTCCATGCCGATCAGGACTCAGAAAAGCAATGCGCGTTCGCTCGGGTTCGAACCACGAGTGAAACCGACTGCAGATGGTCGCGATCTTCATCGAACCCGATGCATTCGCGGGTTGAAGAGCACAGGCTATGTTCCAGCGACGTCCGGCGCTTGGCGTGTTGTTGACCAGTTTGTCCCTTATACTTTCCAGAAAATCGTTGATTGAGTCGCCTCGCTCATGAGGTGATGCGAGCCGGAGGTACAAGCTGCGCTCATTAGACAGTCGGTAGACTTCCTGAAGGTTTGTCTTGGACGGAATTTTTCCACCTGTGCCCAAGCGGCGATCGCGAAACATGCTGCGCAGTTGGTTGCTCTTGCCCGAGTCCTGCTCTCCCACCACAAAGAGTGCCCGCTCAACATGAAATCGCGTCATCGGCTGCTCCTCTTAAGCCTTTTGAATCGCATTGGGCCGCCGGCGAGTGAGGAGAGACACCGTATCATGTCAGCAGCTGCGTCGGCACGCCCAGCACCGATGCGCGGCTTGATTCCTACCAGTAGCGCACCGGCCCCGTATCGATATGGACAAAGCCCGAGCGCGGGTAGAAGCCGACGCCGCCCATGCCCAGCGAACGCGCAACCTGCCGGATCTGGAAGACCGGCACGCCAGGCATGCTGATGTCCATCGCGTTTCCGTTCATGTGCTGGCTGTCGCTGGCCACGCCGCGGCTGACGCTCGCCAGCCAGGCGTTGGAGGTGGGCGAACGATAGGCCGAGAGGACCTCGACGGTACCGGTGAAGCCGACATGCTGTTGGGTGTGCCACAGCACATCGAACAGCTGCGGATCCATTTCCGTCTCGCTGGCGTCACGCGAATCGCGCAGGAAGTGGTTGAGCTTGTCCAGCGCATCGCGATGGTAGGCGCCGCCGGACCAGTAGGTGACGGTAAGAGCCTCGTCCGTGTTGACGTTCACCAGGCTGAGGGCGCGGGGGCTGGTGATGTCGAGCACCGGCGGCGGGGGAGGCGGGGCCATCGTGAAGCCTCCGTAGCGGGCGGCCCGCACTTGCGGCCGAGCCGACGGCTTGGCCACCGTTTTCCCGACCGATGGCGACGGCGAAGCCTTTGAAGCGACGGCCTTGGAGGCGACCGCCTTCGAGGCAACCGGCTTGGCGGCAGCCTTCTTGGCGGAGACGGCAGCGGCTTTCGGCGCGCTGTGCTTGGTCTTGGCGAGCCCCGTCCCGGCAAAAGCTAGGCACAGGCAGGCGGCCACGCTCAGCATGAGGGGGTACATGCTTGGCCTCAATGTTGTTGTATTTTTGCCACAGTACCAGAGATCGCTTGCGCATCAAGCAGAAAATCGTTTCCGGGCGGGATTTTGGCCAAACAACTTGATGTTCTACGTGATGCGTCGGGTCGACTCATTGTCGGGCGCGCGCATCCTGCGCGCTCATGATCATGAGCGCGCAGGATGCGCGCGGTCCGGAAGACCATGAGCGTTTTGGGCAGCGCGTCTCACGGCACGTTCCTGAGCCTGATCGGCTGGTCGCATCCGCGCCAGGCGTTCACCCCTGGCGCGCCGCCCGTGACGTGACGGGCAGTCCGCGCAGGGCGTCCGCGGCCGCCGGGTCTTCCAGGCCGGCGGCGACACGCAGGAACGTCGTGCCGCGCCGCTGGTGCTCAGGCTTTCGGAACATGAATCCCGCCAGCGACCGCTCGACCTGCCCCGGGGCAATGCGCGTCGATTCCGCCACCGCGGCCCGCGCCTTGTCGAGCTCGCCCAGGCCGACATGGTTCACCGCGAGGTGGGCATGCAGCGGCGCGAAGCCCGGCGCCTCGCGGATGCCGAGCCTTGCATAGTCGACGCCGTCGGCGTAGCGGCCGGCGCATTCGCTCGCCATCGCCAGGTTCAGGAACACGGTTGCCCTGTGCGGGTCGCGCGGGCTGAGCCGCAACGCCTCCAGGAGATGCCCGATGGCGCTTTCCGGCTCTCCCCACAGGATCTCGATGAAGGAGAGGGCGGTCACCGCGGCCATCGAATGAGGATTGAGCTCGTGAGCGTGGCGCACCGAGGCCAGGGCCTCGTCGATACGGTCGCGGTCGACCGAAAAGGCCAGCAGCAGTCCCTTCATGCTGTGGGCGAAGGCGAGCGATCGATCGATCCCGATCGCCCGTTCGGCGGCACTCATGCCAACGCGCCACGCCGCGGCACGGTCGGCGGCCGTCGAGAAGGCAAGGTGCTGCCACTGGGCAAAGGCGAGCGCGGTGAGCGCCGTCGTGCTTCTGGGATCGATGGCCAGCGCGGCGGCGGCATCGGCAATGGCGGCATCGCGCAGGCCGGCATCCGACTTCAGCCAGGCCTCGAAGGCCTTGGCGTTGGCGCGCACGGCGATCTCGTAGGCGTTGAGGTCCTCCGGGCGACGGCGATGGATCTTCTCCGTCTCGGCATCGAGGATCTGCGGGGCGATCGCCCGCACGATGCTGCGCGTCAGCTCTTCCTGGACCGCAAAGATGTCCTCGAGCACCCGGTCGTAGCGCTCCGCCCAGATGTGGTTGCCGCTCAACGCATCGATCAGCTGGCCGGTGACCCGCACCCGGTTGACCGCCTTGCGGATGCTGCCCTCCAGGACATAGCGCACGCCGAGCTCGCCCGCGACCACCCGCACGTCCACGGCGCGGCCCTTGTAGGTGAAGGTGCTGTTGCGCGCGATCACGAACAGCTCGTGGAACCGTGCCAGCTCGGTGATGATGTCCTCGGTGATGCCGTCGGTGAAATACTCCTGCTCGGGATCGCCCGACATGTTGTTGAAGGGCAGGACGGCGATCGACGGCTTGTCCGGCAGCGGCGGCGGCACGGCGAGCCCCGCCGCCGCATTCGGATGGGCGGATGCATGCCCGGCCTTTCCCGGCCAGTCCTCCGCCGCCCACGTCACGCGCCAGGCGTGAACCGGCCTGGCGATGTTCTTGAGCTCAAGGCTCCCGAGATCCTCGAAGCCGGCCGGCAGCCGGCCCGCCACGGCGTCGTGCACGTTGCCCGATACGAGGATGCCGCCGGCGGGCGCGGCGCCTTCCAGGCGCACGGCGATATTCACCCCATCGCCATAGAGCTCATTGTCGTCGACCATCAGGTCACCGAGGTCGATGCCGATGCGCAGCACGATGGCGGTGTCCGCCGGTTGATGGCGATTGGCGTCGGCCATCGCCTGCTGGATCTCGATGGCGGCGCTCAACGCTTCGACCGCGCTCGCGAACTCGATCATGGCGCCGTCGCCCGTGAGCTTGACCAGCCGCCCGCCATGACGCCGGACAGCGGGCTCGATGCGCTCGATGCGGTGCGTCTTGAGGCGGAGGTGCGTGCCGCTTTCATCTCTGCCCATCAGGCGCGCATAGCCCACGACGTCGATGCTCATGATCGCCGCCAGACGCCGCAGGATTTGCTTGCCGGTCTCCATGGCCCCTCGATCGACGCGTCTTGCGCACTATGACATGCCGACGGTCCCCGAGCCCCGATCAGCAGCGCGCCAGGGCACCATCCGTCGAAACAGCATGGTGACCATTCTACAGGCGTCAGGGGAACTGTGCCCGTGCTGGCATTGTCAGCACTGTGGTGTTTTGTGCGTTACTTTAGTTATTGACAGGGAGGCCGTCGCGTTCTATTTCTGTTCCTTCCACTGAGGGGCCCGCAATGTCCTCCCACGCCTATTACGTACACGCATCAGAGCAGACCTGGCGCGATCCCGACGTCAGCATCCTCGACGACCGCCGTGCGCCCGTGCCCGCCGTCCCGTTGGCGTTGCTGCCGCAACCGTGGCGCGACTGGATCGCCGACACCGAGAAATCGACCGGCGCGCCGGCGGACTACGTCCTGCAGTCGGTGCTGGCGGGCGTCGCTGCCGTCTGCGGAGCGGGCGTTCGGGTGCGCGTAACGCCGGCCTGGGACGAGCCGTTGGTGCTGTGGCAGGCGGTGGTGGGCGAGCCCTCGGCTGGCAAGTCGGCGGCACTGGCGCCCATGCGCCGGCTGCTGGAGGTCATCGAGCAGGAGCGGCGGCTGGACGACGAGGAGCGCCGCGTGGCCCACGCCGAGCGCTGCAAGCAGAGCGGGCAGGACACGCCTTTCATGCCGTCGCAGATCGTGACGACCGGCGCCGATCCGGCGGCGCTTGTGCCGACACTGGTCGACATCGTCATCCGCAATCCCTGTGGCGTGCTGCTATGGCGCGACGGCGCGCCAGCCTGGATCGGCATTGAGGACGAGGAGGCCGGCCATCGCGCGCACTGGCTCTCCGGCTGGACGGCCGGCGCCGTCACTGTGACACCGCCGCGCCAGCCGGCGCGGTCGGTCCAGCGTTTCCCCGTCAGCATCCTGGAAACCATCCGGCCGGAGCGACTCAAGGAAGCTCTGCAATCGGGCGAAGAC
This sequence comes from Rhodospirillales bacterium, assembly GCA_016185145.1. Lineage (GTDB taxonomy): Bacteria > Pseudomonadota > Alphaproteobacteria > Reyranellales > Reyranellaceae > Reyranella. Next base: position 22,321 of record JACPOB010000028.1, on the reverse strand, counting down.
AGCCTGGCGGTGCATTTCCTCGTCGTCTGGCCCGGGCCGCAGCCTTACCGCGCGCTCGCCATGCTCGAGGCCTCGCGCGACGAGGAGATCCTGCAGCGCCTGCGCGCCCTCTCGCGGCTGGCGAAGAATGCCGACGATCCCTGTGTGATCGATGTCGATGCGCGCGGTCGCGCGGCGCTCGATGCCGTCCTCAGCCGCCTGCATGATGAGCGCGGCAAGGCCGAAGGCCTGGAGGCGGCGTGGCTGGGCAAGAGCCGCTCCGTGATCGTGCGCCTGGCCGGTGTCCTGGAGGTGCTGGCGACCATCGACGGCAAGGCCAAGCGCCCCGGCGCGATCGGCGCCGAGCAGGTCGAAGCTGCCGCTGCGCTGTGGCGGGACTACTTCTGGCCGCATGCCCGCTCGGTGTTCGACAGTGCGGAGCTCTCGGATTACGACAAGCGCGTCCGCCGCGTCGCGCGCTGGCTGCTCGACAAGCGGCCAAGCTCCGTAACCCGCGAGGAGGTCCGGCGGCGGGCGCTTCGTCAGGCCACGACGGCCGATCAGACCGAACACGTGCTGCAGCGGCTGGACTATCTCGGCTACGTCCGGCCCGACCTGGCCCATCGCGACAAGACCGGCCGGCCGGCCAACCGCTGGCAGGTCAATCCGGCGCTGTACGCGAAGTGAAAACCAGTAGCGGAAACAGCGGGAACAGCGGAAATTCATTTCTTCCGGCCCGCCGGCAAGGTCGCGGTCTGCCGCGACCTTGCGCAAGCGCGGCTAGGATGACGAAGGCGCGGTCATCGTGCCGAACATGAACGTCATCGAAGCCGGGGTGCCGCGCGGCGGGCCAGCAGCGCCAGGATCGCCGCGCCGAGCGCCGATTTGAGGACTGCACCGACCAGGAATGGCGCGACGCCGAGGCTGATCGCCTTGTCCACGCCGATCATCGCGGCCAGCCACATCCCACCGAGGACGAGACACGCGGCGTTGCCGATCAGCATGGCAACGAAGGAAAGAAGCGGTCGCTGGCCGTTCCAGCCCCGTTCGACCAGCCAGCCGCATAGCGCCGCGGCGATCGGAAAGGCGAAGAGATATCCGGCCGTCGGTCCGACGAAGCGATGCAGTCCGGCAGCGCCTCCTGCCAGCACCGGCATGCCAAAAGCGCCCTGCAGCAGCCAGGCGACGACGGTCACAGTCCCGAGCCGCCAGCCGTAAAGGGCGCCGATCAGAGTCACGGCGAATGTCTGCATCGTGATCGGCACGGGCACCATGGGCACCTGGATATGGGAGGACAGCGCGAGCACGCCCGTTCCCAACAGCACGGCCGCGACCTGCCAAATAAGAGGCTGGGCGCTGAGGCCTGAGGGACCAAACACTGGCTTCAAGGATTGCAATTCGGCGTCGCGCACGGAAACGGCCTCCAGAAAGTTGTTGTGGGTGATGGCCGACAATCTACGGCGTGCAGCATTAGAGGCAAGAAGCTTGATCGCTCGTTCCGGCGGCCCTGTCGTTTCGATCGGTTCGAGATCAGCTTCGACTGTTTCCGCGCACTGGCAATTCTTCGGCTTGAGTTTATTTGCCTGGTCCATTCATTCGGCAATGTGCGGGCACTGACGGCGGCAGCTCGGCCAGGAACTCGACCTCGCGGGGATACCGGCAGTCCCTGGAAATTGCGCCCTCGGCACGCTATGTTGGACAAACGGGCATTTTGTTGAACAAAAGTGCTGCTGTGGCAAAGACATCATCGAGCAAGTCGGCGACACCAGCCGCGAAATCGGCAACGGGTGTCGCGAAGCCGACGCGAGATGGCCGGGCGGGCCGCTTTGGCGTAGGCGAGGCGCGCTTCGAGGCGGTCATGCAAGCGGCAAGGAAAGCCGGTCTTCTGCACGGCAAGGGCGGCCGCATTGGCGGGAGGGTGAGCCCGGCCCTGGTCCGGCAGGCCAAGCGGCAAACGGGCATCGAGGCCGATACCGAGCTGATCGAGTTTGCGTTGGCGACCGTGGCTCTCGAGGACAACTTTGCTCAGGCATTCAAGACGTCGCGCGGCAAGGTCGATTCGGAGCTGAAGCTCGGCTTCTGAAGTGGCCGAGTTCGACTTCGAGGCGGCGCGGCGATGGGCGCGGTTCAATCCGCGAACGACTCTCGCACGACGTCGCGATGACGAGTTGCCGTTCGTCGCTGCGGCGTCGATCGGCGGTCAAGGGCTGTTGCTCGATACTTGCGTCTATATCGATCAAATGCAGGATCGTTCGCCTCGGGTCCTGGATGACCTGATCGCGCAGCGCCAGGTCAATCATTCGATGGTCGCGATCCAGGAGCTGATGCACACGGTCGGCGTGCTCGACCCGTCGGACAGACGGACCGCCGGCGCCATCGTCGAGATCGGCAGGCAGATCAAGGCAATGCCGCCCCATCGGGTCTTTGCGCCGGACGTCGAGGCCCTTGGAAGGGGCGCACTGCTCTCGGGCATCCTCTGTCGCGTCCAGGGATATGAAAGGGACGGCAGGCTGCGCGCTGCGTCTTGTTCCTGCAGGCGCTGAAGCTCGGCCTCGTCGTGCTTACCGCGAATGTCGGCGACTACGATGTCCTTCTTCAGCTCATTCCCGCCGGGCGGGCGCTCTTCTATCGGCAGGAATGAAACCGAGGGAAGGCGTTTTCGGCGCCCTGTCGGCGAGCGCTGTGCTGGCACTGACTGCACCACAGCATGTGGTGGCTCCCCATGGTGCGAAAAAATACCACCCGTAGTGGCTAGTACTCGCTTTCGTTGGACGCTGATACGGCCCCGACCTCACCCTGAGGAGGCCCGCTTACGCGCATTCACATGCGCGCTTGCCGTCTCGAAGGGTGGGCTACATCGCCTTTGTTGCCATCCTTCGAGACGCCTAGGCGCATCCGAATGCGCTCAGCTACGCGCGGCTCCTCAGGACGAGGTCATCTGTGAATCATCATTCAATGAAAGCAGGTACTCGGCCTCGCTGCTTGCCAGGGATGGTTACTTGGGTTATCATCTGGAGATGACTGTGGTTTCACCGCTTGCGCTCGGCATCCATCCGCCTGAGCTCCCGGCGCATGATCTTGCCGGTCGTGGTCAGCGGCAGCTCGGCCACGAACTCGACCTCGCGCGGATATTCGTGGGCGGCGAGCCTGGTCTTCACGAAGGTGGCGAGGTCGGCCTTGAGGGCGTCGGTGCCGACGATCTCGGGCCGGAGCTGCACGAAGGCCTTCACGATCTCGGTGCGCACTTTGTCGGGCACGCCGACCACGCCGACCATGGCGACGGCGGGATGGCGCATCAGGCATTCCTCGATCTCGCCCGGGCCGATGCGGTAGCCGCCCGAGGTGATGACGTCGTCGTCGCGGCTCTTGAAGAAGACGTAGCCGTCCTCGTCGATGCGTCCGAGATCGCCGGTCAGCAGCCAGTCGCCGGCGAACTTGTTCTTGGTCGCCTGGGGATTGCGCCAGTACTCCAGCATGACGATGGGATCGTGCCGGAACCCGGCGATCTGGCCTTCCTCGCCAGGTCCGAGCAGGTTGCCGTCATTGTCGACGATCGCGACCTTGCGGCCGGGGCAGGCGCGGCCGCACGAGCCCGGGCGGACCTCGAACCACTCGGGCGAGTTCAGCAGCATCAGGTTCATCTCGGTCTGGCCGTAGACCTCCGAGATGGTGGTGCTAAAAGTGTCGCGGCCCCAGTCGAGCAGCTCCTCGCCCATGGCCTCGCCGCCGGTGCTTATGGCGCGCAGGTCGTAGCGCCAGCGGTCGCGCGGCTTGTGGACCTGGCGCATCATCTTGAGGGCCGTCGGCGGGATGAAGGCGACGCCGACTCGATGGCGGTCGAGCAGGGCGAAGGCGCGCTCGGGATCGAACTTGGCGAAGCGATGCGCCACCACCGGCGTGCCGTAGAACCAGGCCGGGAACAGCGCGTCGAACAGGCCCGCGATCCACGCCCATTCGGCCGGCGTCCACATCACCTCGTTGCCTTGCGGCCAATGGCTGAGCCACTGCTCGACCGGCGGGATCGAGCCCAGCAGCACGCGATGGGCGTGCAGCGCACCCTTGGGCTGGCCGGTCGTGCCCGAGGTGTAGATCAAGAGCGCCGGATCCTCGGCCAGCGTGTCGACCGTGGCGAAGCTGTCGGACGCCGCGCCCAGCAGGCGGTCCCAGTCGAGGAAGGCGCTGCCGTTGGCGCCGCCGCCGATCGCGATGACTGTCTTGAGATGCGGCAGGCGATCGCGCACCGCCAGCACCTTGGGCAGCTGGCTCATGTCGGTGATCACGGCCGAGGCCTCGGCGTTGGCCAGGCGATACTCCAGCGCTTCTTCGCCGAACAGCGTGAACAGCGGCAGCACCACGGCGCCCATGCGATAGGCGGCGATGTGGCAGATCGTGAGCTCGGCGCCCTGGCTCAGGAACACGCCGACGCGGTCGCCTTTGCCGATGCCCCTGGCGGAAAGCGCGTTGGCGAGCCGCGAGCTCGCAGCCAGGAGTTGACCGAAGGTCCAGTTGCGCACCGTGCCGTCGGCCGCCTCGACGATCAGCGCCAGCGCCTCGCGGGGATGACGCTCGCAGACGGCGCGGCCGATGTTGAAGCGTTCGGGCCTGGGCCAGCGGAACTGGCGCATCGCCTCGTCGTAGGGAAGGCCGCGCGGGATCATGTCAATGATTTACGCGGTTGATGACCCGTCCCGCCAGCAATTCCTGCGGCGACGGCTCCCAGATCTCATCGGGCGGCGTGGCGAAGACACGGTCGACGAATCGCGGAGCGAGCTTGGCGGTGTAGAGCAGGAACCGGCGCAGGTCGCGGTTGGTCTCGAACAGGTCGTTGTCGCTGAGGCCGGGAAAGCTGCCGCGATGAAAGCCGAGCCGGCCGCCCGGCGAAATGCTGCGCTCGACGCCGCCCAGGAAGGCGAAGGCGCAGGCCGAGGCGCACTCGTCGTCGACCCGGGTCGCGAGCTTGCGTTCCTGGAACATGTCGTAGAGATCGAAGCCGACGGAAAGTCGCCCGCCCGGTCCGGCCAGCACGACGGTGCGGATGCCGGGATTCTGGTCCAGCGCGCGGCGCACCAGCTCCTCGCCGCCCAGGCCGTACGAGCCCTCGACGTAGAGCGTGCTGCCGTCGGCGCCGACCCGCACGGCGAGCTGGTTCAGGGCCGTGTCGCCCGTATAGATGTTCCACATCTCTCCGAGCGCCGGCACCGCGCGATCGATCAACAAGGCGCCGACGGCGACGATCGCCGCGGCCGCGGCGCCGGATGTCGCGGCGAATGCCCAGCGCCCGCCGACGCGACGTGCCGCAACGGCCACCAGCCCGATCTGGTGGATCGCGAAGGCCGATGCCACGGCGCACAGCACGGCGGGAACGACGATGTGCGAGAGCCTGACATCGTCGCCGATGAACACGGCGGCCGAGATGCTGCCGAACCCGAGCAGGAGTGCAACGGCCGCCCAAGTGCCGCGGAAGTACAGGGTCTGCGGCAGAGAAGCGATGCCGTCGCGCCACAGCGGCACGCCGAGATTGTCGAGATAGTCGCCGGCCCGTTGCAAGGGGCCGTTCCTGATGCGCTTGCGGCCGCCGGCGAAACCAGCCCAGCGCAACTCGTGAAGATGCATCGCCCGCGCCGCGGCGGCGGCATGGGCGAGCAGGGCGCGGCGCTGGCGGTTGTCGCCGACAAGATGCTCGACGGCGATGTGGTCGGGCATCTGCCGGAGGTCGATCACGGCAGCCGGTTGGCCGGCCGCGCCGTCGATCACGAACACGGCGCGATCGTCCGACTCGGTGGGGATAATCGTGGGCGAAAGTGCGGCGATGGCGATGGCATCGGCACTCGTGGCGCGGCGAGGATGGGGATAGGGGCGGGGTGTTCCCATGGGCTGGCGCGCGGTACACTGCGGTACTTTTTGCGGAGCGTCTAGGAATGTCCCCCGACGATCATGCCTTTGCACCCGACGTGGCTCGTGCAGGGGCCAGGAAGATTGAATCCGGCGTCACCGTCGTGCCGTCGGTGTGCCCGCACGACTGCACCAGCACCTGCGCCCTGGATGTCGAGCGGCTCGACGCCAGGCGCATCGGCCGGGTGCGCGGCTCGATGCGCAACGACTACACCGCCGGGGTGATCTGCGAGAAGGTCGCGCGCTACGCCGAGCGCATCCATCATCCCGACCGCCTGATGAAGCCGCTGCGCCGGGTCGGCCCGAAGGGCTCCAAGCAGTTCGCCGAGATCTCGTGGCAGGACGCGCTCGACATCGTCGCCGAGCAGTTCGTCGCCAAGGCGCGCCAGCACGGCACCGAGGCCGTGTGGCCCTACTACTATGCCGGCACGATGGGGCTGGTGCAGCGCGACGGCATCAACCGGCTGCGCCACGCGATGAAATACTCGCGCTACTTCTCGACCATCTGCGTGACGCTCTCCGACACCGGCTGGATCGCCGGCGTCGGCGCCAAGCGCGGCGCCGACGTGCGCGAGGTCGACGCGCATTCCGATCTGGTCGTGATCTGGGGCGGCAATCCCGTGAACACCCAGGTCAACGTCATGACCCACGCCATGAAGGCGAAGAAGCGCGGGGCGAAGCTGGTCGTGGTCGATCCCTACCGCACCGGCACGGCCGACCAGGCCGACATCCATCTTGCCGTGCGACCCGGCACCGACGGCGCGCTCGCGGTCGCGGTCATGCATGTCCTGTTCAAGGAAGGCTACGCCGACTGGGATTACCTGCGCCGCTACACCGACGCGCCGGATGAGCTCGCCGCGCACGTGGCGACGCGCACGCCGGAATGGGCGGCGAAGATCACCGGCCTCTCGGTCGAGGAGATCGTCTCCTTTGCGCGGTTGTACGGGCAGACCAAGGCGTCGTTCATCCGCTGCCACCACGGGTTCAGCCGCAGCCGCAACGGTGCCGCCAACATGCACGCCGTGACCTGCCTGCCGGCGGTGACGGGCGCCTGGAAGGTCAAGGGCGGCGGGGCGCTCTACGGCCACACCGGCATGTACCCGATCAAGAAGACGCTGATCGAAGGGCTCGACGTGGTCGACACCTCGATCCGCGATCTCGACCAGTCGCGCCTGGGGCCGATCCTGACCGGCGACCGCGAGGCCCTGAAGAACGGGCCGCCGGTGACGGCGATGCTGATCCAGAACACCAACCCGGCGATGGTCTGTCCCGAGCTCGAGCTGGTGCACAAGGGCTTCGCCCGCGACGACCTGTTCACCTGCGTGCACGAGCAGTTCATGACCGAGACGGCGGCCTTCGCCGACATCGTGCTGCCGGCCACGATGTTCCTCGAGCACGACGATTTCTATACGGCGAGCGGCCACACCTTCTTCCAGGTGACCAAGGCCGTGATCGAGCCGCCGGGCGAGTGCCGCGAGAACCACTATGTGATCAGCGAGCTGGCCAAGCGGCTCGGCGCCAGGCACCGCGGCTTCGACATGACGCCGTGGGAGATCATGGACGAATCGCTGCGCGAGTCGGGCATGTGGGATGCCGAGACCAATTGGCGCAAGGGCGGCCAGGACTTCCATCTGCTTCGAGACCTCGCACTTCCTCGACGGCTTCGCCTGGCCCGACAAGAAGTTCCGCTTCAAGCCCGACTGGGCGGCCTACGGCCCGCGCGGCAAGGAGATGCCGGCGCTGCCGGATCATTTCGACGTCATCGACAACCCGACGCCGGACAAGCCCTTCCGCATGGTCGCCGCACCCGCGCGCACCTTCCTCAACTCGACCTTCACCGAGACGCCGAGCAGCCAGAAGCGCGAGGTGCGGCCGATGGTGATGATGAATCCCGAGGAGTGCGCGGCGCTCGGCTTCGCCGAGGGCGAGCGGCTCGAGATCGGCAACGATCGCGGCAAGACCATCGTGCACTGCAAGCCGCGCGCCGGGCAGCAGAAGGGTGTCGTCGTGGTCGAGGGCATCTGGCCCAACCGCAACTTCGAGACCGGCATCGGCATCAATGCGCTGACCTCGGCCGATCCCGGCTGGCCCAACGGCGGCGCGGTGTTCCACGACACCGCCGTCTGGATTCGGAAGCCCGGATGAGCGCGTGGCAATCATACCTCCCCAACGAAGTTGGGGAGGTGTCCGCGAAGCGGACGGAGGGGTCATGGGCCTCCGACGCAGCCCATGACCCCTCCGGCCCTGCGGGCCACCTCCCCGCGCTGCGCGCAGGGAGGAAGAAATGAGCTTCCAACCCGCTCCCAATCCCAGCATTGCCCAGGCGCAGGCAACGCCTGCTTCCGATCGCGCCCACGTGCTGGTGATCGGCAACGAGAAGGGCGGCTCGGGCAAGTCGACGACGGCGCTGCATATCGCGGTGACCTTGCTGAACGAAGGGCTGAAAGTCGCCACCCTCGACCTCGATGCGCGCCAGGGCACGCTCGGCCGCTACGTCGAGAACCGTGCGGCCTACGCCAAGCGCAAGGGCGTCGATTTGCCGATGCCGGTTCATGCCGCGGTGCCGCTGTCGACGCTCAGCGATCGTAATGAAGCGCAGGCCGACGAGCGGGCTCGCCTGGAAGCGGCGCTGGAACAGGTGATCGACCACGTCGACTTCGTCGTCATCGATACGCCGGGCAGCGACACCTACCTGTCGCGGCTGGCGCATACCTGGGCCGACACGCTTTTGACGCCGCTGAACGACAGCTTCATCGACCTCGATCTTCTCGCGCGCGTCGATCCCGATACGCTGAAGATCGTGCGGCCGTCGATCTATGCCGAGGCGGTGTGGAAGCAGCGCCAGCTGCGGGCGGTGCAGGGCGGCCGGCCGGTCGACTGGGTGGTGATGCGCAATCGCCTGTCGTCGCTCGCCGCGCGCAACAAGCGCGACATGAGCACCGTGATCGAGGCGCTGGCCAAGCGCATCGGCTTCCGCGTCGCCGCGGGCCTGAGCGAGCGCGTGATCTACAAGGAGCTGTTCCTGAACGGGCTCACCCTGCTCGACCTCAAGCGCGGCGGCGCCAAGAGCGGGCAGGGGCCGTCACTGACCTTGAGTCACGTCGCGGCGCGCCAGGAGGTGCGCGATCTTGTGTCCGCTCTCAATCTGCCGCGGCGAGATGCGGCCGCGCCATCGGCCGAGCCCGAGACAGAGCAAGCCACAGCAGCCCCGCAAGTTGCAGGATGAAGAGGGCGCCGAACGCCCAGGTGTAGCCGTCGGGCGAATAGCCGGTCGCCGTGCGCGGCCACTGGTCGACGATTTTCCCGATCGCCCATTGGCCGGCGAAGATCACCGAGAAGACCACGAGGTTGGAGGACGTGCTCACGCGGCCGGCATAGTGGGCGGGGAACGCCGACACCATCAGCGGCATGTACTGGATGGGCAGCGCGCCCAGGAAGCCGAACAGCGGCCACGCCACGGCCGGATGGAAGGACGGCAGGAAGGCGAGCCAGCCGCAGACCATGGCGAACAGGAAGCTGGTGATGCCGACCGACATGAAGCTGGTGATGCCGACGCGGCGGAAGGCGTCGGCGACGACGCCGCTCATGGCGAAGCCCAGGGTCATGATCGCCGTCGTCCAGAGCTGGATGTCGGCGCGCGCTTCCTTGTCGGCGATGCCGCCGACGTCGCGCAGCCACGGGCCGATCCACAGCGTGATGCAGCCGATGAAGGCGAGCTGCTGGATCGAGAGCAGCGGCTGGATGCGCCAGTAGAAGCCGTCGGTCAGCACCGCGCCGGTGATGCGGAACTGCTCGGCGAGCGTTGCCTTGTTGTCCGGATGGGTGCCGGCCTGCGCGGCGCGCTCGGGCACGACGATGAACAGGATCGCCGAGGTCGCGAGGCAGATGCCGGCCAGCCAGAAGAACAGTCCCTGCCAGCTCACCACCGACAGCGACCATTCGACGGGCAGCGTCGCCGCCATCGAGCCCAGGCCGCCCGCCATCATGTGGAAGCCCGTGATCAGGCCCCAGCGCTTGGGCGGATACCAGAGCGTGATCGCCTTGATCGCGGCCATCAGGCCGCCGGCGAAGCCCAGCCCGATCAGCGCGCGCGCCACGATCAGCTCGCCGAGCGACAGGCTCAGTCCGAACAGCGCCGAGCCGGCGGCGGCCACCGCCAGCAGCACGACCTGGACGCGGCGCGGCCCGTAGCGGTCGAGCATGACGCCCAGCACCGGCTGGCAGCCGGCGAAGAACAGGAAGAACGCCGAGGTGAGCAGCCCGAGGTCGCCCGCGGTGATGCCGATGTCGCGCTCGAGATAGGGGAAGATCACGGCGTTGACGCCGCGGAAGATGTAGGAAAGGAAGTAGGCCAGCGCGAACGGCAGGAAGACCCGCAGGAACAGCGTGGCGAAAGTCGGGGCGTTTCCGGTCATTACTCTTTTGCTTTATGCGCGCTAGTTGCGCCGCATCTTAAGCAGTTCGCGCGTGACGCGCCCAGCCACGATCTCGGTGCCGCGCTCCGTCCAGTGGCCGTCCGTCAGGCGATAGGTGCCGGGCACGCCGCCGAGGTCGTCGCGCAGGTCGAAGAAGGGCACCGCGGTCTGGCGCAGCTTCACCGCCAGACGGCGATGGCGGGCGTCGGCGCTGAGCGAGGTGCTGAAATACCTGGGCCACGGACGCCAGAAGTCGACGTAGCTGGGATCGCCGGTACCGACCGGGATCAAGGCGACGGCGAGCTGCACGCCGTTCTCCTTCGCCAAGCGGTCGGCCGCGACCAGCCAGCTCAGCGTCTCGTCGACCATCGCCGTGCCTTCGAGGCGGTCGGCTTCCTCGGCATCGCGCGGTACCGTCCAGCTGCCGGTCTCCCAATCGACCATACCGGACAGCAGCCAGCCGGCGAGGAATTCGCGGTTGACGGCGGGCTTGTCGAAGGCCGTCCAGAACCTGCCGTCGCCGCGCGACAGGATCTCGCGGATCGTCTCTCTGCTCAGTCGCGGATAGTAGTTCCGCTTGAGGTGATCCACGACCCGGTCGAGCCGTTCATCCGCCGGCAGCTTGAGCCATTCGTTGAGCTGCTCGAATTCGCCGGCGATCGCCTTGTTGTTGTGGCCGAACTCCGACAGGCCGAGGCGGTTGACGGTGAGCCAGGTCATGCGCGGCGCCGGGCCGGCGAGCAGGGAAGGCAGCGGCAGCTCGGCGATCGGCGGCCGCATCCAGCCGCCGAAGGGCGTCGCGACGAAATCGTTGCCGGCGTACACGGTCAGCACGATGGCGTCCGGCTTCAAGGCCAGCGCCACGTTCTTGATGCGGTAGTAGTAGTGGCGCGGACCCGTTGCCGAGACGCCGAAGTTGATCGCCTCCGCGCCAGTCCGGCCGCCCGCGGCGAGGCGTTGCTCGACCATCGCCGACAACGGCGTCTTGAGGAAGCTGCCTTCCAGGAAGCTGTCGCCGACCAGGATGGAGCGAAAGCGCACATCCGCGGGGCGCTCGAACGATCGCGGCCGGTCGCGCAGCGCCCAGTCGTTGTAGGAAACGTCGCCCGTGGACGTGACTTCGATCGGCCGCAGGTCGCGCGCCGGCCAGGACGGCACGATGAACGAGGCGATCGCCTCGCTGCCCGCGAGCGCCGCCCCCAGCAGCAGGAGGATGTAGAGTGGCCAGAAGAAGCGTTGTGCTTTCACGGCTTCCCTGCGACGCGGTCAGCAGCCCTTGCCCTTGGTGCGACAGAGCTCGTCCAGCATCGGCAGCAGGCTCGGGATCATGCCCTTGGCGAAGATGATCTCGGCCTTGCCGTTGGGATGCGGGTCGGGAACCGTCACCCACAGGCTCGCCGGATCCTCGTTCTCGACGGTGGGCAGCAGGTCGACGAACGGCATGCCGACCTTCTCGACGACGGCCTGCACCTTGGCGGTGATGTCGCCGAAGGGATAGGGCCTGAGCTCGCGCAGCTCGGGGATGTTGTAGACGATGATCTTGGCGCCCAGCTTGCGGGCCGTCGTGGCGAAGTCGCCGAGGGCCTTTTGCGTCTGCAGCCAGCCGGCGGCCTTGGGCGCGTAGAGGTCGCGATAGTAGCGCTTCCAGTCGGGCGCCTCGCCGAACATGCGGAACAGGTTGTCGAACCGGTAGCCCGCCACCACCCAGGCGGCCGAATGGTTGGTGAGCCAGTCGGTGTCGGAATCGGTGTAGGACGGCATCGGCTCGGCATCGTTCAGGAAGTAGGCCAGCACGATGATGTCGGGCTCGAGCGGCGCGCCGACCTCGCGGAACAGGGTCAGCTCCTGCAGGGTGTTGTAGTTGCCGACGCCGAGATTGAAGCCGTCGACCTTGCGGCCGGCCTTGACCAAGCCCTCGATCACCTGATGTGCGAAGGTCTCCTTCTCGGCGACGCCCCAGCCCATCGTGATCGAATCGCCGACGAAGGCGATGCGGGCGACGCCCTCGCCTGCCTTGGCGGCGATCTCCGGTCCGCGCAGGCCGCGGCTGTCAGTCCGCACGTCGACGTTCATGAGCCTGGCCTGGGCGTTCGGCCGGTGGCGATGCCCGAGGTCGGGCCGCATGTCGCGCATCTTCACCTCGCGCGCGTACTTCCACATTTCGAGCTCGTACAGCTTGCCGTCGTCGAGAAAGAGGCGCGTGAGGCCCTCTACAGCAAAAAGACACAGGAGCGACGCAACAAGGATCAGCAGCAGATTCAACGCGACTTTCATTGGACCGGTTCGGGCAGTTTTTTAAGGTCGAGGTCTCGAGGGGGCCTGATTTTGCGCCGGTCCTAATAGCGTGTCCGGCGCTGCCCGTCACCGCGCCAAAATTGCCCGCCCTCGCACAATCATTTGACAAGGGCGGGCGTCTTTCCTTGCATGTCGCGGTGGCCAGGAAATCGGAAGTAGGACCGACCAAGGGCACGGCGGCGACCTCGTCCGCGGTGGACGCCTTCACGCGCGAAGTGGCCGACCTGCCGGCAAGGGCGGCCGGGAGCGGCCGCGGCCGGCTGCTGTTCGCCATGGATGCGACGGCGAGCCGCGAGCCGACCTGGGACGTCGCCTCGACCCAGCAGGGCGAGATGTTCGTCGCCGCGAGCGAAGTCGGCGGCATCGAAGTCCGGCTGGCCTTCTATCGCGGCTTCGACGAGTTCAAGGTCAGCCGCTGGACGGCGGATGGGCGGGAGCTGGCGCGTCTGATGGGCGCGGTGCGCTGCCTGGCCGGCCGCACCCAGATCGCCCGCGTGCTGCGCTACGCCGCCGAGCAGCGGCGCGAAGGCCGCCTCGACGCCGTGGTGTTCGTCGGCGACTGCTGCGAGGAGGATGTCGACGAGGTCGGCCACGAGGCGGGCCAGCTCGGATTGCTCGGCCTGCCGGTGTTCGTCTTCCAGGAAGGCGGGGACCGCGTCGCCTCGCGGCTGTTCCCGCAGATCGCCAAGCTGACGCGCGGCGCCTACTGCAAGTTCGACCGCTCGAGCCCCGAGCAGCTCAAGCGCCTGCTCGGCGCGGTCGCGGCCTACGCCGCCGGCGGCCGCGCAGCCTTGCTGAAGTACGGCAAGGAGCAGGGCGGCGTCGCCGCCCTGCTGACCAATCAGATGAGGTGACGCGTCAGGCGACGAGGGCGTCCATCAGGCGCGCCGCCCAGCGTCCGGGCAGGACCTGTCCGAACCACACCAGGCCCTTGGTGCCGATGGGGAAGGCGATGCGGGCATGATTGCGCTCGAGGCCGCGCCGGATGATCGACGAGGCGCGCGCTGAACTCATCAGGAACGGCATCGGGAAAGGTGCGTCCGCGGTCAGGCGGGTGGTGACGAAGCCAGGACAGATCACGCTGACGCCGATGCCGCTCTTCTTCAGCACGTAGCGGATGCTTTCGCCCCACACCCGCGCCGCGGCCTTGCTGGCATTGTACGAAGCCGAATAGGGCAGGCCGATGAAGCTTGCGAGCGAGGCGACGATGCCGATCTGGCCGTGCCTGCGGGCCATCAGTCGCGGCAGCAGAGGCTCGACCGTGTTCAGCACGCCGCCGAAATTGACGTCGAGCGTCTGGCGGATGACCGAGAAGTCGTCGAGCGAGGAATTGTCCTTGTCGATCGAGATGCCGGCATTGGCAATCAGCAGATCGACCGGATGGGCATCGTCGAAGGCGGTGAGCCAGGCGGCAAAACGCTCGCGATCGACCACGTCGATGGCGCCGGCGACCACCGTTGCGCCTTTCGCCCGACAGGCGGCGGCGACGGCCTCGACCCGGCCGGCATCGCGGCCGGTCAGCGCCAGCGCGACGCCGGGCGCGGCGTAGTCGAGCGCCAATGCCTCGCCGATGCCGCTCGATGCACCGGTGATGACAATGCTTGAGAAACTTTTCATGGGATAACCTTCGGGCGGAGCGCGTTGTACGCGCCTGGGGCCGATACTAGAGTGCCTCGCCGCGATGCGGCCAGTGGAGTGCCCCTCGGAGTGGATTATTGATTGCAAGTATGACGGGATACGCCCGAGCGCAGGGATCGGATGAGCGACGGCGCTGGGTCTGGGAGGCGCGCAGCGTCAACGGCCGCAACCTCGAGATCCGCTGCCGCGTGCCGCAGGGCTTCGACCGGCTGGAAAACCCCGCGCGTGCCGCCGTCGGCAGCCGGATGAAGCGCGGCAATGTCTCGCTCACCCTCACCATCGCCAGCGAGCAGCAGGGCAAGCCGTTGCGCATCAATCGCGCCCTGCTTGCCGAGCTGGCCGGCCTGGTCGAGGAGGTCCGCAGGGGCACCGGCGCCGCCGCGCCGACGGCCGACGGACTGCTGCGCGTGCGCGGCGTCATCGAAGAGGAAGATGCAGCGGAAGAGAACGAGGAAGCGCTGGCCGCCCTCGACCGCGCGCTGTCCGGCACGCTCGACGAGGTCCTGAAGGCGCTGGCGGCTGCGCGTGCCGCCGAGGGCCGCGCCCTCGCCGCGGTGATCGACCGGCACATCGGCGAGATCGAGGAGCTGTCCAAGCGGGCCGCCGATCGCGCCTCGGCGCAGATCGGCACGGTTCGTACGCGCTTCGAAGCGCAGCTCGCCGAGCTGCTGGAGCGCGCCCCGTCGCTGTCGGAGGAGCGCTTCGCCCAGGAGGTGGCGCTGCTGGTCCGGCCGGACAATCCGGTCGGCCGCAAGTTCGATTTCCTCTGCCAGGAGTTCAATCGCGAGGCCAACACGCTGTGCTCGAAGTCGGCCGACATCGAGCTGACGCGCATCGGCATCGATCTGAAGGGCGCCATCGAGCGCCTGCGGGAGCAGGTCCAGAATGTCGAGTGACGCCGAAGTGCCGACGATCCAGCGGCGTGGGTTGATGCTCGTCCTGTCCTCGCCGTCGGGCGCCGGCAAGACCACGCTGTCGCGGCAGCTCCTGGAAAACGATTCCCAGATCCAGCTCAGCGTCTCGTGCACGACGCGCGCGCGGCGCGCCAGCGAGAGGGACGGGGTCGACTACACGTTCATCGACACCGCGACCTTCCGCGACATGATCGATCGCGGCGCCTTCCTCGAGCACGCGCGCGTGTTCGACCACTACTACGGCACCCCGAGCGCGCCCGTGGAAGCGGCGCTGAGCGGGGGCCGCGATATGCTGTTCGACATCGATTGGCAGGGCACGCAGCAGCTCAAGGAGAAGGGGCGTGACGATCTGGTCACGGTGTTCATCCTGCCGCCGTCGACGCGCGATCTGGAGAAGCGGCTGATCACGCGCGCCCAGGATTCGCCCGATATCGTGGCGCGACGCATGGCCAAGGCAGCCGACGAGATGAGCCATTGGGCCGAGTACGACTACACCATCATCAACCGCGACATCGCGACCAGCCTGATCCAGCTCAAGTCGATCCTGACGGCCGAGCGCCTGAAGCGCGAGCGTCAGGTCGGACTGTCGGACTTCGTCAAAGCGCTGCGCGAGGGGCGGTGATCGGCTTGCCGATGCCGGCCTGGCCCTGCGAGCGCAGCACGAGCTGCGAGGGCCTGCAGGGGCGGCCGGAGAACTCGGCGATCAGGCGGTCGCTCGCGGCCTCGATGGTCTCTTCAAGGCGGCGCATGAAGGTCTGCTTGTCGAGACCGGTCTCGATCGGCGGCAGGAACTCGATGGCGCAGCGGCCCGCCTTCTTGCGCCAGTCGCGGCGGTTCCACAGCAGGCCGAGCGAGGTCGCGACCGGCGTCACCGGCAGGTCGAGGTCGCGATAGAGGTAGTAGATGCCCGAGCGATAGCGCTCGCGCTCGCCCGGCTCCATCAGATTGCCTTCGGGATAGATCGCGATGTGGCGGCGGCTGTCGTAGGCGCGCTTGGCGAAACGGGCGAGGTTCTCGCGCTCCCTGCCGCCGCCGCAGGTGTCGACGCGGATCATCTGCAGGCGATAGAGGATCGCTCCGATCACCGGCATGCGGAACAGCTCCTGCATCGCCACGAAGGTGATGCCGGGGATCTCGGCGGCGAGGAAGATGCCGTCGCTCTCGCTGTGATGCTTGTTGGCCAGCAGGGCGGGGCCGCGCGCGGGAATGTTGGCCCGGCCGCGGATCTCGACCTTCATGCCGCCGACCCAGCGCATGCTCCAGACGACGGCGCGCGCCCACCAGTGCAGCAGGCCACGCAGCACGACCGGTGTGGGGATCGGCACCAGCAGGATGCCGACCACCGCCGTCAGGAGCGTGAAGACGTAGAAGAAGAGGTTGAAGGCGAGCGAGCGGACCATGGCGTCACTATAAATGAGTGAGTGCTCACTTGTCAAATGCCTCGGCGAGCCGGACGAAATCGGCAACCGACAGCTCTTCGGCGCGGGCGGTCGGGGGAATAGCCAGCCTGTTCAGGACTTCCACGGGACTGGCGAAAACGCTGCCGAGGGAACTGCGCAGCATCTTGCGGCGCTGGCCGAAGGCTGCCGCAGTGACCTTCTCCAAGGGGCGCAAATCGGCCAAGCGGCCCGCCGGTCTCGGGCGAAGGCGCACCACCGAGGACACGACCTTGGGAGGCGGCACGAAGGCCGAGGGCGCCACGTCGAACAGGCGCTGCACCGTGCAGACATGCTGGGCGAGGACGGAAAGGCGGCCGTAGTCCTTGCCGCGCGGCGCCGCCGCCAGCCGGTCGGCGACCTCCTTCTGGAACATCAGCACCATGTCGGCGATGTGATCGGCCTGATGCAGCCAGCCGATCAGCAGCGCCGTCGACACGTTGTAAGGCAGGTTGGCGACGATGCGCCGAGGTGCCGGCTCGAGTGTGGCGAGATCGATCTTCAACGCGTCGGCTTCGACAAGCTCGAGCCGGCCGCCGGCGACCGCCTGCAGCTCCTTCAAAGCTGAAACGGCTCTCGAATCGATCTCGATCGCGACGACCCGTTGGGCGCCTTCGAGCAGCAGGGCGCGCGTCAAGCCGCCCGGGCCGGGACCGACTTCGACCACCAACCCCTGATCGAGAGGGGCGGCGGCACGGGCGATGCGGCGGGTGAGGTTGAGATCGAGAAGGAAGTGCTGGCCCAGCCGCTTGCGCGCATCGAGCCCGTGGGCCGCGATGACCTCGCGCAGCGGGGGCAGACCGGCGAGACCGTCCACGGCAGCCCGCCGGCTCAGGGACGGCGGCAGGCCATGTCGTCGGCCATGCGCAGGCCGGCGATCAGGCTCGTCGGATCGGCCTGGCCGGTGCCGACGATATCGAGCGCGGTCCCGTGGTCCGGCGAGGTCCGAACGAACGGCAGGCCGAGCGTGACGTTGACGCCGCCGGCGAAATCAACCGTCTTGATCGGGATCAGCGCCTGGTCGTGATACATGCAGAGCACGGCATCATAGGTGGCGCGGGCTGCCGCATGGAACAGCGTGTCGGCAGGGGCGGGGCCGCGCACATCGATGCCGTCGCACTTCAACATCTCGATCGCCGGTGCGATCACCCGGATTTCCTCGTCGCCCATCGAGCCCTGCTCGCCGGCATGGGGATTGAGGGCCGCTACCGCCAGCCGGGGATGCCCGATGCCGAACAGGGACTTCAATCCTGCCGCCGTCAGGCGGCCGGCGCGCACAATCTTGTCGACGTCAAGAACGCGGATCGCCTCGACCAATGACAGGTGAATGGTCACCGGCACGACCCGCAGTTCGGGGCAGGCGAGCATCATGGCCACGTCGACGCCCCCCGCCAGCTCGGCGAGATATTCGGTATGACCGGGATGGCGGAAGCCCGCATCCTGCAGGGTCTTCTTCTGGATCGGGTTGGTCACCATGCCGGCGATCTCGCCGCTGAGCGCCAGCTCGACGGCGCGCTCGATGGCCTCCAGGGTCGCCGGCGCGTTGGCCGGGTCCGGCCGGCCGGCCTGCACCGGGGCGCGCAGGCGCACCGGCAGCACGGGCAGCGCCGTAGCGAAGACATGCCCGGCATCGGCAGGCCGATCGAGCTCACGCACCGGGACGTCGAGGCCAAGCTTGCTGGCGAGCGCGGCCAGCCGCGACGCGTCGTCGAGCACGAAGAACGGCCGGTCGCCCTCGCGGCGCATCGACCAGGCCTTCAGGCTGAGTTCACCGCCGATTCCGGCCGGCTCGCCCATGGTGACGGCGAGCGGCGCGGAGGCCGTCATGGCTGCTGCTTGACGTCGATCGTGGCCTGGCGGCGCAGGTCGCGCATGTACCGGCGTCCCGCCGCCTCGAGTTTCTGCAGCAGGATCTGCTGGCCGATGGCATCGCGGGTCGGCAGTCCGTCGCCGCCGACCTTGGCGCACAGCGCCACGACCTGCAGCCCCTCGGCGACCCGGAACGGACCGGCCGTGCCGCCGATGTTCAGCTTGGGGATCTGCTCGAACATCTGCGGGTTGGCCTGCAGGTCGCCGACCCTCACACCGTTGAGGTCGCCCGAGGTGGCGCCCTTGAGCTCGCGCGCCCGGGTGTGCAGATCGCTGCAGGTGCGCACGCCGGTCATTGCCTTCTGGGCGTCCGCGGTGGCCTTGGAGACCTCGTTTTCAGACGCATTCACGGGCAACGGCAGGGTCATCTGCGTCAGATTGAGGCGCACATCGTCAGGCCGCGCTGCCGCGAAGGGCCGGCGGTCGATGACGTACAGGATATGCCAGCCCGCCGGGCTGCGGACAGGTTCGGAGTATTGGCGGATCTGCAGCCTCTCGACGACGGCGTCGAGCGTGGGATCGAGCGATCCGGGCAGGACCCAGCCGAGCTCGCCGCCGGCTGACGCGGTCGCGCCCTGCGAGAACTGCTGGGCGACCGCACCGAACGGGGCGCCACGCTTGAGCTGCTCGGCGATGCGGTCGGCGGCCCGCTTGGCGTCGTCCGCCTGGTCTGCCCGGTCGATCGGCACGAATATCTCGGCGACGCGCGATTCGGTCTTGCCGACATTCGAGCGGGCGCGGGCCAGTGCGTCGTCGATCTCGGCCTCCGAGACATCGACCTGCGGACGCACCCGGCGGCGGATGATCTTGGTCCAGGCGATCTGCGCCTCGATCTGCTGCACGGCAATATCGAAGGTGACGCCGGTACTCTGGATGTACTGCTTGAACGCGCCGCGGCCCATGCCGGCGGCACGCTCGATGTCGTTGAAGCGCTGCTGCATCTCGCCATCGCTTGCCTTCAGGCCGAGCCGCTTGGCATCCTGGATCTGCAGTCGCTCGTCGATCATCTGGCGCAGCATCTGTGCCGCCATGCGCTGGCGCAGGTCCGGGCTGTCTTGCAGGCCGGTGGTGCGGATGGCGAACAGCACGCGTTGCTGGAGATCGAAATCGGTGATGGCGTCGTCATTGACACGCGCCAGCACGCGCAGACCCTGGGCCGAAGCCAAGGCCGGAAGCAGAGTGACGACGACGACGAGGAAGGTGCGGAGAAACAGCGCTGACATTGCACCGACAGTTTGACAGAGGGGCCGACATTATATTCCGCGGCAGTTGTGCTGCAACGGACGGTCAATGCCTTAGTCGTGGACTATGGCAAGATACGGGCGCGCTTGACGCTCGACGGAAGGTGGTTTAGCCGAACACGGCACAGGGGCAAGGCAAATGGGGGCAACGATCCGACGATGACGACCGCTCGCCGTTCGATCAGCGCCCCCAGCGCTTGGGATCGGATCTGCTCCGGCGTGGGCTATCACCTCGACAATCTCGGTCGTTGGCTGATCGTGAACGCGCCGGCAATCGGTTCGACATACGCGGCATTCCTTGCGCCCGGCATTCCCCGCTTGCGGCCGCGGCCGGGCTGGGTATTCGCCGAGGAGTACTACGATCAGCGGCGCTGGCTGGCCTGCCGTCGCGGCGCACTGTGGGAAGCCGCGCGCGAGAAGGATCTCGCGGTGCCGATCACCGTTCGCTGGCATAGCGGCACCACCGTCGACCTCACCCTGGGCAACGACAACAGCCTCTGCCTGTACGTCTGTGGATCGTTCGAGCCCAACGAGTTCGCCTTCCTCGACCGGGTGCTGAAACCCGGCATGGTGTTCGTCGATGTCGGCGCCAACGACGGGTACTACACGCTGTTCGCCGCCCGCCGGGTGGGCCCGTCCGGCCGCGTGGTGGCGGCCGAACCCAGCTCGCGCGAGCGCGCCCATCTGCAGCGCAATCTCGGCCGCAACGGCCTCGACAACGTTACCGTGGTGCCGGCCGCCATTGGCGCGGCCTCCGGCCTCGCCGACCTGCACCTGGCGCACGGTGTCCACGCTGGCCACAATACGCTGGGCAGCTTCGCCCACGACGATGTCGTGCGTGCCAGCCTCGAGCGCGTGCCGATCGAGCCGCTCGATGCCGTGATCGCCCGCCTCGGCCTCGCGCAGGTCGATTTCGTGAAAATCGACGTCGAGGGCGCGGAGGCCCGGGTCATCGACGGCGCTGCCACGGTACTGAACGCGATGCGGCCGACCCTGCTGCTCGAGGTCAACGACAAGGCATTGCGCGCGCAGGGCAATTGCGCCGATTCTCTGATCGGCACCCTGCGCAGCGGCCTCGGTTACGAAATCTTCGTATTCTCGCCGGTGACCGGGCTGCTCGAAAGCCCGCGCGACGGCGACCCGCTTTCCGCCAATGTCGTCGCTATCCCGTCCGAGCGCGTCGCCGACACGATCACGGCTCGCTAGCGACGCTCGACGGCTCCCTCGCCATGCCGGCACGACTCGAATCGGCGGCCGCTGCCCTTGTCGGATGGGCCGTCGACGCCGCCCTGCCGCTGTGGGCGACCATCGGCTTCGACGCCGAGCATGGCCGTTTCGAGGAGCGCCTGACGCTGTCCGGCGGGTGTCTGCCCGACGTTCCCCTGCGCCTGATGTCGCAGGCCCGGCAGATCCATGCCTACGCCCTCGCGGCCAGGCGCGGCTGGCATGCCGATGCCATTGCGCTGGTCGAGCAGGCCTTTGCCTCGATGGTCCGCGATTACCGTGGCCGCGACGATCGCGAAGGCTGGGTCTTTTCCGTCCGGCGCGACGGCACGGTGGCCGATGCGCGCCGCGATCTCTACACCCACGCTTTCGTGCTGTTGGCGATTGCCTCCTACGTCGAGGCGACCGGCCGCCGCGAAGTGCTGGCGCTCGCTGACGAGACGCTCGCCTTCATCGGAAGGCACATGGCAGCGCCCGAGGGCGGTGGCTTCGTCGAGGAGCTGCCGGCAAACGGCGGGGTGCGCCGGCAGAATCCACACATGCACCTGTTCGAGGGCCTGCTCTCGCTGTGGGAATGCGCCGGGCGCGAGCGTCATCTCATCCAGGCGACCGAGCTGTTCGACCTGTTCGCCGCGCGCTTCTTCCGCGCCGATCCCGGCGTCGTCGGCGAATACTTCACCGCCGATCTCAAGCCGGCGGACGGCGTCGCGGGCCGCATCGTCGAGCCCGGCCACCACCATGAATGGATTTGGCTGCTGCGGCGCTTCGAGCAGGCCAGCGGACAATCGGTGCAGGTCTACGTCGATGCGCTGTACGCCCATGCCGACCGCCACGGTTTCGACAAGGCCGGGATGATCGTGGGTGAATTGCTGGCCGACGGCACGCCGCGTGCCGGCGTACGCCGCATTTGGCCGGTCGCCGAGGCGATCAGGTCGAACCTGATCGAAGCGCGGCGTGGCCGGATCCAAGGCGAGGGCAGGGCGGCCGCTCTGGCGGTACTGCTGCACGACCGCTTCCTGACGCTCGATCCGCCCGGCGGCTGGCTCGACAGACTGGACGACAAGGGCCGCTGTGTGAACGACTTCATGCCCGCCAGCACGCTGTACCACCTGCTGGGCGCCATCGACGAGCTCAGCCGGTTTGTGAGCCGGACGAACCAAGTGCAAATGCCTCCCCAGCGAAGCTGGGGAGGTGGCCCGTAGGGCCGGAGGGGTCATGGTCAACAACACTGCTGCTCATGACCCCTCCGCCCGCTGCGCGGGCACCTCCCCACGCGGAGCGTCTGTCGTATTCACACATCTCAGTTGCGAGGGAGAGAGAAGCTCGATTCTCTGTCTGTCATGATGGCAGCTGGAGGTGTGGATGTCAGGGCACGAGTACGGGCTGGGCCGGTTTGGCGACCGTCGCCTGGAAAAAGG
>JACPOB010000148.1 GCA_016185145.1 Rhodospirillales bacterium | reverse complement strand
CTGTCTGGCCGCTCGCCACCGCCAAACCGCCAGCACTTACCACCCAACACGCTGCAGCCGACCTTCACCCCTCGCTCGCGACGTCGAAAAATGACCGCAATCCCTGCAACAAAGACCCTTTCGAGACAGAAACTAGCTAGGCTTCAGGCACGCCGTACAGCCCCCATTCGATGCCGATCCGGCCATCCAGGTCGGCGCCGGTGCGCGTGTAGGGATCGCCGAGCGTGTCCAGCCAGCGGGCCGCGTCCACCGGGGCGTCCTTGTAGTTGATGCCGTGGACCGTCACCGCCCCCGACTTCGCCATGGCCATGAGCAGCGGATGCTCGGCGCGACAGGCTACGCACCAGGAGGCGAAGAAATTGACCAACGAGACTTCCCCGCGGAGATCGCTGCTGGCGAGACCCAGCGTGCGCCCCAGCACAGGTAGTAGCGCGAACTTGGGCACCGACTTTCCTATCAGGGTCGACGGCAGTTCACGCGGATCGCGCGTCAGCCCCAATCCAAGCACGGCGACCAGTCCAGCAACGACAGCAGTCGGCGCGGCATAAAGGAACTGGCGTCGCCAGGCGCTGCCCGGCGTCGTGTCGGATGTCGGATTGATATGGGAGCTCACCGATCATTCCTTTGCGTACACGGTCGGCGCGCCACCGTCCTTGGGCAGGGCGTAGAGCACGAACGGAGCGGTCTTGGTGCCCGTCATCCCGGGTGAGCCGGCCGGCATGCCGGGCAAGGTGATGCCCTTGATCGATGGACGCTCCGTCAGCAACCGCTGCACGATGGCGACAGGCACGTGACCGTCGATCACGTAGCCGTCAACGAACATCGTGTGGCAGCCTTCGAGCTACTCCGGGTTGCGGGGGCAGGATTTGATGGGGTGGATGCCCCTCCCGACGGCATCGAAGTGTGCCACGCTGGTGATGTTGCATGACCAGCCGCAGAGGAGAAGGCATCCATGGAGAAGGCTACGATCATTGGGATCGACTTGGCAAAGCGAGTCTTCCAGGTACATGCGGCGTCGAAGGACGGCCGGCCGATATTGCGCAAGAGGGTGCCTCGGGCACAGTTGCTCGGCTTGCTGGCTAAGCATCCGCCCGCCATCGTGGCGATGGAAGCGTGCGCGACGGCGCACGAGTGGGGACGGGCCATCAGCGGTCTCGGGCACGAGGTGCGGCTCGTTCCGCCGATTTACGTCAAGCCGTTTGTGCGTCGCCAGAAGAACGACGCCGCTGACGCCGAGGCGATCGCCGAGGCGGCCTCAAGGCCAACGATGCGCTTTGTGGCGTTGAAGACGGAAGAGCAGCAAGCGCAATCAATGATCTTTCGGACGCGCGACCTGCTGGTGCGGCAGCGAACCCAGCTGGTCAACGCACTGCGCGGCCATCTGGCGGAGCATGGGATTGTCGCCGCCCACGGGCTTGCCAAGGTGAAAGTGCTGGCGACTGCGCTGCAAGACACGGGCTCACTCCATCCGCTCGTGCGCGAGCTGGGCCAGCGATACCTCGATCATATTGCCCGCCTTGATGTCGAGATCGCGGAACTCGACAAGAGATTGCGGCAGCACTCCAAGGACGATGAGACGGCGAAGCGTCTTCAGAGCATGCCGGGGCTGGGGCCGATCACCGCCGCGGCAATCGAGGCCTTTGCGCCACCGATGGCGACCTTCAAGCGAGGCCGCGACTTTGCTGCCTGCTTGGTCTCGTCCCTCGGCAACACACGACTGGTGGGAAACCGAGGCTGGGACGTACGTCAAAGATGGGGCAGCGCGACATCCGCCGGCTTCTGATCATCGGCGCCATGACGGTCGTCAGATGGGCAGTCCGCAAGGGCGCGGCCAAGGGGTCGTGGCCGGCCCGAATGCCGGCCAACAAGCCGCGCTTGGTGGTGGCCATTGCCCTGGCCAACAAGATGGCCCGTTCGGTCTGGGCGATGCTCAGCAAGGGCGAAGAATATCGAGGATCAGCGCTGGCGCCGGCCTGATTGGCAGGTGCTTACGCTGGTGCGTCGGCGATGAGGGAGGTCGAGGAACGGTAAGGGCAAACTGATCGGACAGGTCGAGGCCAGGAAAAGCAATTAGGTTCAACGAGCTTCGCGCTCGCCGATTTGATCTGCACCTGGTCTGCGTATCTCCATACCGGCCGGCGGCATGTCGCAAAGCCGCACTTCGAGGCCTGACACATGACCGCACCCGATCATCGCCCGCGCCGCTAAGAGATCTCTTGCATCGACGGGGGCATCCACACATGAACCTACGGACTGCTCATTACAGGTCGCGAGGACGGCACTTGGCGCGACTTTGTTATCAGCGCTATGGCCGTCGCCTGCCCCAGACCAGCCGAGCCGAGATGCCATCGGCCGCCGTGATCATCGCTCCGTTCAACGGCTGTGACAGGCTGGGATCATCAAGGCGCACGTGGAGATACTTCCCTGCACGATCGCTGCTCCTCCGATCTCGCCAAGCGGCGCCGATTTCGCTGGCGCCTACGTATATCCGGTAATCCGGCGCCTGATCGTTGTTGCGATTGTCGTTGGGAACGAATCGGACCCTGGCATTGATCGTCAGCGTGCGTATGCGGCCGATCCATCCCCCGTCCTTCGCCGGTGTGAGCATCCCGATGATGGCCATCCAAACCTCCCTCAGCTCTCGGGTGGTGACGCATCGCCCAAACGCTGCTTCCGTCGTGTCGACTTCGGGCCATCGACTCGAGTTGCCGCGTCAAGCCGGTTCCTGAGCGCCTTGGCGTAGTTGCGATCGCTGGCCAGGAAGCTTTCGAGCATATAGGGAATGAGCTCGACCACGGGCTCGGCTTGGCCGTAGGTCTCGCGGTAAAGCTCCGCATAGGCCTGAAGTGCACGGTTGAGGCTCGGCGCAATGGTGATGGTGAGCTTGACCGGTGTGCGGTCCGGCAGCTTGCCGAGCTTGAGATCGCCCATGATCGATACCCTCACGGTTGATAGGGCCGCAGCACCAGATCCTTGTGCACGATGACGCGCAGCGGCCAGCCGGGCCGCACGGTGATGGTGGGCTGGATGTTGAGATCCTTTTGGACGATGCGCTGGCCCGCCTGATTGGCGCTCTGCTGGGTGGACTCGCGAATAGCCCGCACCAGGTCGCTCTCGGAGCTGCCGAAACCGATCTGGCTGCCGACGCCGAGCAGCGTGGAGAGCGCGATGCCCTTGAGCAGGGTCCAGGTGTGATAGTCGACCTGGTCCTCGAGGCCGGCATAGCCCGCCTGGTCGGTGCCCGGCAGGTTGTCGATCTGAATGGACGTGCCGTTGGGCATGACGATGCGCTGCCAGACCAGTAGCGCGCGTTTCTGACCAAACGCCACGACGCTATCGTAGGAGCCGACGATCCGCGATCCCTGCGGGATGAGGAGGGTGCGGCCGGTGACGGTGTCGTAGACGTTCTCCGTCACCTGGGCCACGACCAGCCCTGGCAGATCGCTGTTCACCCCTGTGACGAGGCTCGCCGAGATCACGCTCCCTGCCAGAACCTGATAGGGCGAAACGGGCTCCTGGACGCTATGCGGGTTGTAGATGCCGGGCTCTGCCTGCTGATTGAGGAAGTCGAGCTTGCGCTGCTGGTA
Source organism: Rhodospirillales bacterium (assembly GCA_016185145.1). Classification (GTDB taxonomy): domain Bacteria; phylum Pseudomonadota; class Alphaproteobacteria; order Reyranellales; family Reyranellaceae; genus Reyranella. The sequence goes on along the minus strand of JACPOB010000148.1, from coordinate 34,110 downwards.
GTTCTGGTCGCGATCGGGATCAAGCGCGAGGCGCGATCCAGTCGGCCCTGTGCTCGAAGTCGCTGGCTTTGGCGGCGAGCCACCTGATGGTGAGGGTGTCGATGGTGAGGGAGTTGCGTTCTGCGCCGCTGTGGTAGCGCGCGAGAGCTGGTACAGGACACCCGCCTCCTTGGCCTGCCGTGCCTGCTGGGCAAGGCGCATGCGCTCGGCGCGCTCGGCGTCTTCGTCCGGGTTGGGTCGAGCGCTTTGCGTGATACCGAGGCTCTTCTCCTTCTGCACGATCGCGGGCCCGAGATCGCCGGGCAGCGGTGGACCGAGCTTGGGTACCGGCTTCTTGAGCTGATCGTAGCTGCCGGGCAGCGCCGACAGGCTGTCGGGCGTGGACTTGCGGCCTCCGCTGGCGATCTCCTGATCGCCCGAACGCATCCACTTCGGGCCGTAAAGCGCCAGCCAGAGCGCGGCGAAGAGGGCGATGCAAAGGAACGATGCCACTGCGATGATCAGTCGGCGCTTGAAGCGGATGACGCGGCGCGGCCTGGCGCGCAGCACGAAGCTGGCGGGATCGCCTTTGGGAGGGTCGGCTCGGGAAGGATCGTCGCTCATGGTTACCGCTGGCTAGAGTTGGAGTCAGCGCTTCGCGTCGGATGACTGCGCGACATCGGTGCGGCTGATGCGCACGACCTGTTGCGGACTGGACCCGAGCCTGAGCTCGGCCGCGGCAAAAAGCCGATCGACGATGTAGTAGTTGGAGCGCACACGATAGTTGACGAGCTGGTTGTCGCCGTCGGCGCCGACCACGAACAAGGGCGGCGCCTCGCCCTGATCTATGCGGGCGGGGAACTCGATGTAGACCTTCGAGCCGTCGTCGAAGGCACGCACCGGCCGCCACGGCGGCCTGTCGCCGGTGATGTCGTAGCGGAAGCGCAGGTTCTCGATGGTGACCGCGGTGGCAACAGGTGCCACCGCTTCAGCCTGCGCGTTCGTCTTCTGCAGCGCCAGCAGCGCATCCTTCGGATAGGTCCATGAGATCGCGGCCATCGCGGTGCGCTCGGTGCTCTCCATCGCCAGATGGTAGGTGCGCCGGTCGGTGGTGATGACGAGGTTGGTCCTGAGCCCCGCGGCGAACGGCTTCACCAGCACATGGACCTGCTTGGACGACCCGGTGCCGCTGGTCGTGTCACCCACGACCCAGCGGACCGTGTCGCCCGAGGAGATGGCGACAAGACTCTCGCCCGGCTGCAAGGCGATGTCCGTGACCTCCTCGGGGGCTGCATAGAGGCGGTAGAGCGCTCCCTCGCTGAAAGGATAGACCTGGACCGCGTTCACGTAGCCGTCCTTGCTGGGCTCGCGCAGGGCCGCCTGGTTGGCGGCGTCGACGCGCGCCTGCGGCGGCCGCGGATCGGGCGCCGGCGATGATGGCGGTGGCCTGAGCTGCCCCGGCAACGGCAGCGGCTTGGGCACCTCGACGATCTTCACCGGCTTGGGCGGCTCGGGCTGGACCTGGGCGGGCTGGAACGACGCCGAGTCGTACGAGATCGAAGGCGGTTTCTTGGCACAGGCGACCAGGGCCAAGGCAGACGTGGAGAGCAGCAGGGCCGAACTCAGGAATCGTGTCATGGCGTCTAAAATCATGGTCCTTCTCCGGGGTTGAGCTCGCGCGACCAGCTGAGCCCGTTGACGTAGATGCCGAGCGGATTCTTGCGCAGCGCGTCGGCCGTGCGGGGTTGCTGCACGACGATGGTCAGGATGGCGGTCCAGCGCTCGGTGCGGGCGAGGCTCTCGTGCTCGTAGGCCTGCTCGGTCCACTTCACCTGGAAGGAATCGCCCGAGACGCGCACGACGCTGGTCACCTGGACCGAGACCGAGCGCTCGCCGATCGACTTGAAGGGATCGTTGGCGCGGGCGTAGTCGCTCAAGAGGGCGGCGGCGCGCTCGGTGACGTAGTCGTACGCTTCCAGCCAGTTACGGCGCACGATGACGGGGTCAATGGAGAGCGAGCGCAGGTCGGTGACGAAACGGCTGAGATACCAGCCGATCTGCGCGTCGGTCGGGTTGTAGGGCTCGATCGCGGGCCCGACGGCGCGCACCTGGCCGAGCTTGTCGACTTCGACGACATAGGGCGTGACACGGCTCTGTGCCGCGAGCCAGAGGACGCCACCGGCCAAGCCAACGCTGAGCGCCAATGAGCCGAAGGCCATCAGCCGCCAGTTGTGGGCCTGCACCCGGGCGGAGCCCAGACGCTCGTCCCAGAGCTGGCCGGCCCGTTGATAAGGTGTGACGGGTTCGGGCGTGAGGCCATAGCGTTGCACGGGGCGTCGAAACAGGCGCATGGGTCACTCCCCGAGATCGAGCGACAGCCCTGAACCGGGCTTGTCGCCTTCGCGCAGGACCTGGCCCATCGTTCGGGCATGGCGACGCCGCCGGGCGGCGCGAAGCTGGCGTGCCCAGCCGGGCTCACCGGCAGCTGTTGCAGACGGTCCCTCTCCTGTCGGCGCCGCGCCGCCCCCCGAAGGACCCACACCGCCGCTCGGCGACGCGGGACCGGGCGGTCCCGATGATGACGAGCGGGAGCCGAGCACCGTGGCAGCCCGAACGGCCGTAAGACCACCGACGCCGGCAAGGCGCGCGGCACCCAAGGCGGCACCGCCGGCCAGCATGGCGCCGGAGGCCAGCGCACTGGCCGTCCCGACCGCGGCCCCTGCCCCCAGCTGGGGTCCGCCCGAGACCAGGCCCGCGGCGATGCCGGGACCGAAGATGCCCAGCCCGAACAGCGCGATCGACGCAAGCACGAGCGACATCGCCTGTGACAGCGTCACGGAGCCTTGCAGGGCGTTGGTGAAGTCGCCGAAGAAGCTGGCACCGATGCCGACGATGACAGCGAGCACCATCACCTTGACGCCGGAGGCCACCACGTGGCCCAGCGCGCGTTCGGCCAGGAACGCGGTCTTGGTCCACAGCGCGAAGGGCACCAAAACGAAGCCGGCCAGCGTGCTCAGCTTGAACTCGATCACGGTGACGAAGAGCTGGACGGCCAGGATGAAGAAGGACAGGACCACCACGACCCAGGCGAACAGCAGGACGAGCATGATCGCGAAGTTGGTGAGGATATTGGTGAACCCGACCTGCGACCCAGCCTGCTGCAGGAGCGGCCAGGCGGCCTGGAACCCCACGCCGGCGAGCCGGCCGGGGCGCAGCAGATCCTGGGCGCTCAGCCCGTTGTTGGTGACCCGCAGTCCGAGGGTCGAGAACGACGAGAATATCGCATCCGCCAAGGTCGAGAAGTTGTTGAGGATGAAGGCGAAGCTTCCGACATACAGCGTTTTGCGCACGAGCTGGGCGAGCACGTTGGCCTCGCCGTCGAGCAGCCAGAAGAGCGCAGCGAGAGTCACGTCGATCACCACCAGGATCGAGGTGAGCGCGGCGACATCGCCGCTTAAAAGGCCGAACCCGCTGTCGATGTAGCGGATGAAGACCTGCATGAAGCGGTCGATGACGTTGAGGTTGTCCATCTTGGCGCCCTCTGCCGGTCGCTGGGCTCTATTGCGCGGTGTAGGCGGAGTCGGTGCCGAGGAAGCGGTCATAGGCGGCGCGCGCCGCCTCCTCCGTCTCGGCGTGGCGCGCCTGCTCGAGCGCGCTGGCGCGGTACTGGACGGCCATGAGGTCCTGCACCTGGAGCTGCTGCTTGACCGAGAGCGCCACCAGCTGGGCGACCGCCTGCTGCGCCTGGAGATTGCCAACAGCCCCTTGCGAAGCCGTCACCAGCGACGACAGCGTCGCGGTATCGGCCTGGACGTTCTGGGCGACCTGCGCCTGGACCGTCATGGTTTGCCCGAACGCGTCGCGCGCCGCCTGCCAGCGCTGACGGGCATCGGCGACAAGCTGAGGAACGGTGACCGACGAGCCGTATTGCTGGGGAAAGAGCCGATCGAAGGCCGCCTGGCTGGCGCCGACGCTAAAACCGATGCTCTGCGCCTGGTTCATCAGTCCGCCGAGCTGGCTCAAGGCGGAGACCATGCTGTCGAGCTGCGAGACATCCAGGCTCGCGAGGTTCTTCGCCATGTTCTCCAGCATCAGGACCTGGTTCTGCAGCGCCTGGATCTGGTTGTTGATCTGCTGGAGCTGGCGCGCGGCCTGCAGGACGTTCTCCGCGTAGTTCTGGGCATCGAACACCGCAAACTGTGCACGCGCCGGCACGCTGGCGCCGGCAACACCCACGGCGAGGACGACGAGAAGAACGCGCGCGAAGCGAGTCATGGCGATGGCTCCAAGGCAGGGGATGGGAACTGGTCCAGAAGCTCGGCCGCCCAGTCGAGGCCGCGCGCGGCGAGGAACCGGGCGGCAAACTGGGCGTCGCCCTCGGCGAGCAGGCGGTCGATCAGAGCCTGGGTCGCGGGATCGGACGTGCCGCAGAGAGCAAGCGCCACCGGGCCCAGCCCGAGCTCGAACAGGCGGTTGCCGCGCCGGGAGTTGAGGTAGTACTGCCGCTTGGGCGTGGCACGGCTCAGGATCTCGATCTGGCGGTCGTTGAGGCCGAAGCGTTCGTAGGCCGCACGCGCCTGCGGCTCGATCGCGCGGTCGTTGGGCAGGAAGATGCGCTGCGGGCAGCTCTCGATCAGGACCGGGGCGATGCTGCTGCCGGTCACGTCGCTCAGCGACTGGGTGGCGAACACCACAGCCACGTTCTTCTTGCGCATCACCTTCAGCCATTCGCGGATGCGGGCGGCGAACAGGGGCTGGTCGAGAAAGACCCAGGCTTCGTCCAGGACCAGAAGCGTCGGCCGGCCGTCGAACCGCTCCTCCAGCCGGTGGAAGAGGTATGTGAGCACCGGGGCGACGACGGCGGTCTCATGCAGCAGTTCCTCGGTCTCGAAGCACTGCACGTCCGACAGCGCCAGCCGGTCCTGAGCGGCGTCGAGCAGCCGGCCGAACGGACCTTCCAGGGTGTAGGGCAACAGTGCCGACTTCAGCGCATTGGATTGCAGCAGGACCGAGAGCCCCGTCAGCGTGCGTTCCTCGACCGGCGCCGACGCCAAGCTCTGAAGCGCAGTCCACACCGCCTCCTTCACCTCAGGCGTGACGTTCATCTTCTCGTGCTCGAGCAGGGTCGCGATCCACTCGGCGGCCCAGCTGGCTTCTGCCGGCTCGTCGAGGCGGGCGAGCGGCTGGAAGGCAAACGAGCCGTCGGCGCCCAGGACGTGGTGCATCCCGCCCATCGCCAGCACGGCGGCCCGGGCAGAGTTGCCCTTGTCGAAGAGGTAGACCTGCGAGCCTGGATAGCGGCGGAACTGCAAGGCCATCAGTGCGAGCAGCACCGACTTGCCCGCGCCTGTGGGCCCCACGATCAGCGTGTGGCCGACGTCGCCGACATGGGTCGAGAACCGAAACGGCGTCGATCCGCTGGTCTCGCCATGGAAAAGCGGCGGGCCGTCGAGATGATCGTTCCGCAGCGGCCCCGCCCAGACGGAACTCAGCGGCACCAGATGGGCCAGATTGAGCGTATGGACCAGCGGCTGACGGACGTTGGCGTAGACGTGGCCGGGCAGGGTGCCGAGCCAGGCCTCGACGGCGTTGAGGCTCTCGCGGATGGTGGTGAAGCCTGCACCGTTGACGACGCGCTCGACGGCCCGGACCTTCTCGTCGACGGCTTGCCGGTCCTGATCGAGCAGCACGATGGTGGTGCTAAGGTAGCCGAACGCCACATGATCGCCACCCAGCGCCTGCAACGCCAGGTCGGCGTCGAGCACCTTGTTGTCGGCGTCCGAGTCGATCAGCTGGACGGGCTCGTTGTAGAGGACTTCGCGCAGGAGCGCGGTGATGGACTTGCGCTTGGCGAACCATTGGCGCCGCAAGCGCGTGAGCTCCTGGCGCGCATCGGTCTTGTCCAGGGCAAGGAAGCGCGTGGCCCAGCGGTAGGGCAGGCCAAGGTGATTGAGGGCGTCCAGCAAGCCGGGATGGGTGTTGTTGGGGAAGCCCAGCACTGAGACGGCCCGCAGATGATGCTCCCCCAGCATCGGCTCGAGGCCGCCGGTGAGCGGCTCGTCGACCAGGAAGCCGTCGAGATAGATCGGCGTCTCGGGAACGCTGAGGCGATGACGCCGGGTCGAGACGGTGCCGTGCAGGTAGGTGAGCGTTGCCGCGTCGTCCAACGCCTCGACCTCCGGCAGGAGACCGGTGAGCAGGTCGAGCGCCCGGTCGGTCTCGGCGATGAAACCCGCCAGCTCCTGCCGCCAGTCACGCTGCGATTCCTCGCGCCCTGTCTCGACGAACGCACGTGCAAGCCGGCTCACACGGTCAGCCGGTGGAAGGTAAAGAAGCGTGAGATGGTAGGCGCTCTCAAAGGGACTCGCGCCACGCCGCTCTTCCCCCTCTTGATCGGCCTGCTGCTCGAACGCGGCCCGCCGCTCGCGGTCGGCCAGCCAGGAGGCGGCGTCGGGGAAGCGCGAATCGGGATAGCCGAGGGCTTCGAACCGTTCGGCCTCGAAGAACAGCGCCCAGCCCGAGCCGAAGCGGCGCAAGAGATTGTTGAGACGGGCCGCGGCGGCCAAGAGCTCCGCCTCGGTGGCGCTCTCGAGGTCGGGCCCGCGGAAGCGGAACGTACGCTGGAAGCTGCCGTCCTTGTTCAGCACCACGCCGGGCGCAATCAGGGCGGCCCACGGCAGATGGTCGGCGAGCCGATCGGCGCGATGGCGGTACTCGGCGAGGTTCAGCATGACAGCCACCCCCGCTGCCGCAGATGCCGCGCCAGCACGTCGGCAAAGTGGGGATCGCGCTTGGCCGCAAACACCGCGAGCGAATGGCCGACCACCCAGAGCACCAGGCCGGCGAGCCAGAGTCTCAGTCCCAAGCCCAGGGCCGCCGCCACGGTGCCGTTGACGATCGCGACGGTGCGCGGCGCGCCGGCGAGCAGGATAGGCTCACAGAGCGCGCGATGCAGGGGCACCTCGAAGCCTTCGGCGCTCATGACACCAGCGCTCCGCCCGAGAAGGAGAAGAAGGAGAGGAAGAAGGAGGAGGCGGCAAAGGCGATCGAGATGCCGAACACGATCTGGATCAGCCGCCGGAATCCACCGTGGGTGTCGCCGAAGGCAAGGCTCAAGCCCGTGACGATGATGATGATGACCGCGATGATCTTGGCGACCGGTCCCTGGACCGACTCCAGAACCTGCTGCAGCGGCTGCTCCCACGGCATGTTGGAGCCGGCCGCCCAGGCCGGGCTCGCCAGAATCAGCGGCAGGAGGACAACCGCGGTCCTGAATGGTCGGATGATGGGCATGGAACACTCTCCTCGGCTCAAAGGGTGTGCAGGCGATGGGGTGCGAGCTCGCTGACCTGGTAGTCGCCGTTGGCGTCGAGACCGGTCACCTCGGCGATGGCCTCGACGCGGCGCGCGAGCCCACGGCCCTGGATGAACACGACGTAGTCGATAGCCTCGGCGATCAGCCGGCGCGGCACGGCTATCACTGTCTCCTGGATCAGCTGCTCGAGCCGGTAGAGGGCGGCGCGCGCGGAGTTGGCGTGAACGGTGGCGATGCCGCCGGGATGGCCGGTGTTCCAGGCCTTCAACAAGTCGAGCGCCTCGGGCCCGCGCACCTCGCCCACGATGATGCGGTCGGGCCGCAGCCTGAGCGTCGAGCGTACGAGATCGGCCAGGCTCACGACGCCGGGCTTGGTTCTGAGCGCAACGCAATCGGGGGCGGCGCATTGCAGCTCGCGCGTGTCCTCGATCAGGATCACCCGCTCGTCGAGCCGCGCCACCTCGGCCAGCAAGGCGTTGGCAAGCGTGGTCTTGCCCGAGCTGGTGCCGCCCGCGATCAGGAGGTTGCGGCGGTCGGCGACGGCCCGCCGCAGCGCATGGGCCTGCAACGGGGAGAGGATGTTGTCGGCGATGTAGTCGTCGAGGGTGAAGACCTTGGCGGCGGGCTTGCGGATCGAGAAGCAGGGGGCCGTGGAGACCGGCGGCAGGATGCCTTCAAATCGCTCGCTCGTCTCCGGCAGCTCGGCGCTGACGACGGGATTGTTGGCGTGCACCTCGACGCGCACGTGCGAAGCCACCAGGCGGATGATGCGCTCGACGTCGGCCGTCCCCAGCCGGGCGCCGGTATCGACTCTCCCCTCCCCCAGCCGATCCAGGCGCAGGCTGCCGTCGGGGTTCACCATGACCTCGATCACGCCTGGATCGGCCAGGGCGGCCCCGATCGCGGGGCCCATGGCGGTGCGCAGCATGGCGCGCCGGCGGCCGCGGGCTTCGGACTGGCCAGCGCCGCTCACGACGCGCTCTCCGAAGGCCGCTGGTGCGCCAGCACGTCCTCGACCGTGCCCGCGCTGCCCGCGAGCCTGCGGCTCACCTGCTGGAGGAAGGACTCGTAACGTGCCTGGCCCAGGGCTCGGGCTGCGCGATCGGCTTCGGGAACCGGCGCCGTGACCGTGAGCTGGAAGCGCACGAACAGGGCTAGCATCTCGGCGATCACCTGCTGGTCGCGCTCGATGCGGCCCAGTTGCATGGAGAGTCTGTCGAGGCGGCCGCGAAAGCGCTGGTCGAGCTCGTTGGCGCCGCGCCGCTCGAGGTAGGCCCGCAGGGCGTCGCTCATGATCGCGGTCTTCGACGCGCCAGGCTTGGCGGCGAGCGCATTGAGCTGCTCGGAGACGTCCGCGTCGAGATAGAACTCGTGGCGCCGCTTCATCGCCCGCCCCCTCAGAACGACGGCAACAGGTCGTCGCGGTGACGGCCCTGGCCCTGGTTCACGCCATAAGCCCGGCGCACAGCCCGGGAGGAGCGCGCGCGCTCGAGGCTCGTGTCATCGACGGCACTCTCGTTCAGGCCGAGGTCGGTCTCGTGCTCGGTCGCCATTGGCCGCACGACCTCGGTCTCGGTGACGTCAGGATGGCGGTTGCGCTGCAGGCCGCCCTCGTCCTCGTCGGCCCACTGCGGATCCAACGTCGCCTCCTTGAGCCGCACGTCGGTGTCCCGCACCTGGCCGGTCCAGTCATCGGACCGCGCCAGCGGACGGTCGCGGTAGGCCGTCTCCGAGAGCGCAGGGGTGGCCTTCACCCGCCCCAGGAAGTTGCGGTCCTCGTAGTAGCGCAGCTTCTTGGCGCGGATCGGCGGCAGGCCCGAGACCAGCACCAGCTCGTCGGCGACCGGCAGCTGCATCACCTCGCCCGGCGTCAGCAGCGGCCGGGCGCTCTCCTGGCGCGATACCATGATGTGACTGAGCCACGGTGCCAGCCGGTGGCCGGCGTAGTTGCGCTGCATGCGAAGCTCGGTCGCCGTCCCCAGCGCGTCGGAGATGCGCTTGGCCGTGCGCTCGTCGTTGGACGAAAACGCGATGCGCACATGGCAGTTGTCGAGGATGGCGTTGCTCTCGCCATAAGCCTTGGAGATCTGGTTGAGCGACTGGGCGATCAGGTAGGCGCGGATGCCGTAGCCGGCCATGAAGGCGAGCGCGGTCTCGAAGAAGTCGAGGCGGCCCAGCGCGGGGAACTCGTCCAGCATCATCAGGAGCTGATGGCGCCGGCGCTTGCCGGGATCGCCTTCCAGGCGCTCGGTCAGCCGCCGCCCGATCTGGTTCAGCACCAGGCGCACCAGGGGCTTGGTGCGGGAGATGTCGGAGGGCGGGATGACGAGGTAGAGGGTCACCGGCCGCTCGGCGTCGACCAGGTCGGCGATGCGCCAGTCGCAGGCGGCCGTGGTCGCGGCCACCACCGGGTCACGGTAGAGGCCCAGGAACGACATCGCCGTCGACAGCACGCCCGAGCGCTCGTTCTCCGACTTGTTCAGAACCTCGCGCGCGGCCGAGGCGACGACGGGATGCACCAGGGGCTGCTGCGTCGTGCCGAGATGGTTGGTCTCCATCATCCGGCGCAGGGTGTGCTCGAAAGAGCGCAGCGGGTCTGACAGAAAGGTGGCGACGCGGGCCAGCGTCTTGTCCCTCTCGGCGTAGAGGACGTGCAGGATGACGCCGACCAACAGGGCGTGACTGGTCTTCTCCCAGTGGTTCCTTCTCTCCAATGCACCTTCCGGATCGACCAGGATGTCGGCGATGTTCTGGACGTCGCGCACTTCGTCCGGTCCTTTGCGGACTTCCAGCAGCGGGTTGTAGCGGGCCGAGCGCGGATCGGTCGGGTTGAACAACAGGCAGTGCGAGAAGCGGCAGCGCCAGCCGGCGGTGAGCTGCCAGTTCTCGCCCTTGATGTCGTGGACAACAGCACTCCCGGTCCAGGAGAGCAGCGTCGGGATGACGAGGCCCACGCCCTTGCCGGACCGCGTCGGCGCGAAGGCCATCACATGCTCCGGCCCGTCGTGACGCAGATAGCGATCGTCGAGGCGGCCGAGGAACACGCCCATCGCACGGAACAGCCCTGCGCGGTCGATCTCGCGCCGGCTCGCCCAGCGCGACGAGCCGTAGGTGGTGACCAGCCGCGCCTGGCGGGCGCGCCACAGCGAGCCGATCACGGCGACGATGATGCCGAGGAAGCCGCCGGAGGCTGCGATGACGCCGGCTTCGTCGAACAGCCGGGGCGCATAGGCGTCGTAGGCATACCACCATTCGAACAGCCGCCAGGGGTGATAGACCGGCAGCGCCAGTGCCGTGAACCAAGGATCGCCCAAGCGCGGCTGGTAGGCGAGCTCAGTGGCCGCCCATTGCGTGGCCACCCACAGGCCGCCGATCACGATGGCGAACACGATGGCGATCTGGCCGATGAGAAAACGCGTCGGGGTCATAGGCGGCCGGCTGAAATGCTGGGCGGCAAGCGCGCCGCGGGACCACGATAGGAATCGCCAAAACGCCGAAAGGAGAAACGGGCCTTACCTGCGCACGTCTGCGCTCACACACCCTTCATGAGCGGAAAGCGCGTTTGAAAGTGCGTGGGCGCAACTGAGGCAGGGGCCGGACTCGATGCGCTGTGGGCAATCGAGCCATGTCACATCGCATATCCGAGGTACGAGGTGGGCCGAGTACCATCTCAAGTTGTTGCAACAGTGCGGCGGCGACTCCACATCGTCCATCGGTGGAGGATGCGATGATTGGCTTGATTGGCCTGGTGGCCCTCCTGGCGTTCTGTGTGCTGCTCTACTTCTGCGCCGTCTATGTCGTGCCCTTCGCCGTCGGGGTGTGGATCGCCTTCTGGGCGATCCATGCAGGCAGCGGCGAGATCGGCGGGTTCGCGATCGGAGCCGTGGCCGGCATCGCGCTGTTTTTGAGCGGCAAAGTGACCTTCCAGACCAGCCGGTCAGGCATCGTTCGGTGGCTGATCGCGACGGCGTTTGGGGTGCCGGCGGCAATCGCAGGCTTCAACCTTGTCCAGCAGGTCTGGCCGCTGGTCATGACACCGATGACCTGGCAGTACGTCGTTGGCGTGATGGTCGCAGCTGCTGCAGGGGCCACCGTGATCACGCGGCTTGATGGCTTAGCGGGTAACGGATCGAGATTGTCACGTCCGCAATAGCCGGACATCCGTTTCAAGCCCCCTCACGGAACAAGTCGATGTCGGTTTCCACCCGCTAAGCCGCAGACAGAGTGGACAAGCCGCCCGTACCGATTGGCGAGGAGAGATGCTACATACTTCTCCCGAGCTGCCTTTGGGGGTCTTCGGTACGCAGGAAGGCGACGGATGGCGCGTAAATACAAGATGAAGATATCCCGGCTTACGGTCGATAAGCTGGGGGTCAAACTTTACGACCGCGCATCGGCCGTCGTCGCCGAGCTGATCTCCAACTCATACGACGCGGATGCAACCCAGGTTGGCATAGAAGCGCCGATGGGCCTATACCTTGCCACGCGTGCGGGCGGCAAGGTCGCCGACAAAGGCCATGTGATCAAAGTCGTCGACAACGGCATCGGAATGACGCCCGATGAATTACAAGCGTACTACCTCATTATCGGCGCAGAGAGGCGCAAGGACCCCAATCGTGGCGAGCTATCGCCGAAGTTCAAGCGACGTGTCACGGGTCGGAAGGGCGTCGGCAAGCTGGCGCCGTTCGGTATCTGCAAGATCATCGAAGTCATAAGCTCGGGCGGCACTCAGATCGTCGGGTTTGATGCTAATGGCACGAAGATCAAGGGCTACCTTACGTCCCACGTGATCCTGAACTACGACGACATCGTGGATGACGACGACGGCGACTATGTACTCAAGACGGGAAAGTTAGACGGCACGGTCACCGCAAAGTCCGGGACGACTACAATCCTGCGAAACTTCATGTATCGACGCGTGCCAGAGATGGAGGTGCTTGCACGCCAGACTGCCCAGAGATTTGGCATCCCGAGCGCCAATTGGAATATCTCGCTGCGAGACAACACGCAAACCGCTAGCGCTCCAGGCGCACAAATGGTTGTGGGGAACTTCGACGTCGAGACAATGCCGAATACGCGTATCCAGTTTGACGGCCCTGACTCGACTACATCGAAAGGTGCTGATCCCGCCAAGTGGCGAGCCATTGGCCCGGACAACAAAGTGCTTAAGGATTTCACTGCGGGCTTCGAACACGAAGGCAAGTTTTATCCGCTCCGCGGCTGGGTGGGATACTCGAAGGTTCCATACAAGGATGACCTGATGGCCGGTGTCCGCGTCTACTGCCGCGGAAAGATCGCCGCACAGACGTCCGTGTTTGGGCGCAAGGCGGGCTTTACGGGTGAGCACAGCATCCGCTCCTATTTGGTGGGCGAGCTCTATGCCGACTGGCTCGACGAAGACGAGGATCTCATCCAGACGGATCGTCGTGACATTCTGTGGTCAGATGACGTTGCCGCTGCATTTCAGGTCTGGGGTCAAAAGGTCGTCGCCAAGATAGGCACGCTGTCTCGCGACCCGATGAGGCAAACAACCAAGGATCGCTTCTTCGAAGTCTCGGACGTAGTCAAGCTCATCGACACCGAATTCCCCGGCCAAGAGCTTAAGGAGGTGCGCGAGCAAGCGGTGGAACTAGCAGGCATGCTCGGTAAGACCATGTCGTCGGCTGATGTAGAGGACAAGGGGATCGCAGACAGCTTCGCACAACTCACGCTGCTGTTGGCACCCCACTTAACCCTGGACGAAAAGTTGCGGGAAGCAGCGGCCAACAGCTCATCACCGATGGGCGCGGTTACCGACATCTTACGAACAGCAAGACTCGCCGAACTCGCGTCCTTTGGGCGCATCGCTGACGATCGCATACGCGTGATCGATCGTCTCAACAATCTGACGGACGCCCCCGATACGGTCGAGGACGACTTCCAAAAACTCATCCAGGAGGCCCCATGGCTTGTGAACCCCCAGTGGGCGCCCATCACGGCCAACATGTCACTGACCACGCTTAGGACCGAGTTCGAGAAGTACTACAAGAAGCACACGGGCAAGGACATCTACCTCGGCGAATTCACGACGAAGAGCAAACGGCCCGACTTCGTTCTCTCTAGCCAAGATGCGGTGGTGCAAATCATCGAAATCAAGCGCCCTGACCACAAGATCATCAATACCGAGATGGATCGCATCATTACTTACGACGAGCAAATGAAAGCATTCCTCGATGACCCCGCTCATCCCGACTTCAAAACCATGTTTAACGACTACCACATTACTCTCGTTGCCGATGGCCCAAATCTCACCGGTGCCCAGAAGCTCGCCTACGACGCGATGCGAAAGGACAAACGACTAACGCTGCTCAGCTGGGGAAGCTTCCTCGCCAAGACCAAGAAGATGCATGAGGCGTACCTCAAGGAGGCTGCGCGCCAACGGAAGCTGGTGGCAGCTCGTGGAGGTACCAATAATGAAGCGGCTTAGCTCGGTCGATTTGTTCGCCGACGGGGGAGGACGATAGACCGTCGGACTTAAGCGTGCAGAGACTTACCGTAATCTCAGTAGTCGAAATCCGGAAGGGCGCCGGGCGCAGGCCCTGCCGGTGCATCAGGCATTATCGCCGCGGTCGCCACGGCCAGCACCGTGATCGTGGTCATTGAAGCAACGGGTCCTTTTCCACAAAGCATCCCAGCGTCCCGTCGAAAGAGCGCTCGCCCAAGAATTTTCAACTTCGAATGGTAATCGACTGGAGAATTTGTTGAGCAAGGCGTTTGCGGAGTGACTCGTCAAATCTTGTCTGGCATTCCCAAACTGTCAGAACTCGCCAACCCGCCTTCCTTAACGCCTGACGGACCCTTCTGTCTCGTGCGACGTTCGCGGCAAATCTGCGCTGCCAATAAGCAGCGCGAATCGTCGGCGTGCTCGCTCGGCGACATCCTCTGTGCCGATGCCAGAAGCAACCGTGCACGAAGATTACGGTGCGATGCTTCGGCAGTACGATGTCGGGGGTGCCGGGCAGATCCTTGCAGTGTAACCGGAAGCGCAGGCCCATGCGGTGAAGCGTGCGTCTGACCAGGAGTTCGGGCGCGGTGTTCTCGCGACCTACGGCCCGCATTATCCGCGAGCGCAGCGGGTCGACGGGCGGGCCGCCCAAGGTTCGAGCGATACTCTGAAGCCGTTTGTCTCGCCGCGCTATTGGAAATCTCCCCTTGCGCTCATCTCGCGTTGATACTGCTTCTGTCTTTTCCCGCTGCTGTTCGCCGCTTCCTGGAGCTTGCGCCAGGCTCTGACGCATCTGTCGTCGCTGGCGGACAAAGGAGCGAGGCGCCAAGGCGGCCGGAGCAAGCCCTTCAAGACGAGACCGTGGGCTTTGGTAAATGCCGGCGGCACTGCCTCGCCTATCATCTCCCTGACGTTGGTGTGACCGTAGAGCTGAAGAGCGTCGCCCCAATCGAACGTCTTTGGAAAAGTCTGCAGCAAGGCACATTCCAACGTGCTTAACAGCCGGTTCTCCGACGGATGAATGGTGAAATCGCTTCCAATGTGACCGCTCGCGGTCGTTACGGTCGCGGCAGGCCGATCGGGGAACATCCGGCGATAGCTACTCTTGAATCCTCGTATCAGCCTTGCCTTCCCGTCGGGCTCGATCACGATTGGCTTCAGCAGTGCTTCGCCGCATTTCGGACAGAGTACGCTTTCGGCGTCGACATCGACGCCGCCGCAGGTCGCGCAGGACTTGTTGTCCCAAGCGCTCTTCCCGCTGTTCTTCGGAATGCTCGATACCATCCTATAAACGCGCTCATCCCATACCGGCACGACGTGCAGACCGCCATGTCCTCGCGAACTCGCCTTCTCGTCGCACGCCGCGTCGAGCGAGGCCAGTTTGAAGCTATCGAGAGCGCTGCGGATGGTAATGGGTTCACCTCCGCCAAGCGACGGGTCATGGGTCGGCCTGGGAAACGGGATCCTACTGAGGCGCTTCAACGTTCCGAGCATGCGAACATCCCGGCGAACGAACGTTAGGAATGCCCGGTGACGTGTTTGCGGTACCGCGTAGTGGCAAAGATCGGCCAACACAGGGAATACTTCGTAGTACTTCGTGAGTTTCGAGATCAGGTAGTTAGCGGCGGAAACTGGATTTCCGGTCTCGGGGTGCCGTACTTTTCTGGTCAAGAATGCCGGCACGTTCTCCACGACGATGAGCGCAGGCTCAAGCTCCTTGGCTACCCGAGCTATCACGGTTACCAGCAGGTTGCGCTCGTCCTTCGATCCGGCTTCGGCATCTTCGTGCCATCCCTTCCCGGACCGGGCGGAGCTCATACCCTGGCAGGGTGGGCAGGCGCAGAGAAGCGCCGGACGGCGATTGCCAGCCCGCTTCTGATATTCCTTCACGACCTTGCGCCAAGTCTTCCGTAGATCGCCTGGTACGCCTACGGCTCCAGGATGGTTCAGCAAGGCGACGTCAAGCCGCCGCTCGTCCAACTCGGCCATGACGTCGAACCGGAAGCCGGCCGACCGATAGCCCACGTCGCCGGCGCCACAGTTGGAAAAGAGGCTCACTGCACTAAACACGGGCTGTACCTTAGTTCTTGCCGGCGCGGCGTTTCGCACTCTTCTCTCGGGCTTCTAGAAATTGCTCGTGGACCTTCTTGGCCTCGTAGAGCATGTCGTTCCAGGGCACCCGCCTGACTCGTCCACTTTGCTTGAGGCTGCGATAGGCGGTCCTGTTCACCGCCTGCTTGATGTTCTCTCCGTCGGCGATCAGATCGATACGCCACCCCTCGGGAAACGCTCTTGCGATCGCATCGTGCTTGTCGAAGAACTCCTCGAAGGCTTCGACGTAGTTGTGCAGCCGTTCGAAGTCTTTGTCGTCGAAGTCGTGTCCAGCCTTCTTCAGCTCCACGATATGCAAGAACCCATCGATGCTGACCAGCGTGAAGTCAGGGCGCTTGTCCTCGTGCCCGATCGCCAGCACGACGTCGGTCTTCTTCTCTTTTTTCATCCATTGTTGGAATCGGTCCCGGAAGGTCCTTAGCCCCTCGTTCTGCGTAATCACAGTCCAGTTAGGCTTGATCAGCCACGGGGCCTTGGCGATCAGGTCTTGGAAGGCGCTCTCCTTGTTGTCGCCGTCGATAACTTCCTCCAGTTGCCCGATCACGCGGACCCGCTCCATAGCGATCTGAGCGTATGACGCCAGCTCGGCGACCTGCGTCTTATCGAAGATGTCGACGAGATCCTCAAGCGACGCTTCGCCTTTGGTCACCTCGTTCGAAAACTCCTGGAATGCCTCGATGAGGGCATGGTGAGGCGCCACGGACAGGATGAACTCGCCCAGGTCGTTCAGGTAGTCCTCGTCATCGAGTTCGTCTTCCGCTGCGAAGCCGCCGAACTTCTTGGCCAGATCGACCGCTACCTTCGCAACGTCCTTCTGGTTGCCGAAGCGGGCCATTGCCCTTTTCTCGATGTCGGACTTTTCGATGAACAGGTCACGCACGCGTACACGCCGTGGCTCCTTGGCCTTCCGAGCGATCTCCTTGATCAACTCGGCGCCCCACGTTCGCAGGATCTGCCCGTAGTCGGAGTCCCACAGGATGTCCTGACGGTCGGTCCGAATCAGGTCCTCGCCGTCGTCGAGATCGAGCCATTCAGCGACCACTTCTCCAACGAGGTACGAACGCATCGCGAATTCGCCGGTAAAGCCGGCCGGTTGATTGAAGTCGCGCGTGACTCCTACGATCTTGCCGCGGGCATAGATCCGTACGCCCATCATCTCTTCGTTCTTGTAGGCTTCCTTCGCCATCCCCAGCCAACCGGACATCGGGAGGGTCTCGCCGTCCGGCGTCACGGCCGGCCTATCCGCCAGATCGACCTTCGTGCCGGCCATGAGGGGAATGTCGAGATGCTTTACCCTCAGGACCTTCTTCGCCGAGTCCTGCGTGTCGATGACACGAATCTGGAAGTCGGGCCTGGCAAACGTGAAGCGAACCGCGAGCTGACGTAGGAATGTGTCCTTGTCGGGAACACGCTTCGCCAGGAACGATGACAACCTGATCTTCGTCCCGGACTTGGCGCTGAACTTACCGTCATCCTCTCCGGGCTGGAGCACTACGTCGGTGTCTTCATCTGCGACGATCTCGTCGAAGTCCATGTGGAAGTGTGTCACGACGAAGCCTTTGCTCGCGACCTTCTTTCCGCCGGCTGACCACACCTCGATATGACGACAGATGCCGAATGGTGCCAACTTGCCGATGCCCTTGCGGCCCATTACCGGACGTTTCTTCTTACGGGAGATTTTCCCTTCCGGTCGTTGGCGCCTATCCGTGCCGACACGCAGATAGAACTCCCTGGCCTCAGCCGGCGTCATGCCGTGCCCGTCGTCTTCGACCTCGATGACGTAACCCTTGTCCTGTAGGTGGCCACCAGCCTTGCTTGCCAATTGGACGCTCAGGGGAATGGAAACGGTGACCGTCTCGGCGTCCGCGTCGTAACCGTTCGCGATGAGTTCAGCCACGACCGCGCTCGCCTTGTCGTAGAGCTTGACACCAAGCTTATCGATGGTGAGGCGGGAAATCTTGAGCTGGTAGGGCTTGCCGTCGGCACCTACTGCTAGAGCAGGTGCCTTAGCCAAGTTGGACCTGCCCCAGGGTAGGAGTCTTCCAGTCGATCCCGCTCATGTCTCTCCCCGTCTCAGCGAATAACGGACGAATTGCACTTATAGGACAAGACCTATTTACGATGGGAGCGCCCCTGAACCAAGGGGGAAGCGACCTCGTCGATACGCCACGATCCTCGAGAACTGCGTCGCCCAAGTTGGTGGCCGCCTCAGGAGACCGATGGTCCGCGCCGCCGGTCGATCGTCCAAGAAATCGACTCGTCATGCGCGACTCCGGAGACGTGCTTGCCGAGATGACGCTCAAGCACCGGCCGCCACGGAACCAGCGTGAATTCCCGCCCCTTGTCGATGAGGGCGAACCGACCGCTCGCAAGGTCCAGCCGGCGGCGATAGGTGCCCTCGATGCGCCCGCCTGGCCGAGCTTCGGCGTAAGGAAGTCCGAGTTCACTTGAGAGCTGGGCGCCGACGCGCACTAGCTCGCGACGGCGTAGCAGGCCCAGCAGGTTGGCGCGGTAGATCACCCGATCTTGCTCGGCGCGTGCCAACTCCTGCTCGATCAGCCATTGCCGGCGGCGGGCGAGCGCCTCGCGCACCTCGCGTCCGAAGCCGGAGTCTCGGGTGGTAGTCGGCGCATCGACGAGGAGCTCGCGGTCGAGCCATGTCGCGCCCTCGGCGACGCCCTGGCGGTCCAGTGGCAAGGTCGACAACGTCTCGAGAACTACGGGCGCCCGCCGAACCTGTGCCCGCTCGAAAGCCGCGGCGCGCTCTGGATGGTCGGGCCCAACGATCCAAGTGCCATCCCTCTCACGGGTAAGGTTCACGCCGGCCCGGCGCATCGCCTCCAGCCGGCGCACATGGGCTTCTGCGAACGCCTGACGCGCTGTCGGATCGTGATGACGATGGAGATCGACGCTGTAGCGTCCTCCATGCACCGCCGCGATCTGAGCAATGGTCCGATCGACCGCCCGAGCCTCTGTCCGTCTGGGCTCGATGGCCACGATGCTGCCGAAGGCCATCGGTTCTGTCTCAGGTGCCTGGCCGGTATCGACATAGTGGGTGCGGCCGTCGACGCCATCGACAATCACATAGCGTCGGTCGTTCAGTTCATCCGACAGGCCGCGCGCAACGACCCGACCGACGAGCCGCTGGGCATTGTTCTCGGCCGGCTCGTAGATCACGCAGTCCGCCGCGGCGCGTGCAAGCCCCTGACGGGTAAGCTCGTGATGCAGGGTCTTGATGATGTCGCCCCGTTCGCCCAGCCGGCGCAGGACGGGCTCGAGGTCGCTGGCAAGCTTCCATTGTCCAGGTCCGATCTCCTGCGCCAGGCCGAGATGCCGCAGCTTCTGAAGCCGCCCGGCGCGCAGCGTCTGTTGGAAGGCATCACCGACGGTCGTTCCAGATCGCAAGAGGCCCTGCTCATCTGCATCCTTGAGCAAGCCGCGATCGAGGGACGTGAACCGTTCCTGCTCGACCTCAGCTCGTAACCGAGCTTCGATTTGACGATCACTACGTGGACCGAGGTCCAAGCTGATGATCTCGGCGGCACGCTCGCGCATGCCGTGGCTGAGGTACTCACGAGCGATGACCAGGTCATGGCCGCGGTCGTCCTTTCCTCGCAGGACGATATGGGTGTGGGGATGACCGGTGTTGTAGTGGTCGACCGCCACCCAGTCGAGCTTCGACCCGAGGTCCCGTTCCATCTGCTCCATCAGCCGCCGCGTGGAGTCCTTGAGGTCGGCGTATTCGATCGCGTCCTCGGCCGCGACGATGAACCGGAACTGATGACGGTCACCCTCGCCGCGCCCAAGGAAGGCATCGCCGTCGGCCCGGTCGTGGGCAGCATCGTAGAGGTCGCCGGGCAGGCCCTCGCGCGTGACGCCGTCGCGCTGCAGGTAGCGCAGATGCGCGCGAGCTGGGGATGTACCGCGGCCGGCGAGCTTGATCACGCGCGTCTTGACGACGACGCGGCGTTGGCGGAAGGCGGCGTAGCGATCGCGTGCGCCCAGCACCCGGCCGACGCCCGCGCCACGCGCGATCCGACCGAGCTGGCCGGTTCGGCGCGACAGCGTATGACTGCGTCCGCCTGCCCGCGCGATCGTCTGTGCCACGTCGCGCAGAAAAGCACTGCGGACGGCTCGATTGCCGATGCGGCCCAGCTTCGGTTCGAACTCCTGGTCATCGACAGAGAGCTTCATGGAAACCTCACAGCGATAACGCCGCTTCGTAGCCGATCGCCGGCGTGGAGGCTTCGACCCCAACCAGATCAAGGACTTGTGGCCGTATTGGAGGAACACGGTCGCTCTTGCCTCCTTCAAAACCGATGTGCAGACAAGACCTTGGCGACCGTTGGAGGGAGCCTTTTATCTTGCCGTGCCGCGATTCTGATCCTGTGGGCCATCCCACCTACGCTCGCCTACTCTGTGGCGTCATCGATGGATTTGCGGGCCGAGCAGCGGTGGCGTGCGTGAGATCTCCGCTGATCGTTGGATTTGGCGTCAGGAAAGAGGATTTACGAGTGCTCTCCGCGGCAAGAACTTTGTCTATTGGTTCGTCGATCGCAGGCAATTGAGCGGTATTGGAACCTCGCGACCGTCATCTGAATCGCGAATGCCGGTGTCACTTGGCTCACGATCAAGGCGGTCCTTGATCGTCGCGCGGCGACGGCGTCGTGCTGTGAGGAGACACGACCAGAGCTCTGTTTCGAGCCGGAGCAGGTGCTGAATCAAGCCTGGAAGCTTCGGCCGGTCGCGCCGAACCGTGCGGTTCCACGAACAGGAGCGAACGGCGCCCCAATGGAAAGAACAGCAGCGGATCGGGGGCTGGATGGCCCTCGACAGGCGCCGACTGCGACGACGGAACAGGGCCGTCGCCCGGATGCGACAGGTCCGCCTTGACCCGAGCCAAGTAGGCTCGGGTCTCAACGGGCAATGGTTGTTCGCCGCGCCGATAGGCGTCAAACCGCGCAGGACCGGCATTGTATGCGGCGAACAGATGAGGATAGCCGAACCGATCAAGCATCTCGCGCAAGTAGGCCGTGCCGGCCAGAATGTTGTCGCGCGGGTCAGCGGGATCGGGTCCCAAACCATGGCGGCGCCGCATCTGCGCGTAGGTCTCGGGCATGACCTGCATGAGCCCGATGGCTCCCGCGGGCGAGATGATCGACCGCCCCTGTACGGTCGCCTGACCACCGCTCTCGGCACGCATGACGGCGTGAATCCAGGCCGGCGGAATGCCAAATCGTTGCGCCGCCTCAGCGACAAAGCCCTGCCATCTGCTGATGGATGATCCCGACTCCGGCGTGTCTGCGACCCGCAGGATGTAGGGATACGACAAGTCCCGATGGGCATCCGTCTCGATCAAGACGGCGTGGCGGGCAGCGGTTGCATGCTCGCCGTGACAGCTCATCGCCGACCCGGTGAAGGCCGAGCCGCACAAGAGCAGGGCGATCACCGGGTCCATAGTGGCACCAGCCTGCCCAGGATCGCGGACGTCTGAATTGGCCCGAAGTATCGGCCGTCGAACGACTGCGGGACCTCGCCCATCAACACGAATACTTCGTCCGCGGCGAGGTCGCGGCACCCCGTCCAGCCAGGCAAAGGCCGGCCTTGGCGGTCGGCCGCCAGCAGGGTCGCCACGACGTCGCCGTTGATCAGGATGAGCCTTCGACTGGCGCAGACCCTGTCTCCCGCCACTGCTGCGACGCGCTTGATGAGCGGCACGGTTTCGGGGAGATAGCCACGCTCGGCGGCGAATCTCCGGGCACTCTCGGGCGGCCAGGCCAGAACGAGATCGCCCCTGCTCAGCGCTCCCGTGTGCTCGACGCGGTAAAGTCCGAGAGGCGCGCTAGCACTGGCATTCCACACCAGAAACGGCACTGGAGGCCTGAGCGCGGCGCCTGCCAGCGCGGCCAGGCCGAGCGCGGAGAGCGCGGCCACGCGGAGAGCGGGCCGGCTAGGCATCGGTGTTCACCGTGGTGCGGGCGCGCTCTTCCGACCAGGCGTCGAGGTCGGCGATGTGATAGCGCACGTAGCGGCCGTGCTTGCGAAAGCGCGGGCCGCGGCCCGTGCGGCGCATGCGTTCGAAGGTGCGCGGCGAGAGGCCGACGTAGTGCGCAGCCTGCGCTGTGTTGAGGAACGGGCTGCCCTTCTTCGCGTTAGCGGCCCGGAAGGCATCGTCGTCCATAGGTGCCCTCATCAGAGTGATCGGGAGGTGACGACGCAGGTCGTCGCCCTCAGGGGCACGATGGGCGCGCAAGCGATGGCCGGGGACTGGCGAAGACTTCTCGGAGCGTTTTCGCCACACTGCCAAGGCCGCAGAGAACGGACGACGCCGCCCACGCGACGTTAGAGAAGCAGGCTTCGATAGCCGCCGTTCATCAGGTAGCGACCACGTTGGACCGCTCGGCGTACGTGGTCGAACAGATGGCGTCGCGCGTCCGACCAGTCCGCCAGAACGCGTGCTTCGCCGAACAGAGCGACGGCGATTTCACGGTACGTGGCGCCCGCCAGGAAGCCGTCGAGCGCTTGCAGAACGTGGCGCAATCGGCGTGACCTCGGGTCGATGGGGAAGAGGTGATCGGGCAAGTGCTGTGTGTTGACCAGGGCGTTGAGACCCTCGAGCGCCGCCAGCCGAGCGCGTAAATGTCGCCCCTCGAAGAGGGCGTCAGTCCGCAGACTGACGGGCTCGAGCAGGCTTGACCCTTGGACCGCCAACTGCAGACTTCGGCCTTGATCGCGCGCCAACAGGTGCTGGGAGCCGTCTGGCAGGAGCAGCAGCGTCGTTGAATGGCGCAGGGTGCCGAGCGAGAGTCTTGCCGACGAGTCGGCTGGGACAGCCTTCAGCGGCATGACGTGAGGACACGCCTCGGGGCGCCAGAACACCGTGGCGACCGTCGCATTGCGCTCGGGCGCATCTGCGAAAAAGCAGGCCCCACGGCTGCAGATCGTCGAGCGGACGGCTGGCCCTCAAAAGGGTCAGATGCCGTCGCCGCTCGAGGGAAACCGCTGGGCCGATGCCGGCCCACTCGCGCTGAAAGTCTGGATCGCGCCGCAGGAATTCCCACGCCCAGGCGCGCTTGGGCAGCGCATCCGTGTAGTCATACGCATCGAGGCGATGCCAGGGCGGTTCATCATGGACTGGGGGACGACTGGACATCGAGGGCTCCCTCGCTCTATGGCGAGGCAGACCGCCGGACGCCGTCCCCAAGTATCGTGCCGACGGACTCGTCTCGCCGGATTGACCTCCTTGCGGTGTGATGAGAGAGATCTAGGCCATGGCCAGCGCGACCGGCGCCCACAGAACCGGCCGCTCGAGACCACCCTCGCGACGCAGGCGGCCGAGGGCCTCATGGGAGATCTCGAGGTAGCCCGCGATGGCCTTGGTGGTGCCGATCGGGTAAGGGATTCCAATTCGTCTTAGAGGCCAGGCAGCCCGCCGCAGAATGCGTTCCATCCTGAGATCCGTGACGGTGACGATGGCAGTGAGGCCCCGCGCCAGGCCGAACTCGACCATGCCGATGAACAGTTCATAGGTCGCCTTGGCGATGCCGCTCACCGCGGCGGCTGCGTCTTGGCGCAGGTCGAGGGCGAAGCGGCTGCTCTCCCAGATGCTCGGGCTGGCGGGTGCCGCTTCGCCGTTCAGGAGACTGCCAAAGGTCTCGCGCAGCATCGTGGGACCGGTGGAAGGCAGCAGGCGCACGCAGCCCCGGACGCGGCCGTCGCGACCCCGCTGAAGGAGATAGACAGGGTGCAGGGCGTCGAACTGGTCGATCTCCAGATCGCCACTGACCTCGACGTCCCAGGCGAGCCGCTGCTTGAAAACGCGGTAGCGCAGGCGGTGCATGTCGGCGAGCTCTTCCATGAACTCACCATAATGATCCTGGCTGATGAGCTGCATCATGGTCACCTCCTGGCTGAACAGGCCGCGACATTGGAAGGCAATGAATTGGGCCGGCGCAGCCCTGTACACGTGCACAGGGTTGACGGGGCGCTGGCCGTGTCAGGGCCTGCTACGGATCGACGCCGAGTAGCGCGCGACGGCCTCCAAGATGGTGTGGACGCCAAGCTTCTGCTTGGCGTTTTCCAGATGGAAGACCGCGGTACGACGCCTGATGCCGAGGATGTCCGCCGTGACTCCCGCAGACTTGCCCAAGGCCGCCCAGCTCAGGCACTCGAACTCGCGCGGCGAGAGCGAGACGCCGTCAACAATGCGGCTGGCGAAGAAGGTGCGACGTATGTGGGCATGGTAAAGGCCCGCCATCACCTGCAGCGCTTCACCGTGCCGCTCGATGCCGCGGCAGAATGCCGGATGGCGCTCGTTGGAGGCGAAGGTGATCGCGGCAGCCGGCCCGCGGCTCCCATGGACGGGGATGGTGAAGCCGCAGCGGATGTCGAACCGGGCGGCCTCGTCGAACAATTGCTGCTGTCGCTTGGAGAGCCTCATGCCTGCCACGCCCAGGCCCCATTCGAATGGCTCCTTCCCGTGCCGGGCTCGAAGGACCACCGGATCGAGCCGCTCGTAGCGGCTTTCAAGGTAGTGGTCGGTCCATTTGGTGGGATAGGTGGAGATGAGGAGCGGCTTGTCGTTGGGCCGGCGTGGCAAGGACAAATAAGCGAAAGAATGCAGGTCGAACGCAGCCGCGGCGTCGGCGAAGGTGGACCGCAACTCGGCGTAATCCGTGCTTGCGGACAGTCGGTCGATGAAGGTCTGGATGACGAGCTGGCGCATCGCTTGGCCCCATCGGAAGGATGGCAACCGATCTCTTCATGCAGGCCGCCGCTGCCGCGCCAGTGACAAGGCGGCGTGCAATTGTGCCATGCATCTGTGCGGGAAAAGATCTTTCGACTGCGACCGGAATATCGACAGAAATGAGCAATATGACAGTTCGGTTTCGCGCCGCCCCAGTGATATCGGCGACGTGGAGTGGGTCAGTCGCGCAGCAGCTGGCGGTAGCCGACCTTGCTCATCCAGCGGGCGCGGCGCAGTTGGCTGTCTACCGCACGCTCGGCCCGCTGCGGCTCTCTGGCCGGATCGATGCCGAGAACGATCTGAGCCATCTCGTCCGCGCTCGCCCCGTCAGCGCTCGCGTCGAGCAGGCGAAGGTAAACGACCAAATGCGCCTCGTCGTAAGGCGTGATCGACTCTGACCAAGGGACTTCGTCGGCAATCGGTTGATTGTGGCGCCGAGCCACCATTGCGACCTCCCCTGCTGATCTTCCCAGACCCTGTCGATGTCACTGTACGAACTCAGACTCGGCTGGCCAGTGACATGAGCGTTGCCGATGTGGATAGAAGCGGTGGTGATCCACGCCACTTCCTCGCGGCACACAGACGCAATACATAATATAGTTGATAAACTTTATAGTGTGTATCCCGCTGACTTGTGCGCATGGACATGCGCAAGCTGGTGGGGCGGAATGTTCGGCGCATCAGGCTGAGAAAGGGCCTGACCCAGGAGAAGTTCGCGGAGATTTCCGGCTTCAGCCAGCAGTACGTCAGCGGCTTGGAACAAGGTAATCGGAATCCGACTGTCGTGACGGTCTATGAGATCGCCTCCGCTCTGGGCGTCAGCTACCTTGAGCTCATGCGGCCGCCCAGAAAGCGGTGATCGCTCCACCGCAAACATAGCGCTACCACGCGCCCAGGTATCTTCGCGGCCGCTGCACGCGCACTTATGCCGTCAGGAATAGGCCCTCGCGCGCCCCAGCCTCCTGAGATGTTGATCGCTGATTGATCGTGTCGGTTACAGGCCTCATTTCTAGCTGCGCACCGTTTGGGAGCCGAGACCCCCGACGCATCTCTGCCGCTTCTGCGAATGGCCGCCCATGACCTCCTTGGACCTCACTGGCACTGTCGAGTCTATCGGTCGAGAGCATCAGCCAGCTGAACTGGTAGCGCAGCGACTTGGCAAGTCGCTGCGCTGGCTGCAAGCTCTCCTGACTGAGGACAGCCGCAAGCCGGTGCACCAGCAGCGGTTGCAGCATCACCACTTCGTCGGCAGGTCCAAGCGATGGTCGGAAGGGGAATATCGGGCTCTCGAGGCCGAAATCGTCTGCGAAAGCGGTCGCCGGGCCTGCGCATCGTCGAGCGCGATGGCTTCTGGCATGTCCACGGCACCGTCCGCGTATCAACCCCTGACGGCAGGCGACGCTCATGCCGCATTAGAAAGGGTACTGGCCTTCCCGCACTCGCCGAGACCCTCGCCGACGCCGAGACGCTCCGGGACACCTGGGCCCTCGAGGCGCGCCAAGAGATCATCCACGGCCGCCAGCCCAGTCGTCCCCTTTCCATCGCGGTAGAGCGCTGGCTCAAGCGGCCGCGTAAGCACGGCCGCAAGCCTAGCTGGCGCGAGGTGGCGATGACCAAGGCCATCGCCAAGCGCTTCGGCGTGCGCCTAATGAGCGATATCCTTGCTGAAGAGTGGGTGTCTTTCGTCGAAGCCGAGACCCAGGACGCAGTACCCTCGACGCGCGAGCGGTACCTCAACGGCTTCATGTCCTTCATCAACTGGTGTCACGCCAGGCCGCGGCGGTGGATCACCGAGAAGACCATGCCGCATTTCGAGCGGGATGCCACGGCACGGAAGCCCAAGCATCGGCAGCGCCGGCGCGTTGCCGAGCTTCGACCGGACCTGATCATGCTGATCATCGGAAATGCCGGCTGGCACTTGAAGCCGCAGCTCTGGGTCGAATGGAGCACCGGCCAGCGCGCCACGGCCGTCCTCAAACCGCGACTGTGCGACACCGTGCTCGCACCTGGTCGCGAGCAGATCACCTTCCCGACCACCAAGTCCGGGGAGCCGGTGACGGCATCCTTGCACCCGGCCGCCGGCGAGGCGATCCGCCAGTACTTGAAGCGCCGCGGCCGCCTGGGGGACCGCGAAGGCCCGCTCTTCCTGACCAAGGCGGGCAAGCCCTACAAGACGGAAAACCAGCTCAGCGGGCACAACCGCACCGCCTTCAACAACGCCAAGCGCAAGGCCGTCATGGCACGCCGTCGCCTGGCGCTCGCCCGCTGCCTCGAGCTGCGCAGTCAGGCCCGCATCGCCGAGGCTCGCGCCGAAGCCGGAACGGCCTGGAACGATATCAAGCTGATGCATCAAGTGACGCAACACTGGTTCCGTCACTTGCTAGCCACCACGATGATGGCCTTACGTGCGCCGGTGCGCGTCGGCATGGACCAGGGCGGCTGGCTCACGGTCGAGAGCTACATGGCCTATGCTCACGACGTGCCGGAAGTGCGGCGGCAGGTTGTCGACCAACTGCCGATCGGCACACTAACAGCCAAGCAGCAGACTGGGTGATGGTCGTCTATCGGCAACCCTCCAGGGAGGACTTGGCGCGAAATCTCTCCGCCGTCCACCACTCAGCCCATCACAAGGCGCGGAAGGAGAAAGGCAGGCTTGTTACCACTCATGCTGCCAGAGGCATACTGGATAGCAGCATGTTTGTTTCGGCTGTCGTGGAGTACGTTGACAGCGTCCACGCCGAATCTGTCACCCGGGCCATGAACGTCGTGAACGAGTTTGCGGGCCCACTGGATGCGCCCGCAGGAGAGATCGGGGGGTGGGCAAGGCCTCATCTTGAGAACATCAGCAACACGCTTCTCGGTCTGATGATGCCGCAGGGCCAACAAAGCGTGACCGGACGACATTTTGCCGAGAGCAGAGACCGGTATCGAGCTGTGTTTCAACAGCGCGTGGACAACGCGCTCCGTGGCTTCGAGGTCGGCTTCATCGGAGGGAGAAGCATTCGACCCGCCGCGAGCAGATCGATCCCGGATCTATTGCAGTTGAGGCCTGGCATTTGGGGCATGAGTTTGGATCTGAAGGAAGCGCTCGACGTGGGTTGGATGGTGGCGGCGGCTGACACGCCGTTGACACGCCAACGTTCAGGTGCCAGGAATTCTGTCGACGGATCAACGAGATGGCCAACCACGATCTCTCCCCTCCGAAGGCAGAGGTCGTGAGTTCGAATCTCGCCGGGTCCGCCATTTCAGAACAGAACTGCGAACGCCGCGCGTAGCCGGCATTACGCCAGGGCCGGCTGTGAGAGTCCTGAGAAGGTCGCTTTTCGACCCCATGATGCGAACTTCCTTGTCCGCGACCTCTACCCGTTGCGCGAGCGCCCGGAGGTGATCGCGGCGATAGCCACCGCCCTCAAGCCGCATCCGCTGCCGTGCCAGGCTCGCGAACTTCGTGATCAACTGTGGCGTGACTATCTGCCGGTTGACGTTATCGGTCGCAGCCTTTGCCCGCTCGGCGTCGGCCTGCGCCTGATCCCGGAGCGCCTTGAGACTGGCGATACGCTCCTTCAGTGCCGGGTCTTGGAGATCGGCCACACCCGATTCGATGGCGTCATAGAGCCGCTTCAGTCGCAAATCCGTGTCGGCAGCGCGCTTGTTCAATTCCGCAATGTGCTCACGACGTCGCCCGGCACGCTCCTGACGGCGGTCAAGGACCGTGGCAAGCACCTCCTCCAGCCGCTCGGGCTGGAGCAACCGCTCCTCGATGTGTGAGGCGACCAGAATGTCCAGCTTCTCCATCGGGATCGTACGGCCCTTGCAGCCGGTCTCTCCCTGCCGCGCCCTGGTGGAGCAGGTGTAGTAGCGATAGCGCCCGCCTTTGCCGGTGCGCAGCGTCATTGCCCCGCCGCAGTCGGCGCAGAAGCAGATGCCAGTCAGCAGGGTCGGCCCACTGACGACCCGAGCGGGCGTGACCTTCGGATTACGGGACCGTAGATGCGCCTGCACGGCGTCGAAGGTGGCCTGGTCGATGATCGGAGGGACCTCGACGGTGATCACCTCGGCCGCGGCGTTGAACTTCCTGGTCTTGTCGCGCTTGTTGTACTGGTGACGACCGACATAGGTCGGTGCTGTCAGGACCCTGTACACCTGTGCGATCCCCCAGCGCCCGCCGTCGCGGGTGAAGATGCGTCGGGCGTTGAGATAGGACACGACCTTCTTCACGCCCAGAGGGCCAGAAACGCCATCCCCTTCCAAGGTCAGCCGGTAGATCAAGCGCACCGTCTCAACGTGCAGCGGGTCGATCTCCAGCGTCTTCTTCACCTTGGTGCCGCGCTGCTCGGCCGCGACGATGCGATAGCCGATCGGCGGCAGCGCGCCGTTCCAGAAGCCCTGCCGAGCATTTTCCTTCATGGCACGCAGCACGTGCTTGGCGTTCTCCTTGGACTGATACTCGTCGAACAGCGACATGATCTGGCGCATCATGACATGCATCGGATCGTCACCCATCTCCTGGGTGATGGAGAGCAGCTTGACGCCGTTCTTCGCCAGCTTGCGCACATAGAACTCAAGCTCGAAGTGATCGCGGAAGAAGCGGCTGAACGAATGGACGATGACCACGTCGAACGGCGCGGGCTTGGCGGTTCCCGCCTCGATCATCCGTTGGAACTCGGGCCGGCGGTCGTTGGTCGCCGATGCACCTGGCTCGACGTAAGTCTCGACCAGCTGGTAGCCGCGTGACCGGCAATAGGCTTCACCCTGGCGCTTTTGATCGGGGATCGAGACATCATGCTCGGCCTGCCGCGCTGTCGAGACGCGCAGATAGAGGGCGGCGCGCAGCAGCGTGCTCATCGCAGAGGCCTTCTCGTCAGATCATCGATCCAGGCCGAAGAGCTCGTCGAACAGGTCTCCGAACCACGCTTCGAATACATCCACCTCGACATCCGTGACGGGGACGCGCTCCGGCCAATCGTCGGTGACCGTCCACGTGGAGAGATCGTGGTTGGGCGGGCGACCTGGAAACGGCCATGGCTCGCCAAGGAGCTGATGAAGCTGGTCGGATACGGAAAGCTGATGCGGGCGGGAAGCACGGGGCATTCCGCCAGGGTCGCGGGTGCTTTGGTCGCATACAATCGACCGTCTCTACGCCGTGGCCCTCCGCGCCCTGCCGCGTGAGAATACAGAGGGTCGGCGGCTCCCGGATGCGCTGGCGTTGGTGCGGAAGGCATCAGGCGGCAATCCTGAGCGGCCGGGCACGTTTGATCCGCTCCCGCTCCTTGGGACTGTGCATCGCCTCCCAAAGATCGCTCCGCCGCTGCACGTTCAGCCAGAAATCCGGACTGTTGCCGAACACCCGGGCCAGGATGAGGGCAGTCGGCGCCGTCACGTTCCGGCGGCCGTTGCACAATTCATTGACATGCTTGCGCTGGACACCCATCGCCTCAGCCAGCGCCCCCTGGGTCAGCGCCAGCGGCTGCATGAACTCCTCCAGGAGGATTTCGCCAACCGTCGCCGGCTTGCGCTTCGTCGTCAGCATGATTGCCTCACTTCACCTGTAGCTGTGATCATCGAGATAGACGCCCGTGGCTTCGCCCCGGCTACCATCCCATCGGAACACCAGCCGCCATTGCGTGTTGACGCGGATCGAATGGAATCCCGCCAGATTGCCGCGCAGCTTCTCGAAATGATTGCTGGGCGGCACGCGCAAGTCCTGATCGGTCGTCGCGTCGTCGATCATCTGGAGCTTCCGAAAGAGGCGGCTTTCAAGATCGGGCGGGATGTTCCGCGATCGGATATCTTCGACGAAGAAGCGGCGCATCCACTCGACTCGAAAGCTCACGATCATGCGTGTTGACGTACCACTCTATGGTACAATCTGCAAGCCCACGCCAGCCATGGGAGCCCTCGTGCTCACCCCAAAACCTTATCTGCTTGGCAAGCCCCGTCCCCCTGCCTGCAGGCAAACAGGACTCACACCCCCAACCCCCGCTTCCGCCCGAACGACCAGTCGACATCGCCGCCGGGCATGGCGATACCGGAGATCTGGCGGCCGACATGCTGCTCCAACGCCGGCCGCCAGGGCACGAGGCTGAAGCCCAGCCCATCATCGATCATGGCGAAGCGGCCGCTGGCAAGCTGGGTCGAGCCCACAAGCCGGCCAGTGACGTAGTTGCCGGGGACAGCCGGCTGCCATTCCCGCCCGCGCTCGACGGCGAGCGCCCTGCCGGCACGGTCGATGTCGGCAGCTTCCAGCCGCGGGATCAGGTCCTTCGGCGCCCGGATGCGGCCGTCGCCGAGGTCGGCGGCGTAGCCCATGTCGACCAGCGATTGCTTGCGCTTCTCCAGCGCCGCCATGACCTCCCGGCCGAAGCCCTCATCGGTGAGGTCCGTGCGCTCGCGGGCTGCGAGCTCGCGGTCCAGCCAAGTAGCGCCCTCGTGGCCGATCTGCTGATCGAGACCGATGGGGGACAGCACGCTGATCCGGATGTTCGCCCGGTCGCGGGCGAGGTCATAGGCTTGACCGCGCTCGACCAGATCGGGCGGAACGCGCCACTGGTCGGCGTCGATCCGCTCGGCATGACCGGCCCGCCGCAGCGCTTCCAGCCGACGGACATGGGAGCGGACGAACGCCTCGGGATCGCCGCCGATGCGCTCGATGGCGGCCCTGGCCCGCTCCAGATGAGCGGACGGACGATAGACGCCTTCCTGTCCAGCCAGGTCCATGATGTTGCGATCGGCCGCACGCGGACCGGCCTGGCCGGAGCCGGCCGCCACGATCATCCCCCGGCCGACCTCCTCGGCGCGGGCGGGGTCCAGCTCGAGGTGATGGACGCCCCCGTCCACGCCATCGATCATGATGCGCACGCGGTCGCCCATCTCGTCGCCGCCCAGGCCCTTGTCGAGCACCCGGCCGACGATGCGCCCTGTCGTGTCCTCGCGGTGCAGGGCGTAGCGCGTGACGGGGCGTGCTTCACCCAAGCCTTCGCGCTCCAGCGCCCGGTGCATGGCCTTGATGATGTCGCCGCGCTCGCCGAGCTCGCGCAAGGCGGGCTCGGCCCGGCGGGAGATGGTCCAGCGGCCGACCTCGACCTCGGTGGCGAGCCCCATGCGCTCCAGCGTGCGCGCCCGCTGGATCAGGAGCGCCCGGTTCTGCCGCATCGTGTCGAGCATGTCCCGGTCGGGGCGCAGGTTGGCGAACGCGTTGGCGCTCTGCTGCTCGGCGATCAGCATGCGGTCGAGCCGGGTGAAGCGCTCGGCGTCGACTTCCCGCTCCAGGCTGCGGGACACCTCCTGCTCGGTCTGCCGGCCCAGCTCCAGCGTGACGATCTCGCTCGCCCGCTCACGAACGCCGTGGGCGATGTAGTCGCCGGCGATGTTGAGGGTCTTGCCATCGTCGGTGACGCCCCGGACGATGATGTGGGTGTGGGGGTAGCCGGTGTTGTGGTGATCAACTGCGATCCAGTCGAGCCGGGTGCCGAGGTCGGCTTCCATCTGCCTCATCAGGTTGCGGGTTGTGGAGCGCAGATCGGAGAGCTCGACGCCGTCCTCGGCCGACGCGATGAAGCGGAACTGGTGGCGGTCCTCGCGGCCGCGGTCGAGGAAGGCGCGACCGTCCGCCCCGTCACGGTCGGCCGAATAGACCTGGCCTCTCTCGCCGTCCCTCGTGACGCCGTCGCGTTGGAGGTAGCGCAGATGCGCGTCGACCGCCTTGGCGCTGACGAACTGCCGGCCGCGCGGAGCGCCACGCTGAGGGTTGAGCTTCACGACGCGCGCCTTCACCGCGACCCGGCGCGCCCGCGTGCGGTTGCCGCTCCCGTCCCAGCTCCAGGCGCTGCGCCCCTTCAGGCCGACCGCCACGGAGGCGCCCCGGCCCCGCGCGTTGAACCGACCGCTTCCCTTCCTCCCGGGCTCGCCCGACCGATTGGGGTTGCCGCCCGCCCGGCGGATCGCCTGATGGACTTCGCCAAGGAAGCTGGTCGGGCGGGCGCGCACCGCACGAACGCTACGGCCAGGTGAGCGCACGCGTCCGCGGTCGCGGACCTTGCCGGGGCGGATGCGAAAGTCGTCGTCGCGTGCCATGGGACAACGATCGGAAGCCATGCGAAGGCCTGCAAGAGGCGAGCGGCGGTTGTCGTACCGTGGCGTAGAAAGACGTGCGGCAGCGTAAGTTCACCGGTCCACACCTCGCGGCGACGGCGCTCGGCGTCTTGAAAACAAAGGGAAAAGCGGCGCAAGCGCCGTACCCGCACCTCGGCAGGTCATCACGAGCGGAGCAACAAAATAACGTGCAGACAGGCTTTCTGGCGCATGGCGCCGGCAGCGGGGAAACCCGCTTTATCTTGCCTTCCTAATCAGGGCACTTAAGTCAAGATGCTCGTTCGCTTTTCTTCGATCTACCGCCCATCGTCACCTTCCTTTCTCTCTGCGTGAACAGCGGGCAGAGTCCGTCCGTCAACACGCAGGCGGTTTGCAATCTCCAGGCGGGGTCCATGCGTTCCTTCGCGATCAGCACAGGGCCGTCGCATGCTCTTCAACAGTCGTAACAAGGTGGTCCAAGCAGTCATAGCGCTCTCATCCTCGAGGGATGGCAGCAGGCAAGATAGCGGACATTCCCTGTTTCGCGGCCCCGCCAGGGGACGCTCACCGCGCGCGCGGGTCTCGATCTCATCTCCTCTCGTGCAAGTTCTCGGCAACTCCAACTACAAAATGACCGGCCTCGTTCGACACGACATCGCTACGCCGGCTTCAACTTGACCTTCTCGACCACCTTAGCTCCGAAGCCCACTTGGAACTCCGTGCCGTCGATCCACATGCGGTGCAGGATACCCGCCAACTTGCGAGCGACGGCCACGATCGCGCAGAGCATGCTCGTGCGCTTTGCGACTCGCAGTCCCCAGGCACGCAAGGCAGAGTAGCGCTTCACCCGTAACAGCAAGCTTGCAGCGGCCTCGCAGAGAGCTTCTCGGACAGTACCATCGCCCTGCTTGGTTATGTGTCCCTCGAAGTCGATGGATGTACCGGATTGATGGCGCCTGGGTGTCAAGCCGAAGTGCGCTCCAACCGTTCGTGATCTGGTGAAGCGCAGCGGATCATCGACGCCAACCTTGAACGACAGCGCTGTAACGGGACCAACGCCCGGCACGGTCATGAGACGCCGGCAAACGACATCATGTTGCACGACCCGCAGAAGGATCTTGTGCAGTCGATTGAAACCCTCCCAGACGGCCCGGCGCACGTCCAGCATGGTCTCGATCATTGTCGTAAAGACGATGTCGGTACGCTCGACCAGCTCTCGCACCCGCGATTCGAAGCCCACTCGACCGACCTGGCCGATCAAAAATCGGGTCTTCAGGGAATCGAGTGGGTGATCTGGGGCGATCATAACGCGGGAAGCATGCAGGTGAGAACCTTGAGGCGAAGGTATTCCTCGTCGCGCAGGCCGTAGGCGCGTCGCTGGAGGACACGGATCTTGTTGTTGAG
>JACPOB010000164.1 GCA_016185145.1 Rhodospirillales bacterium | reverse complement strand
TGTCCAGGCCAACCCAAAGCGTATCCTTCTTCATGACCGGTCCCCCATGCTTGAGGCTCGGCGCCGGACCACCCGGCGCAACCCTCGTTCTTGCATGCCGTGGGGCCGGTCACCCTGTGGGACATGTAGACTGAGGAGCGCCCGCAGGGCGCGTCTCGAAGGATGGCAACAAGGCGATGTGGCCTACCCTTCGAGACGGCCCTGCGGACCTCCTCAGGGTGAGGTTGGGCTGGCGTGCTGAGCGGCCGCTGGCCGACGCTGGCTGCTCTACTATCTCAAGGACGGCACGAAGCGCTTCAGCGATCTCAGGCGCGACAATCCGACGGTGTCGCACCGCATGCTGGCGCTGGAACTGCGCAAGCTCGAACAGGCGGGCATCGTCAACCGCACCGACCATCCGGGTTATCCACGCCACGTCGACTACGATCTCACGCCGCGAGGCCGCATGCTCGTCCCGCTGATCGACGCCCTTGGCGACTGGTGGGTGACGGCCGGTCGTTGTGCTGTCACTGACGGCACAACGGGTTGAATCCGATGGCGGTGGCAGCAATGCCTGCACGTCGGTCGAGCGATGCAAGCAGTGGCATGGCGGCGGCCACGGTGCCCAGATATGGCCCCTCCTGGAGCATCAAAAGTCGCAACAAAAGAACCCGTCATCATCGGCGGATCGTTTGCCGTGTCGACGTTAACTAAAGTTATTGACAAGCACGGTGGTTTTCGATAGAGTGTGGGGTGTCTGTCGCTCTTTGCATCGTTTATCCGACCATATGCTGGACCGCTCTTGCCCTGGAGCCGGTCATCCCGTCCGGCTGCGTCCGGCCGGGCGGGATGAGCCCAGATTTTTACTGTCTCACTTTTGGGGTGCATTCCAGGGCAGTCCGCCAGCAGAAAATGCAAAAAATGCAGAAAATGAAAAAGCGGCGCGGATTCAACGGCTTGGCGGGTATCGCCGGGCCTGCCAAAAATTGGCAAAAAATGCAGAAATTCACGGGCGAGGCGACTGCAGTGCATGCACCTGCCCGGGCCCAGCCGACGTTAGGGGAGAGATCCGTGAACGCGCTGGGCGACATAGAGATGGGTTTCGTAGTCGATCTCGAATCGCCCTCCCTGGCCGTCGATCGCCTTGGCGACGTCGTCGAGCAGCGCCGCGAGCTTCGCCGGTTCGATCAGCTGATGATCCGATCGCGAGCGCAGGAAGTTCGTATAGCTCGATGTCGTGTGCCGCCATTTCCACGGATAGCACTTGTGCTCGACAGGCCCGAACAACCCCGATTCGTCGAACCAGCCCTTGAACGGGCCGCTCGGCAGGTACCAGGCCTCGGGCGGCGGTCCCCCGTAATCGATGTGGTGCAGATATATCTGTTTGAGCTGGTCGAGTAACGGCGCAGCCAGTCCTACCGGAACGTGGCCGAAGGCGGCCAGCGCACCGCGAGGCGACAGGACCTTGGCAGCCTTCGCGAACCGGACCTCCGGCGCAACCCAATGCCACGACTGCGCGGCAATGATCAGCTGGAACGATGCCGGTTCCGCGGGCAACGCTTCGAACGTGGATCGAGCGAGCGTGACATTGCCAAACTGCGCCAGGGCCGCTCTTGCCTCGCGAACCATCTCCGGCCCGGGATCGATGGCGAGAATCGGAAAGCCTCTTCTTGCGAAGCTCTTCGTCGCCTGGCCCGTGCCACAGC
Organism: Rhodospirillales bacterium; assembly: GCA_016185145.1. Taxonomy (GTDB): domain Bacteria; phylum Pseudomonadota; class Alphaproteobacteria; order Reyranellales; family Reyranellaceae; genus Reyranella. The sequence continues at coordinate 4,778 of JACPOB010000164.1, read as the reverse complement.
CGACCTCGAGAATAGTGTCGATCGGCTTCAGACCGGCGTAGGAAATGACATCGTCGACAAGCGCATCAGGATAGCCGGGACGTGTCGCCGTATAGACGCTTGCTACGTGGTCGAAGGCAAAGCGCTGCTCCATGCGACCGTCCCCGTCGAGCTGGATGGCGGGGAGCCTATCACGCAGCCTGGATCAGGCCGGTGCGTCATCTTCGTCGTCGAACAGCAGGTCGGCGACGAACGGATTGGTCTTGCGCTCCCAGCCGAACGTCGAGGTCTGGCCGTGGCCTGGAACGAAGGTGATGTCGTCGCCGAGCGGCCACAGCCGCTTGCGGATCGAGCTGAGCAGCTGCTCGTGATTGCCGCGCGGAAAATCCGTGCGGCCGATCGAGCCCCGGAACAGCACGTCGCCGACGAACGCCACCTTGGCGGGCTTGTGCACGAACACGACATGGCCCGGCGTGTGGCCGGGGCAATGCACGACGTCGAAGGTGAGCCTGCCGAGGCTCACGGTTTCGCCGTTGGTGAGCCAGCGGTCGGGCACGAACGGCTTGTAGGCCGGAAAGTTGTACTTGCGGCCCGAGTCGGGCAGGCCCTCGATCAGGAACAGGTCGTCCTCGTGCGGCCCCTCGATCTTCACGCCGTAATGCTCGGCCATGGTGCCGGCGGCCGAGGCATGGTCGACATGCCCGTGGGTCAGCAGCACCTTGGTGATCTTGATGCCCTCCTGGGCGATCGCCCCCTTCAGCATGTCGAAGTCGCCGCCCGGATCGACGGCGGTGCCTTCCATGGTCTCGTCGCACCAGACGAGGGAGCAGTTCTGCTGAAACGGGGTGACGGGGGCGATCATGACTTTGAGCATTGCACCGATCTAATGCCTCCCGCGGGCGCGTGGAAGGGCGTATGCTGCCCGGATTGCTGCGTCGGGGGCAATGAACCTGCGTCTTCTGCTTGGCATCCTCGTCCTGATCGGCCTCGCCCTCCCGGCTGAGGCGCAGATCGCCGCCGTGACCTCGCCGTCCGGACCGGTCCAGGCCGGCCCCTACGTGGTGGTCGACGTCGCGACCGGCGAGGCCCTGCTGGACCGCAATGCCGGCGCCTTCTGGCACCCGGCGTCGCTCACCAAGATGATGACGATCTACATCGTCTTCGAGGAGTTGAAGGCGGGCCGGCTCACGCTCGCCTCGCCCATGACCCTGTCGGAAGTGGCCAGGGCCAAGCCGCCCTCCAAGCTCGGCCTGGCGGCAGGCCAGGCCATCACCGTCGAGCAGGGCCTGCAGGCCCTGGTGGCCCGCTCGGCCAACGACGTCGCCGCGGGCTTCGCCGAGCTGATCTCGGGCTCGGAAGCCGCTTTCGGCGTGCGCATGACCGAGACCGCGGCGCGCATCGGCATGAACGCCACCCAGTTCCGCAACGCCAGCGGCCTGCCCGATGCCGGCCAGCTCACCACGGCGCGCGACATGGCGCTGCTGGCGATGGCCCTGGTGAAGCAGTTCCCCGAGTACTACGGCTACTTCCACACCCAGGAGTTCTATCTCGGCAAGACCAAGGTCGGACCGGGCATAAAATTTCTCGACCTCTACGCGCCCTATGCCGACGGGCTGAAGACCGGCTTCGTCTGCGCTTCGGGCTTCAACATCGTCGGCAGCGCGGTGCGTGACGGGCGGCGGCTGATCGCCGTCGCCTTTGGCTTCCGCCGCGCCGACCTGCGCGATGAGTTCATCATCCGCCTGCTCGACGAGGCCTACTCGCTCAAGACCGGCGGCAACCGGCCCAAGATCTGGCAGATTCGCAACGGCCAGGGTGGCCCCGCCACGGTGCTCGACCAGAGCGAATGCGGCACCATCCGCTACGACATGCCGGGCGACGCCGCCTGGCTCGGCACCTATCCCGACTGGCGTTCGGCGCGGCACGCCTACGATGTCGGTCAGTCCGATATCGCGCGACTGGGCTTCACGCGGCTGGGCAAGGAATGGATCCTGCCGGTCACCTCCAACAAGGTGACCAAGCAGGCCGCCATCATCGCCGACCTCGAGCCGGCCACGGCGCGGGCGCTGTGCGCCGACTACCAGTCGCGGAAACTGTTCTGCCAGGTGAAGAAACCCCAGGAAATAACGGCGCCGTTCGGCGTGTTCTGGCGTTGACTGGGGCCGCCTTGGCCGGGGCGGCGGTTCGTGCGATACCGCCGCCATGAACTGGCTGACGAACTTCGTCCGACCCAAGCTCAAGGCCCTGATCTCGCGCAAGGAGACGCCGGAGAACCTCTGGCTGAAGTGCCCCAAGTGCGAGCAGATGCTGTTCATGCGCGACTGGGAGGCCAACCAGGAGGTCTGCACCCACTGCGGCCATCACATGCGCATCCGGCCGCTGAAGCGGCTGCCGCACCTGTTCGACGAGGGCAGGTACGAGCTGCATCCGCTGCCGCGCGTGCCGATCGATCCGCTGAAGTTCCGCGACACCAAGCGCTACGACGCCAAGCTCAAGGAGGCGCAGGCCAAGGCCGAGGGCCGCAGCGACGCCCTGGTCGTGGCGAGCGGCGCGATGGGCGGCCGCGCCACCGTGATGGCGCTGCTCGACTTCGATTTCATGGGCGGCTCGATGGGCACCGCGGTGGGCGAGGGGCTGGTGATGGCGGCCGATCTCGCCGTCGCCCGCAAGGCGCCGCTGATCGTCTTCTCCGCCTCGGGCGGCGCGCGCATGCAGGAGGGCATCCTGTCGCTGATGCAGCTCACGCGCACCACCATCGCCGTGCGCAAGGTCAAGGAAGCGGGCCTGCCCTACATCGTCGTGCTGACCGATCCCACGACCGGCGGCGTGTCGGCCTCGTTCGCCATGCTGGGCGACGTGCACATTGCCGAGCCCGATGCGCTGATCGGCTTCGCCGGCCCGCGCGTCATCCAGGACACGATCCGCCAGGAGCTGCCGCAGGGCTTCCAGCGCGCCGAGTACCTGCTGGAGCACGGCATGGTCGATGCCGTCGTGCACCGCCACAAGCTCAGGGAAACCCTGATCCGTCTGGTCTCGCTGCTGATGGAGCCGGTTGCCGAGAGCCGCAGTCTGGCCGTGGCGGGCCGCTAGAAGTCCAAAAGCCACGCCGATGACCGATGCGATTCTCGACCGCCTCATGCGGCTGCATCCCAAGCTCATCGATCTCGAGCTTGGGCGCATAGAACGACTGCTGGCGGAGGTCGGCTCGCCGCATCTGAAGCTGCCGCCGGTGGTGCATGTCGCCGGCACCAACGGCAAGGGCTCGCTGGTCGCCTACCTGCGCGCGATGGCCGAGGCGGCGGGTTATCGCGTCCACGTCTACACCTCGCCGCATCTGGTGCGCTTCAACGAGCGCATCCGCGTCGCCGGAGAGCTGATCAGCGACGAGATGCTGGAAGACGTCCTGACGGAGGCCGAGCAGGCCAATCGCGAGCAGCCGATCACCTTCTTCGAGATCACCACCGTCTCCGCCTTCCTCGCCTTCGCCCGAGTGCCGGCCGACCTCACCGTGCTCGAGGTCGGCATGGGCGGTCGCAACGACACCACCAACGTGGCCAATCCCATGCTCTCGGCCATCACGCCGATCGGCTACGACCACACGGCTTTCCTCGGCGACACGCTGGAGAAGATCGCGGCCGAGAAGGCGGGCATCCTGAAGCGCGCCGTGCCGGCCGTGATCGGCCGCCAGCGCGAGGCGAGCGCCGGCGTCATCGCCGCCAGGGCCGATGAGCTTGCCGTGCCGCTGTTTCGCATGGGGCGCGAATGGCAGGTCAAGCCGACCGCCTCCGGCTTCCGCTACGACAGCGACCTGTTGGGCCTCGACCTGCCGGCGCCGGCGCTGGTCGGCGCCCACCAGATCGACAATGCGGCGACCGCCGTCGCCTGCATCGAGCGCCTGCGCGCCGCGCAGTTCCGCATCGACGATGCCGCGATCCGCAAAGGCCTGGCGTCGGTCGACTGGCCGGCGCGACTGCAGAAGCTCTCGCGCGGGCCGCTGTTCGACGCGCTGCCGCCGGCCTGCGAGCTGTGGCTGGACGGCGGCCACAACGAGGATTGCGGCATCGTGCTGGCCCGCCAGGCCGAGGAATGGGCGAAGGAGCCGGCGGCGCTGCCGCTCTACCTGATCTTCGGCATGCTCACGACCAAGGACGCCTCGGGCTTCCTGCGGCCGCTGGGCCGCTATGCCCGCAGCGCGCGCGCCGTGCCGATCGAAGGCCATGCCGCCTACACGCCGCAGGAGGCCTGCGCGCGCGCCGACGAGGTCGGGCTCGATTGCCTGCCCGCAAGCGACGTCGGCGCGGCACTGGAAGACCTTCTGGCCACCCAGCCCACGCCGATGCGCATCCTGATCTGCGGTTCGCTCTACCTCGCGGGCACGGTGCTGGCCCGCAACGGTTGAGAAAGCCTCACCCTGAGGAGCGGCCCGCAGGGCCGCGTCTCGAAGGGTGGGATACAGTCTTGATGTGGCCCACCCTTCGAGAAGGCGCATTCACATGCGCCCAGCGCACTACGTGCGCTCCTCAGGGTGAGGTGGCGCTTCAGCTGACGACGGTGTTGATCCAGCTCACCAGCTTCTGCTTGGGCTCGGCGCCGATCTTGGTGGCGGCGACCTGGCCGTTCTTGAACAGCAGCAGGGTGGGGATCGAACGGACATTGTAGCGCGACGGCGTCGTCGGGTTCTCGTCGATGTTGACCTTCACCACCTTGAGCTTGCCATCCATCTCCTTGGCGATGTCCTCCAGCGAGGGGCCGATCATGCGGCACGGGCCGCACCATTCGGCCCAGAAGTCGACCAGGAC
>JACPOB010000062.1 GCA_016185145.1 Rhodospirillales bacterium | reverse complement strand
GCGGCCAGCCTTGACCGCCGCTCCGCCCAGCGCCTGCCATTCGCCTGCAAGGTCGGGACGAAGAAACGGCTCCATGGTCGAACAAAGAAACTCTGCCCGGATACTATGATGCCCTTGACGAACAGTGACCCATATGAGGTTGGGTGAGGGGGCTTCGACAGGTCGCGCCGCCCCCTCACCTAGCCTCTCCCCCTAGCGGGGGAGAGGAATATGAAGGGGAGAGGAGGAAGAGGAGTAAGGCCAATGCAAGCAGAGCAGACATCGTTCCTGTTCGGCGCCAACGCCCCGTTCATCGAAGAGCTGTACGCGCGCTATCTCAATGATCCCAACGCCGTCGACGGCGAATGGCGCACCTTCTTCGACGCGCTGGCCGAGCAGAAGGGCGATGTGCTGGCCGAGGTGCGCGGCGCTTCCTGGGCGCCCAACGGCACGCGGGTCATCGGCGCGGTCGATCCCGAGACGCTGCCGTCTCCCGCCAACCGCAACGTCAAGGGCAATGGCAAGGCCAATGGTGCTGCGGCGCCCGCCGCGCTCGCCGGCAAGACCGAGGCCGAGATCCGCGATGCCGCGCTCGACACTTCGCGCGCCTTCCTGCTGATCCGCTCCTATCGCATCCGCGGTCATCTCGAGGCCGACCTCGATCCGCTCGGCCTGATCAAGCGCGAGCTGCATCGCGAGCTCGATCCCGCGACCTACGGCTTCGGCGAGAACGACTGGGATCGCCCGATCCTGATCTTCGGCTCGCTGGGGCTGGGTGAATCGGCGACGCTGCGCCAGATCTGGGACCGCCTGCGCAAGACCTACTGCGGCAAGATCGGCGTCGAGTACATGCACATCTCCGATCCCGACCAGAAGGCCTGGATCCAGGAGCGCATCGAGCACGTCGAGAACCACACCGAGTTCACCCTCGAGGGCCGCCGCGCCATCCTCGAGCGCGTCGTCGAGGCCGAAGGCCTGGAGCGCTATCTCGGCGTCAAGTTCGTCGGTACGAAGCGCTTCGGCCTGGACGGCGGCGAATCGCTGATCCCCGGCATCGAGCAGATCCTGAAGCGCGGCGGCCAGCTCGGCATCCGCGACGTCGTGATCGGCATGCCCCATCGCGGCCGCCTCAACACTCTCGTGCACGTCCTGCACAAGAGCTACACGGCGCTGTTCTCGGAGTTCCAGGGCCGCTCTTCGCAGCCCGAGGAAATGCGCGGCTCGGGCGACGTGAAGTACCATCTCGGCGCCTCGGCCGACCGCGAGTTCGACGGCAACACCATTCACGTCTCGCTGTCGTCCAATCCCTCCCATCTCGAGGCGGTCAATCCGGTCGTGCTGGGCAAGGCGCGGGCCAAGCAGGACCAGCGCCACGACACCGAGCGCAGCCAGGTCATGGCGATCCTGATGCACGGCGATGCTGCCTTTGCGGGCCAAGGGCTGGTGGCCGAGAGCCTCGATCTCTCGGACCTCGCGGGCTACCGCATCGGCGGCACCATCCATTTCGTGGTCAACAACCAGATCGGCTTCACCACGCTGCCGACCGCGGCGCGCTCGGGCCCGTACTGCACCGAGGTCGCCAAGATCGTGCAGGCGCCGATCTTTCACGTGAACGGCGACGATCCCGAGGCCGTGGTCCACGTCTCGCGCATCGCCACCGAGTACCGCCAGCACTTCAAGCGCGACATCGTCATCGACATGTTCTGCTACCGCAGGCACGGCCACAACGAGTCGGACGAGCCGATGTTCACCCAGCCGCTGATGTACAAGGAGATCGGCGGGCACAAGACGGTGAAGGAAGTGTACGCCGCGCGGCTCGAAGCCGAGGGCGTCGTCACCGCGGCCGACGTGGCCGAGCGCGATGCCGCACTGCGCGAGAGGCTCGACAAGGCGCTGGAAGCAGCGAGCCAGTACAAGCCCAACAAGGCCGACTGGCTGGAAGGCCGCTGGGCCGGCTTCACCGTCGCGCCGGGCGAGGAGGATCGCAAGGGCGTGACGGCCGTCGATCTCGACCGGCTGACCTCGGTCGGGCATGCGCTGACCGAGGTTCCCAAGGGGTTCGACCTCAACCGCAAGATCGCGCGCCAGCTCCAGGAGAAGCGCAAGACCATCGATACCGGCGAGCACATCGACTGGGCGACCGGCGAGGCGCTGGCCTTCGGCACGCTGCTGGCGGAAGGCACGCCGGTGCGGCTGAGCGGCCAGGATTCGGGTCGCGGCACCTTCTCGCAGCGCCATTCGGTGCTGGTCGACCAGATCAACGAGAGCAAGTTCGTCCCGCTGAACCACGTCGCCCCCGAGCAGGCGCACTTCGAGGTGATCGACAGCCCGCTCAACGAGGCGGGCGTGCTGGGCTTCGAGTACGGCTATTCGTCGGCCGAACCCAATGCCCTGGTGATGTGGGAGGCGCAGTTCGGCGACTTCGCCAACGGTGCGCAGGTCATCATCGACCAGTTCATCAGCTCGGGCGAGAGCAAGTGGCTGCGCATGAACGGCCTGGTGATGCTGCTGCCGCACGGCTACGAGGGGCAGGGGCCCGAGCACAGCTCGGCGCGTCTCGAACGCTATCTGCAGCTCTCGGCCGAGGACAATTGGCAGGTGATCGTGCCGACGACGCCCGCCAACTACTTCCACGCCCTGCGTCGCCAGATGCGCCGCTCGTTCCGCAAGCCGCTGGTGGTGATGACGCCGAAGTCGCTGCTGCGCCACAAGGATGCGGTGTCGCGCCTCGAGGACTTCGGTCCCGGCTCATCGTTCCGGCGCATCCTGGCCGAGGTCGATCCGCTGACCGACGGCGCCAAGGTCCGCCGCGTCGTCCTGTGCTCGGGCAAGGTCTACTTCGACCTGCTGGCCGAGCGCCGCAAGCGCAAGATCGACGACATCGCCATCATGCGCATCGAGCAGCTCTATCCCTTCCCGTTCAGCCGGCTGGGCGTGCGGCTGTCGCAGTTTCCCAATGCCGAGGTGGTGTGGTGCCAGGAGGAGCCCGAGAACATGGGCGGTTGGCATTTCGTCGATCGCCGCATCGAACGCGCGCTCTCCGGCCTTAACGTCAAGGCAACGCGGCCGATCTATATCGGCCGGCCCGAGGCGGCGTCGCCGGCGACCGGCTCGGCGCGCACGCATGTCAAGGAACAGGCCGATCTGGTCGACCGCGCGCTGACGATTGCTTGAGTTTGGGTGCTTGAAGCGCGCTGAGGAGGGTTTGGTAATGGCTGTCGAGATCAAGGTCCCCGCGCTGGGCGAATCGGTCACCGAGGCGACCGTCGCCAAGTGGCTGGTGAAGGCGGGAGACGCCGTCACGATCGACCAGCCTCTGTGCGAGCTGGAGACCGACAAGGTCACTGTCGAGGTGAACGCCACCGTCGCCGGCAGCATCGTCGATCTTGCGGTCGCCGAAGGTGCCACCGTGCAGGTCGGCGGCGTGCTGTGTCACATCGAGGCCGGCGCCGGAGTTGGGGCTGGGAGTTCGGCTGCGGCCAAGCCGGCCGCTGCACCGACGGCGGCTGCGCCGAAGCCCGCGCCTGCGCCGGCTGCTGCACCCGTCGTCGCGCCTGCCGCGGCCAACGCCAACATTGCGGCCTCCGGGCCGGCCACGCGCAAGCTCGTCGAGGAGACCGGCGTAGCACCGTCGGCGATCCAGCCGACCGGCAAGGACGGCCGCGCCACCAAGGCCGACGTGATGGCCGCCCTCTCGTCGATCCCGGCGCCGGCGGCGCCTGCCGCGGCCAAGCCCGCGGTACCGGCCGGCCCACGCCCGCGCGCCGATCGCGAGGAGCGGGTGCGCATGACACGGCTGCGCCGCACCATCGCCAACCGCCTCAAGGAAGCGCAGAACACCGCGGCCATGCTCACCACCTTCAACGAGGTGGACATGACCAACGTGATGGCGCTGCGCGATCGCCTGAAGGACGACTTCGAGAAGAAGCATGGCGCGCGGCTGGGCTTCATGTCGTTCTTCGTCAAGGCGTGCATCGCGGGACTGAAGGAGCTGCCCGCGGTCAATGCCGAGATCGAAGGCGACGACCTCGTCTACAAGAACTACTACGACATCGGCGTCGCCGTCGGCACGCCGCAGGGCCTGGTGGTTCCCGTGGTGCGGGATGCCGACCAGAAGTCGTTCGGCGACATCGAGAAGACGATCGGCGAGCTGGGGCACAAGGCCGGCTCGCTGATGTCGACGCCGATCCTCAATCCGCCGCAGTCGGCGATCCTCGGCATGCACAAGATCCAGCAGCGGCCCATGGTGGTCGGCGGCGAGGTCAAGGTGCGGCCGATGATGTACCTCGCCGTGTCATACGACCATCGCATCATCGACGGCCGCGAGGCCGTGCTGTTCCTGGTGCGGGTGAAGGAATGCATCGAGGACCCCGAGCGGCTGCTGCTGGGCGTTTAAAGTAACGGGTCATGGTCTTCCGGACCGCGAACCTCAGGCTCGCTCAAGCTCATGAGCGAGCCGGAGGCTCGCGGTCCGGGAAGAGCATGAAGGAACGGATGTAATGGCAAACGAAACCTTCGATCTCGTCGTGATCGGCGCCGGACCAGGCGGGTATGTGGCGGCGATCCGCGCCGCGCAGCTTGGCATGAAGGTCGCCATGGTCGAGAAGCGCGCGACCTTCGGCGGCACCTGCCTCAATGTCGGCTGCATCCCGTCCAAGGCGCTGCTGCAGTCCTCGCACCTGTTCGAGGAAGCGGGCCACGATCTCGCGCAGCACGGCATCGTGCTCGGACCGCCCAAGCTCGACTTCGCCCAGCTGATGAAGCGCAAGAGCGAGGTGGTCGACGCCACCACCAAGGGCGTCGCCTTCCTGTTCCGCAAGAACAAGATCACCTCGTTCCAGGGCACTGGTCGTATCGACAAGGCGGGTGCGGTGTCGGTGCTGGGCGACGACGGCGCGGTCAAGGAAACGCTCGGCGCCAAGAACATCCTGATCGCCTCGGGCTCGGAAGTGATGCCGCTGCCCGGCGTCACCGTCGACGAGAAGAAGATCGTGTCGTCGACCGGCGCTCTGGAGCTCGCCGAGGTGCCGAAGCACCTGGTCGTGGTCGGTGCCGGCATCATCGGGCTCGAACTCGGCTCGGTGTGGCGCCGGCTCGGCGCGGACGTGACGGTGATCGAGTTCCTCGACCGCATCACGCCGGGCGTCGACGACGAGATCACCAAGCATCTCCAGCGCGCACTCGCCAAGCAGGGCCTGAAGTTCAGGCTCGGCTCGAAGGTGACCAAGGCCGATCCCTCGGGGCAGGGCGTGACGCTGACGGTCGAGCCGGCCAAGGGCGGCGCGGCCGAGACCGTGCAGGCCGACATCGTTCTGGTCAGCATCGGCCGGCGGCCCTTCGTCGAAGGGCTTGGCCTCGACAAGATGGGCGTGAAGCTGACCGAACGCGGCCGCATCGCCGTCGACGCGCACTTCCAGACGTCGGTGCCGGGCATCTATGCCATCGGCGACGTGATCGACGGGCCGATGCTGGCGCACAAGGCGAGCGAGGACGGCATCGCCTGCGTCGAGACCATCGCCGGGCAGAAGGGCCACGTGAACTGGGATCTCGTGCCCTCGATCATCTACACCCAGCCCGAGGTGGCCTGGGTCGGCAAGACCGAGGAACAACTCAAGGCAGCGGGCGTTGCCTACAAGATCGGCAAGTACCCGTTCACCGCCGATCCACGCAGCCGCGCCAACGGCGCGACGGAAGGGTTCGTGAAGGTCCTGGCCGACAAGGCGACCGACAAGGTCCTGGGCGTGCACATCATCGGCGCCGAAGCCGGCACGATGATCGCCGAAGCCGGCGTCGCCATGGAATTCTCGGCCTCGGCCGAGGATATCGGCCGCGTCTGCCATGCCCATCCCACGGTCAACGAAGCGATGAAGGAAGCGGCGCTGGCGGCGTGGGACAAGCCGATTCATCTGTAGGTTTTCGTCGCCCTGAGCGGAGTGAGCGAAGCGAACGCAGTCAAAGGGTCTTCTCTCCATGGGAAAGACTTCGCGCATAGAGACAAGGCCCCTCGGCTTCGCTCGGGGCGACGGATAATGCGCAAGCCCCTGATGGCCGTCGCGATCGTCGCCTGCCTGATCATGTCGGTGGTCGGTGGCCTGTTGCCCATCCTGCAGGGCTGGATCTTCTTCGTGATCGCCCTCTATCTGCTGGCGACCGAATTCGAGACCGGCCGCCGGTGGGTCAAGGCCGCGCGCCGCCGCTGGCCCTGGCTCAACCGCTGGATCGAACGCGCGCGCGACCATCGCTGGGCGCCGAGCCATCTCAAGGAATTCGAGGATCTGACCGACCCGAAGCGGTGAGTCTTGCCGGACCTACGCGCATTCACATGCGCGGAGGTCCGGCAAGACTTTGGCAGCTCCGACACCGCCCTCGCCAGCAGGTCGCGGAACCAGGTCCGGCCGCGGCGGCCGTTGGTGGCGAGGCTCCAGTAGGCGTCGATGTGGAGCTGCTTGCGCGGCCAGGCGATCTCGACGATGCGCAGTCGCTCTGCGCGGGCGAGTGCGCGCGCCACCTTGCGCGGCACCAGGGCGACGCAATCGGACTGGGCGACGATCGCGCCCAGCACCAGGAAGTTGGGAACGGTGCAGACCGGGGCGACCTCGAGCGGCGAAGTGGGCTGGACCAGGGTCTGCACGTCCTGCGACAGGCGCAGGCCGCGTCGGAAGGCGACGTAGCGCATCGCCTGGAACTGCGCGGGCGTCAGCCGCGGCGGGACCGCACGGTTGGCGGCGGAAGCCACGCACACCATCTCGTCACGCCACAATGGCAGCGAGCCGATGCGCTTGCCCAGGGTCTGGCCGAAGGCGCGAGGCCCGATCATGAAATCGACGAGCGCCAGGTCGTCGGCGTTGCGCGTGGGCAACCAGGTGAACTCCAGTACGACATGCGGCGCCTCGCGGGCACAGATGCCGGTCAGCACCGGCGCCAGGAGCTGGGCAACGTAGTCGGCGGTATTGACGACGAAATGCACCGATTCGGTCGCCGGATCGAACGGGCCGGCGGGCATCAGGAGCAGGTCGAGCTCGCCCAGCGTGCGGGCGAGCGGCCCGGCCAACGTTTCCGCCCGATCGGTAAGGCGCGCCGTGCGGCCGGCGGACACCAGGAGCTGGTCGTCCAGGGCGCCGCGCAACTGCCGCAAGGCGCGGCTCACCGCGGGCTGCGTCATGTTGAAGGACTGCGCCGTGCGCGTGACGCTCCTGGTGCGCAGCAGCTCGTGCAGCACCGGCAGGAGGTCGAGATTGACCTTGCGCAATCGGGCGGCGAGCTCACGCTCGCCTGTCGTCGGCACGGTCGCTTCCGCCATCGCCGCCATCGGCCCTCCATAACGGCTGGTTATGTCTCTCATGCTCCCTTTGATTGTTTCGTTATGTCAATCTGATGAATACGCTTTGCCCGACGCCGATAGGGAGGCGGGACATGTCGTCGATGCGAACGGGGGCCGACTACCGGGAAAGCCTGCGCGACGGGCGGCGCGTCTTTATCCTGGGCGAGGGCCCGGTCGAGGACGTGACCACCCACCCGGCGACCCGGGCGATGGTCGAGGAATACGTCGCCTGGTACGACCGGCACTTCGATCCGAAATGGCAGGACACGCTGCTGACGCCGCCCGACAAGGATGGCCATCGCGCGCCGGTCGGCTACATGGTGCCGCGCAGCGCCGGCGATCTCGCGCGCATGGGGCGGTGCTTCTCCGCCACCACCTTCCTCAGCGCCGGCAACATCACCCACACGCCGGCCTACGGTCATCTGATTGCGATGGGCGTGCAGACCGTGGTCAACCAGCGCAGTGCCTCGCCCGAGCAACGCGCCAATGCCGAGGCCTATCGCGCCCTGATCGCCCGCACCGGTCGCTTCCTCACCTTCGCCGCCGGTGCGGCGACGATCGGCTATCGCCTGCGCGAGAATCCGGCCGAGCGGGCCGCCCTCAGGATCGTCAACGAGACGGACAAGGGCCTGGTGATGCGGGGCAAGATCGGCATGCACACCAGCCCGGCCTACGCCCACGACGTCTATATCGGCGCCCACAACGGCGTCGACTACAAGGGCCATCGCGCCTCCTTCGTCGTCGCCGTCAATGCGCCGGGTGTCACCGTGGTCTGCCGCAAGCCGTCGGCGCGCGACGGCAACCCGTTCTCGGCGCCGCTCAGCGCCCGCTTCGACGAGCTCGACGGCCAGATGTGGCTCGACGACGTGCTGATCCCATGGGATCGCGTCTTCCTCAGCGAACCTTCCCCCGATCCCGTGGCGCGCTGGCTGTTTTGGCATCAGCTCTATTGCTGGCTTTCCAAGGCCGAGTTCACGCTGGGCCTGGCGCTCGCCTGCACGCACGCCATGGGCCTCGTCTCGCACGACGCCACCATCGACTATCTGGTCGACCTGATCACCGACGTGCAGACCGTACGGAGTTGCCAGACGGCGGCCGAGCTCGATCCGGAGTTCACGCCCGAGGGCTACTGCGCGCCGAACGCCTGTCATCTTTCGGCCGGCAGCATCGCCATGCTGAAGGCGCGGCCGCGCATGGCCGAGATCCTGCGCACCTTGCCCGGCTCGTCGCTGGTCGTGGCGCCGACCGACCGGGATCTCGCCGACCCGGCGCTGGCCCAGGGTCTCGAGGACTCGTTTGCCGGTGGGGGCTACACGGCGCAGCAGCGCGCGGCCCTGCTGCAAATGGCCTGGGACCATGTCGGGTCCGCGCTGGATCATCGCGAATCGGTCTACGAACTGCATGCCAATGGCGGCATCCCGTCGTGGCGCGGCCGCCTGCGCCGCGGCTTCAACCGCTACGAGGAGCTGGCCAACGGCGTGCTGCAGCATCTCGGCGTGCCCATGCCGAAGATCGACCTGCAGTCGATCCGCAACGCGCCGCTGGTCGCGCGCCGGCCGGTCAACCCGACGGTGCCGCCGTCGGCGCCCGCCGCGGTGGAACCTGAAGGAAACCCTGTTACGGCCGGGAAAGTGGCCTGATCACAGGTGGGCCAATGCATCTTTTGAGGGTAGTATTCATTCAACAACAGATCACTCCGGGAGTGTAACGATGGACAAGCCGGTAACACCGCGTGGCGTCAACCACCTCGTGCTCAACGTGCGCGACATCGAGGAGTCGCATCGCTTCTGGACCGAGGTCGTCGGCTTCAAGCAGGTCGGCCAGCTCACGCCGACCAAGGATCGGCCGAACCCGCCGAAGATGCGCTTCTATTCGGGCGTGCGCGAGGACGGCACCAGCCATCATCACGACGTCGCCCTGGTCGAGAATCGCGACCTGCCCAAGCCGCCCGAGAACTGGTCGATGTTCGGCATGCCTTGCGCGGTGAACCACATCGCCATCACCATGCCGAGTCGCGAGGCTTGGCTGCAGCATCTGGAATACCTGCAGAGGAAGGGCGTGAAGTTCGACCGCCGAGTCGAGCACGGCATGACGCACAGCCTCTACATCCATGATCCCAACGGCTACGGCGTGGAGTTCGTCTACGACCTGCCCAAGGAGGTCTGGAAGGACGACATCAACGGTGCGCTGAACTACGTGAAGGTGCTGCCGACCGAGGGCGCCGAGGCGCTCGACGATCGCACCGACGGCATCCCGCACTTCAAGACGCCGGCGCCGGCGGAGTAGCTATCGCTTCCTCCCCTTATGTTCCTCTCCCCCAAGGGGAGAGGAGCTTGATGCTGAAGTTGGCAGCATCACCCCTTCGTTGTCAGCCCCTTGTAGATCGCCTCGGCGATCGGCAGCAGTTCCTCGCGGCTGGCCATCGCCGTGACGGCGAAGCCGAAGCCCTGGTCGATCCAGGCGAAGGTCGAGGCGTCGCCGTCCTTCTGGAAGCGGAAAGCCGTCTCCGTGCCGTCGGCGGCGCGCACATAGAGCGTCAGGCGCCGTCCCGTCGAATCCTCGTACATGAGCTGCGCTGCCGCACCGCTGCCGCCCGGCAGCAACCGCCCGCCGATCAGGCGATAGCCGAACGGCGTCAGGTCGGGCGCCTCGAGCTTGCGGCCAAGCCGCTTGGACAGCCACTGCAGCAGGTGCGCTTCCTGCGCGACGCCGACCTCGACGGGATGGGCGACCTCGACCACGAAGGTGCGGTAGGCCGCCGTCGCCCCCTGGGCGACACTGGTAGTCGGCGCCAACAGGGCAACGTTCGGTCGCTGCTCGTTGGCCAACCAGCCCGCGCCCACGCCGACCACGAAGATCGCCAGCGCCGCTGCGGCAAGTCCCGCCCGTCGCGCGAGGCGAGCCCGCCGCGCCGCCTGGATGTTGGTAATGCGCAGACGCGCCGGAACGGGCTCGTCGACCTTGCCTTGGAGCTGGCTGCGCAAGGACGCGCGATGGCGGCGTTCGGCCTGGATCCGCTCGCGCAGCTCGGGCGTCCGTGCGAGGTGCGCTTCGACGGCCGCACGCTGCGGCCCGTCGAGCCGTTCGTCGACATAGGCCTGCAACTCGTCTTCCCTGGGGGGAGCGTTGTCGCTGCTCATTTCACTCTCCGCAGCAAGGTGACGCGATCGCCGTCGACGATCGAGCGCAGCCGCCGGCGCGCCCTCGACAATCGCGACATCACGGTGCCGATCGGCACGTCGAGGACCCTGGCCGCCTCCTCGTAGGAGAAGTCCTCCACGCCGACGAGCAGCAGCAGCGACTTCTGCTCCTCGGGCAACTGGTCGAGAGCCGCCAGCACGTCGCGCGTTTCCAGGACGATGTCCTGGCCGGCCGACGTTTCCGGAAGCTCGTCCTCGTCGATGTCCACGACGGCGCCTCGGCGCAGGGCTTGCCGGTGCCGGCCGACATGGAGGTTGCGCAGGATGGTGAACAACCACGCCCGCAGGTCGCCGTCGTTCCGGCGTGACGACCAGTGCAGCAGCGCACGCTCGAGCGCGTCCTGCACCAGATCGTCGGCCGCCGTGTGGTCGCGCAGCAGGGCGTAGGCGTAGCGGCGCAACGCCGGGATCAGCGGCTCGATGAGGGGGCCCGGATCGGCCATGGCGTCAGTCTAGATGATTGGGGCGCCGGCACGTACTCAGCCGGCGCCCTCCTCGCGAAACTGTCAGGGCTTGGCGATGTGCCAGGCGCCGTTGAGGAAGCCGTCGCCGGTCGTGTCGCCGGGCTTGGTATCCTTGACCCAGCCGTAGACCGGCTTGCCCTTGTACGCCCACTGCTTCAGCCCGTCGTCGCGCACGACGATGGTCCAGTCGCCCGCGGCCTTGCCGCCGTCGGCGACGAGCATCGGCGGCCAGTTGGTGGCGCATTGGCCGTTGCACGCCGACTTGCCGGGCGTGTCCTTGTCGAAGGTATAGAGCGTCATGCCCTTGGCATTGACGAACATGCCGTTCTTGGCGGCAGGCGGGGTGGCCGACGAATCGGCGGCGAAGGAAGCGGCGGCGAGCGCCACAGTGGCGACGGCGGAAAACGACAGCAACTTCAGCATGGTTTCTCCTCGGCAGACATGGACTGCAATAGGGAGACGCTCGCCATTCCTCTTTATTCCCGCCGACGCCGAATATTTCCGGGGCCGTCTGATAGACTGCCCGCATGATCGCGCGCGTCCTGGTTCTGCTTGCCCTGTTCTGCACCGCGCCGGCGCTGGCGCAGCAGAATGTCCGGGTGCCGGTGGAGCAGGGCGGGCGGACGGTCCAGCTCGCCGCGCAGCTCTTCCGGCCAGCTGGCGCCGGTGCCGCACCCGCTGTCGCGATCTTCCATGGCTGCGGCGGCCCGGGCCAAAACACAGCGCGCATGGCGAGTCTTCTCATGTCGTGGGGTTACGTCGCGCTGGTCGTCGACAGTTTTTCCGCGCGCGGCCTGAAGGATGTCTGCGGCAAGAACTGGCCGACCCAGGCCGACGCCGAAGCGCGCGCGCATGACATCGACGCCGCCCTGGCGTGGCTCGGCAAGCAGAGCTTCGTCGACCCGCGCCGGCTCGTCTTCATGGGCTATTCCTACGGCGGCGGCGTGGCGATGCTGCGGGCGCTGTCGCCGCGGCTCGACGATCGCAGTCCCGCACCGGCGCGCGCGGCGATCCTGCTCTATCCCGACTGCGGGCTGGCCGACGCGCTGGGGGCCAGGCTGGCCGTGCGCCAGCCGACGCTTTTCGCCATGGGCGCGCTCGACGACTGGACCCCTGTGTCGCAATGCCAGGCGGTGATCGACAGGGTCGTGCAGGGCAAAGACCTGGTCGAGGCGCGCATCTATGACGGCGCGCATCACAGCTTCGATGCGCTGGGCCTGCCGGTGCGCTATCTCCCGGGCGTCGGCAACCGCAGCAAGCCCGGCGGCTGCTGCGGTGCGCACTACGGCGCCAACGAGGCGGCGTGGAAGGCGTTTGTGGTAGATGTGAAGGCGTTCCTGGCCAAGGTGTTTGCAACGTGACCGAACCTCTCTGGCACTGCCACCTCGCGATGTCGCTCGACGGCAAGATCGCGCGGTCCGACGGCTCGTTCGACTGGTTGATGCCCTATTCCCCACAGGAATTCGGCATCGACGCCTATCGCGCGGAGATCGATGCGGTGGTGATGGGGCGCGATACCTATGAGATCGAGCGCGCCATGCCGGAGTGGCCGCATGCCAAGCCCGTGTTCGTCGTGACCAGCCGGCGGATCGAGTCTGCGCCGCCGCAGGTCGAGGCACGATCGGGCGATCTTGTCGCCGTCGCCAATGAACTTTCAGCACGCGGGTATCGCAAGATCGGCGTCGAAGGCGGCGGCCAGCTCATCCGCGGGCTGATCGCAATCGGCCGGCTCGACGTGCTCGAGATGGCGATCATTCCGCTGGTGCTTGGCGACGGCATCCCCCTGTTCCCGTCAGGCACGCCGGAACTGCCGCTCGACCTGGTCAAGTGCGAGCCGAAATCCGGCGGCGCGCTGCATGTGGTCTACGAGAGGGCAAAATAGGGCAGCGGGTGCGGCGGATGCGACTGCCTGCCATGATAGGAGTCGCGGCGGCTCGGCAGAACCTCTATGGTCGTTCATGACAAACGAAGTATTCGGTAAGCATATGGTGTGGACCGAGCACCCGACGACCAAACTACAACTCGGCATCGGCTATTCCAGCTTCAAGGAAGCGGAACGCGAATCAGTCAAGCTCGAGCGGGCTGGCTACAAGATCCTGAAGATCACCCCGACGACGTTGCCGATTCCCAATAGTCGAAGCTGACGCGTCACGCGCTCTCGGCACGCGCTTGTCCTTGTTCGCGGATGCGCCGTGCGACGGACGGAGCCAGTCGTGCGGTATGACATCGTACAGCGCGGTATCGTTGGCAGCGAGGCGTGGCCCAACGGCGACGTCGCCGATGCTTGTGACCTGTGAGGCAAAATCCGGCCGCGCGTTTGCACATAGTCTGTCGACGCCAAATCAAGTACCACAGGTTCCGCGTGTGCAAGCAGGGAGTGAAATATGGCGGAGTTCGAGAAGCGGTTGGCTTGCGTCATTGCGGCAGACGGTTCAATTGCCCGAGGCTACATGATCGAAAGCTGCGAGCTGGTCGGCGCGAACGAGTACGTCATCACCTGGAAGGTGCCGCTGCAGAAGGAAGCGAAGACCAACTTCTCCTGCGTGATCGGCAGCGTCGCCCACGAAGACGTCGAACCCGGCTTCTGCACCGTCGGCCTTCTGGCCGACCCGCTGAAGATGCGTGTGCGTACCTATGACGTGACAGGCAAGCCCGCCAAGCGTCCGTTCCATCTCGCGGCGTTCCGCGATTAGTCATCGCTGGGGCGCGCGCCACTCCGGTGGCGCGTCATAAAGCAGATAACCCAACACCACCTCACCCTTCGAGACGCGCCCTTCGGGCGCTCCTCAGGGTGAGGTCGTGATGTTGCCCTGCCGCTCATGACGCGCCACTGGAGTGGCGCGGGCCCAGCAAAGAATCAGCGCTTCGCCCTGGGATGGGCGGCGCGGTAGACGGCGGTGAGGCGGGCGGTGTCGACGTCGGTGTAGCGCTGGGTCGTCGACAGCGAGGCGTGGCCCAGAAGTTCTTGGATGGTGCGGAGGTCGCCGCCGGCGCCCAGCAGATGGGTGGCGAAGGAATGGCGTAGCGCGTGCGGCGTCACGCTGTCGGCGAGGCCGAGGCCGCGTCGGATGTCTCGCACGCGCTTCTGCACGATGGCGGGGTCGAGCGCGCCGCCCCGGGCGCCGATGAAGAAGGCCTCGTTTGGACCGCGTGCAGCGAGCCAAGGGCAAGCATCACGATAGGCGCGCAACGCGTCCAGCGCCTGTGGCAGTAGCGGCACCAGGCGCGTCTTGTTGCCCTTGCCGGTGACGGAGAGCGTGTCGCGGCCGGTCTTCAGCAGATCCTCGACGGTGCCCTTGGTGAGACCGAGCGCCTCGCCGATGCGCAGGCCTGCGCCATAGAGCAGCATCAGGACGGCGGCGTCGCGCAGGTCGAGCCAGGCCTCGCGCTCCTGCTCGGCCGGCGCTTCGAGGAGTTCTTCCATGTCGCGTTCGGAGAGCGCCTTGGGCACCGAGCGCGGCAGCTTTGGCGTCTGGATGGCGCCGATGCTGGCGTTGTGGGCGAGCCCGCGCTTGTCGAGGAACTGGAAGAACGAACGCACCGAGGAGAAGGCGCGGGCGGTCGACGTCCGGGCGAGGCCTTGGCGCGCGCGTTCCGCCAGCCAGGCTCGGAATTCAGCGGGTTTGAGCTTGCCCAAGGCGTCGAGCGTCGGCGGCTTGCCGAGATACTCCGTCATGAAGCCGAGGAAGGTGGCGACGTCGTGCTCGTAGGCCACCAGGGTGTGGGCAGCGAGCCGGCGCTCGCTCTTCAGCCAGTCGCGCCAAGCCTCGCGCGCTGTCTCGACGTTTGTCATCCCGAGCGGAGCCGCCTGAAAGGCGGCCTAGTCGAGGGACCTTTTCTGACGGCAGCGGTCATAAGACGAGGTCCCTCCACTCCGCGCTTCGCTCCGGTCGGGATGACGTGGTGGTGCGCACGTCATTACTCCGGCAGGTCGAGCCAGGCCCGGATGGTGTTCTCCAACACCTTGGCGAGGAAGAACAGGAGCTCGGTCGCCTGCTCGGGGCCGAAGGCCTGCGGGTCGCGCGAGCCGAAGCACATCACGCCGTCGGGCGAGCCCGACGAAACGCGCAGCCGCATCAGCACGTCCGACTTCACGAAGCGGGCGATGTCGCCGAAGAAGGCCTCTTCACCGGCGGGCAGCTCGTGGGTGACGACATGGATCATCTTCTCGAAGGTCGAGGCCTGGATGATGCTGATGACCGCCGCCTGGATGCGGTTCTGGACGATCTGGTTCTGCTTGGAGTTGGCGATGATCTCGGTGCGCTCGTTCTTCAGCCGATCGATCTCGCCGCGCAGACGCTTCAGGATCGCCTGCTGCATGTCGATCACGCCCGGACCCTGCACGCGCGGCACCAGCCCCATCATCTCGGCGAGCTCCGCGTGCTTCTCGAAGAAGTCGGGATGGGCCTTCAGGTAGGCGACGACGTCGTCGGCGGTGATCACCTTGACCTGTCGGCCCGAACCGTCGGGCGCCGTCACCGTGCCGTCGCTCGCCATATGTCGCTCCGGGTCAGAGGATGGATTGACCGGTCTTCGCCCAGTCGTCGAGGAAGGCTTTTAGGCCATTGTCAGTCAGCACGTGCTTGAAGCACTGACGCAGGACGTTGGGCGGCAGAGTGGCGACATGGGCGCCCATCTTGGCGGCCTGCACGACGTGCTGGGTATGGCGCACCGAGGCCACCAGCACCTCGGTCTTGAAGTGCGGATACTGGCGATAGATCGTCATGATCTCGCCGATCAGATGCATGCCGTCCTGGCCGATATCGTCCAGCCGGCCGACGAAAGGCGAAATGAAGGTCGCGCCGGCCTTGGCTGCCAGCAGTGCCTGCGCCGCCGAGAAGCACAGGGTGACATTCACCATCGTGCCTTCCGAGGCGAGCGCCTTGCAGGTCTTCAGGCCGTCCGGCGTCAGCGGCACCTTCACGGCGACGTTCTTCGCGAGCTTGGCGAGCTTTCTGCCCTCTTCGAGCATCTTCTTGTGATCGGTCGCGACGGTCTCGGCGCTGACCGGGCCGGGCACGATGGCGCAAATCTCCTTGATCGTCTCCAGCATCGGCCGGCCGGACTTCATGATCAGGGAAGGATTGGTCGTCACGCCGTCGAGCAGACCCGAGGCCGCCAGATCCTTGATTTCGGCGACGTCGGCGGTATCGACGAAGAACTTCATATAAACTACCCCAATGGCCAGTGGTACGGACTCGCCTGTCGCCACAATTTCTAGCGATTCCCCTTCGGAGCTACAAGCCGAGGGGCCGGCGTCGTCGCGGCCGGAATCGGTGGAAAACATCAAGCGCACCGTCCGCGTCCTGCTGCCGCTGCCTCTGGCCGACGCCTACGATTACAGCGTCCCGCAAGGCCTGGAGGTTGCCGCCGGTCACTTCGTCGTCGTGCCGCTCGGCAAGCGGTTGACGATCGGCGTGGTGTGGGGCGAGGGATCGGGCGAGGTCGCGCCCGCGAAGCTTCGTGACATCGAAGAGGTCATGCCGGCCCTGCCGATGGCCGACGCATTACGTCGTTTCGTCGACTGGGTGTCCGCCTACACGCTCGCACCGCCGGGTGCGGTGTTGCGCATGGCGATGAGCGTGCCGTCGGCACTCGAGGCGCCCAAGACCGAGATCGTCTATCGCGCTGCTGCAGCGAGCGATGACGCGGCGCTGAAGCTCACCAACGCACGACGTCGCGTGCTCGAGCAACTGAAGGACGGTCCGGCGATGCCGGCGGCCGAGCTCGCGCATATCGCCGGCGTCGGTACGTCGGTGATCAAAAATATGGCGTCGATCGGCCTGCTCGAACCCGTCGAGCGCACGATGAGGCGATCGTTCGCGCAGCCCGACGGCAAGAGGCAGGGGCCCGAGCTGTCGCCCGAGCAGGCCATCGCGGCGCAAGGCCTGGTCGACAAGGTGTTGGCGCACGCCTTCTCGGCGACATTGCTCGACGGCGTGCCGGGCTCCGGCAAGACCGAGGTCTATTTCGAGGCGATCGCCGCGGCCCTGGCGTCGGGCCGGCAAGTGCTGGTGCTGCTGCCCGAGATCGCGCTGACAGCGCAGTGGCTGAAACGCTTCGAGGATCGCTTCGGCGCCATGCCGGCGTCGTGGCATTCCGGTCTCACCAGCCTGGAGCGGCGCGAGACGTGGAGGGCGATCGCCGAGGGCAGGGTGGGCGTGGTGGTGGGCGCGCGTTCGGCGCTGTTCCTGCCCTTCGCCAATCTCGGCCTGATCGTGGTCGACGAGGAGCACGACGGCTCGTTCAAGCAGGATGACGGCGTCTCCTACAATGCACGCGACATGGCGGTGGTGCGCGCGCGCCTGGTATCGGCGCCGATCGTGCTGGCCTCGGCAACGCCGTCGCTGGAAAGCGTCGTCAATGTCTCGACCGGCCGCTATGGCGCGGTGCATCTGCCGGACCGGCACGGCGGGCGCGAGCTTGCGAAGCTGTCGGCGATCGATCTCAGGCGCCAGCAACCGGCGCGCGGCCGCTGGCTGTCGCCGCCGGTGGTCGAGGCGATGAAGCGGACGTTCGAGGCCAAGGAACAGACGCTGCTGTTCCTCAATCGCCGCGGCTACGCGCCGATGACCTTGTGCCGCGCCTGCGGCCACGGCATCGAGTGCCCGCAATGCTCGGCCTGGCTGGTCGAGCATCGCTTCCGCCGCACCCTGATCTGCCATCATTGCGGCCATGCCGAGCCGCCGGCGCATGACTGCAAGTATTGCGGTTCGGTCGACCAGTTCGTCGCCTGCGGTCCCGGCGTCGAGCGACTGGCGGAGGAGGCGATGGAGCTGTTTCCCGACGCGCGTCTGGAACTGTTCACCTCGGATAGCCTGATGAACCGCAGCGAGGCCACCGCCGCGGTCGAGCGCATGATCGCGGGCGAGATCGACATCCTGATCGGCACGCAGATGGCGGCCAAAGGCCACCACTTCCCCAACCTCACCCTGGTCGCCGTGGTCGACGCCGATCTCGGCCTGAACGGCGGCGACCTGCGCGCTGCCGAACGCACCTTCCAGCTCCTCTACCAGGTGGCGGGCCGTGCCGGCCGCGAGGACCGGCCGGGGCGGGCGCTGGTGCAGACCCATGCG
Source organism: Rhodospirillales bacterium (assembly GCA_016185145.1). Lineage (GTDB taxonomy): Bacteria > Pseudomonadota > Alphaproteobacteria > Reyranellales > Reyranellaceae > Reyranella. The sequence continues at coordinate 1,229 of JACPOB010000062.1, read as the reverse complement.
CCGGAGCATCCCGTCATGCAGGCGCTGGTGTCGGGCGATCGCGATCGGTTCGTGGCGGCCGAGCTGGCCGACCGGCGCGCCGCCGGCATGCCGCCCTACGGCCGGCTGGCGTCATTGATCGTCTCGGGGCCCGATCCGGCCGCCGTCGACAACGTCTGCAGCGCCCTGGCCCGCCGGGCGCCGCACCAGGACGGTGTGACCATCCTCGGGCCCTCGACCGCGCCGCTCGCCCTGCTGCGCGGCCGCCATCGCCGGCGGTTCCTGCTCAAGACTTCGCGCGATATCGCAGTGCAACCTCTGCTCCACACTTGGCTGGAACGGATCGGCTTGCCCGGTTCAGTGCGGCTGCAAATCGACGTCGACCCCTATTCCTTCATGTGAGCGCCGGCGCTGCAGACGTGCCGAACCGCGCTGAAAAATCGCGGTAATACAGGGCTTTGGCAATCTTGCGCCTTGGAAAACCGCATGGTAGCAACGCGCGCTTTTCCGGGGTTGTGCAGTTGCGCGCTTCGCGAAAAACGAGGGGATTCAACCACTTGCCGGCCTGCTGACGCGGCCTGGGGAGAGGCGTTCGACGTGTCGATTTCCGCCACATCAGGCGTTGCTGGGCGCTACGCCAGCGCTCTTTTCGAGTTGGCCGACAATGCCAAGTCGCTTGACCAGGTGGCTCAGGACCTGACGTCCTTCCGCACGATGGCAAACGGGAGCCCCGAACTCTCCCGGCTGCTGGCCAGTCCGGTGATCGGACGCGATGCCCAGAGCAAGGCGCTGCTCGCCGTCCTCGACGCCGCCGGCATCAAGGGACTGACCCGCAATTTCGTCGGCACGGTGGCTGCAAATGGCCGCGCCCGTGAGCTGATCGCCATGGCCACGGCGTTCCTCACCGAGCTTGCCAGCCGCCGTGGCGAGACCACTGCGTCGGTGACGTCAGCCGTTCCGCTGTCGCCCCAGCAGCTGCAGCAGCTCAGCGATACGCTGCGCTCTGTGCTGGGCGGCAACAAGGTTTCCATCGATGCGCGCGTCGAGCCCGAGATCCTGGGCGGTCTCGTCGTCAAAGTCGGCTCGCGCCTGTTCGATTCGTCCATCCGCAGCAAGCTGCAGCGTCTGCAGCTCGCCATGAAGGGGGTTGCCTAAATGGATATCCGTGCCGCCGAAATCTCGGCCATTCTGAAGCAGCAGATCGCCAACTTCGGCACCGAAGCCGAAGTCGCCGAGGTCGGCCAGGTCCT
>JACPOB010000163.1 GCA_016185145.1 Rhodospirillales bacterium | reverse complement strand
TGACATCCTGCTTCTCGGTGGACGTGCCGGCGAACTCTGCTTCGGTCCTCATCGATCCCTCCATGGTTCGGTCGTGAGCAACCAAACCTTAGAGGGCTGGCCGTTCACCGCCCATGGCATCTCTCCCCCAAGGGGGAGAGGGACTTGATAGATCGTCAACGCCGCGGCAGGCGGTCGAGGCCGCCCATCATCAGGCGGGTGGCGAAGTCGGCGGCGGCCGCCGGATCGACCGGGTCGCGCCCGACCATGATCACCGAAATCTCGAAGGCGATGCCCGACATCGCAGCCGCGAGATAGCCGATATCGACATGGGGTAGCACGCCCGCCGCGATGGCGGCGCGGATATCCTCGTTCAGCGCCAGGGCCAGCGCACGCACGTCGGGCTTGTCGAGCAGGGTGCGGATCGCGGTGAAGTTCTTGCGTGCCAGCGCCAGCAATTCGGCGTCCTCGACGATGAACTCGAAATAGACAGCGTAGTGACCGCGGAAGAACGCCTCGGCGGTCGTGGCCCTGGCGCGGCCGTTCTTGTGGCGCTTCAGGAGCTCGCCGGTCAGTTCGCCGACCACCGCCTCGAAGATCTCGTCCTTGTCCTTGAAGTAGTTGTAGAAGGTGCCGGAGGCGAGATCGGTGCGGCGCACGATGTCGCGCACGCTCGCCGCGCCATAGCCCATCTCGGCGAACACCGCGCGCGCCGCCTTGAGCAGCGCCGTGCGGTTCTCCGCCTTGTTCTGCTCGCGTCGGCCTGACCGCTCGCGCTGCTCCGCCGTGACTTGGCTGTCGTCGCCCATGGTCATCTTCCGAGTTGCGCCAGTTCGTGCCGCAGACCCGCCACCATGTCGTCCATCGCCCGCGCCGCGGCCGACACCGCGCCGCGCAGGCCGACGAAACCATGGATCAGCGAATCGAATTCGTGGTGGATGGTCTTCACGCCGGCCGCGGTCAGACGATCGGCGTAGGCCCGCCCCTCGTCGCGCAGGGGATCGAAGCCCGCCGTGTAGACCAGCGCCGGCGGCAGTCCGCCAAGGTCGCTCGCCTTGAGCGGCGAGGCGCGCGGATCGCCGATGTCGGCCGCGCCGTTGAGATAATGGCCGCGGAACCATTCCATGGCCGCCCGGGTCACCATGAAGCCGTCGCCGCAGCTCCTGTAGGAGGGGGTGTCGAAGCTGAAGTCGGTCGCGGGGAAGATCAGCCATTGCAGGCAGGGCGGACGCTCCTCGCCGCGCAGAAGCTGGGCCGCGGCGGCGGCGACGTTGCCGCCGGCCGAATCGCCCGCGATGACGATGCGCGCCGGATCGATGCCGAGACCCGTCGCCTCGGCCTGCAGCCAGCGGTAGGCCGCAACGGCATCGTCGATGCCGGCGGGGAACTTGTGCTCGGGCGCCAGGCGGTAGTCGACGGCGACCAGCGCGCAGCCGGCGCGGGCGCAGAAGTAGCGATACACCAGATCGTAACCTTCGAGGCTGCCCATTACCCAGCCGCCGCCGTGGAAATAGAGGATCGCCGGCAGCAGGCGCGCCACCGAGCCGGCGGGACGGTAGATGCGGATGCGCAGCCGCCCGGCCGGGCCGGCGATGGTGCGGTCGACCATCTCGCCGATCGGCGCGGCACGCCCGCCCATCTCGAGCATGAAGGCGTCATATCCGGTGCGCGCCTCCATCACGGTCGTCTGCTCGATCGGCGGCTGGCCGCTGCGCGCCAGCAGCTGCAGCAGCCACTGGGTACGGCCGTCGAGGGTGCGGCCGTCGACCACCACCGGCGGGCCGGCCAGGATGTTCACCCAGGCGATCGGCATGCGCACGGCGAGATTGGCGGCCTTGGCCTGCAGTTCGCGCGCGATCTCCTTGAACAGCATGACCCGTTCCTACCATCCCGCCCCGCCGTTGTGGAGCCTCGGGCTGCCGGTTAGGTTGGTCCCCCCGATGGCCGAAGCGACCCCAGACAGCTATGCCAACGAGCTGCGCCGCGAGATTATGCGCAGCGAGATCCAGCGGGTGCGGGTGCTCGCCGTCGTCCTGGTGGCGCTGCTCGCGCTGACGCTGTGCGCCGTCAACCTTCTTCCCGGCCTGATTCACAGCATGTTCCAGCGCGGGCTTGCCTGGTGGCTGCCGCTGGCCGGCATCGGTCCTTTCGCCCTCTATGAAATCGTCGTGTTGTCCGTGCTGCGCTGGCGAGCATCCCACGATCGGGAGTTCCCGCGCTACGCCCGCTTCGCCAACGCCTTCATCGAGACCAGCATGCCAAGCGTTCTGATCTTCGCGCTCGCCCATCACATGCCGCCCGAGGCGGTGTTCGGTTTCTGGCCGCCGCTGCTCTATTTCGTGTTCGTGCTGCTCTCGACGCTGAGGCTCGACTTCTGGCTGTCGCTGTGGACGGGCGTCGTCGCGGCCGTGCAGCAGTTCCTGCTGGTCTTGCTGTTCGTGCCGATGGAGCTCTTCTCCGACGTGCCTGCGCACTCCCTGCTCTACAACGTCAGCCGCAGCATCGTGCTGCTGGGGTGCGGCGTGATCGCTGGCATCGTGGCCGGCAGCTTGCGCCGGCAGTTCGAGAAATCGGTGGCGGCCGCGGTCGCGCGCGACCGCGTCACCAACATGTTCGGCCAGCACGTGTCGCCCGCCGTTGTCGACCGGTTGCTCTCCTCGCACAGCGACCCGCCGAGCGAGCTGCGCGAGGTCTGCGTGCTGTTCCTCGACATCAGGGGGTTCACGGCGATGACGCGCAAGCGCCCGGCCGACGAGACCGTGGCGCTGCTGAACGATTTCTTCGCCGAGATGATCGAAATCGTGGACCGCAACAACGGCATCATCAACAAGTTCCTGGGCGACGGCTTCCTGGCGATCTTCGGCGCGCCGCTCGACGATCCCAAGGCGGCGGCCAACGCGCTGGCCGCGGCGCACGGCATGCTGGCGGCGGTCGACCGCTGGAACAAGACGCGGCCCGACAAGACGCTGCGGGTCGGCATTGGAATCCATCTCGGCAAGGCCGTAACCGGCACGGTCGGCTCGCCCCAACGCAAGGAGTACACGGTGATCGGCGATACCGTGAACCTGGCGGCGCGCTTGGAGCAGCTCACCAAGGAGACGGGTTCGCAGCTCCTGGTGTCGAGCGCCGTGCACCACGCCACGACCGGAGCCGACGGCGCGACCGATCTCGGCCCGCTGCCGATTCGCGGCTACGACGAGAACGTGCGGGTGTGGAAGGTGGTGTGAGCTGGCTGGGCGCGCGCCACTCCGGTGGCGCGTCTTCTCATGCTCTTCCGGACCGCGCGCATCTTGCGCGCTCAAGATTCATGAGCGAGCTGGAAGCTCGCGGTCCGAAAGAGAAGACGCGCCACTGGAGTGGCGGGCGCCCAGCGACTACTTCGCGCCGGCGAGCTGCTTCTTGCCCTTGGCCTTCGCCTTCTTGGCGAGTTCGTCGCGCGCGACCGGCGCCTTGCCGGTCTCCTGGAGCTCGGGCACATCGGCCTCGTGCCAGAAGTTCAGCTCGATCATCACGCCGTCGGGATCGTGCACGAAGACCTGCTGCAGGGGCCGCGCCGGCACCTTGCGCACCTCGTACGGCACGCCATCCTTCTTGATCTGGTCGATGGTGCCGCGGATGTCCGAGCAGTTGATGGCGACATGGTCGATGGCACCGCTGCCATGGTCCTTGCGGTCGGTCTCCGAGACGATGTGCAGGATCGGCTTGTCGCCGGCATACATCCACGCGCCGGGGAACTGGAACGGCGGACGGTCGCCATTCCTCAGGCCCACGTAGCGCTCATAGAAGCGCACCGTGGCATCGAGATCCTTGCAGTAGATATTCCAGTGGTCCAACGAAAGTGCGGGCATCCATCCCTCCTGCGTTCCGTTGGCCGGCAGTGTAGCCAGTCCGGCTCAGCCGTGGCAGCAGGAATTTCCGGCCTTTTCCTCATATTTGTCGTGGTGGCGGACCCAGTGGGAGAGGTTCCCGCCAGGCGGTTCGTTGCGGCCCTTGGGCGTAATGTCGAGGAAACCGTAGACTGTTCCGACATCTTCAGTGCCGCGGGCAAATACCGAATAGGTATGGAAAATCTGGCCGGTCTCATCCCTGGTGAAGACGCTGAAGCCGGGCAGTTCGTCCCTCATCCAGTCCCGTTCCTCGAAATTGTAGAAGACCTTGCCCTTGGCCTTCTGCTCCTCGGTGAACGAGACGTTGTAGTCGAAGTTGAAGTCATTGCCGGCTGACGACACCCACTTGAACGGCCAGCCCATGCGCTTGTGGAAGGTCGCGATCTTGGGATACGGCGCGCGCGAGACGGCGACCACCATGACGTCGTGGTTGACGAGATGGACCAGCGAGCCCTCCATCTGGTCGGCGCCGAACGAGCAGCCGACGCAGCCTTCCTGCCAGTCCGGCCCGAACATGAAGTGCTTGACGATGAGCTGGCTGCGGCCGGCGAACAGATCGGCCAGCGTCTCACGGCCGTCCGGGCCGTCGAACACATAGCTCTTGTCGACCCTGACCCAGGGCATCTCACGACGCTGACGCGCGAGCTCGTCGTGGGCGCGAAGATGCGCCTTCTCCTTGGCGAGCAATTCGCGGCGGGCTTTCAGCCATTCCTCTCGGGAGACGGTCTTGTGCGCTTGCATGATGGCCTCCTTCAGTGGACGGGATCGGGACGGTTGAGGACGGCGTTGAACACCGTGCCCGGCACGGCGACGCGCTTGTCCTTGTAGATGGCGCGCAGATCGCCGAAATGCCGATCCGGCGCGTGCGAGAATTCGGCCAGGCGGTCGATGAAAGACAGGTCGAGCTCGGTGTCGCTCGGGGCCATGGCGCCCCACACGTCCCACGGCAGCATCTCGTGATTGTTGAGGGCGGCGACGTCGCGGATCACGTTGCCGGCGATGAACCACAATCCGTACATGTCGAGAATGCCGAACGCGCCGGGATCGGCCCTGCCGCTGCGGCAGAGCTGCCAGGCGTCGCCCGCCACCACGAACTGGTCGCGCGGCACATCGAGGGGATCGAAGGCGATGCCGAACAGCTCGCGCTGGCGCTGGTCGAGCTGGGCGTCGACCAGCAGCCAACGCTGCACGTCCTCGTTCCAGTATTCCGTGGCCCAGTGGTCGATGAACTTGCCCTTGTCGAAGTAGGCGCCGAAGCCGCAGCGCGCCCGCGCGGCGACGCCCTGTCGGCGCAGCATGGCGACGTGCAGAAGCGTGAAATGGCGGCACACGCCGACCACGCGCTCACCCGGCGGCCGCGCCTGCGGCAAAGGCCGGCCGTCCTGGCGGGCGATACAGTCGAGGATTTCCTCGACGCCGCGCATATGGGCCTGCGCATGCTGCTCGGCCGACAGGGTGACGCCATAGGCCGGCGCGATATGCTCGTGGATCAGCACACCCTGCACCACCTCGGCCAGCCCGCCGACCTCGCGCGGCAAGCCGTCGAGCAGAGCGGCGTTGGCTCCGGCGTCGCTCATCGAGATCGGGGTGCGGAAGGCGTCGGTGTTCATGGGAAGACCTTCTCCAGATTGTCGAGGGCCAGCGTCCAGCCGCGGCGATGATCGTCGCGCGCCTTCTCGTCGAAGAACTGCTCGTGCGTCAGCGTGAGGACGGTGGTCTCGCCGTCGGGCTTGAGATCGATCGTGACCTGCGATTCGCGCTCCGGCGTGCTCTGCCAGGCCCAGGAAAAGACGAGCTTCCGGTCCGGCACGATCTCGCGATAGACGCCGCTTACGCTGTGGCGCTCGCCGTCCGGCGTATGGAACTGCACGCGGAAGCGGCCGCCCACCTTGAGGTCGGCCTCGGCGACGGGCGTCTCGGGATGACCGGTGACGCCCCACCAGCGGATCATTTTTTGCGGCTGCGTCCAGGCCTCGAAGAGCTGCGCCGGCGCCGCTTTGAAGCGCCGCTTGAGGGCGAGGCTGGGCTTGCTTGCCATGAATCTTCCTCCAGGAATGCCGCGAGCCGATCGAGCTGCTCGGTCCAGTAGCGTTCGTAGCGGGCGAGCCAGTTCATCGCTTGCTCCATGGGCGCGGCCTTGAGCTGGCAGGTCACCGTACGGCCCGACTTGGTGCGCTCGATCAGGCCGGCATCCGACAGCACGTCGAGATGCTTCATGATGGCGGGCAGGGACACCGGGAAGGGCCGCGCCAGCTCGCTGACGGTGAGCCCTTCCTCCTCGTCGAGCCGGGCCAGCAGGGCGCGCCGGGTCGGATCGGCCAGGGCGGCGAAGGTGCGGTCGAGGACGGCACTTTGATAGTTAACCATAGAGTTAAGTTTTAGGACGCCGGCCGCCCCGAGTCAAGATGACCATGGGTCTATCTGGCGGAAAGGGCGATCCCGCGGGAGGCTGACGGCCTCCAAGGAGTTGCCCATGACCCAGGGCCTCGACTACCAGAAGACCTGGTTTTCCTGCGGGCTTCGCAGATCAACGGCTGCGCCTGGTGCATCGATTCGCACTCGCGCGACCTGCAGAAGGAGGGCGTGCCGGTCGAGAAGATCATGCTGCTGCGCCGAGGAGGTGACGCGGGTCTCCGAGACGCATGCGTCCGACGAGGCCTTCGCTGCCGTATCGGCCGAGTTTCAGCCCAAGGAGGTCGCGGACCTGACCATCGCGATCGGCCTGATCAACCTGTTCAATCGGCTGGCGACCAGCCTCCGGCGGCCACCGGGCAGCTAACCGAGGAAGGCCGTGAGCGCCGCCACCGTCGCCGCCGGCTGCTCCTCCATCAGCCAGTGGCCGGAGTTGGCGATGGTCTGGCCGACGACGTCGCCGGCGACGATGCGCAGCACCTCGGCCTGGACCGTGCCGAAAGACTTGTCGGCGCCGATCGCCAGCACCGGCATGGCGAGCTTGCCCTTGGCGGCAAAGGCCGTGTTGTCGGCGGCGTCCTGGGCAAAGGCGGCGAACTGCTCGAAGGCCGAGTGCATGGCACCCGGCCGTGCATAAAGAGCCGCGTAGTGATCGCGTGTCGCCTCGTCGATCGCCTTTGGATTGGCCGAGAGCTCGTTCCAGAAGCGGTCGAGATAGATGCGCTCGCGGCCGGCGACCAGCCGCTCCATGTCCGGACCGCGGAAATTGAAATGCCACAGCATCGGGCTCTTGAGGATCTCGTCCCACGGTCCGATGCCGGGCAACGGCGCGTCCATCGCTGCCCAACGCGTCACCCGCGCCGGGAACTGTGCGGCGAAGGCGTAGCCCACCATGTTGCCGATGTCGTGGGTGACGAGGGCGGCCTTGTCGATGCCGAGCTTGTCGAGCACGCGGGCAATGTCCTGTGCCTGGGTCTTCTTGTCGTAGCCGCCGGCCGGATGGGACGACAGGCCCATGCCGCGCAGGTCGGGCACCACGACGGTACGCTGGCCGACCAGGGCCGCCGCCAGCGGCGCCCACATATCGCCGGTGTCGGCAAAGCCGTGCAGCATGACCACCGCTGGTCCCGTGCCGCCGACGCGGGTGTGGATCGTGACGCCGCCGGTCTCGACTCCCTCGACGCGCACGCCGGATGGAAAGGGCTGGACCATTCTAGACCTTCTCCATCAGCGCCTGCGCCGCCGCCGGATTGCGCACCTTGGCGCCGGAGATGAAGTAGACGAAGGCGTCGCCCTTCTTGGCCCAGGCCTTGGCGCGCTTGGCCCACTGGTCGAGTTCGGCAGGCTTGTAGCCCGTCTTGACCTTCTCCTGAGATCCCATCAGGCGGGCATAGGTGAAGTCGGCGGTCGGCTCGTCGATGTCCGGGAAGTCTTCGTCGTGGGCGAAGACGATGGCGGCGTTGTATTTGCGCGCCAGATCGTAGAAGCGCGGATCCTTGAAGCTGTCATGCCGCACTTCCAGAGCATGGCGGACCGGCAGCTTGCCGACCTCCTTGGGCAGGAGCTTCAGGAACGCCTCGAAGTCCTCCGGGTCGAACTTCTTGGTGCCCATGAACTGCCAGTTCACCGGACCCAGCCGGTCCTTGAGCTCGACGATGCCCTGGGCGAAGAAGCGCTGCACCGATTCGCCGGCTTCGGCGAGCACGCGGCGGTTCGTGCAGAACCGCGAAGCCTTCACCGCGAAGACGAAGCCGTCCGGCGTATCGTCGCGCCACTTCGCCCAGCTCGTCGGCTTGAAGCTGGAGTAGTAGGTGCCGTTGATCTCGATCGAGCTCAGCTTGCGGCTGGCATATTCCAGCTCGCGCTTCTGGCTGAGGTCGTCGGGATAGAAGACGCCGCGCCACGGCTCGAAGGTCCAGCCGCCGATACCGACATAGATCTTGCCTGCCATTGGATGCTCCGCGATGGGCTTTGGCGGTACAATGGCAGGCAGCGGACTATCCGGTCTAGCGCGCTCGTCTCACCAGCGTCAGCGCCGCCCTGGCGATGCGACGTTCGAAGAGCAGCAGGCAGCCGCCGAGCAGCGCGGCGCCGACCGCGACCTCCAGCCACCAGAATTGGCGAGCCGAGGCGGGCAGGGCGACAATGCCGAGCGCGACCGCGACCGAGCACAGAAGCGGCGGAGTGAGGAGCGGCAGCAGCGAAAAGCGTCCGAGTTCCAGGCGCCGGCGGGCGATCGCCAGCATCGTGAGGCTCATCGTTTCCGCCAGCAGCAGGGCCGCCACCGCACCCCAGCCGCCGTAGCGTGGGATCAGCAGTGCGTTCAACGCCAGGCTGGCCATGGCCGACGTGGCGATGATCTTCAGATGCAGCTTCTGGCGGCCCCAGGCGAGCAGCGGCGTGCCCAGTCCGATATTGGTGAAGGTGAGCGCCACGACCAGGCACAGCCATTCGAAATAGGGGCCGGCGGCGGCGAACTGGGCGCCGAACAGCAGGTCGTTGACGTGCCGGCCGCAGGCCCAGCCGAGAGCGGCGATCGGCAGGCCCATCCAGACCATCAGGGTGGCGAAGTCATGGGCTACGCGCTTTGCCTGCTGGGCATCGCCCGCGACCTGCGACAGCACCGGGAAGTAGGCGTTCATCATGGCGCCGCTCACCACGGTCGAGATGAACATCAGCTTGTAGGCCGTGGTGTAGAGACCGACCTCGATGTCGCTGTGGGTGAATCCCAGCAGGATGGCGCCGCCGTTGTAGACCACCAGCACCGCCAGCAACGACAGCGCCAGCGGCCAGGCCTCGGACAGGAGCTTGCCGCCGGCGGCCAGGCGCGGCCGTATGTCGGTCAGGCGCAGGATGCCGTGATGCTGCAGGTACCAGAAATAGTAGCCAACCAGGGCCAGCGAGAAGGGCAGCGTGTAGGCGGCGAACAGGTAGATGTCGCCAGGCTCGCGGATAAGCAGGAGCAGGGCGGGAATCTGCAGCAGGTTGATCACCAGCGAGGCGATGGCGGGACCGGCCATGCGCTGGTGCGCCTGCAGGACCCAGATGGTGCTGCCGGCATTGATCAGGATGATGACGCCCTGGATCAGCAGCAGGGCGCTGGCCTGCGCGCCGCGCGGATCGAGCAGGGCGATCGCCATGACGACGGCATAGGCCACGAGGCCGAACAGCATCTGGAGGCCGAGCACCAGGGAGGTGATCGAAGCCGTCTCCTTCGGGTTGGCGGCGATGTCGCGCTGTCCCACGAGCGCCAGGCCCGGACTTGCGAGAAGGGCGAGGAAGGTGAGAAGGGCCGCGTTCCAGTTGATCTGGCCGATCGCGGCCGGGCCGAGCACGCGGCGACTGTAGGCGGTGGCGAAGATGCCGATCAGCAGGACGATGCCGCTGACGGCGGTCATGGCGATGAAGTTCGTGGCGATCGTGCGTCGACGATATGCGGGGGCTGCCGCCGGCGCATCGATCGGAGAACTGATTTGCATGGCACCGATGTCTCATCCCGAGCCCGGACTGGACAACGGCTGTTGCGGCCGGACACAGCTTTGACACCTGGGAACAGGGCTGCGGCGCGGACTTGTCACGCAATGACCATTATGCCGATTCCCATCGCGACCGTGCCGACGGTTCATGAAGGCGGTGATGACGATGAAGAAGATCGACATCCAGAGCCTGAAGGAGGCGTACGAAGGTCGTCAGCGGCCGGCCGCGTCTCGGGCATCAGGAACCATGCGGTGGCCAGGGCGCATAGCGCGACGGCCGCCAGGCCGAGGAAGGCCGCCGAGCTGCCGAACGTGTCGCTCATGTAGCCGGCGAAGGTCGGGCTGATCGAGGCGCCCAAGCCCATCATGGTGCCGACCACGCCTTGGGTCAGGTTGAAACGACCCGAGCCGCGCGTCAGGTCGGCGATGGTGAGCGGCACCATCACGCTCATCACCGCGGCAGTCAGGCCGTCGAGAAGCTGCACCGCGACCAGAAGGTAGGGATCGCTCACCGAGGCCAGCAGCACGCCGCGGATCGGCAGGGCGGCGAAGCCCACCACCAGCAGAGGCTTGCGCCCGATGCGTTGCGCCTGCCGGCCGACCCAGGGCGAGAACAGGGCGACCACGATCTGCGGTCCGACCATGCAGGCGCCGATCAGCACGGTCGCCCACTGGCCCGAACGCATGGTCAGCACGCTGCCCATGAGCGGCAGCATTGCGGCATTGGCGAGATGGAACAACAGGATGCAGCATCCGAACACCAGCAGGGCGCGCTTGCTGAGCAGGCTGCGCAGGTCGACCGGCGGCTTGCTGGCGCGCAGCTCCGGCATGTTGCCGTGCGCGCGCTCGGGGTCGATTTCCGTCGCAGCGACACCGCGCAGCACCAGCAGCGTCGGGACGAGCAGCGCCGCGGTCACGAAGAACACCGCCTGGGGAGAGAAGAAAAAGCCGAAGCCGCCCATCACCGCCGCCGACAGCGCCGCGCCGATCGAGGCGAAGCGCGCGTTGCGGCCGAAGCGCTCGCCGATCGCGGAATGGCCGACGAGCCCCAGGCTGATCGCGGCGATCGCCGGTCCCAGGACGCAGCTTGCGGCGGCATGCAGCGTGGCGGCGACCAGCACGGCGGGAAAGATCGGGAAGGTCGCGTAGACCATTGCGCTCATGGCGATCAGGGTCACCGCCACGGCCGCGACCACGCGCTCGGACCGCACGGCGTCGACCAGCGCGCCGCCCGGGATCTGGCCGAGCAGCGAGACCAGGCCGGCTACCGTCAGCACCAGGCCGATCTCGATCTGTGTCCATTTCTGCGATGTCAGGTAGACGGCGACGAATGGGCCGAAGCCGGTCTGCACGTCGGCGACAAGGAAGACGAACCAGTCGAGCCGCTTGAGGCTGCGACGGGAGGGATGCGGCAGAGAAGAAGGGGGAAACTCCGTCACCGGCGCGCCGCTACGGCAAGGGCTCGAGCTTGCCGGAGGCCACGATCACGATGACCGGTCGGCCTTCTTTGTATTCGGGGGCCGCCTTTACCTGATCGCGCGTCAACTCCAACACGATGCCGTACTTCTTCTCGGCGGCCGGCACGAAGTGCAGCGCTTGCCAGGCGACGGCGATCTTGCGGCTGCCAACTCCGAGGAAGCCGCCAAAATCGATGATGGCGGCGCGCGCCGCGCCCTGCCCGTCGACCAGCACGTCGACGATGCGCCCCATGTTCTCGTCGGCCGTGCTGCGGATCTCGCGGCCGAGGATGCCCTGCACCTCCTGAGTGCCGAGCACCGTGACCGACGGCTGTCCCGGCACCTGTGCCGGTGGCTCGGTCGGCGGGCCGCCTTCGGTGGTCTGGCCCGACGCGGCGAACGCGGCCAGCACGACGGCCAGCAGGACGGCAGCGAATGTCTTGATCATGGAATGCCCCCGGGCGAATTTCAGCCGAAGGATCAACTCCGCACGCGGCTCCCGGTTGCCGCAGGAGGGGTGAACGTGGCCAACGCGACGGCAGAGAACACAGCATCGGCGACAGGCCAGTGCCTATGTGGCGCGGTGCAGGTCGAGATCGGCATTCCCGCACGATGGGCCTGGCACGATCATTCCGGCCCAACGCGGCGCGCGCACGGAGCGGCCTATGCGACTTATGTCGGCAGCTGGCGCAGCCGCTTTCGCGTGACCAAGGGCCGAACGAAGATCACACGCTTTCACGACAAGGCGACCGGGACGACAAGAGGCTTTTGCGCGCTGTGCGGAACACCCGTCACCTACGAACGGGCGCATTCGCCGCAGATGGTCAACGTACCGCGCGCGCTGTTCAGCGGTCGCACCGGCCGCGAGCCGCGCTATCATATAGCGATCGCCGAGCTGCAGGACTGGACGTATCTCGGCGAGCCGCTCGTTCCGCTAAAGGGATATCCCGGCGTGGTGTGGGAGCGGCCCGCGAAGAAGAAGCGTCGTCAGGTCATCCGCGGGCAAAGGCCAGGATATCCCGCGCCAGACGATCACGATGAGTGACGACGAGCCCGTGCGGCGCGCCCGCGTACACTTCGAGCGTCGCGCCCGGTATGAGCGCGGCGACCTTCCGCGCCGTCGTGTCCAGCGGATTGACCATGTCCTTGTCGCCGTGGACGACCAATGTCGGCACGGTGACGGCGCGCATGTCCGACTGGAAGTCGCCACCGGCGATGGCGCGCATGCAGTCGATGGTGGCCTTCGGCGAGGCGCGCATGAACTGGGCGACGATCCACTCGGTCATGGCGGGTGAAACGGCAGGATGGCCGCCGGTGAAGGCCGTGACGCCCTTGGCGAGGAAGGCCGGGCGGTCCTGCTTCAGGCCGGCGATGAGCGCGCTGAAGTCGCCGGTCGATCGGGGCGGGACCGTGCTCAGCATCACCAGCCGCGCGACGCGGGCACTGCCGTGTCGGCGCAGGTATCGCACCGCATCGCCGTTGCCCATCGAATGGGCGACGAGCGTGACGTCCCTGAGGTCGAGCTGGTCGATGACCGCGGCCAGATCGTCGGCCAGCCGGTCGTAGTCGTAGCCTCGTCCCGGATCGCTGGACCGCCCATGGCCGCGCCGGTCGTAGGCGACACAGCGCAGGCCCTGGTCGGCCAGCTCGACGAGCTGGTACTCCCAGATGTCGGCATTGAGGCTCCAGGCGTGGGTGAACACCACGGGCTTGCCGGTTCCCCAATCGAGGTGGAACAGGCTCGCACCATCCTCGGTCTCGATGAAGGAAGGCCGCGTCGCGGCCGGCGCCTTGGCCGCGGCCGGTCGGCTGCCGGCAGCGACGAGGGTCGCGACGGTCGCAGCGGCGATCGAGGTCGTCGCACTTCTCCTGTCCATCGCGACCTCCCGCTCAGCCGCGCGCCGGGGCGGCGTCGACGAAGCCGACGACCGACTTGATGCGGCCGTCGCCGGCCACGACCACGAAATCGGTGCCTTTGATGTAGAGCGGCGTTTCCGCCGTGCCGCCGGCCACCCAGCTGAAGCGCAGGTAGTCGTGATGCGCCTCGATGCCGCTGGCGAGGCGCAGCCGGTAGCCGGGGAAGTGGCCCTGCGCCGTCGCGATCATGGCGTCGAGGCTGTCGTGACCTTTGCCGTCGCGTGCGGAGTCGACGTATGTGCCATCGTCGGTCCAGGCCTTGGCGACCAGCTCGCGCCGCTGCTTGGGCTCGGGCTCGTTCCATGCCGCGAGGTATCGCACCACGACTTCGTTGGCGTTGCTCATCGCCGTACTCCTTCGAGATGGGGACTGGGCCCGCACGGGACCCGACAGCGCGGACGACGCCGTGACGCCGACCGCGACGATTGCTCGGATGAGGTCTCGTCTTTCCATGTCGCCGAACCTATGGCGGCAACAGGAAAGGGTCGATTACCTGGCAAGTAGCTTGGCCTGTCCGATTGCCCTGGCGAACGCATCCTCTGTCACAGCGCACCGCGGGTGCGGGCACTGCCATCAGCGGCGCGATGGGTTTCCGCCCTTTCCGCCCTTTCCGGTAGTCCCTTCGTAGTGGAGTGCACGGACTGTACACTCAATCAGTGGTGCCTCATTCCGAGTTCGGACAGTTACGCAAGTTTCGCAACCGGAATCGCCCTCGTCGGAGAGCTGGAGCGCCGACCCGTCCGAAGGCAAGCGACCGGACGGGCCGCGTGCGGTGTCTGCCGCAGCCTTTTGGGTCTCGGATCAACGATGCAAAGAGCAGGAACGCCGGGGCACAGCGCAACGGAGCGATTATATAACCAAAGTGCAGCACAGTCAATAACGTTGGTATGTGACCGTCGATTTCGTTTTTGCGAATTTTTGCGTATCGTAGAGGCCCACCTCTGGCGGGCCACTCGGATGGTCACGCCATTCCTTGTGTTGCCGGCAATGCCTGCAATGCCGACACGACGCCCGCTCAGCGGCGGAGGCCCTCGAGCTCGGCTTTCGCCCAGTCGATCACCTTCTTCTCGCTGTGACCGGACACGATGCGCGCCACCATCCCGGGGATCATGTAGTGGCTCCAGATCTGCACGCCGACGTCCGGAGGCGCGCTCGAGCCGACGATGTAGTATTCGGCATCGTGATGGGGACGCACGGGGTAGTTGTACATCGTGCCTTTTGGCGGCTCGAGTTCTCCCCACACCGGCAAGTCCGCCATCGACAGGAAGGGCGGGATGTCATAGCCCGCCGCCGGCACGCTGAGCTTGGTGACGATGTCGCGCTGGCTGGCGAACGCCATCAGGTCCTTTGCCGCCGGCTTGTTCTGCGACCACTGCCAGATGCCCCAGAAATAAGGGCGATGGGGAACGAGCCGACCCATCTTCCCCCTGGGATTCGGAAAGTGCCAGGTGTCGGCGGCGATGGCGGGCGCATCGCGCTTGGCCACCGCCCAGGCGCTTGGCGGGTTCCAGATCAGGGCCGCCGAGCCTGCAACGAAAGCCTTGTTGTTGGACGCGTCATCGTAAGCGATGGTCTCGCGAGGCAGATAGGGGACGAGGCGCTTGACGTAGTCGAGCACCTCGCGGACCGGATCGGAATCGACGGTAATGTTGCCCTTGGCATCCACGAGGTGCGCCCCGAACGCCCCGAACGTCGCGCCCCAGGTCTGGTTCGCGTCCGTGCTGTTGGCGCCGCAGCCGAAGGCGAACAGATGGCCCGCCTTGTGACATTGCTCGGCCATCTTCAGTTGCTTTTCGTACGTCCACTCCGCCGCGCCCCTGGTCTTCACGTCCTTGGCCGGATACCACTCGGTGACATCCTCGCCCGTATCGTTCTTGAGCATCGAGATGCGGGCGCATGGCGGCAGCGGCGCCGAGCCCCAGGCGACCGGCACGCCCAGCCATTTCCCGTCCGATGTGCCGAGATATTCCACGGCCTTGCTCACCGGACCGTACTGCTTGAGCAGCGGGTCCATGACGTCGTTCACGGCCGTCAGCTTGTCGGCGTATTGATGGGACGCCCATTGGTCGAAGGCGAGGATGTCGTGCCCGCTGCGGGCCTGCGCCTCGGCGGCCTGCGTGAGGATCATCTTGTTGCCGGCGGAGGCGATGAAGTCGATCGTCACCTCGACCTTGTTCTTTGCGGCCCACTCGTCGACCAGGCCCTTCAGCACCGGATTGGCCGCCGGCACCCAGTGATCCCAGACCCCCATCGTGAGCTTGCCTGCAGCGCTTGCCGACTGGACATGCACCAGCGGCAGGGTTGCGCCGACACCGCCAGCCGCGACTTTCAGCGCACGGCGGCGGGTGATCCGATGGACACGGGTCATTGGTTTTCCTCCTCGGTCTTGTGCGGACTTCCTACCTCTACGCTTTTGAGTTGAACGCTGACGGCACTATACCGGCTTTGGCCGGCTGCCGCACCGCTGCCGTTGCGCACTCGACGTCGTCGCGCCGGCCCGTCGACAGGAAAGCATTCGTGGCGTACAACGTATAGTTGCGATCGGCTTTCGCGTGGGGAGAGCAGCATGACTGGGGCACCGGACCGGAACAAACGGCCAATCACCGCCGGCAAGGTTTCTCGCCGCTCCGCCGGCGTTCGACGGTGGCGGCGATGACCGACGTCGCGGTGACAGAGGCTGCCGCCCCGGAGGCGCCGGCGAAGCCCGCGGCCGTGCGCAAGCCGCGGCCGCAGCCCGGCCGGCAGGCGGTTGTGATCATCCACGGCATGGGCGAGCAGCGTCCCATGGATACGGTGCGCGACTTCGTGAAAACGACGTGGGGCGGCGACGTGGTCCTGAAGGCACGCGACGTGGCGGGATCGCAGGTCTGGAACAAGCCGGACACGCGCACGGGCTCGCTCGAGCTGCGCCGGATCACCACTCGCAAAAGCCAGCCAGGCGGCGCTTATCCGGCGGGCGTCCGCACCGACTTCTACGAGCTGTACTGGGCCGACCTGACCGGCGGTTCGACGTGGCAGCAGTTCGTGGGTTGGGTTCGCTACCTCCTGTTCAGGCGCTGGAGCAACGTGCCGACCGACGTGCGGTCGGCCTGGCTTGCCCTGTGGGCGCTCTCCATCGTCGCGGTATTGTTCGCCGTCGCCAGTGTCCTGCCCAAGGACATCTGGGGTTCCTTTGCGCCGTCATGGTTGCCGCAATGGCCCTTCATCCTGGTCGCCGGCGGCCTGGGCAGTCAAATCCATCGCGTTGCCACGGCCACTTTCGGTCGCGTCGTGCGCTACACCCGCGCCGACCCCGACAACATCGCCGCGCGGGCCGCGGTGCGCGAGCGCGGCCTGGCGCTGTTCAAGGCCCTGCATGACAGCGGCGACTATGACCGCATCATCGTCGTCGGCCACAGCCTGGGCACCATCCTTGCTTTCGATCTGGTGAGCTACTTCTGGGCGCAACGCGAAGCGGTCGGGCGGATCGATGAAGGGACCGACGAGTTCGCCGCCCTCATCGCCGTCGACCGTGCTGCGGCCGCGCTCCGCGCCAAGCCGGACGCTGACACCCTGTCGGCCTACCGGGCGGCACAGGCGCGGTTGCGGCGGCTGCTCTCGAAGCGGCCGCCGGGGACGGACGTTGCCAAGGACGGCCGCTGGCTGATCAGCGATCTGGTGACGATCGGCAGCCCGCTGACACATGCCGAGTTCCTGCTGGCGGCCAGCGCCGATGATCTGGCGGCTCGCCAAAACGAGCGGGAAGTGCCGACGTCGCCGCCCTATCGCGAGACGCTGGATGGCAAGGCCTTGCACCAGGGCAAGCAAAGCGGCCTCGTCGATGGCGCCGCAAGCGACTGCGACCTGTTCGCCTTTCCGGTCAAGGGCGCGCAGCAGTCCTGGCAACTGCACCATGCGGCGCCCTTCGCGGTGGTGCGCTGGACCAATATCTTCGATCCTGCCCAGGCGATCCATCGCGGCGACCTGATCTCAGGCCCGCTGGCCGAGAATTTCGGACCGGGCATTCGCGACATCGACCTGCGCGGCATTCGCGGTCAATCGAAGCGATTCAGCCATACCCGCTACTGGGCGAGCGATGCACCTGAGCGTCAGCTGTCAGAGTTGCGCGACGCGCTCAACTTTCTCGACCGGTGACGGAAGAGACTCGGCTCAGACGGGCATTGCGCGCGCCGTTGACCTGATGCCACAACAACGGCGACAGGAACGCGGGACGGACAGCGATGCAATTCCATTTGAACGGATTCGAGGCGGGTGATCCGGAAATCGCCGACCCGGCGGAGCGCGTTCGAGCTTCCGGAGCGCCTGGACCCGTTCCGGCAGAAGTCGATGTCCTGATCGTCGGCTGCGGCCCGGCCGGTCTCAACCTCGCCGCGCAGCTTTCGGCGTTTCCCGACATCAAGACCTGCATCGTCGAGCAGAAGCCCGGCCGGTTGCTGCTCGGGCAGGCCGACGGCATCGCCTGCCGCACGATGGAGATGTTTCACGCCTACGATTTCGCCGAACGCGTGATGAAGGAGGCGTGCTGGATCAACGAGACCACGTTCTGGAAGCCGGACCCGCGGAAGCCGGAGACCATCGTGCGCAGCGGCAGGGTCCAGGATGTCGAAGACGGGCTGTCGGAATTTCCGCACGTCGTCCTCAATCAGGCGCGCGTGCATGACTTCTTCCTCGATGTCATGCGGCGATCGGCGGGCAAGCTCGAGCCGCACTATGCGCGGCGCGTGATCGATCTGCACATCGAGCCTGCGGCGCGCTTTGAAGACCACGCGGTGAGCGTCCGCCTCGAGCGGCTCGATCCGTCGCACGAGAGACAAATCGAAACCGTCAAGGCACGCTACGTGGTGGGCTGCGACGGGGCGCGCAGCACGGTGCGCAAGGCGATCGGCCAGGAGCTGCACGGCGATTCGGCCAATCACGCTTGGGGCGTCATGGACGTGCTGGCCGTCACCGATTTCCCCGATATTCGTTTCAAGTCATTGATCCAGTCCGCCTCCGACGGCAGCGGCCTCATCATCCCGCGCGAGGGCGGCTATCTGGTCCGGATCTACGTCGAGCTCACCGCGCTCGAGGCCGGCGAGCGGGTCGCGAGCCGCGGGATCACGGCGGACGACGTGGTCGCCAAGGCTCGGCGCATCCTCAAGCCCTATACGCTCGACGTGAAAGAGATCGCTTGGTGGTCGGTCTACGAGATCGGCCAGCGGCTCGCCGACAAGTTCGACGACGCGCCGGCCGCGGAAACCGGCACGCGCCTGCCGCGCGTGTTCATCGCCGGCGATGCGTGTCATACGCACAGCCCGAAGGCGGGCCAGGGCATGAATGTCTCCATGCAGGACACCTTCAATCTCGGCTGGAAGCTCGCCGCCGTGCTGGGCAAGCGCGCGGCGCCGCATCTCCTGCATACCTATTCGGCGGAACGTCACGCGGTCGCCAAGGAGCTGATCGAATTCGATCGCGAATGGGCGGCGATTCTCGCGTCGGGCAATCGCCACGGCGAGACCCTCGATCCGGCCAGGACGCAGGACTATTTCATCCGGCATGGGCGCTATACCGCGGGCACGGCCACCCACTACCCGCCGTCGATCCTCACGGGCGAGCCGAGCCACCAGCATCTCGCCGAAGGATTCTTGATCGGCAAGCGCTTCCCGTCGGCGCCGGTGATTCGCCTGGGAGATGCCAAGCCCGTCCATCTCGGCCACGTCATCAAGGCCGACGGTCGCTTTCGGCTCTTCGCCTTCGCCGGTGCCGAGAATCCCGCGGCCGCCAACTCGCGCCTCCGCGCCCTATGTGATTTTCTTGCCGAGGCGCGCGACTCGCCGATCAGGAAGTACACCGCAAAAGACGCCGATATCGATTCGGTGATCGATGTCCGCGCCGTGTTCCAGCAAGGGCATCGCGATCTGGCTCTCGAGTGCATGCCGTCGCTGCTTATGCCGCGGAAGGGGCGATATGGACTGCGCGACTACGAAAAGATGTTCTGCCCGGATCTCAAGGCCGGTCACGACATCTTCACGATGCGCGGCATCGACCGGACAGCGGGATGCCTGGTCATCGTGCGGCCGGATCAATTCGTCGCGCAGGTCCTGCCGCTCGATGCCCACGGGCAGCTGGCATCGTTCTTCGATCGCTTCATGATGCCGGCGAGCTGAAGGCAGAACCTCTGCTCCGGTCAGCGCGCCTCGTTCTTGCCGAGGAGGCGCACGAGCATATGTCTGATATGGTCCTGCCCTCCGAAGAACACGGCGAGAATACGGACTTTGCGCGCTGCCTGATCGACGTCGAACCAGTAGACCGCTCGGGCGACGGCAAGAAAGCGAATTCCCGGCAAGACATCGTCACGCGCTGTGCTTCGCAGAGGAAAGGTCGACAGCCGATCGGCAGCCTTGCGGATCGCCATCACCCGCCGCCCGGCATGGTCCAAGGCTTCCTCGGGGCCCTCGCCGAACGCCACATAGCTCTCAAAGAGGTGGTCGAAGATCAGATCGAAGTCGCCTTCGGCCTCTGTCGAGAATTCAATCGCGAACCGCATACGCTCGGCGTTTCTTGGCAATCATCCGGGATAGCCGGCTATCCATCCTCATGGCCGATACGAACGCCCCCGAGCGGCGCTTGCCAATGATCTCAGCCAACGCCGCCCGCTCCATGGCTTCATCCTCCATCTTCTCACGAAGGAGCTCGATGCCCTGTTGCAGAACGGCGCTGACACTGGGAAAGCGCCCTGAATCGACGAGCGTCTTGGCGAAAGAATGCTGATCATCAGTCAGCGAAATCGAGGACTTTACCGTCACGGGTCTACCTTCGGTCAGGTCTGGTATGGTAGTACCAGGTCGTACCACGGATCAAGGAAGAGCCACCCTCCCTTGCGGCCGATCATCAGCGGGCATGGAGACTATTTCTCCTCCGCCGGCGTGGAGGTGGCGGGCCCCTCGCCGGTGATCAGCAGCACGGTCTCTTCGTCCTTGGCGCCATCGTAGTGCACCTGCTTGCCGAAATGCGTGACGAAGGTGCCGGCCGGCATCGGGACAGTGCTGTCGGGATCGAACTTGGTGCCCGTGCCCACCCACCACGTCCCTTTGAGCACCGTGATGAAGCGGTCATTGGGATGAAAATGCGGACGGCTCATGCCCCCAGGCAGCCATTTTACCATCACGACGTAGAGACCTGGCTTCGACGGGTCGCCTGCCAGGATTGCCTGTTGGGCGCGACCGGATCCCTGCTTCCACTCGATCTTGTCGGGCGGCGTGAAGGCGACGGCCGCTGGATTGAGGTCGGCGGCAATGGCGCTGGTGAACATCGTGGCCGAGGCAGCCACGCCGAGGAACAAGTGGGTCAACGAGTGCATTCAATCCTCCGACGACCAGTTGGCTGTTTCTCGCGAGGACTTAGACGGGCATGGCCCTGGCGGCCGATCACCGTGGGGTAGGTGGCGAGGCCTTCATGCCAGGGTACCCGCCAGGCGCTCCGCTGCCCAGTTGCCAGCTCCGATCCGATCGTGTCTCCTGTCGCGACGTCCCATTGGTTGGCCAAGGGAGTCGACGATGTTCATTCGTAACGCTTGGTACATCGCGGCCTGGGCGGATGAGCTCGGCCAAAAGCCGCTGGCGCGGCGGATTTGCGACGAACCGGTCGTTCTCTTCCGCGATCAGGCGGGGCGGGCCGCGGCGCTGGTGGATCGCTGCTGCCATCGTGCGGCACCGCTGTCGAGGGGCGAACTGGTGCCGGCCGGCATCCAGTGCGGCTATCACGGCCTCGTGTTCGACGGCAGCGGCCGCTGCGTTGCCGTGCCGGGACAGGCGAACATCTCCGATAGCGTTCGCGTGCGGAGCTACCCGCTGGTGGAAAAGAACCAGTTCGTGTGGATCTGGATGGGCGATGCGGCCGCGGCCGACGCGGGCAAGATCGTCGATTTCCCCTATCACGATGACAAGGTCCAATGGCCCAACAAGCACGACTGCTATCCGATCAGGGCCAACTACATGCTGATGGTCGACAACCTCATGGACCTGACGCATCTCGGCTACCTGCATGCCAAGACGGTGGGCGGCAATCCGGCGGCGCATGTCAACGCCGAGATGCAGACGACACGTACCGCGACCGGCATCAAGTTCACGCGCTGGATGCGTGATTCGGTGCCGCCACCGAGCTACGTCAAGGCCGCGGGCTTCAAGGGCCGTGTCGATCGCTGGCAGGAGTTCGAATGGGTGGCGCCGAGCTCGGTCCTGCAATGGACCGGTGCGGCCGACGTCGGCGCCGGGGCGTATGAAGGCAAGCGTGACGGCGGCTTCCAGTTCCGCCTTTTCCACGGGCTCACACCGGAGACCGAGACCTCGTGCTTCTATTTCTGGTCCTGCGCCAACGGCTACCGCCAGAACGAGCCCGAGGCGACCGAGCAACTCTATCGCGAGATCGCGCCCACCTTCGTCGAGGACAAGGATATGGTCGAGGCTCAGCAGGCGAGGCTCGGCGAGCTCGGCGACCACGGCCTGGTCAATATCGCGTCCGACACCAATCGCGTGGTCATGCGCCGCCTCATCGAGCGCCTGCTGGCCGACGAGAAGGGCGCGTTGGCGGCAGAGTAGGAGAGGACAGCCCGCAGCAAGAGCTGCGTTAGAGCTGGGCCACTGCCGCTGCCGCGTTCCATCGAAGCGTCGCGACGTCACCCGCTCCCAGCTCCAGCGGTGCGTACGCGCCCTGGCGCTGAACGCAAAAGCGTTTTGCATGATCGGAGTCGTTCATGACCACCGTCACGATCCGCGAATCGGGCGTCAGACAAGCGACGTTGGGCAGCGAATCTGCCTCGCTCGAATAAACCCGCACCGACCCCGGCCGGATGAACTTCGCCGAGTGGGCCATCAGATAATATCCGGGGTTTCGCTTGATCGTGGCCCTGACGGTAACGCCGCGGGCTCCCGTGGCGCCAAGGCGGCGATTGACTGTAGATCCAATGGTAACGCCGCCCAGGGCTCCCACGGCACCGCGGCGGGTATGCAAGGTGTACTCGGGGTCAGACGCAAGATTCCACTCGAGCGCGGTCCGGCTCCAGTTTCTCAGGGTGCCGATGATGATGTTCTTCGTGTGCCAGCGCAGTGCGCCCATGAAATCGTCATGTGCGGAAACCCATTGTTCGGTGAAGTACACTTTCTTCTCTGGATAGTGTGACCACACTTTCGACATCGTCTCCGGCGATCCATTGTACAGGTGCCAGGCAACTCCGCCGATATAGGCGCGCGCGTCTGCGTCCCCCAGCACCGCGAGCGGATATTCCGGTTCGTCGCAATTGTGATCCCAGCAGAGTATTTCTGTTTCGGGTGCGCCTTTGCGCAATTCCGGTCCAAGGTATCCCTTGATGAATTCCGCCTGTTCCGTGGCGGTCATCACCATGCTCGGCTCGTTCTTCGGATTGTGCGGCTCATTCTGTGGTGTCACCGCGCTGACATGAATGCCATGCCCGCGCATCGCTTGCACGTATTTCACGAAGTATTGCGCATACGCCGAATAATATTCCGGCTTCAGGCTTCCGGCGATGGAACTGCCGTTGGTCTTCATCCACGGCGGTGCCGACCACGGCGAAGCGATGATCTTCACGGTCGGATTGATCCGTAATATCTGCTGGAGGACGGGAACGACCTCCTGGTCGCCGGCGCCAAGATTGAAGCCCTCGAGATGCGCCCTTCCGCGACGCATCCGCCAATAGCTGAAATCCCTCCGGCCGAGATCAGAGGCGCCGATGCTCAGTCGCAGACAGCTCAGCCCGACCGACTCTTCGGTCAAACCAAACAACTCCTGCAGCAGGGCCGTGCGGTCTGCCATCGTGAGCCCCGCCAGCAAATACGCACTGCCGCCCGTCAGCGCGAACCCGAAGCCTTCGATTGGTTGAAAGGTCCGGCTATGGTCGACTTCGATCGTGGGGAGCGCATCCGGCGGCAACGATCTGGAGAAGGCCACGGGTCGCATGGGCTGCAGCAACGCATCGGCACCACGCGTGACCCAGCCCTCGATCATTTCCGCTGCGCCCGGATCAACTCCGCGAACCAATCAAAGGACGCCTTGGGAACGCGCCTTTGGGTCGGGTAATCGACGTAAACGATCCCGAAGCGGCTGGCAAAGCCCGCGCCCCATTCGAGATTGTCCAGGAGCGACCAGAGAAAATAGCCCCGCACATCCACGCCGGAAGCGACAGCCTGCTCCAGGGCCTTGGTATAGTCGGCGAGATAGGCAATGCGCCCGCCATCGTTCACGCCACCCGCTGCATCCAGCGTCTCGTGCGCCCCGTAGCCATTCTCCGTGACATAGATCGGCAGCTTGTAGCGTCGATACGCGGCGATCAACTCGTTGCGGAACGCTTCCGGGTCGATACGCCAGCCCACGCCGGTCAAGGGAACGTCGTGCGGCGCATCGGCCCAGGCAAACCCGAGCGGGCCCTGATCGGCGCGCGCATAAATCGGGCAATAGTGGTTGAGGCCGAACCAGTCGATCGGCTGGGCGATGCGCGCGATGTCTCCAGCGGCCACGAACTCCTGCACGCCTTCGGCCAGCTCGGGCGGATATTGGGCGAGGATCTGCGGGTCCGCATAAAGCCGATTCCAGCAGGCGTCCAGAATACCGGCCGCCACCGCGTCCCGCGGCGCGGCGCTTATCGGTACGCACATTTGCCGATTATAGATGGCGCCGAGAGAAGCCCCCGGCGCCAGCGTCCTGAGCGTGCGGACCGCCTCGCCATGCGCGAGGTTCACATGGTGAGCCGCCTGCAGGAAACTCCGCCGGTCGGCAATGCCCGGTGCATTCCAGCCCATGCCGTAGCCGAACAGCGTGCACACATTGGGCTCGTTGAACGTGGCGAAGTGCCGAACCCGATCGCCATAGCGGCGCGCAACCAGGGCGGCGTAATCGGCGAACCAAAGAGCGATATCGCGATTCTGCCACCCGCCAAGATCATCCAACGCCTGCGGCAGATCCCAATGATACAGGCACAGCCAGGGCTCTATGCCGTTGTCGAGCAGTTCGTCGATCAGACGATCGTAGAAGTCGAGGCCGAGGCTGTTCGCCTGGCCGCGCCCTTGCGGCAACACGCGCGGCCAGGCCACGGAAAACCGGTAGACCTGCGCGCCAAGGCGCTTCATCAGCGCCACGTCTTCCCGATAGCGATGGTAGTGGTCACACGCCACATCGCCGGTATCGCCATTGGCGATACGGCCCTTCTGCCGGCCGAACAGGTCCCAGATGCTGGGGCCGCGACCGTCCTCGGCGACGGCCCCCTCGATCTGATAAGCCGCGGTGGACACGCCCCATTTGAACGATGCAGGCAGTGCCAGGGCGGAAGGCGCCGGGGCCTGCGGCACGGCTCCACTGTCAGTTCCAGTCGATCCCATGGGCCACTCCCTCAGCCAGGCATCGCAACACGCGTCTTGGCGGTGGCTATGCCGCCGGCCGCGGTCACTGCTTCCACAGGCAGCACGCGTTCGAAGAACCCGTCGAACAATCCGACTCGACCAACGGCCACGATTGTTGCCGACGGAAATTCCTTGACCAACAACTCGGCCATTTGACGCTGGGCCGGCGGCTCGAGCGCATTCGTCGCTTCCGACAGCAAGATCCAGTCGGGCCGATGAAGCAGCATGCGCGCAAAACTGAGCCTTTGCTGTTGCGCCACGGAGAACACCGTCTCCCAATTCTCCACCGCGCCAAGATGCCCGGCCCAATCGCCCAGGCCCACGCGCCTCAACGCCGAATTGATGTCGTCCGGCACGCAGGCGTTGAGCGTCATCGGGTAGCAAACGGCTTCGCCCAAGGGACCCACAGGCAGATAGGGCCGGTCAGTGGCAATGAAGATGTTCGCGCCCGCCGGCAGCGTCACTTTTCCGGCGCCCCATGGCCAAAGCCCTGCAATAGCGAGAATGAGCTTGTGGCAGATCGGCGTTACGCCTTCGATCGACACATGTTCGCCGGGGCCGATCTCGGCCGTTATCTCCTCCATGACCGGCGTCGCATCGTGCTCCATCACGCGCACGCCGGCGAGCTGCAGCGAATTGCCCTCGTGCTGCACCTCGATGCGGTTCGCGCCGAGTTTCTCCTGGAGCCCGTTCAGTGCATCCTGCAGCGCCATCACGCGCTCGACGGAGGCCCGCCACAAAGAGAGGCCGGAAAGATTGTCGACAGGGAACGCCAGCGCGGCGGTGACCTGCGAAAAAGCCTGCGCCATCTGCATCAGCGTGCCGAGGGAGATCAGCCCCATGATATAGCGCGGCGCTGCGACAAGAAGCGGAAACGGGTTTGCCAGCACGCCATACGCCGTCGTGAACACGATGATGCGCACCAAACCATAGGTCTGGCGCTCCCAACCGCGTCGCACGCCGCGCAGCAATTCCTGAAGATGCGTTCGCTCGTCGGTATCGCCGCCGATCAAGGCGATGCTTTCCGAATATTCCCGGGCACGCGCCAGGCCAAACCGGAAATTGGCTTCTACCGTCTGCCGCAGATTGGAGGCGGCGACCAACGGGAAGCCTGCCCATAGCGCGAGGCTGGTGCCGGTCGCTGAATAGATGAGTGCGACGAAGACCATGAAGCCGGGGATGGGAATGACCGTCCCGCCGATTTCCACATGGATGACACCGGAGAGGTTCCACAGCACGGTGACGAATGTCCCAAACAGCAGGAGGCAATAGAACGCGGCCTGGCCCAGCTCGACGGCCTGCTCGGTCGTCACGCGAATATCTTCGGCGATTCGCCCGTCTGGATTGTCGCCATGCTCGCCCGCGACCAGGCCGAGCTGATAGTGTCTTCCTTGCGCCATCCAGACCGATAACGTGTTCTTGGTGATCCAGACCCGCCAGGCAAATTCCAAGCGTCGCTTGGCATAAAGCGTTATGGAGAACACGAGGATGCTTGCCAGAAGCAGGAGCACGAAGGTCGTGATCAGGCCCAGGAACGCTTCGAGGTGACGGCCTTCTATCGCGTTGTAGAGCCGCGCCGACCAGGAGTTCAGGCCGACCTGAACCGCAACCTGTGCAACCGTCAGGGCGGCGATCAGCGCCAGCCAGCCCCGGTTCCTCCATTTATGCCCCGACGAGAAGAAGGGCCGGGCAAAAAGGATGAAACGCCAGAGAAAGCGCCCGTGTTGGGTCATCCCTTTCATGGGAGGGGTGCTGGCGGCCGCCGTATCCTGACTCATGGGTTCAGCTCGCCCCGCCTAGCGCAGCCTTATCGAAAGGCGCCAGGACGGCCGACAAAAAGGCGAACACACGCTCCATCGAAACGGATGTCGGATTCAGGTAGCCCCCGCGTGCCAGCATGGATTGCTCCACCCGGCACAGATCATCATCGGAGGTATGTTGTATCAGAAATGGCGGTAAATATGGCCCCGGATAATGTGAGTGGATTGGTGCGGCGCAGCAAGTCTTCGGCCGCTTCGGCAGTCGAATGCCCAAACGACGTGATCCGGGAGAATCCGGCAGGTCATGCACCGGCTTGCCCTTGCTGAAAGCACTTGGCTCCGATGCCCAGCGCCGCGGCCGCCGCCTTGACCTCGCGCGTCATCTCGATGTCGTCGCGCGAGGCCTGGGATCTCCCGAAGGGTGGTTGTGCAGCAAGCTTAGTCTGACTTACGACGTTGATCTCGCTTGCTTCTTGAACTCAGTAGAGGGCATCCGCCATGGCTGAGCCGCGAAATGGCCTGACAGAAAGTCGAGGAAGACCTTGACCTTGAGAGTCCGTTGCCTGCCGGGCGGCATGACCGCCCAGAGCGGATAGCTTTCCGGCTGATGCGTCTCCTGGAGCAAAGGCTGCAGCAGGCCCTTCTGGATCGCGGTCGCCACTGCGATTTCGCCGAGGCGGACGATGCCAACGCCTTCGATTGCCAGCCTGACCAACATGTCGGCACTGTCCGCACAAGCCGAGCCCCTGACGTCGATCGGCACAATCCGATTGTCCACGCGAAAGCGCCAGACGCTCGAGTTCGGCGTGCCGCTCATGGTAAGGCAGGAGTGGGCCGCGAGGTCGGACGGCACCTCCGGCCGACCATGGCGAGCCAAATAGTGTGGGCTGGCACAGATCACCTGCCTGAGATCGGCGATCTTCCGCGCAACAAGGGTTGAATTGCCGAGCGTTCCAGTCTGAAGCGCGACGTCGACGTTTTCCCTGACCAGATCGACGACGCGGTTGGTCACGAAAAAGTCGAACGTGATCCGCGGATGGCGAGCCAGGAACGCGGGCACGGCCGGAGCGAGCTGATCCACCGCCAATACGGGGGGAGCCAGCACACGCAATCGACCTCGCGCCGCCAGACGCGCAGCAGCGACCTCCGCCTCCGCCGCGTCTATAGCCGCCAGGATCTCGCGCGATCGCCTGAGAAAGGTCTCTCCTTCGGACGTCAGCGCCAAGCGCCTGGTCGTGCGGGTGACCAGGCGCACGCCGAGACGTTGCTCCAGGCGCGTGACCAGCTTCGAGACGGCGGAAGCCGTCAGTCCGGTGTCCTGAGCCGCACCGGCGAAGCTGCCGCGCTCGGCAACGCGCTCGAAGACGCCCATTTCCTGCGCTGGGTTGGCCATATTCAGGAATTCAATTCACGAATGACCAGAGTCAATCGCGGATTATCGCGTCGCTGTAAAGGGGTTACACACTCGCCAATGAGGAGGCTGCATGGTCGCGGAGTCGGTTTCCGAAGCTGTTCATTCCGGCCGAGTGGTTACCCGGTGAGCCGAGTCCTGGTTGGCATCTGCGTCGCCCTGCTCGTTGCCATCGTCGGTCTGCTTTTGATCAGGGGCGGGCAAATCCGCGAGAGTCTCGAAGCCGACAACGCACGCGCTGTCGCCGAAGACGATCGGTCGTTCTGCACCAGGTTCGGCATGGAGCCCGGAACGGCACGCTATACGGAGTGTGCGGCGGCTTTGGCCGACATCAGATCTCGCTACGACCAACGAAGAGCAGACCTCTTTTTCTAGCGCCAAGAAGGCTCAGCATAGTCGGAGGAGGACGAGATGAACCGGCGACGGATCCTGGCACTGGCAATATTGCCGGTGCTTTCTGCAAGTGGTGCCGTCTCCCAGCCGCTGCCGGATGTCGCTGCCGTAAAGCGGGCGAGCATGGCGTTCTATTCGGCGCTGCCGGTGCTCGACGATGGCAGCGCCATGCAACAGGTATGGGCCAATGCGCCCTATGTCACCTACGTCGGCCCGCAAAGCAAATCGGTCATCGTCGGCTGGGAGGCCCAGAAGAAGTACTGGAATGAATTCAACAAGCTGTTTTCACAGAGGTCGGTCTCGCTGGTCGACGACCGCGTCCACGTAAACGGCGATCTTGCATGGGAGATCGGCGTCGAGACCGGCCAGGCGCAGATGAAGGACGGCACGACTCGGAAGGTCGATTGGATCGTCACCAACGTGTACGAAAAGCTGGGCGGACAGTGGCTCATGGTGTCTCACCACGTCCAGCCAAGACCTCAGTAGGGGCCGCTTGCATGCCCCTGGAGGGATAGGAGAAGCCTGACCTTGCACGCTACTCGGCCGCGGCCTCGACCTCGCGCGACGGGATGGCCTGGAACTCGCGAGAGGCGAAAAGATCGTCCGAAGGCGGCTATGCCATATGACTGGCTAGTACCTGCTTTCATTGAATAGTGATTCACAGATGACCTCATCCTCTTATGTCCGATAGTTCAAGGCGTGGGACGAGCTTTTTCATCGCGCTGCGATGGAGCAGTGCGTGATGGGAGGGACAGCGAGGCTGCATGGGT
>JACPOB010000162.1 GCA_016185145.1 Rhodospirillales bacterium | reverse complement strand
GTTCGGCCAGAACCTCAATGGCGACGGCACGCTTGGCCTGACCACGGCGGTGATCGAAGCGGTGAATGCGACCACGCTGACGCAGGTCGCCGACACGTACTTCCTGTATGCGACGGGCACGACCACGGGTCCGCAGCTGAAGTACAACGGCGCCGCCGTGTCGGCCGGCCAGTTTGGCCTCGGCTGGACGCCGATCGGGGTGGAGGCATCCGCCGGCGGCTATCAAGTGGTGTGGAGATCGGCCAGCGACCTCTACGCGATCTGGAACGTCGACAGTGACGGCAACTTCACGTCGAACAACCACGGCTGGTTGACGTCGATCAGCTACACGCTTGAAGCGCTCGAGACCGCCTTCAGTCAGGATCTGAACCGGGATGGCGTGATGGGGCTTAGCACCGCCTTCATCGAAGGGTTCGGCGATGTCCGTCTGGCGCAGGTTGCGGACCGCTATTTCTTCTATCCCTATCCTGGCCTGTCGGGCCCTCAGTTCAACTATCTCGGCGCCCCTGTGACGGTCGGACAGTTCGGCGGCTGGACACCGATCGCGGTGGAGTGGGCCGGCGCCGGCTACCAGGTCGCCTGGCGCCTCATTGGCGTGGATAACCAGTATCGCGTGTGGGACACCGACGTCCTCGGCAACTATGTCCGTTACAGCCTTGGCCCGGTGTCGGGCAGCGACCGTATTCTGCAGCAGGCCGAGACGAACTTCCGGCAGGACCTCAACGGCGACGGCTTCGTCGGTTTGCCGCCGCGCTACGACATCAACATCGACTACTCAGGGGATCCGGCGCTTCGGCCGTACTTCGACGCTGCTGCCCGGCGATGGGAAGAGATCATCAAGGGTGATTTGCCGGGCTTCGACGTGCCCGGTTATGGTTTCGTCGACGATCTGCTGATATCCGCGAGCGTCACCTCCATCGACGGGCCGGGGCGAGTCCTGGCCGAGGCTGGGCCGGACTGGGTTCGCGTCTCGGGACGCCTGCCTATTCATGGCGTCATGAGGTTCGATTCGGCCGACGTCATGACGGCGATCAACAACGGCAGTTTCCAGGACGTGGTGCTGCACGAGATGGGACACGTGCTGGGTATCGGATCGCTATGGGCGGCCTTCGGATTGAAGAACGGCGCCGGATCGGCGTATTTCGGCCAGTATGGCCTGGAGGCCTACCATCAGCTCGGCGGCACCGGCTCTTTCGTGCCTCTCGAGACTGCCGGTGGTCCGGGCACGGCTGGCATGCACTGGTCGGAAGCCGTGTTCGGCAACGAGCTGATGACTGGCTTCATCTCCGGGCCCAACAATCCGCTCAGCCGCATGACGATCGGCGGACTGCGCGACCTGGGCTACAGCGTCGACTATGGCGGGGCGACGCCCTACGGCATCCCACCTTGGGCGTTGGACGGGCAGGGCGGGGTGTCGAGTGTGGCGGCCGATCTCATCACGACCGTCGAGCAGGGGGCGTCAAGGAGCGATGCCGTCGTCGACACCTCCGAAGCCTGGTGGGGGCTTCCCAGGCGGTTCAGCCTCGACGTGGTGTTCGCAACTGAGGACGAAGACGAGAACGTCTGGCCGATCCGGACTCATGGAGCATCGTAGGCTCGCCTGCGCATGCTATCCCACTCGCCAGCCCTGCGAGCGGCCGACGACAGGTCGCTCGCAAACCGGCTTGGACGAAGTCCAGCTACTCCGCCGCTTCCAGCCGTTGCTGGTTCTGCTTCGCGGCGATCTTGGCGCGCGCCAAGTCTTCGCCGCGACGCTTGCTGAGCGCCGCTCCGCCGCCCGCCGTCTCGCTGAACAGGGCGAGCTTGTCCATATCCTCCTCGACCACCGGCGACAGCGCGAGATCCATGTATTCGTGGCGCTTGGGATCGTGCTGGACCTTCTGGCCGATGCGCCAGCCCTGCCACGCCAGCCGCGCGTAGATCCTGAGCTTCTTCCAGGTCTCGAGCGCCAGCTTGTAGTGGAACACGCCGACCGGCTCGATCTTCATGCCGTAGCGGCGGTCGCGCCGGTACTTCATGCGCACGATGCCGCCTTCCAGCGGATGCACGCCCTCGGCTTCGAACATGATCTTGAACATGGTCATGAACTGGGCCGGTTCGGCCGGATCGCGGCCGGGAATGGCGCCGTGGCGGCGCGCCACCGTCTCGATGTGCTCCGGCGTATAATAGGTGCGCCAGGCGTCGCGATAGGTCTGCTCGTACTCGGCGTCGCTCATCCTGGGATGATGGACGACGCGATGATGCAGGTCGTACTTGTTGAGGTCGGGATCCATCCACACGCCCTGCTTCCAGAGCTTCTGGTGGTCCTCCGAGCCCGGCAGCGGCGTGAGCATGAACAGCTCGAGGATGTCGAGCGGCAGCTCCTTCTTGATGATCTCCATGTCGCGCAGGATCGATTCGCGCGTGTCGCCCGGGAAGCCGAGGATGTAGCCGGCCCAGGTCGAGGCACCGCTGGTGTGCCACGCCTGCAGCATCTTGCGGTATTCGGTGATCTTGTTCTGGCGCTTCTTGGCGGCCAGCAGGTTGTCCGGGTTGACGTTCTCCAGCCCGATGAACACGCGATAGACGCCGGCCCAGCGCGCCTTGTGGATGAAGTTCGGGATGCGATGGCACTGCGTGTCGACCTGGATGATCAGTGAGACCGAGATGCCCTCGTTCTCCTTGAGCTCGATCAGGCGGTCGAAGAAGTCCTCCCAGTGCTTGTTGCGGGCCATGTTGTCGTCGGTGATGAAGAACGACGTGATGCCCTGCCTGTAGTTCTCGCGCACGATCGCCTCGAGATCGTCGGCGGTGCGGAAGCGGCTCTTGCGGCCCTGCACGTTGATGATGGTGCAGAACGAGCACTGGAACGGGCAGCCGCGGCCGAGATCGAAGCTCGACTTCTTGCCCTCGTTGCGCGCCAGCGCCGCCGGCGGCAGGTGAGGGGTCGGCGCATTCTCGATGCCCGGCAGATCGTCCATGTAGTTGTAGAGCGGCTTCATCGTGCCGTTCCACGCATCGAGCAGAATGGTGTCGAGGCGGCCTTCCTCGGCCTCGCCGGCGAAGATCGAGATGCCCATGTCCATCGCCGCCTGGATCTCGGGCGGCACGACCGGCAGCATCGACAGGCAGCCCGCGGCATGGAAGCCGCCCATCGCCACCGGCAGGCCGAGCTTGATGAACTGGCGGGCGAGGTCGACGGCGCGCGGGAACTGGTTGGATTGCACACCGACCATGCAGATCAGCGCCTTGCCGCCGCTGCGGCGGACCTCGGCGGAGATCCGGTCGGCCCGCACGCGAGTGTTGGTTTCGTCGTACGGCTTGATCAGGATCTCGACATCCGGCCCGAAAATCTCGCGGCGCCGGCAGTCATCGCCCAGACCGTAGAGGGCGGCCAAGGTGTTGGACGGGATGTGGGATCTGAGCCAGGTGATCGGATAGCCGTCGTCGTCATAGTGCGTCGGCTTGATCAGGACCAAGTGGAATTTAGTACGCTGCTGCACGGTACCGCCCATCGCGGAAATCTCTCCCAAGGCAAATCCGCGTGCGGCTCTTCTCGAGCGACTGCCACCGCTCAACGGCATCCCCAGGCCACAATGCGCTGCGCCGACCTACAACGCAACTGCACCCGGTAGATAATCACAGTTTTCGGGTAGGATTATTGCCACAACATCTAGGGCTTTCCTAGCTCGAGCCACGCGATTGGCGAGGATGGCCCATGACAAGGCGTTAATTGCAGTCCGCGGCCCAAAAGCGCACGGTGGGCTGCTCCGAAAGGTGCCGGCAAGGTGCCGCCCGGGGGAGGGAACGAACAAGACGTGAGTCTCACTGCGCGCGTACCGGCGCTGGCGCCGTTCCAGGTCCGGAGCTTCCGCTACCAATGGCCGGCCGACCTCATGGCCTCCTGGGCCTTCGAGATGGAAGGCGTGATCCTGGGCTGGTTCGTGCTGGTCTCGACCGGCTCGGTACTGGCGCTGGCCGTCTTCGGGTCGCTGCAGTTTCTGGGCACCCTGATCTCACCGCTGTTCGGCATGGCCGGCGACCGGGTCGGCAACCGCAATGTGCTCTTGCTGATGCGCGCCATCTATCTCGCCGTGGCCTCGGCGCTGGCGGCGCTGTTCCTGAGCGGGTTGGCCGCGCCGTGGTCGGTGTTCGTGCTGGCCACCATCATGGGCCTGGTCAGGCCCTCCGACATCACGTTGCGCAACCTGCTGGTCGGCGAGACCATGCCGTCGGACTACCTGATGCGCGCCATGGGCGTATCGCGCACGACCGCCGATTCGGCCCGAGTGGTCGGCGCCCTGTCGGGCGCGGGACTGGTGGCGTTGCTGGGATCGGGCTTTGCCTACCTCGGCGTCTGCTTCTTCTATGCGGCGAGCCTCGTCTTGACGCTCAATGTCGGCGTGAGGCGGCTGCGCGTGCTGGGCGAGGAGCCCACCCACGCCTCGCCGCTGCGCGCGCTGCGCGAAGGCTTCGCCTATGTCTGGTCGACGCCGGACATGCGGGCGGTGATGCTGCTGGCCTTCCTGGTGAACCTCGCCGCCTATCCGCTGATCGGCTCGCTGCTGGCCTATGTCGCCAAGGACGTCTACGGCCTCGGACAGACCGGCCTCGGCTGGCTTATCGCCTGCTTCGCAGGAGGGGCATTGACGGGCTCGATCGCGCTGTCGACGTTCGGGGCGGCCATCCGTCCTGCCCGCACCACGCTGGTCTGTGCCACCCTGTGGTTCTCGCTCAACCTCGCCTTCTCCTGGATCGAGACGCCGCTCTTGGGGCAGATCGTGCTGTTCGTGTCAGGTTTCGTACAAAGCTTCTGCATGATCCCCATGGCGGTGCTGCTGCTGCGCGTCGCCAATCCGGTGTTCCGTGGCCGCGTCATGGGCGTGCGCATGCTGGCGGTCTTAGGCATGGCCATCGGCCTGCTGGCAGCCGGGCCGATGGTCGAGCACACCGGCTTTGCCGTGACGGGCACGATCTTCAGTCTCGTCGGGATCGTCTTCACGGTCCTGGTCGGCGCCTACTGGCGGCGCCATCTCTGGGATGTCCATGCCGACGCCAACGCGCGTTAGGCCCTGACGGGAAACGTCCTCGAGATGCAACCCTGCTGGGCCGCGCACGTTGGCTCGCAATGCAGAGCAGGACCGCCAAGGCCGCTATCCTGGCGACAATGCTCGCCATAGGCGCCTTCGTTACCGGCGCGCGGGCCGACGACCCGCCCCCGCCGCCCTCGGCGACCGAAAGCGAAAGCCGCAGCATCTTCATCTTCCAGGTCGAGAACGACGTCTTCAACCGGTTCAGCCCGACCGACCGCGATTACACCAACGGTGTGCGCATCGGCTGGCTGTCGCCGGCGATCACTGCCATGCCGCCCGGGATCGTCGCCATGACCACGGTGCCGACCTTCTTCGGCGAGCCGCAGTCGGACTCGGTGGTGCGCCGCGTCGGCGTGTCGTTCGGCCAGAACATCTACACGCCCGATGACACGTTCGCGTCTCAGCCCATATTCAACGATCGACCATATGCGGCGTGGCTCTACGCCAGCTTCGCCCTGCAATACACGTACAAGCGCCGGGACGAGAAGACAGGGGTGCAGGAGCCGGTACGGCTCGACACGCTGCAGCTCGACCTTGGCGTGATCGGGCCGGCGGCCGGTGGCGAGTTCGTGCAGAACAATTTTCATAACCTGATCGGCGTCGCCCAGGCCAACGGCTGGGCCAATCAACTGCACAACGAGCCCACGATCGGCATCGGCTTCGAGCGGCGCTGGCGCACCGGCCGCACGGTCGTGTTCGACGATCCCAAGCTCGAGGTCGATTTCGTCCCGCGCATCGGCGCGGCGCTGGGCAATGTGGCGATCTATGGCGATGTCGGCGGCACGTTCCGCATCGGCAAGAACCTGCGCGACGATTTCGGGCCGCCGCGGCCGAGGCCCGCCCTGCCCGGTTCGGAGGCTTTCATCGGCGATGGCAGCTTCGGCTGGTATCTGTTTGCCGGCGTCGACGGCCAGGCGGTCGGCCGCAACATCTTTCTCGACGGCAACACCGACGGCAACAGCCTGCGGGTGTCGCACCGGCCGTTCGTCGGCGAAGCCCAGGCTGGCCTCGCCATCAGCTATCACGGCGTGCGCCTCACCTACACTCAGGTGCTGCGCACGCCGGATTTCTACGAGCAGAACCGCTGGACGCAGTTCGGCTCGATCAACGTGACATTCCGATACTGACGATGGCCTGCCGCCGACGGGACGTCAGATGCGTCCCATCAGCAGCAGGATGATCACGATGATCAGGATCAGGCCGGCGCCGCTGCTCGGGTAGTAACCCCAGCCGCTGCTGTAAGGCCAGGTCGGCAGGGCACCGATCAGGATCAGGATGAGAATGATCAGGAGGATGGTGCCCAGCATGACGACTCCTTTCGGTGTCTAGCCGAGGTTTTCCTCGGCGAACGACCAGTTGATGAGTTTCTCCATCCAGGCCTGGACGTGGTCGGGACGACGGTTCTGGAAGTCGAGGTAGTAGGCGTGCTCCCACACGTCGACGACGATCAGCGGCTTGCCGCCGTGCGCCAACGGCGTGTCGGCGTTCGAGGTCGTCTCGATCGCGAGCTTGCCGCCCTTGGACACGAGCCAGGCCCAGCCACTGCCGAACTGGCCGACCGCGGCGGCCTTGAAGGCGGCCTGGAACTTGTCGAGGCCGCCGAAGCTCTCCTCGACGAGCTGCTTGATCTTGCCCGACGGCGTGCCGCCCTTGGGCGACATGCTGTGCCAGTAGAAGTCGTGGTTCCAGACTTGGGCGGCGTTGTTGAAGATGCCCTTGGCCTTCTCGTCCTTGACCGACTTCTTGATGATCTCGACCAGCGATAGCTCGGCGTATGACGTGCCCTCGATCAGCTTGTTGAGATTGTCCACATAGGCCTTGTGATGCTTGGCGTGGTGGAAGGAAATGGTGTTCGCGGAAATGACGGGCGCCAGCGCGTCATCGGCATAGGGAAGCTTGGGGAGGGTGAATGGGGACTTTCCTTGGTCCAGGGGCATAACGCGTACTCCGGCTGACCCGACAACGCGGTCGGGCGGGCTGTGGATGGATCGTTGAACGTCCGACTTGCGCCGACGTTGCGGCGCGCCGGACGGCGGCAGGTTGCCACGGCAACCTTGGCAGAAAGGTGACGCTGGCGGCCTGCGGCGAGTTCGCGCGCAAGGGCGCTGTGGATCCTGTCGTTCTCCAGCATTCGCCTGGGACCGGGACCCTCTCATCGTCTTCCGGACCGCGCGCTGGGTCGCGTCAGACGCCACCAGCGCGGTCTGGAAGAGCCCTGAATATGAGCAACTGAGAACGACTTGCGCGACTGAGAGCGTTTCGCGCAGATTTTTGAGATAACGGTTCTCAGTCGCGCACTCTTCGGTTGCATCGCTTGCTTCGCGGAGTATGTCTCTGAGCGAATGCGCATTGCGAGGAGGCTGCCATGCAGGGCAATCCACAAATCATCGCCGAGCTGAACAAGCTGCTGAAGAACGAGCTCACCGCGATCAACCAGTACTTCCTGCACGCCCGCATGATGGGGCACTGGGGCTTCGAACGAATGGCCAAGAAGATTTACGAAGAATCGATCGGCGAGATGAAGCACGCCGACAAGCTGATGAAGCGCATCCTCGTACTCGACGGCCTTCCCAATCTGCAGGATCTCGGCCGACTCGCTGTCGGCGAGACCGTCGTCGAATGCCTGAGGGCCGATCTTCGGCTGGAGAACGAGGCGCGCACGGCGCTCGTCGCCGCGGTCACGCTTTGCGAATCGACCAAGGACTATGTCAGCCGTGAGATCGTCGTCGACATCCTCGAGGATGCCGAGGAGCACATCGACTTCCTGGAGACCGAGCTGTCGCTGGTCGACAAGGTCGGCGAGCAGAACTACCTGCAGACGCAGATCGGCGAAGGCAAGGAGTCGAGCTAGGCGGAGCGCGGACCTCCAGGTCCGCTCAGAGTCATGATGCGGACCTGGAGGTCCGCGCTCCGTTAATCAGCAGCCAGAAGACTGGGCGCCGCAGCTTGGTCGCGGGCTATGGTCTGCGAGATGCGCTCGCGCATGTCGCAGGCGCAGCTGCCGCATTGAGGGGCCTTGCCGCAAGCTCGGAAGACGTCGGCCGGCCGGCGGGCGCCCGCACGGACGGCAGCGTCGATTTCGCGTTCACGAATGGCTTGGCAGATGCAGATGAACATGCCCTTGCGCCGCGGTCCCTATGCAGATGCGACTTACTCGCAGGTGCGAAGATAGAGGGCTGTACGGAGCCGGTCAAGCGGGTCGCTAAAACCCTGGCAACAAATACTTTTCCAGCTTTCCCCGCAGCAGCCCGTCGATCGGGTGGGGCGTTTTTCCCCTGAGCCTGACCACGGTCATCTCGGCCGCTGCGATGCAGGCGCCGTCCTTGAAGGCGGCCGATCCGACGGTGATGGAGCTGGTACCGATGCGCATGACCCCGGTGCCAAGTTCGACCTGGCCCGGCCAATGCGACTCGGCGAGGAAACTCACCGTCATGCCGGCCGAGATGCCGCGCGTGCCGTCCGTCGCCGTGGTCAGGCCCATGTCGCGCATGAAGGTGAGGCGCGCGGTTTCGAGATAGGCGCAGATCGCCACGTTGTTGACGTGGCCGGCGGCGTCCTGGTCGGAGAAACGCACCGTGTCGTTGCACCAGTGCGGATAGATCGAGCGATCCTGCAGTCGTTTGTCGCGTGACATGGCGCAAGTGTAGCATCCCGTCGCCATGACACATCCCATCTTCACCGAAGAGCACGACCTTATGCGCCGCCAGCTCCGTCGCTTCGTCGAGGAGAAGGTGAAGCCGCACGGGCCGAAATGGGAGGAGGCGGGTTTCGTGCCGCGCGACGTGCTGCGCGAGATGGGCGGGCTCGGCTTCTTCTCGCTGCGCGTTCCCGAAGCGATGGGCGGGGCGGGCCTCGATGCGCGCGCGTCGGTCGTTCTGGCGGAGGAGGTCGGCCGCTCGACCCATGGCGGCTTCGCCATCACCGTGCTGGTGCACACCGACATGGCGAGCCCGCACCTCGTGCGCTTCGGCAGCAAACGGCAGCTCGAGAAGTACCTGCCGGGCATCCTGGCGGGAAGCACCATCACGGCGGTCGGCGTCACCGAGCCCGGCGCCGGCTCGGACGTCGCCGGTATCCGCACCCGCGCCGTGCGCGACGGCAACGACTGGGTGCTGAACGGTGCCAAGATGTTCATCACCAACGGCGTGCACGGCGATCTCTATTTCATCGCCGCCCGCACCGATCCCGAGGCCAAGGGCAGCCGCGCCATCACCATGTTCATCGTCGAGAAGGGGATGCCGGGCTTCAAAGTCGGCCGCGCCCTCGACAAGACCGGGTGGCGCTCTTCGGACACGGCCGAACTGATCTTCGAGGATTGCCGCGTGCCGGCCGAGAACGTGCTCGGCGAACCCAACCGCGGCTTCTACTCGATCATGGCCAACTTCCAGACCGAGCGGCTGGTGATCGGCGCCATGGCCATGGCCGAGGCGCGCGAGGCGATCCGGCTCACCTACGATCATGTCAGCCAGCGCACCGCCTTCGGCAAGCCCTTGTGGGACAAGCAGGCGATCCGGCAGCGCCTCTCGCGCCGCCTGGCCGAGGTCGAGGCCGCACGCCAGCTCGTGCATCACACGGCCTGGCTCGATGCCCAGGGCCGGGACTGCGTCGCCCAGGTGTCGATGGTGAAGGCGCTGGCCGGCGACCTGGTGAACCAGGTCCTCTACGACTGCGTGCAGTTCCATGGCGGCATGGGCTTCGTGCGCGAGACCGCGGTCGAGCGCATGGCGCGCGACGCGCGTGTTCAGGCGATCGGCGGCGGCGCCTCGGAAGTCATGCTCGAAGAGATTGCCAAGCGTTTTGGCGCGGTGCTGGCGGACTAAAGCCCCTATCCGTCATCCCGACCGAAGCTAAGCGAGGCGAAGTGGAGGGACCTGTTTTTATCGATTCGTCGTCAAGAACAGGTCCCTCGACTACGCCGCCCTTCGGGCGGCTTCGCTCGGGATGACGGGATTGCTACTTCGGCGCCACCAAAAACGGCCCGACGGCTAGCAGTGTGCACTCGATGCCGCCGGACTTCTTGCACTCGCTGAGGGCGTCCGCCACGGCTGTCTCTTCGTTTCCCCGGCCAGTCACCATGCCAACCGGGCCGTTGTTGGCGACCGCGAGCGCGCGCCAGTCGTCGGCGATCAGGTAGCGTTCGACGGCGGCTCGCCGGCCGGCATCGGCCGACTGGGCATTCTCGGGCGTGAAGATGCCGATCACACGATGGAGCCGCGGCACGCGCACCACGACCTGGTCGCCGACCGAATATACGACGCACGGATGCCCGGTGATCTGGCCGCAGGTTTGCAGGTTGCGGCGGATGGCGTCGGCATCGCTCTCGCTCGGCGACCACCATTCGAGCGGCCCGCGGCCCAGCACGAGGGCGCGATGCCGCGTCGTCCTCATGTAGTGCTCCAGGAGATTCTGACGAGCGCGCTCGGTCACCAGGGGCACGGTGGCCGCGTCGAACGGAACGGGCGGCGACGGCCTGGCCGCCGGCACGTAGGGCGGCGGCGGCATGGGCGGCGCCAGGAACGGCCACACCACCTCGTTGCCGATGGCATAGATCACGCAACGGTCGAAATCGCGCACCATCGGCACTTCGCGTTCGACCAGCGCATTGCACTCCTCGAGCGCCCGGCGTCGGGCCGCCGTCTCGTCGAGCGCGCGGGTGGCCATGGCGAACCAGCCGCGTACGTTGATCGCCATCGCCTTGTGGTCCTCGGCCAGGCCGTAATCCACGAGCCGCCGCTCGCGCCACTGCGGCACGAACGGAACCTCCGACGCGACATAAGGCCGGGATGCTGCGGTCGGCGGCGTCGAAGCAGGAGGCGTGGCCGGCGGGGACGCGACCGGAGCTAAGGCGGCTGCCGCCGGTGGAACCGTCGGCGGTGACGGCGCCGTCGTGGGTGCCGGCGGCGGCGCCGGTGCAACGGGCGCCGGAGCGGGTGCGGGCACGGGAGCCTGCGCCATGCGCGTCGAGGTCGGTGTCTCCGATCGTTCATGCATCAGCCAGGCCGCGCCGATCGCCAGCACGGCCACAGTCGCAGCGATGCCGATGATGGCGGCAACGCGCTTCGTCTTGCGCCCGTCCGCTGCTGATGCGGCGACGACTGGCGCCCTGCCGAGCGTCAGCCGGTAGGCATGGATGGCGCGCGGGATGTTCTTGACGTGCTGCTCGCCCAGGTCCTCTGCCCCCAGCGTCAGCTTGCCCTCGATCTGCTCGTAGACGGCGGCCGAGACGCAGATGCCGCCGGGCCTGGCGATCGATTCCAGGCGTGCCGCAACGTTGACCGCATCGCCCATCAGGTCGTCGCCGCTTTCCACGACGTCGCCGAGATTGACGCCGATGCGCAGGACGAGCTGGTCGTCCGGTCCGGCCTGGTCGTTGGCCGCGCGCATCGCTTCCTGGATTTCCAGGGCGGCACGCACGGCTTCGACCGGGCTCGCGAATTCCGCCAGGAGTCCGTCACCGGTCAACTTGAAGACACGTCCGCGATGGTGCTTCACCAGGCCCTGGGCGGTCGCCATGCGAGCGCCGAGAAGACTTAGGGCATGCTCCTCATCCCGGGCCGACATCGTGCTGAAGCCGACGACGTCGATGTCCATGATCGTGGTCAGGCGCCGGACGAGGTCGGGATCGGTCATGGCCACAGGCTAACCGACACGCGGCAGGCAGGCCATAGGAGGTCCTTGCCTCGGCGGGTCCCCTCTGCGAAGACCAGCTGGCATGCAATCCAAGCCCCCGCGTTACTGGGACGACTATGAAGTCGGCCAGAAATTCGATCTCGGCTCGACCAGTTTCACTGCCGACGAAATCGTCGACTTCGCCCGCCAGTACGACCCGCAAAGCTTCCATGTCGATGCCGATGCGGCGCGGCAATCGATGTTCGGCAGCCTGATCGCCTCGGGCTGGCACGTGACGGCCAAGCTGATGCGGCTGTTCGTCGACAACTATGTCGACCAGCGCACGGCGCTTGGCTCGCCGGGAGTCGATGAGGTCCGCTGGATGAAGCCGGTGCGGCCGGGCGACACGCTGACCGCCTGGGTCGAGTGCGCCGGCAAGGTGCCGTCCAAGAGCCGCCCGGAGATGGGGATCGTCCACGAGCAATGGCGCGCCACCAACCAGAAGGGCGAGCTGGTGATGACGCTGAAGGGAACCAACATGGTGCGAAGGAGGCCGGCATGAAGCGCGCCGTTCGCGGACTCGACCACGTCGTGGTCATGGTCGACGGCATCGATGCGGCCGAGGCGGCCTATCGCAAGCTCGGCTTCCAGGTCCAGCCGCGCGGCTTCCACAGGAAGCTCGGCACGGCCAACCACCTGATGATCTTCGACACCGACTATTTCGAGATATTGGGCATCGTCGAGGATACCGAGTTCAACGCCGAGCGGCGCGAATGGCTGAAGGGCGGCGGCGGGCTCGCCAACGTAGCGCTCGCGACCGACGGCGCCGACATTGCCTTCGACGCCTTCAAGGCGGCGGGCCTGCAGCCCGATGCGCCGTTGTTCTTCGATCGCGCGGTCGAGATCGCCGGCAAGACCGAGCATGCCCAGTTCCGCACCGTGCGCATCCCCAAGACGCACATGCCGGTGGTCGGCTTCTTCGTCTGCGAGCATCTCACGCCGCAGTTCGTCTATCGCAGCGAATGGGCACAACACCCCAACGGCGCGCGCGGCATCCTGGGCGTCACGGTGATCGCCGAACAGCCGGCCAGGTGGACGGCCGAGCTGGAAAAGTACTTCGGCAAGGGGGCGGTGCGCGGCGAGGGTGACGGCATCGTTGTCGATACCGGCACGCAGCCCATCCACTACATGAACCGCCAGGACTACCTGCGGCGCTACCCGGGCATCACGCCCGTGCGCGCGGTCGACCATCCGGCGCTGCTCGGCATCAGGGTCGAGAATCTCTCGGCCTGCGAGGCGCTGCTGGAGAAGAACGGTGTCAAGGTGACCAAGCCCGATTCGGGCCGGCTGCTCGTGCCGCCGTCGGAGGCTGCCGATCTCACCCTGGAATTCAGGGAGAACTGAGCCGGTGAGTCTCGACCTGACGGACCGGCGGATCTACGGATTCGCCACCGAGGAACATCTGCGTTTCGCCGACGTCGACGCCAACGGCCACATCAACAACGGAGCGTTCCTGCAGCTGCTGGAGAATGCGCGCGTCTCCTACATGCGTACCATCGTTCGCCAATCTTTGAAGAAAAGTGGCCTGCCGCGCTTTCGCGTCGTCGTCGGCCGGCTGGAAATCGACTTCAAGCGCCAGATGTTCTTCCCCGGCCGCGCCACGGCCTGCGCCCGCCTGCTCGAGGTGCACGAGCGCAAGTGCGTGATCGGCCATGGCCTGTTCGATGGCGAGGGCAACTGCACCGCGGTGCTCAAGGCGATCATGGTCTCGCTGAACGAGGAGACCCATCGCAGCATGCCGTTCGAATCGGCGGTGCGCGCCGAGCTCGAGAAATACGCTGCTTCCGAGGATGGACTTGGCTCATGACCGCTACGCTGATTCCCGAGGGTTTCCGCGAGCTCGAGGTGCCCGACGAGTTCGTCGGGCTGGTCGGGCCGCTCTGGTTCAAGGTCGAGGGCGAGAAGCTCCGGGTCGGCCTGCCGCTCGAGGCGCGCCACGGCAATCCCATGGGCTGGGCGCATGGCGGCCTGCTGGTCACCGTGGCCGACATGGTGATGGGCGTGGGCTCGGGTCACGCCACCGGCATCCGCTGGCCGCATCCGACGGTGTCGCTCAGCACCGAGTTCGTGCGCGGCGCCAGACTCGGGCAGTGGCTGGAAGGAACCGCCCGCATCGCCCGGCGCACCATCAACTTCTGCTTCTGCAGTTGCGACCTGGTCTGCGGCGGCGAGGTCGTCCTGGTCGCGTCTGGCGTGTTCAAGGTGCCCGATGTCGAGAAGATCCCCGAGGCGATGCGGGCGAAGGCAATGGGGAAGTGGGAGTGAGAGCCTCTCCCGTCATCCCGACCGGAGCCGAGCGCGGCGAGGCGCAGTGGAGGGACCCGTTCTGTCGATGCGTCGACAAGAGGAGGTCCCTCGACTACGCCGCCCTCCGGGCGGCTTCGCTCGGGATGACGGTTGGGGGTTACTTCTTCTTCCTTCGAAAAATCCGGTACCGATCGAAGTCCATCAGGTGCTCGTAGCCCTCGAAGGAGTCGGCGAACACCCGATTCTGCAGGAAGTACTCGAGATAATCGAATTCCTTGCCCTGGCAACGCGGGATGCCGGCGATGCGGTCGACGATCAGCAGGTCGGGCTGCTCGCGGGCGAAGTCCTCGCTCACCTGGTCGAACACCAGCTTCTCCGAATCGCCCATCGTGTCGGGCGGATTGTAGAGCGCCGGGAAGTCGTCGCAGGTCGCGTAGACGCCCTGCAGCACCCACATGGAGAGGAACCGCATGGTCATGCGGCCGCCGATGTAGTTGATCAGCGGCCACAGCGGGTAGATGCCGGGCGACAGCGCCATGATCGTGCGATGGGGCGCGTTCTGCTCGATGATGTGCTGCAGGCGTCCGCCAATCGACGCCTCGAACTGGCGCTGCTTGTAGAAGGGCGGCGTGTAGAGCGCCGCCTGGAAGTAGAGCAGCACCATCAGGGTGGCTGAGATCACCGCCACGGGAAGGTGATGGCCGCTGCGGCTGATCGGCAGGTAACGGTCGACCGTCTGCGACACGGTGAGCGCCGCCAGCAGGATCGCCGCCGACAGCGCCGGCAGCACGTGATAGGGCCAG
The DNA here is from genome assembly GCA_016185145.1 of Rhodospirillales bacterium. GTDB lineage: Bacteria > Pseudomonadota > Alphaproteobacteria > Reyranellales > Reyranellaceae > Reyranella. The sequence goes on along the minus strand of JACPOB010000162.1, from coordinate 881 downwards.
CCCTTGGCCTGGGCGATGGCCGAGATCGCCGCCCCGATGCCGAACACGACCAGCACGCGCGCCGCCACGGTCTTGGTGAAGATCACCGCGATCAGGCCGAAGATCACCAGGGCGAGCAGGGTCGGCCCCAGCACGTTGCTGGTGAGCACATCGCGCCAGCCCGAGTCGCCGATCGGCGCATAGGCCTCGACGGCGAGCGGCATGACGAACTCGCCGTACTCGCGGAAGATCGTGTACATCGACACGAAATGCGCGACCGCGACCAGCCCGATCGCCCACGGGATGGGATCGCCGAGCGTGGTGCGCCAGCCGCGGCGGATCAGCAGATAGAGTTCCAGGGCGGCGGGGATGGCAAGATAGTGCGGCTTCATCGCCAGCGCGACGCCCGCGACCAGGCCGATGGCGATCGACGAGCCGCGGCCCAGCGTGACGCCCTCGGCGCGCGCCATCGAGGCGATCATGTAGGGCGCGCAGGCGACGAACAGGATGTGCTCGCGCTGGCCGAAATGCTCGTTGGGCAGCACGGTGAACAGGAACAGCAGGACCGGCGGCAGCAGCGCCTCGGTCAGCGCATGGTCGGCCGACGGCACCAGCTTCACCAGGCGCCGGCAGGCCCAGAACGAGGCGAAGATGCCGGCCACCACCCAGGCGGTGAACCAGAACGAGGGATCGCCCGGCAGGATCTTGGAGGTCAGCACCGGCAGGGCATGCACCACGAAGGTGAGCGGCAGGTTCTCGTCGATCACCTCGACGTAGAGCCGCTCGCCGTTCACCCATCGCGTCGACACGTCGAGGATGGCGGCGACGTCGTGGTTGATGGGCGGGAAGAAGTAGCCGGCCAGCCACAGGATCGGCAGCGCGATCAGCGGCAGGTACAGGAG
>JACPOB010000181.1:27753-50211 GCA_016185145.1 Rhodospirillales bacterium | reverse complement strand
GGTGGTCGACCGCATGAAGCGCGACGGCGTCAAGCAATTCGCCTATATCGGCTTCTCCGACGCCTGGGGCGACCTCGTCTACAACGGCGCGCAGAAGCCCGCCGAGGCCGACGGCCTGAAGATCCTGACCAACGAGCGCTATGCGCGCACCGACACGTCGGTGACGGGCCAGGTGCTGAAGATGATGGCGGCCAAGCCCGACGCGGTGCTGCTGGGCGGCGCCGCGACCCAGGGCGCGCTGCCGCCGCTGGCGCTGGCCGAGCGCGGCTACAAGGGGCCGCTCTACGGCACGCCGGCGCTGCTCAACACCGACTTCATCCGCGTCGGCGGCAAGTCGGTCGAGGGCGTGCAGGTGTCGGCCGGTCCGGTGATCGTGGCCGAGCAGCTGCCCGACACGCACTTCAGCAAGAAGATTTCTATGGACTTCCGCGCCGCCTACCAGAAGGCGAACGGCATGCCGACGTCGGACGGCTTCTCGGCCTACTCCTTCGACGCCTGGCTGGTGTTTTTGGACGCCGCCAAGCGGGCGATGGCAACGGGCGCCAAGCCCGGCACGCCCGAGTTCCGGGTGGCTCTCAAGAACGCGATCTTCAGCACCAAGGACCTCGTCGGCACGCATGCCATCTACAACTACAAGCCCTCCGACAGCTACGGCGTCGACGAGCGCTCGCTGGTGATGGTGCGGCTGGTCAACGGCCAGTGGAAGTATGAGCCCTGAGCTGATGGCCCTGAGCCGATGAACGGCGAGATCGCGGCGATCCTGGCGATGGACGGCATCGCCAGCGGGGCCATCTATGTTTTGATCGGCCTCGGCCTGGTGCTGATCTTCGCCGTGACGCGCGTGATCTTCGTGCCGTTCGGCGATATCGCCGCCTTCACCGCGCTCACGCTCGCCTCGCTGGAAACAGGAGGCCGACCGGGTACGGTCGGCCTCGTGGCCGTGCTCGCGGTCCTGGCGACGGCGGTCGAAGCGACCGCTCTCGCGAGGAATCGTGCATTTGATCGGCTGCCGCGCGCCCTTCTGTTCTATCTCGTCCTGCCGCTGATACCGGCGGTCGCGGTGTGGTTCGCGGCCGGCACGACCCTGTCGATGCCAATCAGGATCGTGCTGTCGCTGGCCCTCGTCCTGCCGATCGCGCCGTTGCTCGACCGCATCGTGTTCCGCCCGATTGCCGACGCCTCGGTCCTGCTGCTGCTCACCGTTGCGGTGGCGCTGCACTTTGCGCTGAGCGGGCTCGGCCTGATGTTCTTCGGCCCGGAAGGCGTGCGCACCAAGCCGCTGACCGACGCCGTGTTCGACGTCGCGGGCCTCATCGTCAACGGCCAGATGCTGCTGATCCTGGCTGCATCGATCGTCTTCTGCGGCCTGCTGTTCCTCTATTTCGAGTTCACCATCCAGGGCAAGGCGCTGCGCGCCACGGCGGTCAACCGCGTCGGTGCGCGCCTGGTCGGCATCCGGCCGACGTCGACCGGCACCATCGCCTATCTGCTGGCATCCTTGCTGGCCGGCATCTCGGGCGTGCTGATCGCGCCGGTGACGACGATCTTCTATGACTCGGGCTTCCTGCTCGGGCTGAAAGCCTTCGTCGGCGCCATCATCGGCGCCATGGTGAGCTATCCCGTGACGGCGCTGGGCGCGGTCATGGTCGGCCTGCTGGAGAGCTTCACCTCGTTCTGGCTCAGCGCCTACAAGGAAGTGCTGGTCTTCAGCCTGCTCATTCCCGTCCTGCTGTGGCGCTCGCTGAGCTTTGGCGGCAGCGAGGAGGAAGAGGCCGAGGAATGACGCGCCTTCAGTTTCACCTCGTCTCGGCTGCCGGGGTCCTGCTGCTGGCGCTCGCCCCGGCGCTGCTCAGCCCGTTCAGCATCACGCTGATGAACTTCATCGGCATCTATGCGCTGGCCGTGCTCGGTCTCGTGCTGCTGTCGGGCATCGGCGGCATGCTGTCGTTCGGCCAGGCGGCGTTCGTCGGCATCGCCGCCTACGCCACCGCCTGGCTCACCGTGAAAGCAGGCTACTCGCCGTGGATCGGGCTGGTCGTGGGCGTCGTGCTCACCGGGCTCGTTGCCGCCATCCTCGGCGCCGTGACCCTGCGGCTCGGCGGCCACTTCCTGTCGCTCAGCACCATCGCGTGGGGGCTCGCGACCTACTTCCTGTTCGGCAACGTGCCCATGCTGGGGCAGTACAACGGCATCAGCGAAATCCCGCCGATCTCCATCGGCGGTTACGCGCTCGCCAGCAGCAACAGCATCTACTATCTGATCTGGGTCTTCGTGATCGTGTCCCTGGCGCTGTCGGCCAACCTGCTCGATTCGCGCGAAGGCCGGGCGGTGCGCGCCCTGCGCGGCGGCCAGGTCATGACGGAGAGCCTGGGCATCAATCCGTTCCGCGTAAAGCTCATCACCTTCGTGATCGCGGCACTCCTGTCGGCGCTGTCGGGCTGGCTCTACGCCCACATGAGCCGCTTCGTCAGCCCCGCACCCTTCGACGTCAGTGTCGGCATCCTCTACCTCTTGATGGCGATGGTCGGCGGCATGGCCTACCTCTCGGGGGCGATCGTGGGGGCGGCCGTCGTCACCCTGCTCAAGAACAGCATCCAGGACTGGCTGCCGGTGATCTCGCCCGGCGCCTCGGGCCAGCTCGAAGTGATCGTGTTCTCGGTGCTGTTCATCCTGCTGCTGCAGCGGGCGCGCGCCGGCCTCGTGCCCTTCGCGCTGCGCTGGCTGCCGCGCGTGCAGCCGACGCCGCCCATCGCCTCCGGCTCGCTCGCGCATCGCCAGCAACCCGAGCGCGGCCAGCCGATCCTGAACGTCGCCGGCGCGACGCGCCGCTTCGGCGGCCTTGTAGCCGTCGACAATGTGAGCTTCGAGGTCAAGGCCGGCGAGATCCTGGGCCTGATCGGACCCAACGGTGCCGGCAAGACCACGATGTTCAACCTGATCACCGGCGCGCTGCCGCTGAACCAGGGCAAGATCAGCTTTTTAGGGCAGGACATCAGCCGCCGCGCCCAGCGCCAGATCGCCCGCGCCGGCATCGCCCGCACCTTCCAGCACGTGAAGCTGCGCAAGACCATGACCTTGCTCGATACCGTGCTGCTGGGCACCTACGGCCGCACCAGTTCCGGCTTCTTTGCCGGCGTGCTGAGGCTCGATCGCGCCGAGGAAGCGCGGGCACAGGCCGAGGCGATGCGTCAGCTGCAGCGCGTCGGCCTCGCCGACCGCGCCTTCGAGCTGGCCGGCAACCTGCCGCTCGGCAACCAGCGCCTGCTCGAGATCGCCCGCGCGCTGGCGGCCGATCCGGCGCTGCTGATGCTCGACGAACCTGCCGCCGGCCTCCGCGCGGGCGAAAAGGCCGAGCTCGCCCACCTTCTCGAAGCACTGCGGGCCGAGGGTCTCTCCATCCTGCTGGTCGAGCACGACATGGATTTCGTCATGGGCCTGGTCGACCGCACGGTGGTGATGGATTTCGGCGCCAAGCTCTGCGAGGGCACGCCCGCCGTGGTGCGCAGCGACCCGCGCGTCCAGGAAGCCTATCTCGGCGGAGTGGCGTAATGGCGCTGCTCACGATCGATCAGGTCAGCGTCGCCTACGACAAGGTCGAGGCGGTGCGCGGCGTGTCGCTCGCCATCGAGCCGGGACAGATCGTCACCGTCATCGGCCCCAACGGCGCGGGCAAGACGACGCTGCTGGGAGCGGCGATCGGCCTGCTGCCGTGGCGCGGCCGCATGTCGTTCGACGGCATCGACCTCCGACGGCTCGACGTCGAGGCGCGCATCGAGCGCGGCTTCTGCCTGGTGCCCGAGACGCGCGAGCTGTTCGGTGACCTCTCGGTGTCGGACAACCTTTTATTGGGTGGCTATTCGCGGCGCCGGGATTCGGCGGGGCTGAAGCAGTCGCTGGCCGACGTCTACAAGCGCTTCCCGCGCCTGGACGAACGGCGCAACCAGAAGGCCTCGACCCTGTCCGGCGGTGAGCGCCAGATGCTGGCGCTGGGCCGCGCCCTGATGGCCAAGCCGCGGCTCTTGATGCTCGACGAGCCGAGCCTGGGGCTGGCGCCGATCATCGTCCGCGAGGTCTTCAGGATCATCGCCTCGCTGCGCGAGCTCGGCGTGTCGATCCTGCTGGTCGAGCAGAACGCCCGCGCCGCCTTGGAAACGGCCGATTTCGGCTATGTGCTGGAGACCGGCGAGATCGTTCATTCCGGTGCTGCCGCTGATTTGATGCACGATCCGCGCGTCACCGCGAGCTATCTGGGCGGACACTGAAGCTGGAGAAGGAGAGCTGAGGTGAAGGTTGCTGTTCTCGGCGCCGGCCCCGCCGGCCTCTACTTCGCCATCTCGATGAAGCGCCGCAACCCCGCGCACGAGATCACCGTGTTCGAGCGCAACAAGCCGGACGACACGTTCGGCTGGGGCGTCGTGCTGTCGGCCGAGACCTTGGACAACCTCGCGGCCAACGACGCGGTGAGCGCCGCCTGGATCCGCGAATACTTCGCCTATTGGGACGACATCGCCGTCATCCACAAGGGCGTGCGGACCGTCTCGACCGGGCACGGCTTCTGCGGCATCGGCCGCAAGCGGCTGCTCCTGCTCTTGCAGCGGCGCGCCCGCGACCTTGGCATCGAGCTTAGCTTCGAGACCGAGATCGACGATCCCAAGCCGTTCATGGAAAGCCACGACCTGGTGATCGGCGCCGACGGGCTGAACTCGCGCGCGCGCTCGGCCTTCGCCGAGGTCTTCAAGCCCGACATCGACGTGCGCAAGTGCAAGTTCGTCTGGCTCGGCACCCGCCAGAAGTTCGACGACGCCTTCACCTTCATCTTCGAGGAGACCGAGCACGGCTGGGTATGGGCGCACGCCTACCAGTTCGAGACCGACACCGCGACCTTCGTCGTCGAATGCAGCGAGGAGACCTGGGCCAAGTGGGGTTTTGGCGACATGACGCGCGAACAGTCGATCGCGACCTGCGAGCGCATCTTCGCCAAGCATCTCGGCGGCCAGAGTTTGATATCCAATGCCGGCCACCTGCGCGGCTCGGCCTGGATCAACTTCCCGCGCGTGCTCTGCGAGCGCTGGTCGCACAAGAACCTCGCCTTGTTGGGCGACGCCTCGGCGAGCGCGCATTTCTCGATCGGCTCGGGCACCAAGCTGGCGCTCGAAAGCGCGGTCGCGCTCGCCGACTACCTCCATTCCGAGCAAGGCCTCGCGGCGGCTTTCGAGAAGTACGAAAGTGCGCGGCGCACCGAGGTGCTGCGGCTACAGTCGGCGGCGCGCAATTCACTGGAATGGTTCGAGGAGGTCGAGCGCTATCTCGACCTCGATCCCGTCCAGTTCAATTACTCGCTGCTGACCCGCTCGCAGCGCATCAGCCACGAGAACCTGCGGATGCGCGATCCGGAATGGCTGGGCGGCGCCGAGGCGTGGTTTCAGCGCCGTGCCGGCAACACCGACAACCTGCGGCGCGCGCCGATGTTCGCGCCGTTCCAGCTGCGTGATCTGAAACTCGAGAACCGAGTCGTCGTCTCGCCGATGGCGCAATACAAGGCGGTCGACGGCTGCCCGACCGACTGGCACTTCGCCCACTATGCCGAGCGTGCCAAGGGCGGCGCGGGCCTGGTCTATATCGAGATGACCTGTGTCAGTCCCGAGGGCCGCATCACGCCGGGCTGCACCGGCTTCTATGCGCCCGAGCACGAAGTCGCCTGGAAGCGCCTGGTCGATTTCGTGCATGCCGAGACCGAGGCCAAGATCTGCGCCCAGATCGGCCATTCCGGCGCCAAGGGATCGACGCAGCTCGGCTGGGAGCAGATCGACGCGCCGCTGGCCAAGGGCAACTGGCCGCTGATCTCGGCGTCCGACGTCGCCTGGTCGCCGGCGAACCAGGTGCCCAAGGCGATGGATCGCGCCGACATGGCGCGCATCAAGGAGCAGTTCGTTGCTTCCGCGGAGATGGCGGCGCGCTGTGGCTTCGACATGCTCGAAATCCACGCCGCGCACGGCTATCTCTTGTCGTCCTTCATCACGCCAATCACCAACCATCGCACCGACGAGTATGGCGGCTCGCTGGAGAACCGGCTGCGCTATCCCTTGGAAATCTTCCAGGCCGTGCGCGCGGTGTGGCCGGCACACAAGCCGATCTCCGTACGCATCTCGGCCAACGACTGGATGGGCGACGAGGGCGTGACGCCGGCCGAGGCCGTCGAGATTGCGCGGCTGCTGCAGGCGGCGGGCGTCGACATCTGTGACGTGTCGGCCGGCCAGACCTCGATCCGCGGCCGCCCCGTCTATGGCCGCATGTTCCAGACGCCGTTCTCCGACCGCATCCGCAACGAGACCGGCATGGCCACCATGGCGGTGGGCAATATCTACGAGCCCGACCACGTCAACTCGATCCTTCTGGCCGGCCGCGCCGATCTCGTCTGCCTGGCGCGGCCGCATCTCGCCGATCCCTACTGGACCCTGCATGCCGCGGTGCAGCTCGGCGACCGCGACGTGAAGTGGCCCGATCCTTATCTCAACGGACGTGATCAGCTCTATCGGCTGGCCGACCGCACCGCGACCATGGGGCTAAAAGTATGATTTTAGGCAAGCATGCGCTGGTGACGGGCGGTGGCACGGGCGTCGGGCGGGCGATCGCCCTGGCGCTGGCCGAAGCAGGCGTTTCCGTCACCATCTGCGGCCGCCGCAAGGCCAAGCTCGAGGCCGTGGCCAGCGAGAACGCTCGGATTTTCCCGATCGCGGCGGATGTCACCGACGAGGCCGCGATGTCGGGTCTCTATGCCGAGGCCGAGGAACTGCGCGGACCGTTCGACATCGTCGTCGCCAATGCCGGCGGGGCGGAAAGCAGCCCGGCGCATAAAACGTCGCTCGCCGACTGGCAGCGTGCGCTCGATCTCAATCTCACTGGATCGTTCCTGACCGTGAAGCCGGCGCTCGGCGGCATGATCAAGCGCAAGGCCGGCCGCATCGTCTTCGTCGCCTCGACGGCGGGGCTGAAGGGCTACGCCTATGTCGCGCCCTACGTGGCGGCCAAGCACGGCGTCGTCGGCCTGATGCGGGCGCTCGCGACCGAGACGGTGAAGTCGGGCGTCACCGTCAACGCCGTATGCCCGGGTTTCGTCGAGACCGACATGCTGGAGGAATCCGTCCAGCGCATCGTGCGCACGACCGGCCGCACCGTCGAGCAGGCGCGGACAAGCCTCGCCAGCACCAATCCGCAGGGTCGCTTCATCCAGCCGAAGGAGGTCGCGGCTGCCGTGCTGTGGCTGTGCAGCGAGGCGGCGGGCTCAGTCACTGGCCAGGCACTGTCGCTGTCGGGAGGCGAGACGTGGTAAGCGGACCGGTCTCCGCCTCCAAAGAGAAGCTCCGGCTGTGGATCCGCCTCTTGCGCGCCTCGCGCATCATCGAGGGCGAGCTGCGCGAGCGGCTGAGCACGGAGTTCGACACCACCTTGCCACGCTTCGACGTCATGGCCGCGCTCTACCGCACGCCGGACGGCATGCTGATGAGCGACCTGTCGCGCTTCCTGCTGGTTAGTAACGGCAACGTCACCGGCATCGTCGACCGGCTTGTGTCGGAAGGCCTGGTGCAGCGTGGCCAGCGCAACGGCGATCGCCGTACGTCGATCGTGCAACTGACGAAGACGGGCAAGGATACGTTTCGCACCATGGCGGCCGCCCACGAACGCTGGGTCGGCGAGCTGCTGGCTGACGTCACCAAGAGCGACGCGCGACAGCTCACGTCGATGCTGAAGGGCTTTCGCAGCAATTGGGAGGGACGGGAATGACCAAGATGGCGGGCTTCCGGCCCAAGCATTTCCTCTGGCAGGTCGAGGGCAAGGTGGCGCGCATCCAGCTCGACCGGCCGGAGCGCAAGAACCCCCTCACCTTCGACTCCTATGCCGAGCTGCGCGATACTTTCCGCGAGCTGCGCTACGCCGAGGACGTTGACGTGGTGGTATTCCTGCCCAACGGCGGCAATTTCTGCTCGGGCGGCGATGTGCACGACATCATCGGGCCACTGGTTGCCATGGAGATGAAGGAGCTGCTCAACTTCACGCGCATGACCGGCGACCTCGTGAAGGCAATGCTCAACTGCGGCAAGCCGATCATCACCGCCGTCGACGGTGTCGCCGTGGGCGCCGGCGCGATCATCGTCATGGCCTCCGACATCCGCATTGCGACGCCCGAGGCCAAGACCGCCTTCCTGTTCACGCGCGTCGGCCTCGCCGGCTGCGACATGGGTGCCTGCGCGATCCTGCCCCGCATCATCGGCCAGGGCCGCGCCGCCGAGCTTCTTTATACCGGCCGCAGCATGTCGGCGGCCGAGGGCGAGCGCTGGGGTTTCTATAATCGACTGGTCGAAGCCAGGGCGCTGGAAGCCGACGCGCTCGACATGGCCCGGCGCATCGCCTCCGGTCCCACCTTCGCGCACGGCATCACCAAGACCCAGCTGAACCAGGAATGGTCGATGGGGCTCGACCAGGCCATCGAGGCGGAAGCCCAGGCGCAGGCGATCTGCATGCAGACCCGCGACTTCGAGCGCGCCTACCGCGCCTTCGTCGACAAGAAGACGCCGGTGTTCGAAGGGACCTGACGATGCTGGGACCGAGCGCACATATCGACACCTTCAGCCGCGACAACCTTCCGCCTGCGGTGCAGTTGCCGGACTTCAACCTGGCGGGCTTCGACTATCCCGAGCGGCTGAACGTCGCCGTCGAGCTCACCGACCGCATGGTCCAGAAGGGTTTTGGCGACAACACCGCGCTGATCGGCAACGGCCGGCGTCGGACCTACAAGGAGCTGACCGACTGGACCAACCGGCTGGCGCGGGCGCTGGTCGAGAATTACGGCGTGCGGCCCGGCAATCGCGTGCTGGTGCGCGCCGCCAACAACCCGGCCATGGTCGCCTGCTGGCTGGCAGCCACCAAGGCCGGCGCCGTCGTCGTCAACACCATGCCCATGCTGCGGGCCGGCGAGCTGTCGCAGATCGTCGACAAGGCCAAGATCGCGCTGGCCCTCTGCGACACGCGCCTGATGGACGAGCTGGTGGCCTGCGCCAAGGACAGCCGCTTCCTCGAGCAGGTCGTGGGCTTCGACGGCACGGCCAATCACGACGCCGAGCTCGACCGCGTCGCCCTCACCAAGCCGGTGCGCTTCGAAGCCGTCGCTACCGGCCGCGACGACGTGGCCCTGCTGGGCTTCACCTCGGGCACGACCGGGGTGCCGAAGGCCACCATGCACTTCCATCGCGACCTGCTGATCATCGCCGACGGCTACGCCAAGGACGTGCTCAACGTCACGCCGGACGATGTCTTCGTGGGTTCCCCGCCGCTCGCCTTCACCTTCGGCCTGGGCGGGCTCGCGATCTTTCCCCTGCGCTTCGGTGCGGCGGCGACGCTGCTCGAGAACGCCTCGCCCGCGAACATGGTCGAGATCATCGAAACCTATCGCGCGACCATCAGCTTCACGGCGCCTACGGCCTACCGCGCCATGCTCACGGCCATGGAGAAAGGCGCCGATCTCTCCTCGCTGCGCATTGCCGTCTCGGCCGGCGAGACCTTGCCGGCGCCGGTGTTCAACGACTGGCTCGCCAGGACCGGCAAGCCGATCCTGGACGGCATCGGCGCCACCGAGATGCTGCACATCTTCATCTCCAACCGCCTCGATGACCTCGCCCCGGGCTCGACCGGCAAGCCGGTGCGCGGCTATGAGGCGAGGGTCGTCGACGACGACATGAAGGTAGTGCCGCGCGGCACCGTCGGCCGGCTCGCCGTGCGCGGGCCGACCGGCTGCCGCTATCTCGCCGACGAGCGCCAGCGCGCTTATGTGCGCGACGGCTGGAACCTCACCGGCGATTCCTTCGTGCAGGACGAGGCAGGCTACTTCCACTTCGCCGCGCGCTCGGACGACATGATCATCTCGGCCGGCTACAACATCGCCGGCCCCGAGGTCGAGGCCGCCCTCCTCACCCATGCCGACGTGCTCGAATGCGCGGTGATCGGCATTGCCGACGCCGAGCGCGGCCAGATCGTGCAGGCGCACGTCGTGCTGGCCGGCGGCGTCGCCCCGGACGCCGACACCGCAAAGCGCCTGCAGGATCACGTCAAGGCGACGATCGCGCCCTACAAGTACCCGCGCTCGGTGAAGTTCGCGACGGCCCTGCCCAAGACCCAGACGGGCAAGATCCAGCGCTTTCTGTTGAGGAACCAAGGTCAATCATGACGACGCATACGATCCTGCAGCCAGCCGGCTGGGTGAAACCCAAGGGCTACGCCAACGGCGTCGCCGCCCAGGGCCGCTTCGTCTTCGTCGGCGGCCAGATCGGCTGGAACGGCCAGAGCCAGTTCGAAACCGACGACCTCGTCGGCCAGGTCCGCCAGACCCTGCAGAACGTCGTCGACGTGCTGGCCGAGGCCGGCGCGAAGCCGGAACACGTCACGTCGATGACCTGGTACCTCACCGACAAGAAGGATTACCTCGGCAACCTCGCGGGCATCGGCAAGGCCTACCGCGAAACCATGGGCCGCAATTTCCCGGCGATGGCCGTCGTCGAGGTCACGGCGCTGGTCGAGGATCGCGCCAAGGTCGAGATCCAGGCGATGGCGGTGGTGCCGACCTGACTAAGGGCCTGTGGCGAAATAATCGATTCAAAATCGCTGTCATCCCGAGCGCAGCGAGGGACCTTTATTATTGCCGCCTCAAAGGTCCCTCGCTGCGCTCGGGATGACAGTAATGTCGTCACAAACGAAGCACTTGTTTCGCCACAGGCCCTAACCACATCACCTCACCCTGAGGAGCGGTCCGCAGGACCGCGTCTCGAAGGGTGGGCACGAGCACGGCGTCTGTGGCACACCCTTCGAGACGCGCACTGCGTGCGCTCCTCAGGGTGAGGTTTCTTTAGTCATCGCAGCGCACCGCCGCCCGTTCGGCGGCGGTGGTTGCCTCCGCGACGGCTTGGGTCAACCGGCCGCCATAGCCCGAGCGCACAGCCCCGACGGCGAACACGCCGGGCGAGGTCGTCTCGAAGCCGGGGTCGGTGACCACGAAGCCGCGCTCGTCACGCCCGACGCCGGCCGGTAGCAAGCCGGCATTCGGCGCCAGACCGACGAAGACGAACAGGCCGCTGCAGGCCACGACCTCCTCGCTGCCGGCCGCGTTGTCGCGCACACGCACGCCTTCGACGCCCTTGTCGCCTAAAACCTCGACGATCTCGCTCGCCCAGCGCAGCTTGAAGCGTTCGTCCTCGGCGACACGCGTGACGTAGCTGCGCCGGGCGCGGAACATCTCGCCGCGCGTGACGATCATTATCGAGCGCGCGAACTCAGCGAGATGGATCGCCTCGGACAATGCGGCATCGCCACCGCCCGCCACGACCACCTCGGCGTCGCGATAGAGGCCGCCGTCGCACCAGGCACACTGCGACACGCCACGGCCAAAGAGCCGCTCGGCGCCGGGGGCCGCCAAGGTGCGCAACGACGCGCCCGTCGCCACGATGACCTGCTTTGCCCGCCAAGAGCCGTCCGGGCCGCTCAGCGTCTTGGCTGCAGCGCCTTCGATCGAATCGATGGGTGATGGCACCAAGGAGACTCCGAGTTCCTCGTTGCGGCCAAGGAGACCCGCCGCCAGCTCAGCGCCGCCCAGGGCGCCCGTCGTCGGCCAGCCATCGAGCGCGCCCACGTTCATTACCAGCCCACCCGGCATTCCGTCGGCGATGAAGTGGCCCACCGATACGCCGGCCAGCGCCGCATGATGGGCAGCAGTCAGGCCTGCAATGCCGCCGCCGATCACCGCGATGTCGAAACTCGTTCTCGCCACGTTGCCCTGCTCCTCACTTTTCGACCAACGCCGCCGCGCTCGCGCGCGCGTCCGCGAGCAGCGTCGTCCAGTCCGACGGCAGGCGCACCTCGCGCGTGATGCAGGCCGGCGGGAAGCCCCAGGACGGGCAATAGGCGTTCTGCGGGATCGGGATGTCGCCGCCGGCGACCACCAGCACGATGTCGTCGGGCGAGCGAGCGGCGGGAATGTCGCCCGCTTTGGCGGCGTCCTCCACCCAATCCGGCCAGCGGCGGCCGGCGACGATGCGCTCGGTCAGCCACGACTTGTGCCAATCCTCGCGGCGCCAACGGCCGTGTTCCCACAGGTAGCGCCGCACGTCGTCCTTGCTCATGCCGCGGCGCGCGCAGTCGGCCGCCACCGCAGGCGCGATCAGCACGGTCGGCCGGCCGCTCCACAGGATGCCGAAGCCCGAGGCCGCCGTGCCCATGACGCTCGCGATCTCGGCCAGGAAGCCCGTGACGTTGATCACACCCTCGGCGCGCGTCACCGTGACCGCGCTCGTGAGCTGCAACGGCGCCCACGGGCTCTGTGCCTCGTTCTCGGCGAGACAGAGCGTGTAGCGTCCGGGCTGGCCCAAACCGGCAAAGGCGACCGCGCCCGGCCAGCCGCCGCCCAGATTGTGCATCACCAGCCGCAGCGCACGGCCGATCGCGGCATTGGCCTGCCAGCCGGGGCCCAACACGCCGAAGCTCGCGTTGACGCCGAGCTCGCGCGCCACCGGTCCGTTGACGATCAGCATCGGCGTGACGTTCTCGTCGGTCGTCTGCACGCCGCGCATGTTGAAGTCGGGATCGAGCACGCACTCGACCGCAGCCAGCACCACCGGCAAATACTCTGGACGGCAGCCCGCCATCACGGCATTGGCCGCGACCTTCTCGACGGTGGCGAGCCCCTTCAAGGGCTCGACCTCGCCCAGCACCTCGGTCGGCGCGCGGTCGGTGAAGGCGAGCGCCTGCTTCACCCGCGCCACGGTCGGCGGCACGACCGGCAGGCCGTCGCTCCACCCGCGCCGCAGGAACAGCTCCTGCAGGCGATCTTCTACACGCGGCCCGCGTACGACCTCGATGCGCTGGCGTGGGAAGTCGGCGGCGAGCGGGACCTTGGCTGAAAGCCCCTGCTCGGCCGCGCGCTGCTTCAGCGTGTCGTCGATCCAGCCGCCGGCAGCCTGCTGGCCCGCAGGGAGCACGATCCAGAGGCTGCCGTCTTCCGTCATCCGCCTCTACTCACTCCAGTGCTTCGCTCAGCTTCATCCGCCAGCCTTTCGGCAGCTTCACGCTCTTGGTCGTCGGGAAGCCCAGCATGCCGTTGTGTACGAACAGATAGCAGTTCGAGCGCAGCGGATCGCCCGACACCGCGATCATGATGTGCTCCGGCTTGGTCACCACCGGCACCAGCCGGTTGGGATCGTTGCCGGCGAAGACCTTGGGGATCTTGCCCAGCCGCACCCAGTCGTTCAGCGTGCGCTTGCCGGGCACCAGGTTGGTCCAGCCCCACAGATACTTCTCGAAGAGATGCGCCGGCATGCGCGCATTCTCGAACAGCCAGTTCTGGACGTCCTGCTTGGTCATGGTCTTGGCGATCGTCTCGGCGATCAGCGGGCTCAACACCAGCAGCGGCCGGTAGGTGCCGGTCGCCATGCCGACGGTGAAGATCACTTCCCAGCCGGAATGGGTCACCAACGCATTGCCGAGATAGGGCAGCACCTTCTCCGCACTGTCGCCGAACACCGAGACGATGACGTTGCCGCCGGTGAAGCGCGATATGGTGACAGCACTGTCGGTCGTTGCCGCGCCCATGTCGGCCGCGACGGTGGGCCATTTCATCCTGGCCAGGCTGTCCTCGTTCTCCGCCAGCACCACGCGCCAGGTGTTGCCGAACGTGCCCTTGTCGTTCTGGTGCAGCAGGAAGCCCGCGACGTTGCGCAGGTAGAGGCGCCAGAAGCGGCCGATCGACGTGTTGGGCTGGAAGCCGTCGCGCAGCGCGCCCTGCTCGTAGTTGAAGCCGAGCTGCTTGATCAGCGGCCCGTTCAGCACGATCAGGGTCTCCGCGCCCGGCGTGTTGCCCGAATGCTCGACGCCGTACTGCGGATCGGCCATCGCTTCAGCCAGCGCCACCAGGATCGGCATGTATTCGGGCCGGCAGCCCGCCATCACGCCGTTGACCGCGACGTTCCACACCGTGGCCATGCGGTTGTCCGGCAGCAGCTTGCCGATGGCATGGTCCGGCGGCAGATCGGTGAAGGCCAGGAACTCGGCGATCTTCTCCTTGGTCGGCGGCACGATCGGCAGGCCGTCGCTCCAGCCGTTCTCGAGGAACAGCCGATTGACCTCCTCGAAGCTGCCCTCGAACACGATGTCCTGGGGATCGGGATCGGCCGCCACCTGCACTTCGGCGACGTCGCCGATGAGATTGCGGATCACATGCTCGACCGTCGTACCGAGCACGTTGGAGCGCAGCTCGTCGGCCGATTGCACGTCGACGTGTCCCGGCACTGTCGCCAGCGCGAGGTTGGGATAGCCCAGCCCCACCGAGGTCGTCTTGGCCTGGCCCAGAAAGCCCTCGCAGCAAAGCGAGGAGGTGGGCACGCCGGCTTGTTCCGCTACTGCGCTGACCCGCAACACGGCGGGTGTGCAGCTTCCTCAACACCCCATGCCGGAGACGACCGCGTCGATGTTCATCGACTTGATCTTCCCCGGCAGTTCTCTGAGCACGCGATGCTCCTCATCGCCATGCGTGGAACCGAACGCATCGTGGTCGATGAAGCTGAGCCCGCTGTAGCGGTTGCCGAGCTCCTGCTTCAGCGTCGGCCAGATCTCGTCGCCGCGGAACAGGTCGTCCCACAAGAAGGCGATGGTCTTGCCGTCGAGCGTATCGAGCCGCTTGGCGAGCGGCTTGATCTCCACCGCCTTGGCGCTGCGCGGCCATACCACGGCATAGTCACCGCTGTTGCGTCGAGTCATGGCATCCTACTCCTTCACATACAGTACAGATCAGCCGCGCATCGTGGTCGGCAGCCACAGCGCGATCTCGGGCCACAGGCAGAGCATGAGGATAACGAGCAACATCAGCGCGACGTAAGGGGCCGAGCCCGCCGCCACCGCCGAGAATTTCGCACCGCCTGATATGGCGTGGATGGTGAACAGGTTCAGTCCGACGGGCGGCGTGATCTGCCCCAGCTCGATCAGCACCGTGAGGATGACGCCGAACCACACCAGGTCGAAGCCGAACGCCTTCACGACGGGCAGCAGCACGGGCAGGGTCATGTAGATCATCGACACGCCGTCGACGAAGCAGCCCAGCAGGAGATAGAGCACGACCAGGGCCACGAAGAACTGCCACTTGCCGAGCCCCAGGCCCATCACCCACTCGCTGACGGTGCGGCTCACGCCGGAGTAGGTCAGCGCGGTCGACAGGATCTGGGCGCAGATGATGATCAGCGCGACCATACAGGTGGTCTTGACGGTCGCCATCAGCGATTCGGTGAACACCTTGCGGGTGAAGCTGCGATAGCCGAGGGCGAGAACGATGGCGCCGGCGGCCCCCAGAGCGGACGCCTCGGTCGGCGTGGCGATGCCGGAATAGATGCTGCCCAGCACCACGACCAGCAGGCCCAGGACTGGAAAGACATGGACCGCTTCACCGATCCTTCGCGCCTTGCCGGCCTCGCGCGGCGGCGCGTAGGACGGCTTCAGCAGCAGCAGGACGGCGATGAAGACCATGAAGATGCCGGCCATGAGCAGGCCGGGCAGCACGCCCGCCATGAACAGGCGGGCGATCGATTCCTCGACCAGCGCGCCGTACAGCACCATGACGATGCTGGGCGGGATCAGGATGCCGAGCGTGCCGCCTGCGGCGAGCGAGCCGAACACCGTCTTGGGCTCGTAGCCACGCGACAGCATCTCGGGAATGGCCACCGTGCCGACCGTCGCCGCCGTGGCGACGCTCGAGCCGGAGACGGCCGAGAATACCGCGCAGCTCGCGATGTTGGCATGCAGCAGCCCGCCGGGCAGGCGGCCGAGCAGGACGACGACGCCACGGTAGAAGTAGCTGCTGACCCCGCTGCGCAGGATGATCTCGCCCATCAGCAGGAACATCGGCACGGCGATCAGGATGTAGCTGTTGGCGTTGTTCCAGACGACCGACGACAGTGCCGTCAATCCAAGCATGCCCTTGCTGAGATAGAGCACCAGCACGCCGCAGATGCCGAGCGCGAAGGCCGTCCACTGGCCAGCCATCAACATGACGGCAAGGCTGACGACCAGGATCAGGGTGAGAAGTTCCAGGGTCATGGTCGCCGCTCAGGGAATGTGCCGGACACGATCGACGATCCAGGCCACGAGCTGGAGCAGCAGGACAGCCAGCCCCAGCACCATCACCGATTGCGGGATCCATTCGGGCGTGTCGATGATCGACACGGCGCGCGTGTCGCGGTCGAAGGCGTAGATCACCTGCCGGATGCAAACCCAGAGTGTGAGCGCCGAGAAGATCGCTGCGGTCAGCACGATCAGCCAGCGCAGCGCCTGCTTGAGGTTGCCTACGGCCCGGTCGTACAGCAGCTCGACGCGGATGAAGCCGCCCTCGCGCAGCGTCCACGCCAGGCCGAGGAAGATCGCGGCGGCGTTGAGGTAGCCCGCGATCTCGTCCGTCACCAGCAGCGAGGCATCGAACTGCCGCAGCACCGTCTCGATGCAGACGATCGCCAGGATGGCGACGACGGCCGTGGCCGCGAGCACGCCGCAAGCCCGGGCAAGGCGCCCGGCCCAGCGGTCGAGCGCACCACGCGAGGGCGCGTCGGGGGAAGGTTGCATGGCTGCCCCCGTCACTTGCCGAGCGCGGCCTGGATCTCCTTGAGCATCGCCGTGCCGTTGGCTCCCTGCGATGCCGACCACTGCTCCCAGTAGGGCCGCATCTTGGCCATGAGCGCG
Organism: Rhodospirillales bacterium; assembly: GCA_016185145.1. Taxonomy (GTDB): domain Bacteria; phylum Pseudomonadota; class Alphaproteobacteria; order Reyranellales; family Reyranellaceae; genus Reyranella. Next base: position 33,453 of record JACPOB010000181.1, on the reverse strand, counting down.
TCGATCTGCTCCTTGGGCGGCACGAAGAGATCGACCTTGTATTGCGTCTTGAGGATTTCGAGATCCTTGGCCTCGTCGCCGAGATTGGCGGCACGGAAGCGCGGCGCGTAGTCCTTTGCCACCGCGTCGAGCTTGGCGCGCGTATCGGCGTCGAGCTTGTCGTAGGCGGCGATGTTGACCAGCGTGTAGTCGGGGCCGCCGATATGGATGTCGCCCAGCCAAGCCCACTGCACGAACTCGTACCACTTGGCGCCGACGACGTTGAAGCCGGCCGTGATGAAGCCGTCGGCGACGCCGCGCTCCATGGCCACCGGCACCTCCGCCGTGGTCAGGCTGACCGACGCGGCGCCGAGCTGCTTCAGCATCTCGGCCTGCTTGCCGTCTGTCGAACGGATCTTGCGGCCCTTGAAGTCCTCGATGGTGCGGATCGGCTTGCCCTTGCCGAAGACGTTCTGTATCGGCCAGGTGTGATAGAAGAGGTTCTTCACACCGGCCTTGGCGAACAGCGGCGCCGTGAACTTGTCGACGATCGGCCAGACCTTTTCGAGCTCCTGGGCGTTGCGCACGAGGAACGGAAGGCTGGTCATCGAGGCCAGGGGCACCGTGCCGGAGATGAATCCCATATAGGCCTCGGCGAGCTGCACCTGGCCGTCGCCCGCCACCTTGACGACCTCCGTTGCGCGGAACGGCAACTCGCCGGCCGGCCGCACCACGATCTCCAGCTTGCCGTTGGTCGCCTTCTTGACCTCTTCGGCGAATTCCTTGTAGCGCAGCGTGATCGGATGGGTGACGCCGGTCACGGCATAGAGGTCCCACTTGATGGGCGACTGCGCCCCTGCACGACCGCCCACGACGGCGGCGCCGAGCATGCCCACCACGACCGGACGTCGGCCAATCATCTTGTGCATCGTCTTCTCCTTCTTGGCGTTTCCTCAGTCTTTTCTTGATTGCCGGCGACCGTCAGTCGCCCTTGAGGCCGGCCGCCTTGATCAGCGGTCCCCATTTATCGCGCTCGCGCTTCTCGAAGGCGGCTAATTGTTCAGGCGTTCCGCTGGCCGGCTCGAAGCCGATCTGCAGCAGGCGCTGGCGCGTCTCGGGTTGGGCGAGGATCTTGGCGATCTCGGCGTTGAGGCGGTCGACGATGGCTTTCGGCGTTCCCTTGGGCGCGTAGAGCGCGTTCCACGCCGTGACCTCGAAGCCCGGAAAGCCCTGCTCCGCCACCGACTTCACGCCGGACATCAGCTCGCTCGACTTCAGCGTCGTGATGCCGAGCGGCTTCAGCTTGCCGCCCGCCACCTGGCCGCGCGTCGCCGTCGCGGTGTCGATGATCACCGGCAGCTGACCACCGGTCACTTCCTGCATGGCCGTCGCCGAGCCCTTGTAGGGCACGCCGAACAGCGGCGCGCCGCTCTGGGTCTTCAGGAGCTCGAACACCAGCCGCGCCGTCGTGCTGGGCAGGGCGATGTCGATCTTGTCGGGTTTGGCCTTGGCCGCCGCGACCAGCTCGGCCACCGAGTTGGCCGCGAAGGAGGGATTGGCCGAGATCACCATGGGCAGCATGCCGACCAGGGCAATCGGCTCGAAGTCCTTCTGCGAATCGTAGCCGACTGACGGATAGAGGAACTCGTTCATGGTCTGCGTCGCCACGGTGCCCATCAGCAGCGTGTAGCCGTCGTTGGGCGAGCGGGCGGCGTCGGCCGTGCCGATGTTGCCGCCGGCGCCCGGCTTGTTGTCGACAAAGACCTGCTGGCCCAGCGCCTTGGTGAGCTGCTCGGCGAACAGCCGCGCGCCGACATCGGTGCCCTGTCCCGCCTGATAGGGCACGACGATCTTGATCGGCTTGGATGGCCAGGTTTGAGCGTTGGCCGGAAGACCCAACGCGAGGCTGGCGACAAACGCGTAAGCAAAGACTCTCCGTTTCATTGTTTCACTCCCTAAAGATTCATAATTTGACCTCACCCTGAGGAGCGCCCGAAGGGCGCGTCTCGAAGGGTGGGAACGAGCACCTCGTTTGTTGCCCATCCTTCGAGACGCATCGCTGCGCGATGCTCCTCAGGATGAGGTTTGTGCCGGCCCGGCAGTCCGTGCATCAGCGGCTCGGCAACTCGACGATGCCGGTGCCGAGCACCGACAGCTCGTCGTCCTGATTGCGCGCCTCCTGCTCGATCTCGACCAGATGGCGGCCGTTGTCGACGAACTTGCGCTTCACCTTGGCCTTGATGAACAGGATGTCGCCCGCCGGATTGTGGCGGCGGATCTTGCAGGTGGCGTTGCGCAGGAAGCCGTCGTCGCCCATCCAGTTGGTGAGCTGGTGGGTCAGCCACGAGGCGCGCTCGGGGCCGTAATCGTAGGCGCCGGGAGCGCCGACCTCGTGGGCGAACTCCTCCTCCCAGTGCACGCGTTCGGGGCAGTCGGGAATGCCGAAACGGTTGGCGATGCCGAGGCCGGGATGGGCGTCGACGAGCTTCCACGCGAGCTTGTTGGCGCGGATGTAGAGGCCGCCCCAGCCCTGGGCGTAGGCGATGAAGCCGGTGACCGTCATCGGCCCCTTGAGCATGGTGGGCAGCGCCTCGCCTTCGCTCACGTCCTGCCAGTATCGAGTCTCGCTGCCGCGGATCTTCTCCTCGGCGTAGAGCTTGTAGGCGTCGGCCAGCTCCTTCTCGGAGTAGCGCCGCGGCGCGCGCGCCTTGACCTCCTGGTACTTGGTGCCCTTCTCGCGCGCGTGGTCGCGCTCGGTGCGGAAGCACCAGCTGTCGGCATCGGCCACCAGCTCGCCCTTCTGGTTGAAGAAATCGACGTGATAGATCTGCTGGACAGCACGGCCGGCGAACCGGGTCTCGTGCACGATCAGGTCCTTCAGCCAGGCCTCGGTCCTGATCTCGTCGTTGCGGTGCACGGTCTTGTGCCAGTTCCAGTCCGATCCCGACCACATGGCATGGATGCCCGGCAGGCCGCCGACATAGCCCGAGATGATGCGGCTGGTCGTGAACAGGAAGCTCGGCAGGGCGATCACGTCGCCGAACTTCGTCCTGGCAGCGTATTCCGGCACGCACCACAGCGGATTGTCGTCGCCGATGCCGTGCGCGTAGTGGCGGATGTTGTCGCGCGTCGCCTCGTGGCACCACGGCTCGGCGGTCACGCCGATCTTCACGCCGATGCGCTGGCGCAGCTCGTCCAGCCCCTTCTCGGTGATCTTCGGAAAGCTGCGTTCGATGGTCCTATCCGGCATGAGCGTTTTCCCTCGTACGTAAAATCTTGCGGTTGATCTTGCCGGCCGGCGTCTTGGGCAGCTCGGCGACGAACTCGACCTGGCGCGGATACTCGTGCTGGCTCAGACGCTGGCGCACGAGATCCTGGATCTCGCGCGCAAAGGCCTCGTCGCCCTGGCGCTCGGTGACGACGAAGGCCTTCACGACCTGACCGCGCAATGCGTCGGGCACGCCGATCGCGCCGGCCTCGCGCACGTCGGGATGCTTCAGGATCGCGTCCTCGATCTCGACGGCGCTCATGGTCCAGCCGGCCGAGATGATGACGTCGTCGGCGCGGCCGCCATGGAAGAAGTAGCCATCCTCGTCGATGCGCCCGAGGTCCTTGGTGGCGATCCAGCGATCGTGACGCCATACCTTCATCTCGCCCGTCACGCCCGGCGCACAGGGCTTGCCCTCGGCGTCGTGCACCTCGACGCGGCCGCCGGGGATCGGCTTGCCGAGCGAGCCGCGCTTCACCGGAAAATCCGACGCTCCCGGATAGCTCACCAGGATCACGCCGATCTCGGTCGTGCCGTACATGCTGCAGGCCGGCCGGCCGAACGTCCGTTCGACGAAGTCGGCCGTCTCGCTGTCGATCGGCTCGCCGGTGAAGGAGAGTTTTTCGATGCCGTAGCGGTAGCGGCCCGCCGCGCCCGAGTTGCGCATCATCCTATAGTGCGTGGCCGCCGCCGATATGTTGGTGAACCGGTGCTCCTGCAGCGCCGACAACAGCCGCTCGGCACTGAACTTGCCGGCGTAGGCGCCGACGGTGATGCCGAGCGCCAGCGGCGCCAGGGTTCCGTGCCACAGGCCGTGGCCCCAGGCGGGCGACGACGGGCAGATGAAGCGATCGCCCGGCCGCAGGCCCGTGCCGTAGAGTGCCGCCACCATCAAGGTCACGATCGAGCGGTGGCTGTGCTTGACGGCCTCGGGAAGCTCGCGGGTCGTGCCCGACGTGTACTGGAAGATCGCGAGCGAATCGGCCGCCGTATCGGCAGCGAAGTGCGGCTCGAAGCGCTGCAGTTCCGCGAAGAAGACAGTGTCCGCGACGACGACCCGCGGACCGGCCGCGGCAAGAAGCGGCGCCTTCTCGGCGTTGGTGACCAGCAGGCTGGGCTTGCAATCGTCGACGCGCAGCTTCACGCCGTCGGGCCCGAACAGCGTGAACAGCGGTACGGCGATGGCGCCGATCTTCATGGTGCCGAACACGGCCGCATAGAAGGCGCGCGACGGTTCGAGCATGACGGCGACGCGATCGCCGGGCCGCACGCCCTGAGCAGCCAGCCAGTGGGCGAAACGCGCCGAATCCTCGGCGATGTCGCGGAAGCTCAGCGTCTCGCTCGAGCCGTCGGCACGAACGACGATTACCGCGGGGCTAGCGCGGCCGGCATGCCGGTCGATGCACTCGTGCGCGATGTTGAGATGCGCGCGATCGCCGTCGAACAGTTCCCACAGCTTCGCGGAGGAGAACTCGGCCTGCGCGTCCGCGTAGCTCGTGATGTCGGTCAGCCTCGCCATGGCCGGCATCTTGGCGTGCGCAACCTTATTGTACAATAGACTCTATATTTGTATATAGACAATCATGTCAGCCCGCCCCGCTCCTCGCATCCGCGCCGTTCCCGCCGTCACCCGCGCGGTCGCGATCCTTCGCCTGCTGAGCCGCAGCCGCACGCCGCTTGGCCTCAAGGCGATCGCGCAGTCGCTGGAGCTCGTGCCCAGCACCACGCTGCATATCCTGCGCGCCTTGATGGCCGAGCGGCTTGTGCGCGTGGAGCCGCTCACCAAGCAGTACAGCCTGGGAGTCGGCATGCTGCCGCTGGCGCGCGCCGTGCTGGAGAACGGCGACTTCCCCAACCTCGTGCGGCCCAGGCTCGACGAGCTGTCGAGGCGCTATCCCGTCACGGCGATCGGCGTGGAACTGCCCGACCTCGACCACATGGTCGTGGTGGCGCTGGCGCGCTCGCAGGCGCCGGTGCGCCTGCATGTCGACGTCGGCAGCCGCTTCCCTGCCCTGATCAGTGCCACGGGACGCTGTCTCGCGGCCTTCACCGAGCAGCCGTGGCCCGAGATCGAGAAGCGCTTCCACCGGCTGCGCTGGCACAACGCGCCCGACTACGACAGCTGGTGCAAGGAAGTCGACCTCACGCGCCGCCAGAAATTCAGCATCGATCGCGGCAACTACATCTCCGGCGTGACGATCGTGGCCGTGCCGGTGTTGAACGGCCGCGGCACCATCACCCATACGCTCGCCGCAGTCGGCCTAGGCAATCAGCTCGACCGCGCGACGTCGCTCAAGCTCGCCAACGACATGAAGGACGTGGCCGAGGAGTTGACGGCGCAACTGCTGCCGCAGGCGTAACTCATATTCTTCCGGACCGCGCGCATCCTGCGCGCTCATGATCATGAGCGCGCAGGCTGCGCGCGGTCCGGAAGAGCATGAGTTACCTCAGCA
>JACPOB010000181.1:0-27674 GCA_016185145.1 Rhodospirillales bacterium | reverse complement strand
GCGCGCGGTCCGGAAGAGCATGAGTTACCTCAGCAACTGCCCCGCCCAGATGCCGCGCTCGACCTTGTCGGCCACGATGCCGGCGATCGCCTCGCCGGCGAAGCGCGCCAGTCTCGGCAGAGGGCGATCGGCGGGATACGACAGGACCAGGCGCCGCACCGGTACCGGATCGATCAGCGGCGCGGCCGTCAGCCGGCCCGCCGCGATATCGTCGTGGATCGGAGCGAGCGGCAGGATCGTCCAGCCATGGCCGTGGCGCACCAGATCCTTCAGCGTCGCGTAGGAATCGGTCTCGACGGCCACGACGAGCGCGATGCCTGCTTCCGTTGCGCAGCGCTCGACAATCGTCCTCAAGCCATGGCGTACGCTGGGCAGCAGCATGCGCTTACCGTCGAGCTGCTTGAACGCGACCGCATGGTCGCTTGAGAAACCGGCGTCCGGCGGCCCGATCAGGAACAGATCCTCCAACAGCAGCGGCTGCGAGCGCAGCGAGCGCGCAGCGTGCGGGTCGTAGAGCACGGCGACGTCGATCTCGCCGCGATGCAGCCAGTCGAGCAGGTAGCCCGTGTAGGCGGCGACCAGGCGCAGCTCGACCTGCGGATGCGCCTTGCCGAAGGACGCGACCAGCGGCACCGAGACGATGTCGGCCACCGTGGGCGGAAAGCCGATGGCGATCTGGCCGCGCAACGGCGCGCCGGCGTCCGAGGCGGCGGCGCGGATCTCCTCAAGCTCGGACATCACGCGCGTCGCGTGCTTCAGGATTTCCCGGCCCTGCTCGGTCAGGACCATGCCGCGGCCGTGGCGCGCGAACAGCCGGACGCCCAGCTCCTCCTCGAGCAGCCGGACCTGGCGGCTCAGCGCCGGCTGGGCGATGTGCAGCCGGTCGGCCGCCTTGCTGAGGCTGCCGAGCTCGGCAACGTGGATCAGGGTGCGAAGTTGGGCGAGCTCCATGGAGCGATACAATATCGTTATATCTGGTCTCGGCGAATAGCTGTCGAAATACCGGGCGGCGATAGCTAGAAGAACGGGCATGAACGCCCAAACCAGCGCCGACTGGCGCGACGAGATCTTCGAGGTCCTCCAGACCCACGACGTCAAGCAGGTCTATCACGTGCCCGATGCCGGCCATTCGCGGCTGATCGAGCATTGCCAGCGCTCGAACTCGATCCGCACCGTGCCGCTCACCACCGAGGAGGAAGGCATCGGCCTGGCCGCCGGTGCGTGGCTGGGCGGCCAGCGCTCGGCGCTGCTGATGCAGAGCTCGGGCGTGGGCAACACCATCAACCTGATGGGGCTCACCAAGACGCTGCGCTTTCCGTTCCTGACCTTGATCACGATGCGCGGCGAGTGGGGCGAGTTCAAGTCCTGGCAGTACCCGATGGGCCAGGGCACGCCCAAGGTGCTCGAAGCCATGGGCGTGCTGGTCTACTCCGTCGACAAGGCCTCAGAGGTGAAGGCCACGGTCGATGCCGCGGCGCGCGCCGCCTTCAACGGCGGCCAGTCGGTCGCCGTGCTGCTGCGCCAGAAGCTGATCGGCATCAAGGATTTCGGAAAGAAGACCGCTAAATGAGCAAGGCCACTTTGCAGCGTCGTCCGCTGGTCAAGAAGATCCTCGAAGGCGCCGACGACAACCTTCTGGTGATCGCGGGCCTCGGCTCGTCGAACTGGGACATCACCGAGGCGGGCGACCGTCCGCTCAACATGCCGCTGTGGGGCGCCATGGGCGCGCCGGTCAGCATGGGCCTGGGTCTCGCCCTGGCGCAGCCCGGCAAGCGCGTGCTCGTGATCACGGGTGACGCCGACCTGATGATGAGCCTGGGCTCGCTCGCCACGGTGGCGACGCAGCAGCCCGAGAACCTCGCCATCGTCGTGCTCGACAACGAGAAGTTCGGCGAGACCGGCAACCAGGCCTCGCACACCAGCCCGCGCAACAACGGACCGACCGAGTCGGGCGCCGGCGCCGACCTGGCGATGATCGCCAAGGGCTGCGGCATCGCCGATGTCGGCACCGTGCGCGATGCGGGCGAGGTCGCCGAGCTCGTGGCGGCCGCGCGGACCAGGAAGGGCCCGGTCTTCCGCCTGGTCAAGGTGATGGTCGAGAAGCTCGAGTTCGTCATGCCGCCGCAGGACGGCGCGCATCTGAAGGATCGTTTCCGTCAGGCGCTGCTCGGTCACCCCTGACGTTCCAACACCCGTCATCCCGACCGGAGCCGAGCCCCTCGACTTCGCTCGGGACAGGCTACGCGAGGCGAAGTGGAGGGACCTGTTCTGTCGATGCATCGGTAAGACGAGGTCCCTCGACTACGCCGCCCTTTGGGCGGCTTCGCTCGGGATGACGGAGAAAATGGCAACACTCGATCATCCTCTCTGACGCTCGGCCGGCAGCTCGGCGATCAGCGACTTGAGCGCCGGAGCGCAATTCTCGGAGTGCCATAGCGCCACGGTCTCGACCTCGAAGCCGCGCGCATCGAGCGCGAGATAGCGCACGTCGGGGCGCTGCAGCTTCGACATGCAGTGCGGCACCACGGCGACGCCGAGGCCCGCCGCGACCAGGCCGAGGATGGTCTGCATCTGGATCGCCTCCTGCGCGAGATGCGGCGTGAAACCCGCGCCCCGGCAGGCGGCGATCGCGAGATCGTAGAGGCCGGGCGCCAGCTCGCGCGGGAACTGGATGAAGGGCTCCGCTGCGAGCGCACGCAACGCGATGCGACGGCGGCCGGCGAGCGGATGGCTGGCCGGCACGGCTGCGATCAGCGGCTCGCGGAAGACCGGCCGCCGCGTGAGGCCCGGCGCAGGCGACGGCAGTATCGACAGGCCGAGATCGAGCTCGCCGGATTGCAGCAGCGCCTGCTGGCGGTCTCCCGTCAGCTCCAGCAGCTTCAGGGCGATCCCCGGATGCCTCTGCCGAAAGCGGCGGACCAGCGGCGGCAGGATGCTGTAGTCGACGGTGCTGACGAAGCCGACGGCGAGCCGGCCCACCGTGCCCTGGGCGGCGCGGCGGGCGTGGACGACCGCGGCCTCGGCCTGGCCGAGCAGGCGTCGCGCTTCGTCGAGCAGCACGCGTCCGGCCTCGGTGAGCTCGACGCGCCGTTGCGTGCGCACCAGCAGCGGCGCACCGACCTCGCGCTCGAGGGTGCGGATCTGAACGCTGAGCGGCGGCTGCGAGACATTGAGCCGCCGCGCGGCGCGGCCGAAGTGCAGCTCCTCGGCGACAGCCACGAAGTAGCGAAGGCGGCGCAGGTCCAGCGGGTTCATACTGAATCGGTATCAATAAGCGGATATCAATATATTGGACCAAGGTTGGCTGCAGGAGCAAGTCTCCCGACTTTCCCGTCATCCCGAGCGAAGCCGCCCGAAGGGGCGGCGCAGTCGAGGGACCTTTTCTTGTCGACACATCAACAGAACAGGTCCCTCCACTCCGCCTCGCGTAGCCTGTCCCGAGCGAAGTCGAGGGGCTCGGCTCCGGTCGGGATGACGGGATTTTGAAGGAGCCTTTTTCCATGCCGCGTTTCGACAAGAGCCGCCTGCCCAGCCGCCACGTCACCGAGGGACCCGAGAAGGCGCCGATGCGCGCGATGATGCTCGGCACCGGCCTCGCACCCGGGGATCTCGACAAGCCGCTGATCGGCATCGCCACCACCTGGAGCGAATCCTCGCCCTGCAACATGCCGCTGCACGACCAGGCCCAGTTCGTGAAGATGGGCGTGCGCGAGGCCGGCGGCACGCCCTTCGAGTTCACCTCGGCCAGCGTGACCGACGGCATCGCCAACGGCCATCGCGGCATGAAGGCGTCGCTGGTGTCGCGCGAGCTGGTCGCCGAATCGATCGAGCTGGTCGTGCGCGGCCATTGCTACGACGCCATCGTGGGCCTCGCCGGCTGCGACAAGACCCTGCCGGGCGTGATGATGGCGATGGTGCGCCTCAACGTGCCGTCGGTGTTCCTGTATGGCGGCTCCCTGCTGCCCGGCAACCTCGATGGCCGCCAGGTCGGCGTCGTCGAAGTGTTCGAAGGCGTCGGCTCCTACACCGGCGGCAAGATCGGCCGCGACGAGCTGCAGCGTCTGGAAGTGGCGGCCTGCCCGACCATCGGCGCCTGCCCCGGCCAATACACGGCCAGCACCATGGCGGCGGTGTCGGAAGCGATGGGCATCGCCCTTCCCGGCTCCGGCTTCGTTCCCGCCGTCGATGCCAGGCGCGGCGCGATCGCCGCCGCCTGCGGGCGGACGGTGATGGATCTGATCGCGCGCAACATCCGGCCGCGCGACGTCGTCACCCGGAAATCGCTGGAGAACGCCGCCGCCGTCGTCGCCGCCTCGGGCGGGTCGACCAACAGCGCGCTGCACCTGCCGGCGATCGCCAACGAGGCGGGCATCAAGTTCGACCTCGCCGACGTGGTCGACGTCTTCCGCCGCACGCCCTACCTCGCCGACATGAAGCCGGCCGGTCGCTACATGGCGATCGACCTCTACCGGATCGGCGGCGTGCCCGCGCTGATCAAGGCGCTGCTCGACGGCGGCTACCTGCATGGCGACTGCCTCACGGTCACCGGCAGGACGCTGGCAGAGAACCATGCCGACGTGGTGGTGCCGACCGGGCAGGACATTCTGCGGCCGGCCAAAAGTCCCTTCTCGCCGAGCGGCGGCGTGGTCGGCCTGAAAGGCTCGCTCGCGCCTGAGGGTGCGATCTGCAAGGTGGCGCATCTGAAACGGCGCGCGCTCACCGGCCCGGCCCGAATCTTCGAATCGGAAGAGGATTGCCTCGCCGCTGTCCTGAGACGCGACTACAGGGCCGGCGAAGTCCTGGTGATCCGCTACGAGGGGCCGCGCGGCGGACCGGGCATGCGCGAGATGCTGGCGACGACGTCCGCCATCTACGGCCAGGGCATGGGCGAGGACGTGGCGCTGGTGACCGACGGGCGCTTCTCCGGCGGCACGCGCGGCCTCTGCGTCGGCCATCTCGGGCCCGAGGCGGCCGTCGGCGGCCCGATCGCCCTGGTCAAGGACGGCGACAGGATCGCCATCGATGCCGATGCCGGCACGATCGACCTGCTGGTCTCCACTTCCGAGCTCGAAGAACGCCGCCGGCACTGGCAACCGCGCGCGACGCCGCACCCGACGGGCGCGCTGTGGCGCTACGCCCAGACCGTCGGCAACGCCGCCGGCGGCGCCGTCGTGCATCCCGGCGCGACTGCGGAGAAAGTGAGCTACGCCGACGCCTGACGGGCCGGTAGAGTGAGGGCATGAGCCCAGCCAAACGCATCGTCATCTGCGGCGGCGGCGCGATCGGCGCTTCCATTGCCTACTTCCTCAGTCGACGCGGCGCTGCGCCCATCGTCATCGAGCGCCACGAAGTCGCCGGCGCAGCCTCCGGCAAATCCGGCGGCTTCCTGGCGTTCGACTGGTGCCGCGGCAGCGCGCTCGACCGGCTGGCGCGACGGAGCTTCGCGCTGCATGCCGAGCTCGCCGACACGCTCGGCAATCCGTGGGGTTATGGGCGCCTCGACACCTACGGTGGCTACGCCGTCGAAAGTGGCGACGCGCGCGGTCCGGGCGAGCGGCCGTGGCTGTCCGAAGCGGTGACGCTCACAGGCCGGCTCGGCTCGCCGCAGACCACGGCGCTGGTCGAGCCGCGCGCCTTCACCAGAGGCCTGATCGCCGCCGCCGAGAAGCTGGGCGGTGGCCTTCGTCACGGCACGGCCGTCGACTTGGTGCGCGACAAGAGCGGCAGCGCGCGCGGCGTCGTGCTCGAAGACGGCGAGATCGTCGAAGGCGACGCGGTGGTCATCGCCATGGGACCCTGGTCGATCCTGGCGACGCGCTGGCTGCCGCTGCCCGCGGTCTACGGCTACAAGGGCCACAGCCTGATCTTCCGGACCGGCGAGGCGATTGCCGCGGAGGCGCTGTTCCTCGAGTACCAGGAGTCGAGCGGCGAGGTTTTGACGCCGGAGATCTTTCCGCGCGCCGACGGCACGACCTGGGTGTGCGCGGTCTCGAGCACGGAGCCGCTGCCGGTCGATCCCGCGCAGGTCACGCCCGACGAGGGCGCGCACGACCGGCTCGAGGCGATGTGCCGGACCATCTCACCGGCGCTGGCCACGGCCCCGATCACGGCGCGGCAGGCCTGCTTTCGCCCGGTCACCGACGACGGCCTGCCGCTGATCGGCCAGGTGCCGGGCGTCGAAGGAGCCTATGTCGCCACCGGCCACAGCGTCTGGGGCATGCTGAACGCGCCGGCGACCGGCGAGGCCATGGCCGAGCTGATCCTCGACGGCGCCGCCCACCAGGTCGATCTCCGGCCCTTTGCGGCAGGGCGTCTGCGGGCCTTCGACCCCGCTCGGCTGCGCGGCGTCTAGCTTCCTCCCCATCGTCTTCGATGGGGAGGTGGCCCGCAGGGCCGGAGGGGTCATGAGCATCAACACAGTAGCCCATGACCCCTCCGTCCGCTTCGCGGACACCTCCCCGGCTTCGCCGGGGAGGAAGGGCTTTTTGCCCGAATTCGGGCAAAACGGTACAATTCGGCCTAACGGACGACTAGAGGTTTCCGTGAACGACGCCGAGTTGGACGATTTGGACGAGCTCGTGGAGTACCTGGCCCGGACATCGAGGTTGGAGCCCAAGGAGGCTCGTCGCATGGTCGACGAGGTCCTGTCGTTCCTGGCCGAGGAGCCCGAGGCGTTCGTCCGCCGGCGCCATCTGGCGCTGCAGCGGCAGGGTCTCTCGAACACCGCGATCTTCGTCCGGCTCCAGGCCGAGCTCGCGGCACGCCGCTTTCCGGCGCCGACCTACACCACGCGGCAGCTGCGCCGCATCATCTACGGCTAGGAACTCCTTTATGTGCGGCATCGTCGGTTATGTCGGCAGGCGCCAAGCCGCCCCCATCCTGATGGCCGGGCTCAATCGCCTGGAGTATCGCGGCTACGATTCGGCCGGCATCGCCATCGCCGCCAAGGGCGCGCTCAGGATCGCCAAGCGCAAGGGACGTGTGCGCGAGCTCGATGAGCTGAAACCTCTGCGCTTCAAGGGCACGACGGGCATCGCCCATACCCGCTGGGCGACCAACGGCGAGCCGAGCGACCGCAACGCCCATCCCCATAGCGACAGCGCCGGTCGCTACGCCGTCGTGCACAACGGCATCATCGAGAATGCGGCGGCGCTGCGGGCCCGGCTCGCCGCCCAGGGCACGACCTTCAGCTCCGACACCGACACAGAGGTGATCGCCCATCTGGTCGCGCTGATGGACGACGGCTCGCCGCTGGAGGCCGTGGTGAGCGCGGTGCTGAAGCTGGTGGTCGGCACCTACGGCCTCGCGGTCATGGATGCCGAGCGTCCCGACGTGCTGGTCGTGGCGCGCAACGGCAGCCCGGTCATGCTGGGCCTGGGAGACAAGGAGACGCTGTTCGCCTCCGATGCCTCGGCCTTCGTGCGGCACGCCACCAGCGTCGTGCATCTCGATGACGGCGAGATCGCGATCGTGCGCGCCGACGGCTACGAGACGCGCAAGCTCGACGGCACCAGTACGGTCAAGACGCCGTCGGCCATGGTCTGGAAGGACGAGTCCTTCGACAAGGGTGCGTTCGACCACTACATGCGCAAGGAGATCGCCGACCAGCCCGAAGCGTTGCGGCGCACCTTGAGCGGACGGCTGGAGCCGCGCTTCCAGACCACGCATCTCGGCGGCATCACGCTGACGGCGCGCGAGCTTCTCGACGTGCGGCGCATCCGGATCCTGGGCTGCGGCGCCGCCTACATCGCGGGCGCCGTGGGCGCGCACCTGATCGAGCAGCTGGCGCGCATCCCCTGCCAGGCCGAGCCGGCATCGGAGTTCCGCTACCGCAATCCCGTGATCGAGATGGACACGCTCTATATCGCGGTCAGCCAGTCGGGCGAGACCTTCGACACGCTCGCAGCCGTGCAGGAGATCAAGCGCAAGGGCGGCCGAGTGATGGGCATCGTCAACGTCGTCGGCAGCACCATCGCGCGCGAATGCGGCCAGGGCATCTATCTTCATGCCGGCCCGGAGGTCGCCGTGGTCTCGACCAAGACCTTCACCTGCAGCGTCGCCGCCCTGGCGCTGCTCGCCGTCCATCTCGGGCGGCTGCACGACCTGTCCAACGCCAACGGCGCGCGCCTGCTCAGGGCGCTGGACGCGCTGCCCGATCGCGTCGGGGCGATCCTCGAGCGCGAGGATGAAATCGCGAGCCTGGCGCAATTCCTCCAGGGCGCCGAGCATGCCTTCTATGTCGGCCGGTCGGCGGGCTACGCCATCGCCATGGAAGGCGCGCTGAAGCTCAAGGAGATCAGCTATCTCCACGCCGAGGCCTATCCCGCCTCCGAGCTCAAGCACGGGCCGCTGGCCCTGGTGACGCCCGAGACGCCCACGGTGATCGTCCTGCCGCGCGACGATCTTTTCGCCAAGAACGTCTCGACCATCGAGGAGATCAAGGCGCGCGGCGGACCCGTCATCGCCATCACGCATCCCGGCCAGACGCACGCCCCGTTCGACTGCTCCTTCGAGGTGCCGGCGCTCGAGCCCGAGCTCGATCCCCTGCTGCTCAACATCCCGCTGCAGCTTCTCGCCTACCATGTCGCACGGCAGCGGGGATGCGACATCGACAAGCCGCGCAATCTCGCGAAATCCGTCACGGTCGAGTAAGGTCGCCCGACAGTCGTTCGCGAGGTAAGCGTGGTGCGCATCGCCGTCGTCGAAAACATGGACAGGACGCAGCTCGGCACCTTGGGCCGGGCACTGGACGAAGCGGGCGCCGAGGTAGAGCTGTTTCGGCCCTGGCGGGACGGCGTCCTGCCGTCGGGACTCCACGATCATGACGGCCTGATCGTCCTCGGCGGCAAGCAGAGCGCGGTCGACGATGCCGACTACCCTTACCTTCCCGCCCTCGCGGGCCTGATGCGCCGCTTCGGCGACGCCGACAAGGCCGTGCTCGGGATCTGCCTGGGCGGCCAGCTGCTGGCGCGCGCCTACGGTGGCGAGAACATCCTGGGCAGCGCCAGGGAATTCGCCTGGACGGCGCTCGACGTCACGCCGGACGGCGCCGCCGACCCGCTGTTCCGCGACCTCGGCCCTCGCTTCGAGAGCTTCCATTGGCATGTCGACACGTTCTCCCTACCCGAGCGGGCCGTGCGGCTCGTGTCGGGCCCGGTCGTCGCCAACCAGTGCTTCCGCATCGGCCGCGCCGCCTACGGCATGCAGTTCCACTTCGAGGCCAGTATCGAAGTTGTGGAAGCGTGGCTGACCGAGTTTCGCGACATCGCCGAGCGAATGGCCCCCGGCTGGCTCGACCGCTATTCCGAGATGGCCGCGCGCCATGCCGCGGCGGCCGATCGGGCAGGCCATGCCCTCGCGCGTGCTTTCCTGCGGACCGTCCAGCCCGCACACGAGGCAGCGGCCGCCGGCTAGGCGCCAGCAGCGGCTCGAGGGCTTGCGCCCTCCGCCGCAGTGCATGCACTGCAGTCGCCTAGCCCGTGAATTTCTGCATTTTCTGCATATTTTTTGCAGGTCGGCCGATGGCCGCCAAGCCATTGAATTCACGCCGCTTTTGGATTTTCTGCATTTTTTGCATTTTCTGCAGACCCTTCCGCTGGACTGCCCCCCTTACAGAAGATCATCGCTCCCGCCCGGCTGAACGCAGCCGGACGGATGACCAGCCCGCTGGAGCGGCTTGGCACACGATCGGATAAACGATGCATAGAGCAGAGCCGCCGGGAGGCGAGCGCAAGGTCAATATAACTTAAGTTCTCTCGTGAGTCAACTTAGGTTCTATTTTGGCGGACCGTAGAGCGCCAAAAAAGCGCTTGTGTGGCCGGCACCCGGTGCAAGCAATGCTGTCATCCGAATGAAACGCCCTCCAACAGGCGTCGCTAGGCCTGCGGTCCGGTCGCAACCAGCTGATCTGGAGCCGGCGGCACTTCCTTCTGCGCGACCTTCTCGCGGTCGCGGCCGAGCACGCGCTGCACCACGACGAAGAACACCGGCACCATCAGGAGCGCCAGAACCACGACGGCGATCATGCCGCCCATGACGCCGGTGCCCAGCGCCTGCTGGCTCTTGCCCCCGGCGCCGGTCGCGATCGCCATCGGCAGCACGCCGCAGACGAAGGCGAAGCCCGTCATCAGGATCGGCCGGAATCGCAGGCGGCAGGCCTCCAGCGTCGCCTCGACCAGGGGCCTGCCCTGCGCGCGCAGGTCCTTGGCGAACTCGATGATCAGGATGGCGTCCTTTGCGGCGAGCCCGATGATGGTGATCAAACCGACGGTGAAATAGACGTCGTTGGAGAGACCGCGCAGGTTGGCCGCGATGACCGCACCCGTCATGCCGAGCGGCACGGTCAGAAGCACGGCGATCGGGATCGTCCAGCTTTCATAGAGCGCGGCCAGGCAAAGGAAGACCACAAGGGCCGACAGAGCAAGCAGGAAGGGCGCCTGAGAGCCGGAAAGCTTCTCCTGCAGCGACTGGCCGGTCCATTCGTAGCCGAAGCCCCGCGGCAGCTGGCCCGCGAGCTTCTCCATCTCGGCGATGGCGTCGCCGCTGGTGTAGCCGGGCCTGGCCTCGCCGCTGATGCGGACCGAGGGATAGTAGTTGAAGCCGACGATCTGCGTCGGCCCCTTGGCCCATTCGACGGTGGCGAAGGACGAGAACGGGACGAGCTGCCCGTCGGCGTTCTTCACGTAGTAGGACAGCATGTCGTCTGCCCGCATGCGGCCCGCCGCATCGCTCTGCACGATGACGCGCTGCATGCGGCCGCGATTGGGGAAGTCGTTGACGTAGTTGGAGCCGAGGTTGGTCGAGATCGTGTTGTTGATGTCCTCGAAGGTGACGCCGAAAGCCATGGCCTTCTCGCGGTCGATCACCAGGTTGACCAGCGGCCCTTCGGGCAGGCCCTCGACATAGACGTTCTGCAGCACGGGACTGGCATTGGCCGCCTTGGTGAGCTGCTCGCTCGCCGCCTTCAGCGCGGCATAGCCCTTCTGGGCGCGGTCCTGCAGGCGGAAGCTGAAGCCGCTGGAGTTGCCGAGATTGTCGATCGGCGCCGGCTGCAGGGCCGAGACCTCGGCATCGCGGATCGAGGCCAGGTCGCGGTTGATATCCGCGACGATGGCGGCGGCTGATTCTCCGGGGCCGCGCTCGGACCAGTCCTCCAGGGTGATGAAAGCCTGTGCCGTGTTCATGCCCTGGCCGAGGAAGCTGTAGCCGGTCAGGAAGGTCACGTCCTTGATGCCGGGCTTGCCGGCCAGGTAGCGCTCGACGGCTTCGACCGAGGCCTGGGTGCGGTTGAAGGAGGCATCCGACGGCGTCTGCACGTCGGTGGTGATGAAGCCCTGGTCGTCGATCGGCAGGAAGCCGCCGGGCAGGCGCACCAGCGCCCATCCCAGGCAGACCAGCAATGCGGCGTAGATCGCCATCAACCGGCCGGTGCGCTTCAGCGACCAGCCAACCACGCCGGCATAGCGGTCGCGCACCGTGTCGAGGCTGCGATTGAACAGGCCGAACAGGCCGCGCTTGGCATGGCCGTGGCCGGCCGGGATCGGCTTCAGCAGGGTCGCGCAGAGCGCCGGGGTCAGCGTCAGGGCCATCAGTGCGGAGAAGCCGACCGCGGCCACCATGGTCACCGAGAACTGGCGATAGATGATGCCGACCGAGCCCGGGAAGAACGCCATGGGCAGGAACACCGCCATGAGCACCAGGGTGATGCCGACGATGGCGCCGGTGATCTGCGACATCGCCTTGCGGGTCGCTTCCTTGGGCGACAGCCCCTCCTCGGCCATGATGCGCTCGACGTTCTCGACGACGACGATGGCGTCGTCGACCAGGATGCCGATCGCCAGCACCATGGCGAACAGCGTCAGCATGTTGATCGAGTAGCCGGCAGCCAGCAGCGTGGCCGAGGCGCCGAGCAGGGCCACCGGGACGACAATGGTCGGGATGATCGTGTAGCGGATGTTCTGCAGGAACAGGAACATCACGACGAAGACCAGCACCACGGCCTCGATCAGGGTCATGACGACCTTCTGGATCGAGGCTTCGACGACCGGCGTGATGTTGTAGGGGATCTGGTAGGTGATGTTGGACGGGAAGAAGCGCGACAGCTCCTTCATCTTGGCCTCGACGGCGCTGGCGGTCGCCAGCGCATTGCCGGTCGGCGCCAGCAGCACCGAGAGGCCCGCGGTCGGCTTGCCGTTCAGGCGCGTCGTGAACTGGTAGCCCATGCCGCCGACCTCGACCCGGGCCACGTCGCGCAGGCGGACGGTCGAGCCGTCGGGATTGGCGCGCAGCACGATCGCCCCGAACTCCTCGGGCGTGCCGAGCTGGCCCTTGACCAGCACCAGGGCGGCGACCTTCTGGCTCGCCCGGCTGGGCTCGGCGCCGATGCTGCCCGAGGCGACCTGCGCGTTCTGGGCGATGATCGCGGCATTCACGTCGTCGGCGGTGAGGTTGTAGCCCACCAGCTTGGCGGGATCGACCCACACGCGCAGCGCCCGCTCGGTCGAATAGAGAGTGGCGCGGCCGACGCCGGGGATGCGCCGGATCTCGCCCAGAACGTTGCGCACCATGAAGTCGCCCAGGCCGACCTCGTCGAGGCTGCCGTCGGTCGAGGAGAGCGTGATGATCTGCAGCACCGCGCTCGACGCTTCCTCGATCAGAATGCCCTGCTGGATGACCGCCCGCGGCAGGCGTGCCTCGACGCGCTTGATGCGGTTCTGCACCTCGACCGAGGCCAGCGCCGGGTCGGTGCCCGGCTCGAAGTTGGCGATGATCTCGACCTGGCCCAGCGAATCGGAGGCCGATTCGAAGTTCAGGATGCCCGACGCGCCGTTCAGCTCCTCTTCGATCAACCGCGTCACGGAGTTGTAGAGATTCTCCGGCGACGCACCGGGATAGCTCGTGCTGATCGAGATCGAGGGCGGCGCGATGATCGGGTACTGCGCGATCGCCAGCAGAGGGATCGAGATCAGGCCGATCAGGCAGATGAAGAGGGCGACGACCCAGGCGAAGATGGGCCGGTCGATGAAGAAGCTCGCCATTGTGCGGGTACCTAAATCATCGTCTTCCGGACCGCGCGCGTCCACCGCGCCACATGATAAAGAGCGCGCTGGAAGCGCGCGGTCCGGAAGAGCATGAACACTATCAGCGAGAGCCGATGACCTGCGGCCTCTCGACCTCCGCCGACTGGATCACCGAGCGCGGTTTCACGCTGTCGCCGGCGGCGAACTTCTGGAAGCCGTCGACCACCACGCGGTCGCCGGGCTTCAGGCCCTCGGCGACCAGCCAGCGGCCGTCCTGCGCGGCACCCAGCCGTACCGGCTGAAGCGCGGTGCGATTGTCGTCCTTGACGACAAAGACTTCGCTGCCGCCGCCGCCGTTGCGCTGCACCGCCTGCTCGGGAACGGTGATGGCGTCGCTGTCGACGCCCTGGTCGAGCAGGACGCGGACATACATGCCGGGCAACAGTTCCCGGTTCGGGTTGGGGAACTCGCCGCGCAGCGTCACCTGGCCCGACGAGGCATCGACGCGGGCCTCGGAGAACAGCAGCTTGCCGGCGTGCGCATAGGTGGTGCCGTCATCCAGCACCAGGCGCACCTTCACCGCGTCGGGCGCCAGGCGCTCGAGGTCGCCGCTTTCGAAGGCGCGGCGCAGGCGGTTGAGCTCGGCGACCGACTGGGTGAAGTCGGCATAAATCGTATCGAGCTGCTGGATGGTGGCGAGATTGGACGTCTCGTTCTGCACGACCAGCGCGCCTTCGGTGGCGCGCGCCGCGCCGATGCGGCCGCCGATCGGCGCGCGGATCGTCGCGTATTCGAGATTGAGCTTGGCGCGCGCGACATCGGCCTCGCGCGCGGCGACTTCGGCCTTGTTCTGGGCCACCGTGGCAACGGCGATTTCGTGCTGGGCCGTGGCGATGGCCTGCGCCCTCACCATGGCGGCCGAGCGGTTCGCCTGCTGCTGGGCGAGCTCGAGGGCGGCCCTCGCCCGCTCGAGCGCGGCTTCACTCGCCTGTAATTCGACCTCGAACGGCTTGGGATCGATCTGATAGAGCGCGTCGCCCGCCTTGACGTCGCTGCCCTGCTCGAACAGGCGCTGGACCACGATTCCCGACACACGCGGCCGCACATCGGCCACGCGCGTCGGCGCGACGCGGCCGGGCAATTCGCGTGTCAGGGCAAATTGTTCGGGTTTGACCGTCACGATGCCGACATCGGGCGGGGCCGACTGCGGAGCATCGGCGGAGGCCGGCTCTTCGCAGGCCGCCAGCACCAGAGCCAATCCAACCAGCCAAACCGGAACCGACGTCGACGATCGAGAACGCATGTTACTCCCCAACGCTCACGCACACGCAAACTCAGGCCGCACGGCGCGTGCACACCGATGCGGCCGCTCTCAAGCGTTTCCCGGGCTTTGTTGGTGATTGTTGGGCTGAACTTTCGACGGACATTATGGCGAGATGTGGATGAGCTTGTCGCAAACTGTCACGCCACGACGGCATGACCTGCTGCGCAGGTTTCTCGAGATGCTGGCGATGGTGTCCGTCGCGCCCCGTGCACAACAAACTCGACGTACCACGTCGAGTTGACTTGGGCGCGAACACCGCATAGGTTCCGCGCCCTTTTTCCACCACCGGGCGGACGGTCCCATGCCCCAGATCCTCGTCGAGGCGCTGGCCAAGACCTATCGCGTCTCCGAACGCGCGCCGGGACTCACCGGCGCCTTGCGCGGCCTGGTGCGCCGGCGCTGGCGAGAGGTCCACGCCCTCGCCGACGTCTCGTTCAGCCTCGAAGCCGGCGAGCTGCTGGCCTTCATCGGACCCAACGGCGCCGGCAAATCGACCACCGTGAAGATCCTGTCGGGGATCCTGCGGCCCAGCAGCGGCCGGGTCGAGGTAGGCGGCCTGGTGCCCTACGAGGACCGCGTACGCCACGTGGCGCGCATCGGCGTGGTGTTCGGCCAGCGCAGCCAGCTCTGGTGGGACCTGCCGGTGATCGACGGTTTCGACCTGCTGGCCGACATCTACCGCGTCGATCCCGAGCGCTATCGCCGCCGGCGCGACGAGCTCGTGGCCATGCTGCGGCTGGAACCGCTGCTCGACCAGCCGGTGCGCCAGCTCTCGCTCGGACAGCGCATGCGCGCTGAGTTCGCCGCGGCCCTGCTGCACGATCCCGAGATCCTGTTCCTCGACGAGCCGACCATCGGGCTCGATGCGCCGTCGAAGCTCGCGGTGCGCGACTTCGTGCGGCGGCTCAACCGCGAGCAGGGCGTGACCGTTCTGCTGACGACGCACGACATGCACGACGTCGAGGCGCTGGCCCAGCGCGTCATCGTCATTGGCCAGGGCCGCCTGCTGACCGACGGCCCGTTCGAGAGCCTGCGGGCCAGCGTGCTCGCCGAACGGCGGCTGCACATCGATTTCGGAGGTCCCGCGCCGACGTTCGAGATGCCGGGCGTCACGGTGCGGGCGCGCACCGACCGCTCGCTCGAGCTCGCCTTCGACCCGGCGAAGATCCCGGCGCCGAAGCTGATCGCCGACATCACTGCCAGGCACGCCGTCGAGGACATCCATGTCGACGAGCCCGCCATCGAGGAGGTGATCGCGCGCTTCTACGACCTGCACGATGCGGGTGAGGCATGACGATAGCGGCCGCCCGTCCCTATCTCGCGGCCTTCCGCGCGCGCTTCCAGCTCGTGTTGCAATACCGTGCGGCGGCGTTGGCAGGCTTCGCCACGCAGCTCTGGTGGGGCGCTATCCGCATCCTGGTGTTCGCCGCCTTCTACGGCGTCAATGCCGCGGCGGCGCCCATCGGCCTGACCGATGTCGTGACCTATGTCTGGCTCGGCCAGGCGCTGCTGGCGCTGCAGCCGTGGCTCGCTGATCCGGAGATCGGCCAGGCCGTGCGCAGCGGCGGCGTCGGCTACGACCGCCTGCGGCCGCTCGACGCCTATGGCTACTGGTACGTGCGCACCGTGGGATGGATGCTGGCCCGTGCCCTGCCGCGCGCGGTGCTGATGGTGATGGCGGCAGGCGTCGTGTTGCCACTGGTCGGTCTCGGCGACTGGGCGTGGCGACCGCCATCCGGCGTGGCGGCGGCGTTGCTGTTCGTCCCCGCCTTCGTCCTCATGGTGATGCTCGGCGCCGCCATCCTGATGCTGGCGAACATCATCGTCGCGGCGAGCCTCAACGAGCGTGGGGTGAATGCCGTTCTGGCGCCGCTGGTGATCGTGTTCTCGGGCAGCCTCCTGCCGCTCGACTTCTATCCCGACGCCTGGCGGCCCTTCCTGCATGTGCAGCCCCTCGCCGGACTGGTCGACATCCCGTTCCGCATCTATTTCGCCGATCTCAAGGGAGCCGCTGCCCTGCAGGGCCTGGCCCTGCAGGCCGGCTGGACCGTAGTGCTGATCGGCCTCGGACGCCTCGCCATGGAGCGCATGATGCGCCGGCTGGAAATGCAGGGGGGCTGATCGATGAACGCGCTCGCCCTCTATGGCCGCTACGTCGTCACCTCGCTCCGCGCACAGGCGCAGTATCCGACGGCGACCCTGATGCTGACCGCCGGCCACTGCGCGGCGACATCGATCGAGATCTTGGGCGTATTCGCCCTGTTCCACCGCTTCGGGTCGGTCGGCGGCTGGTCGTTCGGCGAGGCGGCGCTGTTCTACGCGCTGGTCAACATCATGTTCTCGCTCGCCGACCTGCTGAGCCGCGGCTTCGAGGTGTTCGGCACCGACTTCGTGCGCACCGGCGCGTTCGATCGCGTGCTGCTGCGACCGCGCGCCGCCGCCTTGCAGCTCGCCGGCTACGAAGTGCGGCTGTCGCGACTGGGACGGCTGATACAGGCCTCCGTCGTGCTGGTGCTGGCCACCAACCTCGTCCCGATCGCCTGGGACGCGCAGGCGGTCGCCATCGCTCTGTGGGCCGTGGCCGGAGGCGTCGCTCTGTTCGTCGGCATCATGGTCCTGCAGGCCACGCTCGCCTTCTGGACCGTCGACAGCCTGGAGATCATGAACGTGCTGAGCTACGGCGGCGTCCAGGCGGCGCAATACCCGCTCAACATCTACGCGGCCTGGTTCCGGCGGGTGCTGACCTTCGGCCTGCCGCTCGCCTGCGTGGCCTACTATCCGGTGCTGGCGATCCTGAGGCGGCCCGATCCGCTGGGCGCGCCGGACTGGCTGCTGCCGCTTGCGCCGATCGCCGGTTTCGCGTTCCTTGCCCTGTCGCTCGTCGCCTGGCGCGCCGGCATGGCGCGCTATGCCTCCACGGGCAGCTGAGAAGGACCGATCGATGGAATACAGGCCACTGGGAAATACCGGCCTCACGGTGAGCGTCGCCGGGCTCGGTTGCGGCGGCAACAGCCGCCTGGGCCTCGGCCGTGGCGCCAGCTTCGACGACTGCGTGGCGATCGTGCGGACGGCCGTCGATCTCGGCGTCAATTTCCTCGACACCGCCGAGGCCTATGGCACCGAGGAGATCGTCGGCGCCGCCGCCCGGTCCTACGACCGCGACCGGCTGGTGATCTCGACCAAGGCCATCTTCGGCGCAAGCGACACGGCCGAGACCGTGACCCGCAAGGTCGAGGCCGCGCTGCGGCGCCTCGGCCTCGACTACGTCGACGTCTTCCATTTCCATGCCGTCAGCCCGGCTGCCTACGGGCACCATCACGACGTCCTGGCGCCCGCCCTGGTCAGGCTCAAGGAGCAGGGCAAGGTGCGCCATGTCGGCATCACCGAGACCAGCCCCAACGATCCGGAACAGAAGATGCTCGCCCGGGCGATCCAGGAAGCGCCCTGGGAAGTCACCATGCTGGCCTACAGCCTCATGAACCAGGGCGCGCGTCAGGCCATCTTCCCGGTGACTGAGCGCCGGGGCATCGGCACGCTGCTGATGTTCGTCGTCCGCAACATCTTCAGCAACGCAGCCTATCGGAACGACATCTTTGCCAGGCTGGTCGAGCAAGGCGAGCTCGACGCCTCGATCCTGGCCGACGGCGATCCGCTCGCGTTCGTCGTCGGTGAAGGGCGTGCCGAAAGCATCACCGACGCGGCATACCGCTACGCGCGCCACACACAGGGAGTCGATGTCGTCCTGTTCGGGACAGGCAACAAGGCCCACGTCAAAAGCAACATCGATTCGATCCTGCGCCCGCCGCTGGCACCCGCTATCATCGAGCGGCTTCACGCCTCGTTCGGGCACCTGAAAGGCGTTGGCCTGGACCGACCGGGCCCCGTCAAAGTTGCGAACAGGTGAGAGGGCTCGCCTCGCTCTTGTGCCGCTAGGCGTAACTGGCCAAACTGCCAGCAGGCCAAGGCACGGTGCCGCTGGAATGACGCCCCAGGATCTGCTCCGCCTCCATCCATTCTTCGCCGAGCTTTCGGAGCAGGACGGCGAGGCGCTGTTGAAGTGCACGCGGACCAGGCGCGTTCCGGCCAGACACATACTCTTCCAGGAAGGCGACGCCGGCGATGGCCTCTACGGCATCCTGGCAGGCCGCGTTGCCTTCACCGTGGACTCCGCGCAGGGCAAGGGCCTGATCCTCAACGTCCTCGGTTCCGGAGAGTTCTTCGGCGAGATCGCCCTGCTGGACGGCAAAGGACGCACCGCGACGGCGGTGGCGCGCGATACCTGCGAGCTGCTGTTCATTGCGCGCAAGGAGTTCATGTCCTTCTTCGCGCAAAGGCCCGAAGCAATGTCCCGCATCATCGAGCTTCTATGCTCGCGGCTGCGGCGGTCGACCGAGTACATTGCCGATACCGCCTTCCTGGATCTTTCCACGAGGCTGGCCAAGCAGCTGGTCAGCCTGGCTCATGACGGCGGAGCGCCGCAGGAGCCTGCTTTGCGCGTCTCCCACGCGGAGCTCGCAGCCATGCTGGGCGTTTCGCGAGAGCGCGTGAGCATGCAACTGGCCGCGTGGAGCGACAGAGGTATCCTCGACCAGGGGCGCGGTCGCCTTGTCGTCCGCGACCGGCAGGCGCTGCAACATGTCATCGCCAACGGCTGAGGGCGAGCGCACCGCCCGTCGCCGGCGGCTGTCAGCCATCGTCCAGGCTGACCTCTCCGGCTACGTGCGGCTGATGGAAGGTGGCGAGGACCGCACGGTCAGTCGCCTCAAGTCGGTACGCGCCGAGATATGGCTGCCTGCCGTCGACGGCGCGGGCGGCCGGATCGTGAACATCGTGGGCGACTCCGTGCTGGCCGAGTTCGGCTCGGCGGTTGCGGCGGTCGCGGCAGCGATCGACATCCAGGAACGGATGGCGCAATTCAACGACGCGCTCGACGAGGAACAGCGCCTGATGTTCCGCATCGGGCTGCATCTCGGCGAGGTCGTCGTCGACGAGACCGAGACGATCTTCGGCGATGCCGTCAATGTCGCTGCCCGCATCCAGCTGATGGCCGAGCCGGGCGGGATTGCGGCATCACGGGAAATTCGCGACGCCGCGCATCTGCTGGCGGATTGCACCTTCGTCGATGGCGGCAAGCATCGGGCCCGGCATGTCCGCCGTCCTCTGCAGATCTATCATGTCCACAGGCGCGAGAGCGCGTCAGGTGCCCTCGCCCGCAGACCGGGAATAACGATCCACCGATCGGCACTGTGGGGAACCATCACGGCCGTCGCGACGCTGCTCATCGGCGGCGGCTATCTGGCCTTTACGACAAATCCGACGGCGCCGGTCAGCACGGCGGCGCTCACTCTGTCGGCCGAGCAGCTCGAACAGGCACTGGCCGAACGGCGCAGGGCCGACGACTTGGCGGCGGAGAAACGCCAGCTGGAGGCGCAAGCGCGACAGCGCGCCGATGCGGAAGCCGAGGCCAAGCGACGGGCCGATGTCGAGCTCGAGACTGCGCGACAAGCGCGCCAGAAAGCCGAACGAGAGTTGGCCCAGTTGAAGGCCGATATCGAAGCGCGACGCCGAACTGAAGGCGGACACGACGATCAGTCGGCCGTGATGGCGCAGCGCGCTGCAGAGAAAGCCGCCCAGCGCAAGGCCGAAGCCGAAGCCACCGCCCTGCGCGACGCCGAGGAAGCAGCCGCGAAGAAGGCCGAGGCGGACGCCGCCAACAAGCGCCGGGCCGACCAGGCGCTGGCGGTGGCCACCGACCGGCGCGAGCAGGCCGAAGCAGATGCGCGCGCCGCGGCTGCCAAGACCGCGCCCGCCCTGCCGAACCTCAAGGAGCAAGCCGAGACCGCGGAAAGGGACCTGCGGCTTGGACCGGCGGACCGCCGGCGCCTGCAGATCGCGCTGACCTCGCTCGGCTTCGACACGCGCGGCGACGATGGCGTGTTCGGGCCGCGCTCACGTGAGATGATCGCGAACTGGCAGAGGGCACGCAATCAGCCGCCAACCGGGTTCGTGACCAAGGCCCAGCAGCAAGCGCTTCTGCAGCAGGCTGCGGCAACGCTGTCGAAGGACGACGAGCAGAGGAAGGCCAAGGAAGGCATTCCGCCCGCGACCGAGGCATCCGCAGCGCTGCCGGCCAGCCCGTCGGAATCGACAGACGGGCTCTGGCGAGGGACGTACGAATGCGGCCGGAACGGCAACTTCAAGCCGTTCACTCTGAAGCCGGAAGTGCGTCTGAAGGCGGGGAATGGGACTTGGTACACGACCGGTGTCTCGGCGACGAACGACAACACACTTGGCATCAGCGTCGCAATCGACGGAACCAAGGTCCGTGTAACACGTCGAATCATTTCCAGCGGCGGAAGTGTTGCCAGCGGCTCAAACGCCGACACGTCACCGCTGTTCGGCTGGCTCGAAGGCAACGCCATCCTTGCGAGCAGCAACAAGTGCACAATGGTGCTGGTGCGGAACGGCACGCCTGTCCATCCTCCCATCGTCAACCAACCGATCGCCGCGGCATATGACGGCCACCCCTCCTTGCCCTCGCCCGATGGGCGGTGGCGTGGGACCTACAAGTGCGACCAAGGCCTGGTGACGGAGCCGCAGCGCGGGGCACCATTCGTCATCGACCTCAACCTGCGCTTGACGAACGGTTCGGCGACATGGCGAACGGCGGGGCCAAGCGCGACCAACGGCTATAGCTTCGATGTTGCCGTTTCAGTCGTCCGCGATATCGCGAATGTCGCCCGCACTCTCACGATCCAAAACGCCGCCTGGGGATCTCGCGTCACACTGACGGGCCGTTACGACGGCACCACCATCAGTGCGACAGGCAAGGAACGATCTGGCCGCGATTGCACGCTGGCTCTGACGCGCTCCTAAGCCTTCGTCACCACGTAGGAACTACGTCTCCCCGTTGACGCAGGCGAGCGAGCGGCGATCACTGTGTAACCTAGGTAACACAGCCAGCGGCGCCGCTCGTGCGAGGGTATCGCCGATGACACCGCGCGACCTCTTGCGAGTGCACCCTATCCTCGGCGCGCTGACGGACGGCGAGGCGCAGGTGCTGCTGAGGAGCGCCCGCTGCCGGATGGTCGCCGCCGGCGAGATCGTCTTCCTCCGTGACGACCCTACGGACGGTCTCTACGGCGTGCTCTCGGGAAGCGTCCTGATCGTGGTCGACTCGGTGGAAGGTAAGGAGCTTGTCCTCAACAAGCATGGAGCAGGGGAGTTCTTCGGCGAGGTGTCGCTCCTGGATGGCGAAGGCCGCAGCGCGATGGCCGTCGCCTACGAAGCTTCGAGACTGGTCCATATCGATCGCGACAGGCTGCTGGCTTTCCTCAAGCAGCGCCCCGACGCCCTGCTGCGCATCGTCCAGCTGCTGTGCGCACGCATGCGCCGCGTCACCCATCTGGTGGAAGACTCGATCTTCCTGGATGTATCGACGCGGCTGGCCCGACAGATC
The DNA here is from genome assembly GCA_016185145.1 of Rhodospirillales bacterium. Lineage (GTDB taxonomy): Bacteria > Pseudomonadota > Alphaproteobacteria > Reyranellales > Reyranellaceae > Reyranella. The sequence continues at coordinate 5,872 of JACPOB010000181.1, read as the reverse complement.
GTCGCCCTGACGGACGCGCGTGTGCTGCCCCGCGAACACGCCGGCACGGCCACCCTTCACCTCTCGCAAAACGATCTCGCGCGCATGCTGGGCGTGTCGCGCGAGTTCGTCGGCAAGCAGCTCACGGCATGGCGGGACTCGGGCATCGTCGAACTCGGCCGCCGACGGCTCACCGTTCGCGACGCCGGGGCGCTTGCACGCCTGTGCGTGGGTGAGCGCCAGGCCGGCCACCCATGACGGTGGCAATTTCGTTCGACAAGTGTGAACGGGTTCGCAGAAGGCGCCCATAGCTCTCCTCATGCTGCGGTCGGCACTCACCGCCACATCTGGAGGTCCGACCATGCGCCTGTTCGTTCTCAGCACTTTCACCGCCGCCGTCGCGGTGGCCGGTTCGACGTCGATCACGGCGCCCGCCGTTGCACAGGCCCAGGCGCCCTGCGGCCCCGTCGCCTATTCGACAGCCGACCAGAAGTATGTCGGCGTGCCCTGCGCGGCCACGACGCCGAAGGCGGAGGCCGGGCAAAGCGCGCCCTGCGGACCGGTCGCCTATTCGGTCGCCGAGCAGAAGTACGTCGGCGTCCCCTGCACCGCGCCCACCCCCAAGGCGGAAGCCGGCACGGCAGCACCCTGTGGGCCCGTCGCCTATTCGGTGGCCGAACAGAAGTATGTCGGCGTGCCCTGCACTCATTAGCCTGACGACCGCCACGATCGCTGCCGGCATCGTGGCGATTGCCTCAGCCTTGCTGCCGGCATCGCGGCCCGAGGCGACCGTTCTGGAGACGCACGCTCATCGTGCCGTCCTGCACTGGCAGCAAGGCGACATTGCTGGCGCCCGACACGAATTCGGCGAGGTCCTGCGGCTGAAGCGTCGGCAGACCGATGTCCTTGTGGAAGAGATCTGACGCCGGCGAAGCGGCCATCGCCCTGCTGTCGCCGACGCCGATGCTCGAGGAAGGCTCCATGCGCTGCACGACGTCATTGGCGACGGCGACACTCGCGTTGGCGTTGCCGTTCATCCTTGCGCACTGCGCAAGCGTGCCGGGACCGCTGACCTACGATGCCAATTCGGCCGGCAAGCCCAACAGCGGCGCTGCCATGGAACTGTGGCTCCCACCCGGGACAGGCCCGTTTCCGGCCGTCGTTGTGATGCATGGCTGCGCCGGGATCCGTGACCACCACCGCAGTTGGGCCGGGCGTCTGACGGAATGGGGCTACGCCGCAGCCCTCCTCGACAGTTTCCATCCGCGCAATGCGAACTCGACGTGCTTCAACAAAATGAGCAACCCCCGGCCCGCTCTGCGGGCTCAGGATGCGTTCAATGCCGCAATTTACCTACGGACGCTGCCGACCATTCAGCCCGACCATATCGGGATCATCGGCTTCTCTTCTGGCGGCACCACGGCGCTGTACACGGCCCTCGCAAGCGGCGCGCCGACCGATCGCGGTGGTCGTCCCTTTCAGGCGGTGGTCGCCTACTATCCGGGATGCCTTCTCAAGGTGCGCGGCCAGCCGGAAAAGATCCTCGGTGAGCCGGCAAGCGATGTGCTGATCCTGATCGGCGAGAACGACGATTGGACGCCGGCACCGGATTGTCTGAAGTACGTCGAATTGCAGTCCGGCTTTCCTCATGCGCCGACGATCAAGGTCTATCCAGGCGCGGTCCACCTCTTCGATGGGGCATTTCAAGTCTATTTTGATCAGCAGGGCCACTCGCAAGGCGCACACCCTGAGGCAAGGGCCGACTCCTACGTGATGACGAAGGCTTTCCTTGATGCGCGGCTCAAGTCGAAATAGCTCGATCGCGCAGCTATCCGAACGTGCGGCGGTAGCTCTTGGTCATCAGCTCGTCGAGGCGCGCGCCGGGCTCGAAGTCGGCCATGTCGTCGGGCCGCCCGAGGCCGGGAAGCTGGCGCTCGCACTCCGACGGCGCACCGATCACCTGCGTCACGGGATAGAGCGACGACCAGGCCGGAACGCCCGCGTAATCCTCCTCCTCGTCCGCCACGTGCTTGTCGCGGATCTTGCCGGAGGCGTGCTCGATCTCCATGCCCATCATGGTCGTGGCCTTGAATTCCTGCTTGTTGGGCTGGCGGATCAGCTTGGAGCGGCCGGGATAGATTCGGTCGATGAAGCGGTCCATCAGCTTCAGCTTCTTTTCCTCATCGTCGATGATGTGCGCCGTGCCGAAGGCCATCACCGCACGGTAGTTGACCGAGTGGTGGAAGCCCGACCGCGCCATCACCAGCGCGTCGAGATGCGTGACGGTGAGGCAGACCGGCACGCCCTGGCCCTGGGTGCGGATCATCCGGCTGGCCGAGGAGCCGTGCCAATAGAGATGGTCGCCTTCGCGCCAGAACGAGGTCGGCGTGCAGTAGGGACGGCCGTCGATCACGTAGGCGATGTGGCAGACCAGGGCCGCATCGAGGATCTCGTAGACCGTCTTGCGGTCGTAGCGGCCGCGCTCGTGCACACGCTTGACCTTGTTCACCGGCGTGACGCCGAAGGAGTCGGCCGTGTTTTCGGCGCCGTTCTTGGCGGTTTGGCCGCGCGCGATGGTCTGGGTGCTCATGACAAATGACTCCGGGCGATTGCGGCCCGGACCATGATCGCAATAAGGTACAGACGAAAGAGCCAGTTTGGACAATCTGGATTGTACCAGTCATGCCACGCCCCATCCGCAAGGCCGCACCGCTCGGCCTCGTCCTCGATCCAGCCGGCTCCGAGCCGCTGCACCGGCAGATCGGCGAGCAGGTACGCCGCGCCATCCTCGAGCGCCGCCTGGCGCCCGGCCAGCGGCTGCCCTCCTCGCGGCTGATGGCGAGCGAGCTCGACGTCGCGCGGGGCACCGTGCTGCTGGCCATGGACCAGCTCATCGCCGAGGGCTACGTCGTGGCGCAGGCCGCGTCCGGCCTCTCCGTCGCGACCGACCTGCCGGACGACATGCTGATGGCGCCGCGCGGACAGCCCGCCGGTCCGTCGGACGCCAACCGCACGGCCTCCCCGTCCCTGTCACGCCGCGGGCGGACGGTGCTGCGTGACGTGACGCCGACGTTCGGCTTCGAGGAGGCGCCCATTGCCTTTCCGACCGGGCAGCCCGACCGCGAGGCCTTCCCGTTCACGCTGTGGGCGCGGCTGCTGGAGCGCGAATGGCGGCGGCCGTCCTGGGCGGTCGCGGGCGCGCCGCATCCGTTCGGCCATGCCGGACTGCGCGCCGCCATCGCCGCCTATCTCGGCGCGGCCCGCGGCTTTGCCTGTGCGCCCGAATCGATCGTGGTCACCAACGGCATGCGCCAGAGCCTGTCGCTGCTGGCCTGGCTGGTGCTCGACCCCGACGAGGCGGCCTGGATCGAGGAGCCGGGCTATATCGGCACGCGCGAGGCGCTGGCGCTCGCCGGCGTGCGTGCGGCGCCGGTTCCCGTCGACGAACAGGGTTTCAGCGTCGAGCGCGCGATCGCCGCCGAGCCGAAGGCAAAGCTCGCGGTCGTGGCGCCCGCGCACCAGTTCCCGCTCGGCACGATGCTCGGCCTGCAGCGTCGCCTCGAGCTTTTGAGCTGGGCCGAGCGCCAGGAGGGCTGGATCGCCGAGGACGATTTCGACGGCGAGTACCGCTATACCGGCCGGCCGCTGGCGCCGCTGCGCGCACTCGATCGCAGCGGGCGCGTGGCCTATCTCGCGAGCTTCTCCAAGCTTCTCTTTCCGGCGTTGCGGCTGAGCTACGTCGTGTTGCCGGCGGCGCTGGTGCCGGCCGCGGAGCAGCGGATGGCGACGGTGCCGGCGCGCGCCTCGCTGATCGGCCAAGGCGCCCTCGCCCGCTTCATCGCCGACGGCCATCTCGCGACCCATCTGCGACGCACCCGCCTGCTCTACGCCGCCCGCCAGGAAGCGCTGTTGGCCGGCATCGAGGGTCATCTGTCGCGCTGGCTGGAGAGCACGCGCGACTCGGCCGGCATGCATCTGGTCGCGCGGCCGGTCGCCTCGATCGCGCCCGGCTTCGACGACCGCGCCATTACCGCAGCGGCCGCCGAGGCAGGCATCGCGGTGTCGCCGCTCTCGGCCTGCTATGCCGGCCGACGGCGCCGGCACGGCCTGATCCTGAGCTACGCCGGAACGCCCGAACCGGAGATCGACCGGGCGTGCGCCACCCTCGCCCGCGTGTTGCGCGCTTCCATGGGCCTCTGAGGAGGTCAGCCCATGACCTCACCCTGAGGAGCGCCCGGAGGGCGCGTCTCGAAGGGCGGCAACACCAAGACTGGCTTCCATCCTTCGAGACGCCGCGCTTTGCGCGGCTCCTCAGGATGAGGTTGCAGGACGCTCAGCCTCGCCGCCCGCCGCGGCCGCCTTTTCGTCGTCGCTCGCTTTGCTCGGAAGCGCTGTAGCGCCCGGACGACTGTTCCACCACCCTCGCCATATTCGACGGCTTGGGAGTTCCCTGCTTGCGATCCCACCGAGGATCGTCCGACTTGTCGTCCCGCTTGCGATCGGATTTGCGTACCATCGTCCTGCACCCGTGAACCGCATGTCGCAGGTGAACGACCGTTGGGCCAGGACGTTGCCTAGAACCAGGCCGCCTTGTCGACCTGGTTGCGCAGCGGCTGCCCGGCGGCGAAGGCGCGGCAGTTGTCGGCCATGATCTCGAACCGGCGCTCGTCGAGGTATGGGCCGTGTCCTGCCATATGCGGCGTGAGCAATACGTTCGGCATGGTCCAGAGCGGGTGCTCGCCGGGCAGCGGCTCCTGCTCATAGACGTCGAGGGCAGCGCCGGCGATCTCGCCGGCCTGCAGCGCTGCGACCAGGTCATCCAGCCTGGTCGTCATGCCGCGGCCGATGTTGATGAAGAACGCCGTCCGCTTCATGCGCTGGAAGCGGGCGCGGTTGAAGAAGCCTTCGGTCGCCGGCGTATGCGGCACCGTCAAGATCACGAAATCCGCGCGGGACAGCAGGTCGTCCATCGCTTCCGGCGGATGCAGCTCGGTCACGCCCTGGGGCGCTGCCGTGCGACGCGCATCGGTTGCCAGCACGGTCACGCCGAAGGCCGCGAGCAGGCGGGCGGCCTCGGCGCCGATGCCGCCCACGCCGACGACCAGGGCCGTCGCTTCGGGCAAATGCACGACATCGCCGGCCTCCAGCGGGCTCTTCTTCCACTCGCGGCGCAGCTGTTGCGGAATGAACACGTGCAGCCCCCGGGCAAAAGCCAGGACGAAGGCCAGGATGTGGGCGCCGATATGGTCGTTGAAGATCTCGCGGAAGTTCGTGACGCGCACCGGATGGCCGACCAGCTCGGGATAGTAATAGCCGGCCGCCGGCGCCGCCTGAGGCGCCTGCAGCCAGCGCAGGTTCCTTGCCTTCGACAGGAGCTCCTTGCCGAGCCAGCCGAATGCGGCTTCCGCATCGGCGATCTCGCGCTGGGCGGTGTCGGCATCCTCGGCGACGACGACGCGGACTTCCGGCACCGCTTCAGCCAGGCGCCTGGCCCAACCGCGCGTGGTGTCGTTCTGCGGCGGCAGCATGACGAACTTGAAGGAATTCCTGCCGGCCACGGTGGTCCCCTCAGCGAATCGGCGGTGCGTATTGCAGGCCGCCCTTGGTCCACAGCGCGTTCTGGCCGCGCTCGACCTTGAGCGGCGAGTCCTTGCCGACGTTGCGGTCGAAGCTCTCGCCGTAGTTACCGACCTGCTTGATGATGTTGTAGACCCACTTCTCGTCGACGCCGAGCGCCTTGCCCATGCCCGGCGTGACGCCGAGGATGCGCTTGATCGTGGGGTTGTCGCTCTTCAGCATCTCGTCGACGTTCTTCGAGGTGATGCCGTACTCCTCCGCCTCGATCATGGCGTACTGCACCCAGCGCACGATGTCGGCGAACTGGTTGTCGCCG
>JACPOB010000061.1 GCA_016185145.1 Rhodospirillales bacterium | reverse complement strand
GGCCGTTGATCGTCGGGTTCGACGTGCCGTAGTAGCGGCCGTCCAGGTTCACGCGGAAGTTCGTGTCGACGTTCCAGCCCAGACCGATGATGCCCTGGTAGGCGAACACCGTGCTGCCCAGCGACGTGTTGCTGTCGACCAAGCCGAGACCCGCACCAGCGCCGATGTACGGCGTGATCACCGAGGCCGGCATGAAGTCGTAGTACAGGTTGGCCATGATGCCGAGCTGGCCGATCTGGTTGTTCAGGGCCGTACCGGGAAGGCCAACGTTCGTGCCGTTCCAGCGATAGATGCCTTCCAACTCAACGCGCGGGCCGACAAAGTCGTAGCCGATCACGCCGCCCGCCATCCAGCCCGTCGACGGCGTCACGCCGACAACCGGCGCGATCGGCAGGTTGGTGTTCGCGTTGAAGTTCAGAAGCCAGTTGAGACCGCCTTCCGCACCGATGTACACGCCCGGCGACGGAGACTGCGCCTGAGCCATGACCGGCAGCGCTACCAGCGCCGCAGCAGCCATCAAAGCCTTCTTCATGAGTTCTTCCCCTCGTATATTCAAAAAATGACGAGCGTTGGCGGGGCTGGGGTCTGTCACCAACTCCTGAGGGGAATATACACACCACAATTTGTGAGGTGCAAGGAAAGCGGCCAATACGCGGCAACTCGTGGGCACCCTGTGGCAGCGCAGCAACAGTACGCTAAGAGGCCCTTTGGATGGGCACTCTCGCCCCGTCAGGGCGTACTATATCTGGTAGTTCCGCCTGATGCGCTGCGATCCGCCGGAATAGGCATTCTGAACCCGAGAACGCCGCCGCCCTGCTCCTGACGGCCGTAAAGCTGCGTTTTGCCGGTCGATGTCGGCTGGTCTCCACTGGATTTCGCCAAATCAGGGTGTGGTAGAGGCACGTCCGGATCGGACGCTCCGGGATTCAAGGCCTTGTTCACCAGTTCGACATTCGAAGGCCGGTGCTCGGTGGCCGGCGTCGGGGCAGGAACCTTAGCCCTGCTCTGGTCTTTGGTTGCTTGTGCGAACCCAGGACTTGCTGAAGCGATCATCCCGATGGCCGCAATAGCCATCAGCCTTCCATTTAGTCCTCTAATGAAACTCATTCTGCTGATATTTCCTGTTCACCTCGGTGGCCCTCGTTTGACCAAATCCCGATTCACCCCAGCCAAGTGGTGATTTCATGGCTAATCGGGAGAGCGGCATTTTGTATCCCGGCCACATGCGATAAACCCTCATTCATCAACGGAGGGAGCGCCATGGGCCAGTACAGCAAGGTAGAGATCGATGGTCGGCTGATGATCGTCACCATCAATCGACCGGAAGTCTACAACGCCTGCCACCCTATGGCGAACGAGGAACTTGTCGCAGCCTTCGACGAATTCCACGCCAATCCCGAGCTCTGGGTGGCTATCATCACCGGCGCTGGCGACCAGGCTTTCTGCGCCGGCAACGACCTGAAATACCATGCAGAGTTGCAAGCCAAGACCGGCAAGCGGCCAGTCCATCCGGCCAAGGGATTCGGCGGCCTAACCAACCGATACGACCTCGAAAAGCCGGTGATCGCCGCGGTCAACGGCTTCGCGATGGGCGGCGGCTTCGAGATCGCGCTCGCCTGCGACATCATCGTGGCGTCCGAGGAGAAGGCTACCTTCGCCCTGCCCGAGCCTCGGGTAGGCTTGGCGGCGGGCGCCGGCGGCATGCAGCGGCTGTCGCGCATGATCCCCCTCAAGAAGGCGATGGGCATGATGCTGACCGGGCGCCGCGTGTCGGCCAAGGAAGGCTACGAGCTCGGTTTCGTCACCGAAGTGGTGCCGCACGCCGAGCTGATGGCGGCGGCGCGGCGCTGGGCCGGCTCCATCCTCGAATGCTCGCCGATGTCGGTGCGCGCCACCAAGCAGGTCGTCATGCGCGCGCTCGATGTGCCGGCGCTCGAGATGGCGAACCGCAACCTGAACTATCCGGCCTTCGTCGCCATGACCAAGAGCGAGGACACGGTCGAAGGCCCCAAGGCCTTCGCCGAGAAGCGCAAGCCCAACTGGAAGGGGCGCTGAGGCGGGCCGCCGCCCTTCAGCGGCCGCGCTTGTTGTCGTAGTCCCAATCGAGCTCGAAGCGGTCGCCGTTGGCCTTGATGTAGGCCGCATGGGGCGGCGCAAAGTGCGCCGGCATCAGGAGCGCGCCCTGCTCGACGCAATCGCCGAGCAGCGCTTGCCGCGTCTTGCGCGCGAGGTCGCGATCCTCGCAGAACACGCTGTTCCATTTCCAGATCGGCACCTGCACGGGATTGTGCAGGGCGTCTCCCGAGAAGATCGCGCGCTTGCCGCGGGAGTCGAGATCGACGCGGATCTGGCCCGGCGTGTGGCCCGGCGCCGGCTTGAGCGTCAGGCAGTCGCACATGCCATGCTCACCCGACACGAACTCCGCCTTCCTGGCCTCGACGATGGGTAGCACCGAATCGTTGTAGGTATTGACCTTGAAGGCCTCGGTGCCGGACGTCTTGGCCTCCGCCTCCCAGAAGTCGTGGTCGGTGCGCGACATCACGTACTTGGCGTTGGGGAAGGTCGGCACCCACTTGCCGTTCTCGAGCCTGGTGTTCCAGCCGACATGATCGACGTGCAGGTGGGTGCACATCACGAAGTCGATCTCCTCGGGCTGCACGCCCGCCTCGCGCAGGCGATCGAGGTACTTGGTGTTCAGCATGTCGAAGCGCGGCATGCCGGGCCTGGGCTTGTGGTTGCCCGAGCAGGCGTCGACCAGGATCGTGTGCTTGCCGGTGCGCAGCAGCCAGGAATGGATCGACGTCATCAGGCGGCCGCTCTCGGGCTGGTAGTAGTTCGGCGCCAGCCACCTGGTCTCGGCTGCGAAGGTCTCGACCTCGAACTCGGGGAAGAAGTCCTTGGCCGGAAAGCCCGGCCCCATCTGCTCTTCGATGCGCGTGACGCGGACGTCGCCGATGTGACGATCTTGCATTTCGTTTCCTCCTTCAGCAGCCGAACACGACCTCGACTCGGCGATTGGAAATTTCCGGCGTGCCTGGCCCCGTGACGACCAGCGGCCTGGAGCTGCCCAGGCTCGCCGTGACGATGCGCTGCTGCGGCACTCCCAGTTCGACAAGGTACTTGGCGACGGCGTCGGCACGGCGCTGCGCGACTTCCGTATTGATGGTCTCGGGCCCGACCCTGTCCGTGTGCCCGGTGACGCAGATCTTGGCCTTCGAGTTGGGCTGCAGCGCCGCCTTGATCGGCGGCGTGGGATTGTTGACGGTGTAGCTGAGCTGGTCCTGCGCGCGCTTGTTCAGCGTCACGCTGTCCGTGGCGAAGAATACCATGGTGTAGATCGGATCGGAGGTCTGCAGCGCCTGCTGGTCGTCGATGCAGGCGGCCAACGTGGTGCAGGTTGCAATGACGATCGGCCACGCCCTGCCCGGCATCCGCTACCTCCCCTTGAATGCCGCCTTTCGCTTCTCGAGGAAGGCGTTCAGTCCCTCGAAATGATCCTCCGTCGCGGCGCAGGCGGCAAGGCCTTCGGCTTCACGATGGGAGTGCTCGTCCCACGAATTGTCGAACGAGGAACGGATCAGGCGCTTGGCCACGCCGAGTGCAAAGGTCGGACCATCAGCGAGCTTGCGCGCCATCTTCTCGGTCTCGGCTGCAAGCTGATCTTTCGGCACGATCCAATTGAGGATGTTGTTGGCCTTGGCTTCGTCGGCGGTGAATCTTTCGCCCAAAAGGGCGATTTCCAGGGCTTTGCGCTCACCGACGATGCGCGGCAGGAAGTAGGTGGCGCCGCCGTCGGCCGACAGGCCGATGTGGCGGTAGGCCAGGGTGAAGAAAGCATCGTCCGAAGCGATCGCAAGGTCGCAATTCAGGATCAATGACAGGCCGAAGCCCGCGGCCGCGCCCTGCACCGAAGCCAGCACCGGCTTCTGCATGCGGCGGATCTGGTAGATCGTCTGATGCGCCTTCACGACACGCATCTCGAAGCCGGAGAGATGGTTGGCCTTGTTCTCGGTGAGCGACTTGTGGAAGCCCTTGATGTCGCCGCCCGCCATGAAGTGCGTGCCGGCGCCGCGGATCACCACGCAGCGGACCTTGGCGTCCGTCTCGAACTCGGCAGTGTGCTTGATCAACAGGTCGGTCATCTCGAACGACAGAGCGTTCAGAGATTCCGGCCGATTGAGCGTCAGCCAGCCGACGCCATCCTTGACCTCGGCGAGAACGTGGGGTGCTGACATGCAGGTGATTCCTCAGGCTGGTGTTCCCGACCAGTCTGCCCGTGCGCCGGCGCGTCGTGCAACCGCGCGTCGAGCCACGATGCGATTTCGTCCCAGCCGGCGCGCGGCATCGACTTGCGGAAGAAGCCGAAGTGACCGACCGCCGCGGCGCCGAGATCGGCCGGCGACAGGTGCTGCCGTTCGACCGACGCGCCGGGATAGTAGGGCCGCAACGCCTCGACGGCCGCGTAGGGCGCAATTGGGTCGTCGGTGAAGCTGAGCCACCGGATCGGAAAGACGACCGCGGCATTGTGCGGCCGCAGCGGCAGGCCTGAAGCGTCACAGACATAGTGGCGCGAACGGCCCCAGCGCGCCCAGCTACGCGCGATGTTGGCCGGCAGGTTGGCGGTGCCGATCCATGCGCCGGGGAAGCGGCCGGTCATCGCCGTCAGGCCGGGGGTCAGGAGCCACCACAGGGCCAGCATGCGCAGGCGTCGCCGGCCCGCCGGCCAGTGCCGCCAGTGGCCGCTCTGGCTGGCAATCAGCACGGCCGCGCGCACCGACGCGATGTTGTCGGCAAGGCCCAGCACCTGGCCGCCGAACGAATGGCCGACGAGGCCGATCTGCAGGTCGGGATGGAGCTTGGCCAGATGGTCGAGCATCGACGGCTGGTCGACGCTGCCCCATTGGTCGATCGTCGCCGCGTGCGGCTTCTCCGAGCCGCCGATGCCGCGGTAGTCGTAGGTCAGCACGGCGAAGCCACGACTGGCGAGGTGGGCGGCGAAGGCGCCATAGAACTGGCGCGGGATGCCGGTGCCGCCGTTCAGCAGCAGGGCGCCGCGAACGGGCGGCGTGGCATCGAACAGGGTGGCGGCAAGCTTCACCCCGTCACGCGCGGGAAGCATCAGGTCCATGGCAAGAGCTATCGGCCCATCGCTACCGCGCGACAAACGCAACACGGCACGGCCGACATGAATGAGATTCAAGCCGTGCCGCTCTCGGCCAGCAGCCAGCTTCTCAGGGCACGGATCGCGGGCATGTTGCGCTCGCGTGGCCGGCAAGCCAGCCAGATCTGGCCGCGCGATGTCACGCCAGGCCCGACCCGCGCAAGGGCACCAGAGCGGACCTCACTGTCGATCACCGGATCGAAGGCGAGCGCAACGCCGAGCCCGTGCGTCGCGGCACGCAAGGCCGCCCCCATGCCGTCGACCTGCATGCCTTTGCGCCTCTCGAAGCGCCGGGCATCGAGCCCGGCAGCCGTCGCCCAATCGGTCCACGATGCGCCAAAGGGCGACACGCGGATCAATGGCGCGCGTACGAGGTCGGCCGGAGTGGCGAGCTTGAGGCGGCGCACCAGCGCGGGCGCCGCCACCGGAACCGTCTCCAGGTCCATGATCCGCTCGGCCGAGACGCCGGGCCATTGGCCCTCGCCGTAGCGCAGCGCCACGTCGACAAGGCCCGCCTCCATGTCGGCCATGCGCGGGCTTGCTTCGACCTGCAGCTCGATCTCGGGATGGTCGGCGAGGAAGCGGCCGAGCCGCGGCAGCAGCCAGTGCGAGGCGAAGATCGGCACCGCCGACACGCGCAGACGGCGGCTATCCGGAGATTGCCGCGCCAGCGCGCGTGAAAGGTCGCCGAAGGCATGGCCGGTGGTGGCGGCAAGCGCGTTGCCCGCGGGCGAAAGCACGACGCCGCGCGGCCCGCGCTCGAACAGCCTGGCGCCGAGCGTGCGCTCGAGCCCGGCGATGCGGTGGCTGACCGCCGACGCTGTGAGGTGCAACGCCTCGGCCGCCGCCTTGAACGAGCCGGTGCGCGCCGCGAGTTCGAAGGCCTGCAGCGCGAGCAGATCGCGGGCGGAGAGAACGTCTTGCGCCGGGGTCATGCTCTTCCGGACCGCGCGCCGGGTCGCGTCTGACGCGACCTCCCTGCGCGCTCATGAATCATGAGCGCGCAGGATGCGCGCGGTCCGGAAGAATATGAGTTCACAGATCAGAACGCCTCGGCCGGCAGGGCCATCAGGGTGGCGGCGCCCGCCTTGATCTGATGGTTGAGCGAGGTCGTCTGCGGCAGCACGCGGGCGATGTAGAAGCGCGCGGTGTTGAGCTTGGCCTCGTAGAAGGCGTTGTCGTTGCCAGCCGCCAGCCCCTTGTGCGCGGCGACGGCGATGCGGCCCCACATGAAAGTCATGGCGGTGAGCGCCATCAGGCGCAGCAGGTCCGTGGCGGCCGCCCCCGCCTCGTCGTGGTTCTTCATGGCGTGCTGCATCACGAAGAGCGCGGCATCCTGGACGCGGCCCAGCGCCTTCTCCAGCGGCTCGACGAACTCCTTCATCTTGTCGTCGGCCTTGTGCTGGGCGACGAAGCCGCTCATCTCGCCCAGCAGGCGCTGCGCCGCCTGCCCACCCTTCATCGGCAGCTTGCGGCCGATCAGGTCGAGCGCCTGGATGCCGTTCGTGCCCTCGTAGAGCTGGGTGATGCGGGCGTCGCGCACGAGCTGCTCGACGCCGTTCTCGCGGATGAAGCCGTGGCCGCCGTAGGTCTGCACAGCGAGGTTGGCGCACTCGCTGCCCATGTCGGTGAAGTGCGCCTTGATGATCGGCGTCAGCATCTGCACGAGATCGTCCGCCGCCTCCCGCTTGGCGGCGTCGGGGTGGCTATGCGCCTCGTCGATCAGCATGCCGACCCACAGCGACAGCGCGCGCGCCGCTTCGGTGAACGACTTCTGGATCATCAGCATGCGCCGCACGTCGGGATGCACGATGATGGGATCGGCCGGACCGTTGGCGTTCTTCGGGCCGGTCAGCGAACGGCCCTGCAGGCGGTCGCGCGCATAGGCCACCGCGCTCTGGAACGAGGTCTCGGCGATGCCCAGGCCCTGCATGCCGACGCCGAGGCGGGCCGCGTTCATCATCACGAACATCGCCGGCATGCCCTTGTTCAGCTCGCCGACCAGCCAGCCCTTGGCGCCGTCGAGGTTCATGACGCAGGTGGCGTTGGCCTTGATGCCCATCTTGTGCTCGATGGCGCCGCAGCGGATACCGTTGCGCTCGCCCACGCTGCCATCGGCCTTGGGCAGGAACTTCGGGACGAGGAACAGCGAGATGCCCTTGGTGCCGCCCGGCGCATCCGGCAGGCGCGCCAGCACCAGGTGGAGAATGTTCTCCGCAAGATCGTGCTCGCCGGCTGAGATGAAGATCTTGGTGCCGGTGATCGAGTAGCTGCCATCGGCCTGGAGCTCGGCCTTGGTGCGCAGCATGCCGAGGTCGGTGCCGCAATGGGGCTCGGTCAGGCACATCGTGCCCGTCCAGGTGCCGTCGGTGAGCTTGGGCAGGTACTTCTTCTTGAGCTCGTCGGAACCATGGCGTGACAGCGCCTCGTAGGCGCCGTGGCTCAGGCCCGGATACATGGCGAAGGCTTGGTTCGACGCCGTGAACATCTCCTGCAGCGCGAAGCCCACCGTCGCCGGCAGGCCCTGTCCGCCGTACTCGGGATCGCAGGTCACCGCCGTCCAGCCGCCTTCACGGAACATGTCGTAGGCGTGCTTGAAGCCCTTGGGGGTACGCACGACGCCGTTCTCGTAGGTGCAGCCTTCCTCGTCACCGGTGCGATTCAGGGGGAACAGCACGTTCTCGCAGAGCTTAGCCGCCTCCTCGAGGATCGCCTGGATGACGTCCGGCGTGGCATCCTGATAGCCCGGCAGCTTGGCGAGGCCGGAGACGTCCAGAACCTCGTTGAGGACGAAGTTGATGTCCTTGAGCGGCGCCTTGTAGACGGCCATCAGTATCTCCCTTGTACTCCAGCTTAGTCGTTCTCCGGGTCGACGCCACGCTGACGCAGCTCGGTGCTGACCTGGCTCTCCACTTCCCTGAACTCGCTGATATGTGCGTCGAGATCACGACGCTTCTTCTCGAGGTCGGCGATGTGCAGTTGGCTGCGGCGCAGGAGCTCGCGCAGCTGTTGCACGCCGGTACGATCGACCTGATAGAGGTCGAGCAATTCACGGATCTCGGCGAGCGCGAAGCCCAGCCGCTTGCCGCGCAGGATCCAGCCCAGCCGCGTGCGATCGCCGGCGCTGTACAGGCGGGTCATCCCCTGGCGGCGCGGCTTGATCAGCCCCTCATCCTCGTAGAAGCGGATGGTGCGCGGCGTGATCGCGAACTCGCGGCTGAGCTCGGCGATGCTGTATATGCGCTGGCTGTCGCGCGTTGATGACGGAGCAGCGACGGACATGATGGAATTGTCATAGTTGACGTTTACGTAAACGTCAATGATGGTTTACGTAAACGGAAGCTAACGTGCTCGGGAATGGTCTAACGTCCACCCAAGCACAGCATGCTCACCACGGGAGAGACACATGTCGACGAATAGCCTGACACCGGGACTCAAAGCGGAGATCGTCACGACCGTCGACGACAAGCTGGTGGTCAAGCACATGGGCGGTGACGGCGTCCTGTCCACGCCCAACATGATCGGCCTGATGGAGCGCGCCGGCATCGAGGCCGTGCAGCCGCATCTGCCTCCGGGGCACACCACCGTCGGCTTCGAGGTGCACGTCAAGCATTTCGGCGCCACGCCAAAGGGCAAGAAGGTGACGGTGCGGGCGGAGCTGCTCGAGGTCGATGGCCGCAAGCTCCGCTTCAAGGTCGAGGCGCACGACGAGGACAAGAAGGTCGGCGAAGGCACCCATCGGCGCGCCATCATCGCCATTCAACCCAAGGCGTGATCGACGCTTGGCGCAGAAAGGACGCGGCGTTTCGTGACTACGCCAGGTCCCTGACACGCCTCGTCGTGACCGCGCGTCCCTGCCGCTCGGTGACATAGGCTTCCGCCAAATCACCGAGGATGGGAGGTGCAGCGCCGCCGCGACCCTTCGGACGCGACGTCATGATGAGCAGGGTGACGTTGCCTCCCACCGTTACGCCCTCTTTGATATCAGCCAGGTTCAGGACCCTGAGCTCGGCCGAGTCGAGCACCCACCATGCGTTGATCGGGACGGCCCGCTTTTCGCCCTTCAGCGACAGGTCGAGTGTCTCGAGTATGCCCTTCGCAAGGATCTCCCTCACCGGCTGCTTCGGAAAGAACGGCCGCGGCGAGCGGGAATCGAGCCAAAACGCATCCAGGTTCGCGGCAAGCCTTTGTCGCTCTTCGGCGTCGGCGATTACATGCGCCATCAGATATCTATCGAAAACCTCGGTGAGTCCCGCAAAGGTCGGCGCCAGGGCAGCGATGGCGTCGCGGAGCCTTTCGATCCGCGACCGCGCCCCGGGCCCCTTCGAGAATTCATCGAGGCAGTAGCACAGCGCGCCCTTGGCGCATGGCACGTTCTTGATCGGTGCTGGGCCCATCTCATCCCCCTGTTCGAAATGTTCGGAACTTCCGTCAGACTCACCTCAACGCGGACAACTCGTTAATCATCGATCGGGCTTGGCGTATCGTAGCGACATCCTCGCCTTCGTGCAGTTGCGCCAGGCATTCCTCGAGCAGATCGTAGGCCTCTTTCCCCCGACCGCGCGAATGCAACAGGCCCGCCAGGCTCAGGGCCGCTTTGCACATGAACAGTCCGGCGCGCTGGCGGCGCGCGATGGCCAGGCTGGACCGGTACGCCGCCTCGGCCGCCGCCGAATCCGCGGCGATGTCACCGCGCACCCGTTCGATATCGGCATCCCACACCGCATGACTTGTCGATCGGGCGGCCATCTCCAGGACGCGCCCGGCCTCGTCGAGCCGCCCTGCGCGAACGTAGAGCTGCGACAACAGCACGTAGAAGCCCGGAATCGAAAGAGATGTGCCAGTCTCCCTGAGTGCCGCCAGCCCCTCGGTCAGCATTGCGATTCCAGCATCGAGCTTGCCCTCGGCGCCGGCCACCCAGCCGAGCTGACATTTTCCCAGGGCCTCGTAGTAGGCATAGTGGTGCTGACGCGCCATCTCGACGGCTTCGTTGGCCACCTGCCTCTCGGCCTCGAGATCGTCGCATAGATGATGGACGCGAACCGCCTGGATCGCGACGGCGAGCCAGCTATGGATATGCCCCGGATCCTGCGATCGTACGGCGGCGATCGCCCGGGCCCGTTGGATCGTGGCACGGCCGCGATCGAGATATCCCAGATGGCACTGCGAGCGCGCCAGATACGAAAGACAGAACAGACCCGCGTTCTGCCCGTGAGTAAGGAAACGCGGTTGTTCGGTCTCCGGCCGGCATAATGCGGCGCCGGCTTCGAAGAACTTCATCGCCTCTTCGAAGTCGCCGATCGTGAACGCGACCATGCCTTTGGCGAGATAGGCGTCGACCAGCGCCTCGCCGGCTTCGTCCGCCGCATGCTCCAGCAAGTCGGCCGCGAGGGCGCGTGCGCCATCGATGTCGCCCTTGATGAAGGTGCACAGAAACAATCCCCACTCGACGCTGAATCTGTCGTTGAAGTCGCCACAAACGGTGCAAAGCACGCGCGCCCGGGCAAGGTGCTGCTCCACCTCGGGCGCCGAATACCCCCGTACCGAGCGCAACGCCGTAGCTTGGGTGAGGACCAGGTCGAGCTCCAGCTCGGGATCTGCAGTCCCGCCCAGTTTCTCCAACTCCGCCAGCGCGGATCGCAACATCGCGATGGCCTCTTCGTTGGCCGATCGTGCGATCGCTGCACCGGCGCCGCGTCGCCAGAACTTGATCGCTTCCAGAGGTGCGGCACCCAGCGAGTAATGCTGCGCGATCAAATCGTCGCTCACGTCGACTATTTCCGCCGGATGGCGGGACAATTCGTGGGCCACCGCGAGGTGGATCTGCCGCCGGTTCTTTCTCAGCAGCGACCGATAGGAGATGTCGCGGATCAGGGCGTGCTTGAACCAATAACCGTCGGGCGAGGAACTCCCGCGAACAACGATACGCGACTCGGCCAAGCTGGTCAGCATGGGCATCAGTTCGTCGAGCGACCGCCCCATGATCCTGGCCAACAAGCTCATCGAAAACTCAGGACCGATGACGGAAGCGTGTTGGGCCACCTCTTTCGCGAATCCGAGTCGATCGAGCTGTGCCATCAAGGCATCGCTTATCGTGTTCGGCACGCCGCCGCTGCGAGCGGTCTCTTCCCGGCTGCCGGAAAACGCCACGCCGTGCGCCGCGGCCTTGACCAGTTCCTCGAGATAGAGGGGAATGCCCCCCGATTTGGCGATGACTGCCTCCAATTGTGCGGCGTCGACAGCGCGGCTCTCGATCGCCGCCGCGGCGGCGGCCAGCTTTCTTCCATTGGCGCTGTCCAGCTCGCGTATCTCGCAGACCGTGACATGGTCGAGATGGCGGCCATCCGAATCGACGAGTCCGCTGTCGCGCAGGATTTCCGTGGCGGCGTTGCTGTTGTCGGTGCGCAGCGTGATCACGACGAGAGCCTTCGCGTTCTTCGCCCAATCCGCCAGCCGATCAAGCAGCAGATTCGAGGTCGGATCGACCCATTGCACGTCCTCGAACACGATCGTTGCCGCGTGATCCTTGCTGCGATCGGCGAACAAGTCGACCAAAGCCTCAATCGTCTGGTGTCGCTTGACCGTCGACCCGAGGGCCACGGTCGGGCGACCGTCATCGAGCTCGATACCGAGGAGATCGGCGATCAGTGACATGCTTTCACGGCGTGTCGGACTGTCACCGAGCAGCTTCGTCAGCTTGTCGAACTTTGCGCGCGGCCCATCTTCCGTCGCGATATTGGCGAGCCGCAGCAGGTACCGGACCACCGGGTAAAGCGGTGCGTTGGAATGATATGGCGAAAACTGCAGGACCACCGGGGTCGGAGCCGGCGCGCACTCCTCCCTGATTCTCTCGATGGCTTCGACCACGATGCGCGATTTGCCCACGCCCGCTTGACCGACCAGGGCGATAACCTGTCCGCTTCGCGACGCCGCACGCCGCCATCGGTCGAGCACAATGGCGATTTCGCCCTCCCGGTCGACGAATGGCGTGCGGGCGGGACCGCGCGCCTCCAGGCGGGTGACCTCGCGCTGGCCGATGACCTGATAGACGGACAAGGGTGTCGCGAAGCCCTTGAGCTCGTGGCGGCCCAGATCGCGATATTCGAAGCTTTCCGCAGCAAGCTGCCGCGTGACTTCGGACACGACAACCGTATTGGGTTCGGCCATGCCCTGCAGACGAGCGGCGAGGTTGACGGCCTCGCCGACAACGGCATCGCGGTCCGAGCCACTGCCGCCAACGGCGTCCCCCACGACGACCAGGCCGGTTGCGATGCCGACCCGCACCCTGATGTTTGAATCGGCAAACTCCAAATTCTGATTCAGCTTGGCCACAGCAGCGACCAGCTCGAGTCCGGCCCGTACGGCCCTCTCGGCATTGTCCTCGTAGGCTACGGGAAATCCGAAATAGACGAGAATGCCGTCCCCTACATAGCGGGCGACGTAGCCGTCATAGAGGCCGACCGACTGGGCGCAGGTCCGCTGATAAGCGGCGATCAGATCACGCAGGTCCTCGGGATCGAGCCGGATCGACAAACCGACCGAATCCACGAGGTCGCAGAACATGATCGTCAACTGCCGCCGCTCGGCCCTGTCAGACAAAGCGGACGCAACCGGCGCCGCGAGCGACGTCGACGTTCCATTGCTTGAAGAAAGTGGCGTGTTGTTCGAGGTCACGGCACCCCAGCCAACGTCTGACTTCGATCGAGGACCGTCCCTTGGCGAAGTGCCGATGATCCTAGCATCTCAGCTATGCGAATTCATCAGCCAAGGGCATCTCATTCGAGACGCCAGCGTGGAAACCGTCCTTGGCGGGCGCACGAACTGGCGCCCGCCTGCGCATGTTACCCGCCAGGATCGCGGCGCTCAGATCACCTTGGCTTGTCGCATGTCCTTCACCTCGTCGGCCGAGCAGCCGAGCCACTCGCCGTAGATCGCCTCGCAATCCGCGCCGAGAATTGGCGCGCATTTCAGCGGCACCTTGCTGTCCGACATCCTGAGCGGCCAGCCCGGCACGGTGACCGTGCCGCGGATCGGATGCTCGATCTTCTGCATCATGCCGCGTGCATGCAGATCGGGGTCGTGCAGCAGCTCGAGCGTCGTCATGACGGCGCCGCAGGGAACGCCGGCGCCGGCGATGACCTTCGTCACCTCCTGCTTGGTGCGCTTGGACGTCCACTCGTTGATGGCCGCATCCACGAGCTCACGGTTCTGGCCGCGGGTGGTGGGGTCGGCCATGCGCGGATCGCCCAGAAGGTCCTCGCGGCCGATCGCCTTCACGAGCCGACGCCAATGCTCCTCGTTGCCGCGCGAGGCGAAGATGTAGCAGAGGTCGTCGAGTCCGCCCGGCGCGCATTTGTAGAGTCCGCCGGGCGCCGTGCCGGGCACCGTGTTGCCGCCGCGCGGCAGCTGGTCGGTCATGCCGGCCTGGCGGCTCATCGGCGTGCGGCAGTAGTTCAGCATGGCATCGCGCATCGCGATCTGGATGTGCTGGCCACGGCCGGTCGTCATGCGCTGGTAGAGCGCGCCAAGGATGCCGATGGCGCACAGCATGCCGGTTCCGGTATCGCCGATGGTCGGACCCGGCCGGACCGGCGGCTGGCCGGGATGCCCGTTCACGCCCATCGTGCCGCCCATCGCCTGGGCGATCATGTCGAAGCTGAGATAGTTGGCGTGCGGGCTCTCCGGCGCGAAGCCCTTCACCTGGGCGAAGATCAGTCGCGGATTGAGCGCGCTCAAGCGCGGCCAGTCGAAGCCGAGCCGCGCGAAGGTGCCGGGCGCCATGTTCTCGATCACGACGTCGGCCTTCTCGATCATGCGCCGGAGCAGCGCCTTGCCCTCGTCGCTCTTGAGGTTGCAGGTCACGCTGCGCTTGTTGAGGTTGTAGTAGATGAAGTAGTGCGAATCGGCGTCTGGGCGATCGCTCGATCCCCAGCGGCCCGGCTCGCCGCGATTGGGCTCCTCGACCTTGACGACGTCGGCCCCGAGCCAGGCCAACGCCTCGGTGCAGGACGGTCCCGCCTCGAACTGCGTGAGGTCGAGCACCTTGATGCCCTTCAGCGCCGGCTGTTGCGTTTCGGTTGCGATCTCCTGCTGCCTTACCTGATCCTGCATGGCGATCCCTCCCATAAGGGCTCTTTGTTATATCACTCCATCAGCTGTGCCAGGCGAACTGCTGCGCCTTGCGGGTCGAGCCCTGCGAGAGCACGACGTTGACCAGGGCGGGGCCCGGGAACTTCATCGCCTCGTCGAGCGCGCCGCGTATGTCCTTCGGATCCTTGACGAACAGTCCCTTGCCGCCAAAGGCCTCCATTACCTTGTCATAGCGTGCGCCGTAGATCAGCGCGTTGGGCTTCAGGTTGAACATCGGATTTTCCGGGATCTCCGGCATGCCGGGGCCGATGCCGCCGTTGTTCAGGACGACGATCTTCACCGGCAGGTTGTAGCGGACCAGCGTCTCCATCTCCATGCCGGAGAAGCCGATCGCCGAATCGCCGGACAGATGAACGACAGGCCGGCTGGAATCCGCCACGCAGGCGGCGATGGCCTGGCCCAGCCCGACGCCCATCGTGCCGTAGGTGCCGGCGTTGAGGACGGAACGGGCATTGAAGCTCGGCAACTGCGTGAGGCCGATATCCATGGTGCCGGCGCCCTCGGCGCTCAAAATCGCGTTCTTGGGCATCCAGGCTGCGACGTCACGCAAGGCTCGATAGTAGTTGGCCGGGCCCTGGTCGTCGTCGACCTGCGGCTTGATGGTCGCCGCATTCTCGGTTGCCTTCTTGGTCAGCGCCTGCCGCCACGGCGTATCCTTGGGGTGGAACCATTGGCGGTTGACCAATGCCTTGTTGACCTGCGCCATGATGGCCTTGCCGTCGCCGACCAGCGCCACCTGCGTCGACTTGTTGTGGCCGATCTCCTCGGGCGCGATGTCGAGCTGGATGACCTTGACGTTCTTGTTGAAACGCGGCGGCAAGCCGAAGTGGAATATCCAGTTGAACCGCGCGCCCATCAGGAAGATGACGTCGGCCTCCTGCAGCGCCAGCGTCCGCGCGGCGCCGGCCGACAGCGGATGATCGTCCGGCAGCACGCCCTTGCCCATCGGCGAGCGGACGAACGGCACCTGGGTGCGCTCGATGAAGGCCCGCACCTCGTCTTCGGCGCGCGACCACGCCATGCCCTTGCCGACGAGCACCAACGGGCGCTGCGCCTTCTCGAGCAGGTCCAATGCCGCCTCGACGTTCTCCGACGGCGCCACCATGCGCGGCGGTTCGGGCACACGCTCGGCCTGGGTGACCTTGTCGAGATCGGCGGTGCCCCTGATGATGTCGTCGGGCATGTCGAGATAGGTAGCGCCGGGACGACCGTAGATTGCGTTCCGGGTCGCCATCTCGACATAGTACGGGATGCGGGCGACGCTCTCGATGCCGTGCGCGAACTTGCAGAACGGCGAGGCGATCAGCACCTGCCGCTCTTCCTGGAACGCACCCATGCCGCCGCGATGGGTCTCCGAGGCACCGCCGATCAGGATCATGGGCCAGCAATTCTGCTGCGCGTTGGCGAGACCCGAGAGACCATGCACCACGCCAGGGCCGGTGACGGTGACGCAGGCGCCGGGCCGGCCGGTAAGATAGCCGTACGCCGCCGCGGCGTAAGCGGCACTCTGCTCGTTGCGCATGCCGAGGTAGGCGACGCCTTCCTTCTGCGCCGCCGCGGCGATCGCGGTGATCGGAAATCCGACGACCCCGAACAAGTGATCGATGCCCTGCTGCTTTAGGCTCCGCGCGATCAGGGTAGCGCCGTCTACTTCGCTCATTTCCCCTCCCGAACTATTATTCAACGGTGAGACTATGCCTCTATGGCGGGATCGCGAAAGGGTACCTTCCGACGTGCGATACGACCAAGACGGGATGCCACAACTGGTGTAGTTGAGCGGTCGAAGTACAGAGGAAGTTTACAAGAAATGGCTATCTATCAGCTCGGCGATCTCGTCCCGGTCATCCCCGCCTCCTGCTACATCGCGCCTGAGGCGACGATCATCGGTCAGGTCACCCTGGGCGAGCGGGTGACCGTCCTGTCCGGCGCCGTGATCCGCGGCGACAACGAGCCGGTCGTGATCGGCGATGACAGCAACGTCCAGGAGGGCTGCGTCCTGCACACCGACCCGGGCCTGCCGCTGACGATCGGCAAGGGCGTGACGGTAGGACACCAGGTGATGCTGCACGGCTGCACGATCGGCGACGGCACCCTGATCGGCATCCAGGCCGTGGTGCTCAACAACTCGGTGGTCGGCAAGGACTGCCTGATCGGCGCCGGCTCCGTCATCATCGAGAACAAGAGCTTTCCCGACCGCTCGGTCATCTTCGGCTCCCCGGCCAAGCCGGTGCGCGAGATCAGCGACGACAATCTGCTGCGCATGCGCTACAGCGCCGAAGAGTATGTCAAGCGCGGCCGCCTCTTCCGGATGGACCTCAAGCGGATTGGGTAGCGGCATCAAAAGGGAGTAGAATAGCTCCATGACCATCACCCTTCCCCGTGAGCAGCAGGAGTGGCTGGAGGCGCAGGTCAAGGCCGGCTACTACGACAGCATCGAAGATGCCGTGGCGAGCATCGTCGCGGAGCACATGCAGCTCGACATCGACGACATGTCCTGGGCACGTGAACTCGTCGAGGAAGGACGCGCATCGGTCGAGCGTGAAGGCGGCTTGAGCCTGGAAGAGCATCGAAGGCGCGTCGCTCGTAAGCTCCAAGAACTCGATCGCAAATGACGCCTGTCGTCGTCAGCCCGCGGGCCGACGCTGACGTTGACGACATGCTGGAACACCTAGCTGAAGTGGCTGGTCCGGCTGTCGCGCGACGGTACAGCCAGCAGCTCGACGCTATATTCGAACGATTGGCAATGTTCCCAGCAAGCGGCGCGCGACGCAGATCCCTTGGTCCCCACACCCGTGTTGCCGTCGCTCCGCCCTATGTGGTCGTCTACGACTACCAAGGCAGCACGGTGGTCATCGTCCGCGTGCTCGATGGGCGTCGGAACATTACGCATCGGTTGGTGCGGCAATGATCGAAGCGCTCGATCATCTGACACTCGGAGGCTCAGCTCCTAGCTACGAAATCCTGCTGGGCCGTCGCATCGTCGATGGAAGGCTGCAGACGGCGAATGCCGGACTGACATTCGGCGCAGCCGGCGCGGCACTGTCGTCGATGGTCTTCGCAACGGCGTCGCTCGACAAGGCTGCATATCTGTTGGAGCGACGCGCTGTCGGCACGACAAAAGGCCCCCTGCTGCAACTCTCGACGATCGCGAGCCACGGCGTGCCGATCGCGCTCGTCGAGCGCGGCCAACCGCCAGTGCCGTCACCTGCCACTACCGACGAAGCTTCGGCAATCTCGTCCCTCGACCATGTCGTCGTGCGCACGCCCAATCCCGAACGCGCCATCGCCTTCTATGCCGGACGGCTCGGCCTCGACCTCAGGCTCGACCGCAGCAACCCCGACTGGGGCGCCCGCCTGCTGTTCTTCCGCTGCGGCGATCTCGTGGTCGAGATTGCGCACGACCTGAAGAAGGGCGTGTCGGATGAGCCGGACCATCTGTGGGGCCTGTCGTGGCGGGCGTCGGACATCGCCAAGGTCAATGCACGACTGAAGAGCGCGGGCGTCGACGTCTCGCCGGTCCGCGCCGGCCGCCGTCCCGACACCGAGGTCTTCTCGGTGAACAGCCACACCGAAGGCGTGCCCACCATCGTGATCGGCGGGCTGAAGCATTGGTGATGCGCGCGGCGTTCGTCCTGCTTTGTCTCCTCGCCGCGGGCTGCGCCACCGCGCCGACGCCGAAACCCGCACCACCCTCCACCGTGAAGAGCGCGGCCGAGCTGCCGCCGCTCGGCCCCTGCCCGGCATCGTCGTGGAAGCCCGAGGCGCCGCCGCCGACGGCCAGCGCCAAGGTGTCGATGGTGTTGCTGCCGGTCGGCGAATGGGCGCGCTTCGGCCGCCAGGTCATCGTCTATTCCGCCGACCAGCCGCCGCGAACGGAGCAGCTCGGCATAAAGGAGCGCGATGCGCCGCAGCGCATCAACGACTACTGGGCCGCCGTAGATCATCCCGAGCGCAGCGGACTGGACAACGTCGCCTGGTCGGCCGCCTTCATTTCCTGGGTCATCGAGAGCGCGGGCGTGTCGCGCGACTTGTTCTGCCCCGACCAGCGTCACACCATCTATGTCGAGCGCCTTGTCGAGCGGGCGCGCCGGCCGGGCGCCGCGCTGATCCCCCGCCCGCCCGGCGAGCGGGCGCCGCAGGTCGGCGACCTCATATGCGCGTCGCGTGCGGGCAGTGGCACCACCTTGGACAACCTCAATCGTGGCGCCGGCCACTGCGACATCGTGGTCGAGGTCAAGCCCGGCTGGGCCGCGGCGATCGGCGGCAATGTGGGCGATTCAGTGAGCCGCAGCGTCTTTCCACTGGACGACAATGGATTTTTGTCGCCCATATCCGGCCGGCCCGTTTTCACCGTGATAGAAAACAGACTGCCTTAGTTAGGTTACGAGAATGTCCTGGCCGTACGACTACATCATCATCGGCGCCGGCTCCGCCGGCTGCACCATCGCCAACCGCCTCGCCGAAGACCAGGCGCTGCGCATCCTGATCATCGAGGCCGGGCCGCCGGACAACAACTTCAAGCTCAAGATGCCGGCAGGCTTCGCCAGCCTGGGCGAAAACTCGCCCTTCAACTGGCGCTACGAGACCGTGCCGCAGAAGCATTGCAACGACCGGCGCATGTACTGGCCGCGCGGCAAGACGCTGGGCGGCTCCTCGTCGATCAACGCCATGCTCTACGTGCGCGGCCACGCCTCCGACTACGACCACTGGCGCCAGCTCGGCAACGACGGCTGGAGCTATCGCGAGGTGCTGCCCTTCTTCAAGAAGGCCGAGCACAACGAGCGCCACAAGGACGAATATCACGGCACGGACGGGCCCCTGAACGTCGCCGAGCAGCGCGATGCGCTCGAGATCAACGACGGCTTCATCCGCGCTTGCGCCGGGCTCGACATCCCGCGCAACGACGACTTCAACGGCGCCGAGCAGTATGGCGTCGGCTACTACCAGGTGACGCAGCGCGACCAGCAGCGCTGGAGCGCGGCTAGCGCCTATCTCAGGCCCGCGGTCGAGCGCAACCGCAACAACGTCCACGTCATCTCCAACGCCTTGGTCGAGCGCATCATCCTCGACAAGGATCGTGCCATGGGCGTGCGCTATGTCGTCGACGGCCGCGACGAGGTTGCGCGCTGCAGCCGTGAGATCATCCTGTCGGGCGGGGCGGTGAACTCGCCGCAGCTCCTCATGGTTTCGGGCATCGGCCCGGCCGATCACCTGACGTCGGTCGGCATCCGGCCGTTGCACGACCTGCCGGGCGTCGGCGGCAACCTGCAGGACCATGTCGACGCGGCAATCCTGCAATACGCCAGGCCCGGGACCACCTACGGCCGCTCGAACAAGCTGTGGGCGCTCTATCAGTACGCCATGAACAGGAAGGGCCCGGGCACCTCGCCGATCGCCGAATCGGGCGGCTTCCTGTATTCCCGGCAGGGCCTCAGCGCGCCCGACATCCAGCTCCACTTCCTGCCTGTCATGGTCGTCGATCACGGTCGTACGGTGATGCGCAAGGACGGCTACAGCCTGCATGTCTGCACCCTGCGCCCGGAGAGCCGCGGCTCGATCCGGCTCAAGAGCAGCGATCCCAAGGAACATCCGCTGATCGACGCCAACTACCTGGCCGAACGGCGCGATCTCGACACGCTGATCGACGGCGTGAAGATGGGGCGCGATATCTTCGCCCAGTCCGGCCTCGATCCCTATCGTGCCGAGGAGTTCCAACCCGGCGCGGCGGTCAAGACCGACGCCGAGCTCGAGCAGTGGATTCGCGCCAAGTGCGAGACGATCTATCACCCGGTCGGCACCTGCAGGATGGGACCGTCGAGCGATCCCATGGCGGTGGTCGACAATCGCTGCCGCGTCCATGGCCTGGTTGGCCTGCGCGTCGTCGACGCCTCGGTGATGCCGACGCTGGTCGGCGGCAACACCAACGCGCCCACCATCATGATCGCCGAGCGCGTCGCGGGCTTCATGCAGGAGCCGTGAGCGGCCACGTCTTCTCGTATTCTTCCGGACCGCGCGCTGGGTCGCGTCAGACGCGACCTCCTTGCGCGCTCATGAATCATGAGCGAGCTGGAAGCTCGCAGTCCGGAAGACCTTGAATGCATTATTCGTAGGCGATCGCCGCCGCCGCCCCTAACGTCGGCGGCATGACCACCTCCTGGGCGCGCATCGCCCTGCTCTACGCCATTGGCGTGCTGGCGGCGGGCCAGCTCGGGATCGTGCCGCCACTGGTGCCCGACCTGCAGCACGACCTCGGCCTGTCGCTGGCCGGCGCCGGCACGGCGGTGTCGGTCATCACTTTGGTCGGCGCCGTGATCGGCCTGCCGGCCGGCGGCTGGTCGCAGCGCATCGGCCACGCACGCGCCCTCGCCATCGGTCTCGCCATCATGGCCGCAGCCGCGGCCTTGTGCGCCGCCGCCACCGACGCCACGACGCTGCTCGCCGGCCGCACCCTCGCGGGCATCGGCTATCTGTTGGTCGTCGTCGCCGCGCCGTCGCTGATGGCCGTGACCGCCGAGCCGCGTCATCTGCCGATCACACTGTCGCTGTGGGGCACCTTCGTGCCGACCGGCATCGCGCTCGGCGGTCTCGCCACGGCGGGCTTCGCTGGGGCCGGCTGGCGCACGATCTTCGCGGTCGATCTGGTGCTGCTGGCGGCCGCGGTAATCGTCACGATCGTCGCTGTGCCACGCGACGTCAGCGCGATCCGAGACAAGGAGAAACTGCCGACGGGCGCGCTCACGTCATCCCTGCCGCTGGCCGCCGCCTTCTTCTGCTTCGCCCTGCTCTTCCTGGCGCTCGCCGGACTGCTGCCGGCCTGGCTGGTCGAGCGCCGCGGACTGGCCTCCGACGATGCCGGACGCATCGCTGCAATCGCCACCGCATTCGGTATCCCGGGCAGCCTTTTAGCCGGCTCGCTGATGCGCGCCGGCGTCGCTCCCGGCCGGCTGGCGGCGGTCGGCCTGCTGGGCTCGATGGCCTTGGCCGCGCTCTGCTTCGCGGCACTGCCGTTGCCCCTGGCCGTCGCCGGTTTCGCCTTGTCCTTTGCTGTCGGCGGATTGGTGCCCGCTGCGACCTTCTCTTCGGTGCCGTTGGTTGCCGCCAGCCCACGCGCCATCGGCCCGATCAACGGCTTGGTTGCGCAGGCCGGCAGCCTGGGCTCGTTGGCGGGCCCGCCGCTGCTCGCGCTGTGGGTCGGCTGGACAGACTGGCCGTTCGCGCCGCTGCTGCTGCTCGCGATCGCAGTGCTGGGCGCGACCGCCGCGCTCGCGGTTAGACGCGCTTCTCCACCACCATGAACCACGTCTTGCCCGCGAACGGCACCAGCCGGCCACGCGAATCGACGGGAAAGAGGCTCATGGTCACGCTGTTCTTCACGTTGCCGCCGATCGCCTGCACGTAACCGCCACGCAGGGCAGTGACGATGTCGCAATGACTGGCCGTGCTGTCGATGCGCCGCCGCGCCGTGCGCGAATCGGCATGCCGCCAGGTCGGCCCGGACGTGCCGGTGCATACGAGGTCGCCCGGCCTGGGCGAATATTCGTTCGGTGCGTGCAGCACGAAGGCAGCGCTTCTGCCCCGCTGCTGCTGGCGGTCATAGAGCGACGCGAGATAGCCGCCGTGGCGGCCGTCGCGCGGGAACTCGGACGCGCTGACGCCCGAATGGGCCATCGTCCAGGCGACGAACGCTCCGGACCACGGCTTGCTCGAGCGGCCGTTCCAGGAGGGATGTCCGCAACTTCCCCAGTAGTCGCCGATCTTGCTGCTGAGCGGCTCGCTGCGCTCGGTGACGCCGCTGCGGTTGACATAGCCGTTGGCCTGGCCGCCATAGACGACGGTCGAACGTCCGAACTTCGTCCACTCCTGCCAGGCGGTGTAGGCGACGCGATCCGATGGCGGGCGATCGGCATAGCCGCCGCTGCCGCCGCAGCCACTGAGGAGCCACGGCACGATGACGACGATCAGGAAGATCGCTGGCAGCCAGTGACCGAACGCGTGGGAGGAACGCGGGGCGGGTGGCTGCCAGCAAGCACGAACGTCGACGGAGGGGGTGTCGATATTCATGTATGACTTGCAGGAGGTAAAATAAATGATTGTTATTACTTGTCTTTAACCTAGCAGATTTCCTGCATGTTGTCACCGTTTTCCGATCTTTCCCAGGTTCGCCGGCTGGAAGAGCTGGCTTTTGCCGGTTGGCCTGCCCTGGAAAGCCGTGACGTCCGCGGCTGGCGCCTGCGCTTCTCCAATGGCTACACGAAAAGAGCCAATTCAATCAATGCATTAGAAAGAAATCCTCAGACTGGCCCGGAGATCGTCGCCGGCCTCGAATCGGCCTATCGGGAGCGCGGCCAGGCACCCGTCTGGCGATTGAGCCCCCTCGCTCCGGCCGGCATTGCCGACATCCTGGCGGCGCGGGGCTATCGCACCATCGAGCGCAGCCTGGTGCAGGCCTGTCCGCTCAGTCGCCGCTTCGCGCCAGCGGCAGAGGTGGTGATCCGGGCCGAGCCGACCGAATCGTGGATGGCGGCCTTCGCCGCGTACAGCCCGGTCCGGCCCGAACATCGCGACACCATGCGGCGCATGCTGACGGCAATCGCGGCACCCGCGGGCTTCGCCTTCGTCGAGGAAGCTGGCCGGCCAATGGCCATGGCGATCGGCGCCGTGAACGGCGACCACATGGGTCTGTTCGACGTCCTGGTGATGCCCGAGGCACGCCGCCGCGGGCTGGCGCGCAAGGTCACCGAGAGCCTCTACGCCTGGGCCTGGGGCCACGGCGCGCGCTTCGCCTACCTGCAGGTCGTCGCCACCAACACGGCGGCGATGCCGCTCTATGCCGCCCAGGGTTTTCGCACGGTGTACGACTACGAATACTTCGTGCTGCCGTCCTGAGGCTCAGCCCGACAGCGTCAGCTTCATGACCAGGTCATTGTAGTCGAAGTCGGCGTGCTGGTCGGCGCGCAGGTCCTCGAAGCCGAAGGTGTTCTCGCCGTACATCCGGATGTGGTCGCGGCCGTCGACGTTGGCCGAGCCGATGACGAAGATGTCGCCGCCCTGGGTGACCAGCACCGGCGCGTAGAAGCCCGAGCCGCTCGACGGCGCCCAATTGACGTCGGTATGGAAGGTGCCGTTGCCCCCGGTCACGGCGATGCCGGGATCCCAGTTCGCCTGCACGGCGGCGCGGAACGCGTTGGTATTGCCGTAGGCCACGCCGCCCACGCTCCACGCGCCGGTCGACGCGTTCACGTCGATCTCCACGAAATGGATCGTGTTCACGTTCTGCGCGCTGCCCGCCACCTCGACATGGGCCTGCTGGCCCTGGTTGAGGAACATCCACGGCTCGTTGTATTCGCGCTGGCTGCCGGCGAGGGTTGCCGAGGCCGACAACGTATTGTCGACCTCCGCCCGCGCAATGATCGTTCCGAACGAGCCCGAGACCCTGACCGACAGTGAATCGTCGCCGGTGACCAGCACGTCGGGCCGCCCCTGGACGATATCGTTGCCCGTCTGCACGGCGAAGTGCAATTGCTGGCCGACCGCCAGATAGACCGACTGCTGGCCGTGGAACATGACCGCGCCGCCGTCGGACGCGACGGAGCCGATCTTGGCGACCACGGCTTCGTCGAACGTCACGCCTGCGCCGGTCTCGCCGTCGTGGCCGATCAGGTTGCCGTCGAGATCGGTGATGTAGGCCAGCAACGTGCCATTGGGCATCGTCGAGCCGATCGTGTCCAGCCGGATCCAGTTGCCGCTGGCATTGCCGCTGCTGCCGTCGAGCTGGATGTAGTCATGGCCGGTATTGGCGAAGGCGAGGTTATCCAG
Source organism: Rhodospirillales bacterium (assembly GCA_016185145.1). Classification (GTDB taxonomy): domain Bacteria; phylum Pseudomonadota; class Alphaproteobacteria; order Reyranellales; family Reyranellaceae; genus Reyranella. The sequence continues at coordinate 47,103 of JACPOB010000061.1, read as the reverse complement.
GCTGACGGTGAAGATGAGCGGGCTGCTCTGCACGGCGACCGGCGTGGAGTAATCAGTGTCGCTCGCCAGGTACTCCGCCATGGTGGCGTAGTAGGTGCCGTTGCTGAACTGCGAAGCGGCGTTCATGACCCACTTGCCGTCGATGTCGGCGGCCACCGTGATCGTGTTGTGCGGCGAATAGCTCTGCGTGGAGGAGTAACTCTGCGTCGAGAAACTGATCTGAGCCACGTCCAGGCCCATCACCTTGTTGGTGTAGGAGCCGACGACGTTGGTGTTGCCGATCGATGCGTTGTAGCCGATCCACGTCGTGTCCGAGCCGTACCAGCCGATCGCCAGGCTGCCGTTCGTGACGTCGCCGAGCGACGTGTTGGGCGTCAGGGGATTGGTCGACTCGCCCCAGTTCGCGAAGGCATCGTCGGTGCCCGTCAGGGTGCCGAGGACCGGCGCGAACGGCGTCGGCCAGATGCCGGGCGTCGAGGAGTAGATCGACGAATCGGTGATCCAGCTCAGCAGCAGCGGATCCATCGACATCGTGCCGCCGTTGAACGCCGCGATCTGCAGGCTCGTCGTGTATTGCTGAGTGACCGGCAGCGTCGCTGCCGGGATCTGAGCCAGGCCGTCGAGCGCCAGCGATCCCGACTGATCGACGCCACCCTGATCGTAATACGGATTGAGGACGCCCGTCCCGGCGACGGCGTTGGCATAGAGATTGTACGTCCGCGTCGCCGAGCTGTTGGTGACGACGATCTGGTACCAGTTGGTGCCGGTGTCGTAGGGCAGGCCGTTGACGTTCAGGACCGAGCCGTTCTGCGCGGGCGCCCCGCCGGCTATGAAGGTGCCGTTGCTGTAGACCCAGGTCTGATAGAGCGGCTGGCTGTTCGAGGATGGCAGCGCCACATAGTCGAACTGCGCCACGCCGCCCGAGGTCCCGGTATAGAAGCCGATCTGGATGGTCGCGTTGGGATCCAGCCGCATCTGGCCCAGACCGAAGTTGAGCACCAGGCTGAGGTTGGGCGCACCGGCGGATTGCTGCGGCTCCACGAACGGGCCTGCGCTGGTGTCGTAGATCAGGGTCGGCGTGTAGCCCTGCACGTCCGGCAGGGTCTGCCCTGAGGGCGCGGTTTCGTTGTCGTCGAACAAGGTCAGCGTGATGTTGTCGACGTCCTTCTGGAACGTCACCGTGCCGCCGCCGGTCGCCGTCGCGGTCGCATTCGAGCCGCCATTGAACGTATAGCTGCCGGCGCCGATGCCGGTGATGGCGTAGGTGCCCGCGATCGTGATTCCGCCGACGACGATCGTCGTCGAGCTGGTGAAGGTGACGAGGTCGCCAATGTCGTAGCCCGACGCGTTCGGGTCCGTGACCGTGACCGTGGGCGATTCGATGGTGGTGGAAAACGGATTGTTGCCCAGCGTGGCGGTGTAACCTGTCGATATCAGCGGCCCACCCTGCTGGAACTGGCTCATCAGGGAGTCGGAATAACCGTTGCCGTAGGAATTGGTGTTGTTGAAGAAGATCTCGGCATAGGGGTCATACGACACGCCAGTGCCGTAGCTCCCCGACCAGCTCCACGGTGTCACCGCGCCAGGCAGGCCGGCGGCGATCTTGCCGCCGAAGGCGAAGGTCGGGTCGAAATTCCAGTTCTGGCTGAGGCTGATCGATGACGATCCCAGGAGGGAGTTCTGCGCGGTCGTCGTCCCGCCCAGGTAGCCGCCGATGAAGCCAGTGAGCAGTGTGACGAAGAACGCGCCCCATTGGTCGTTGGCGCCGGTATTCATGTACGGATTGAAGACGGCGGTGCCGCCGGAGTTGGCGCTGAACTGGTACGGCAGGCCGGTCGTCGGATCCGTGATGGTGGCGTTGCCCAAGGTCGAATAGATGCTGTTCGCGAGGTCGGCGTCCGAGATGCTGATGACACCCTGGATCTGGCTGTTCGCCGCTGGCGTGAAGGTGTAGGTGCCGTTCGCGTAGCTTGCCGTGTACGAGTAGAAGCCCGGATTGTGGTACTCGTTGTACGAGTAGGCCACGCCGTTGTAGTTGATCCATTCGACGCTCGGTGCGCCGTTGAAGTAGCCCGCGATCCGGACGGGGTTCGTCGTGCCGCCGGCCACGGCGTCGCCTAGCGACTCGACATAGGCGTTCCAGTCGCTGGCGGCATAGCCGGGCAGCGAGTTCGACACCGCCGTGGTCGGCGAAGCGGCCATCCGATTGGTGCCGGCGAGCGGACCTTCTGTATAGGTGTAGACCGCCTCGCTGGCGGCGGCGTCGACGTCACTGAAGACGCTCGATCCGTTCACGGCATAGCCGCGCGTCTGGTTCGCGGCGCCGTTGGGATAGGAGATCTGGACGGACATCGGGATGCCGAAGCCGTTGACGTCGGTCAGGTTGGCGGCATCACCGGCCTGCCCGAGCAGCGACAGTTCCAGGCTGTCGTATCGGAAGTCGTAGTTTGACGCGTTTTGCCAGTTGATGTCCGATTCCTGCTGGATGATGCCGCTCGGCCCGAAGGTCAGCGGGTCGATACCTCCGGAAGCGACGCTCTGGATCAGCAGGTAGACCTTGCCGCCGTTTAAATCGCCCGGCAGGTCGATGGCCGCCGTGCCGACGCTTGCATCGATCTCCGTGGAATAGACGTTGCCGCCGTTGAAGTAGACCGCCCAGACCCCGACCCCCGTCTGATCGAGCGTCGTCTGCAGCGCACTGCTGAGATTTACCGTCAACGTCGTCATGGCAACCCACCCTGCTCTGCGGCCACACAGCTCCCCGATGGCGACAGGGCTTGCCACGGCGGCGCTTCAGGCGTGCGGAAAGAGACGTGAAATCGCCGTTAAATCGGTCGCCGGGCGTGCTATTCAGCGCACGCACTGATTGGGGGGACGACGTGCACATCCGGATCCTGGGTGGCATGGAGATCAGATCATCGACGGGGGAGCCTCTTCGACTGCAGACGCGCAAGACGTCGCTGCTGCTTGCCGCGCTCGTTCTCGCGGCCAAAGGCGTGGCTAGGCAGAGCCTGTGCGACGCGTTCTGGGCGAACAGCGGTGAAGCACAGGCGCGCAGCAGCCTGCGCCAGGCCCTGACGGCCATCAGACGCGTCACCTCCACGGAAGAAGCGGGCCTTCTGGTCGAAGGCGACAGCGAGACGGTCAAGCTCGTGGCGCGCCCGCAGGACGTCGATGTCCGGCTGTTCGACCAGCTCATCGACAAGGGCGAGCCTCTCGACCTTGCCAAGGCCGCCAACGCCTATCAGGGCGACATCCTGGCGGGCATCGCCCTTCCCGAGCCCCTCGATCAATGGTTTGCACCGCATCAACGCAGCTACCGGCGCAAGGCCCTGCTGCTGGTGGAGCGGCTGAGCCTGCTCACGGGCTCGGACCTGGAGGCGGCGGAGGTCGGTTGCCAGGCGCTCGCCGAAAGGCTGCTTTCAAGCGACCCTGCTGCCGAAGAGGCACATCGGGCCCTGATCCGGCTTCACCGCCATCACGGCCGCATGAATGCAGCCCTGCGCCAATTCCAGCTTTGCAAGGAGGCTCTGCAGCGCGAGCTTGGCGTGCAGCCGGAGGCGGAGACCAGCGATCTGGTCACGAACCAGCGCGAGGCGGTCCGCAGCGCTGACTCCGCCCTGCCCATCCCTGCATCGTCGCCGCGCGAGCTGCCCTCGATCGCCGTCCTGCCGTTCCAGAACCTGACCGCCGAACCCGACCAGGACTACTTCGCCGACGGCGTGGTCGACGACATCATCAACGGCCTGTCGCGGTATCGCAACCTGCTGTACGTGATCGCGCGCAATTCGAGCTTCACCTACAAGGGCCGCGCCGTCGACGTGAAGCAGGTCGGCCGCGAACTCAACGTGCGCTACGTCCTCGAAGGCAGCGTGCGGCGCTCGGGCAATCGCCTGCGCATCGGCGGCCAGCTGATCGACGCCACGACGGCGCGGCAGATCTGGTCCGATCGCTTCGAGGGCGAGGTCGCCGATATCTTCGCCCTGCAGGACCGCATCGCCGAAAGCGTCGTTGGCGCGCTCGTCCCGCAAGTGCGCGAGGCCGAGATGAATCGCGCGCGTCGCACGCCGACGGAATCCATCGATGCCCATCTCGCCTACATGCGGGCGATGGGGTTCTTTTATACCTGGAGCCGCGACGGCCTCGACAAGGCCCTGGAACTCTCCTACCGGGCCATCAAGCTCGATCCCAACTACGCACCCCCCTATGGCCTGGCGTTGGGCTGCTTCTTCATGCGCCGCGCGACAGGCTGGGGCGGCGATCCCGCGCACGAGCTTCCCGAAGCGCGCCGCCTGTGCGAGCGCGTCTATGAGATCGGCCGCGACAACTTCTTCGCCCTGGGAGCGGCCGGCTTTGCCCTGGCAGGCCTCCTGGGCGAGCACGATCGCGGCGCCGCCCTGATCGACGAATCCCTGGTTCTCAACCCCAACGCCTCTGCGACCTTGATGCAGAGCAGCTTCGTCAGGACCTGGATGGGCCAGCCGGAGCTCGCGATCCAGCAGCTGCATCGCGCCATGCGCAACAGTCCGGTCGACGTGCTGATGTTCACCATGCACACGAGCATGGCGCTGGCCCACTTCGTGGCCGAGCGCGACGACGAGGCCTATGCCTGGGCGGAGAGGGCCCTGCAGCGCAACCCCATCGCCGGACCGGCCATCCGCGTCGCCGCCGCCAGCGCCGCACTGCTCGGCCGGCCCCTCGACGCCACCAAGTATCTGTCGCTACTGCGCCAGCTCGACCCTGGCCTGCGGGCTTCCAATCTCGCCGACCGCGTCCCGCTGCGCCGGCCACAGGACCTCGAGCGGCTGGCGAACGGCCTGCGCAAGGCCGGACTGCCGGAGCAGTAGTCGCCAGCGCATGCTGGTCGCCTTGACCCCTCGCCCGCCCTCCCTCAATAGTTGCGAAAGGGAGGAACACGTAAAATGGCGAACTATCCTTGGGAAAAGAGCTACCCGCCCGGCGTGAAGTGGGAGCTCGAGATTCCGAAGAAGGCGCTGCACCAGATCTTCGAGGAGAGCTGCGCGCAGTTCGGCGACCGGCCCTTTACCGATTTCCTCGACAAGGTGATGACCTTCCGTGACTACAAGGAAGCGTCGGACAAGGCCGCCGCCGGTTTCCAGAAGCTCGGCGTCAAGCCCGGCATCAATGTCGGTCTCTACCTGCCCAACACGCCGCACTACCTCATCGCCTTCTTCGGCGTGCTCAAGGCCGGCGGCCGGGTGGTCAATTACAGCCCTCTCGACGCCGCGCGCGAGCTGGAATTCAAGATCGGCGATTCGGAGACCGACATCCTGGTGACGCTCGACGTCGCGGCGCTCTATCCGAAGATGGCGGCGATGAAGGGCAAGACGCGGCTCAAGAAGCTGATCGTTGGCTCGATCGCCGACTACCTGCCGTGGCCCAAGAACTGGCTCTACCCGATCGCCAAGAAGAAGGAGCTCTCGACCTGGCCGCGTGACGACTGGCACATGTCGTTCAAGGACCTTTTGGCCAACGACGGCAAGTACACTGTGCATCCGGTGGGCCAGGACCTGTGGGACGAGGTGGCGCTGCTGCAATACACCGGCGGCACCACCGGCCTGCCGAAGGCTGCGATGCTGACGCACGGCTGCATCGTCTCGGCGATGGCCCAGGGCCAGGCGTGGACCACGCCCTACACGACACCCGGCACCGAGAAGGTCGTATGCGTGCTGCCGCTGTTCCACATCTATGCACTGTCGGGAATCATGCTGGGCGCGGTGCGCAACGGCAATCAGCTCATCCTCTATCCGCGGCCCGACATTGACATGATCGTCAATGACCTCGCCACGAAGAAGCCGACCTTCCTGCCCGGCGTGCCGACGCTCTACACCGCCATCAACAAGCATCCCAAGGCGCAGGGCCTCGACCTGAAGTCGCTGAAAATCTGCATGTCGGGCGGCGCGCCGCTCCCGGTCGAGGTGCAGCAGGCGTTCGAGAAGCTGACCGGCGCCACCCTGATCGAGGGCTACGGCCTCACCGAGACCTCGCCCACCGGCGCAATCTGTCCGGTCGACAAGAGCGTGCGCCGCGTCGGCTCGTGCGGCGTGCCGATGCCCGGCACGGTGATCGAGATCCGCGACATGGAGAAGGGCGACAAGGTGCTGCCGCCCGGCAAGGAGAATGTCGGCGAGGTCTGCATCATCGGCCCGCAGGTCATGAAGGGCTACTGGAAGAAGCCGGAGGAGAGCGAGAAGGTCCTGTTCCGCCATCCCTCCAGCAACTGGCAGGGCCTGCGCACCGGCGACATGGGCTACATGGATGCCGACGGCTGGCTCTACCTCGTCGACCGCTCCAAGGACCTGATCATCTCGTCGGGCTACAACGTCTATCCGCGCATGATCGAGGAGGCGGTGTACGAGCATCCGGCGGTCGACGAATGCATCGTCATCGGCATCCCGCATCCGCATCGCCAGGAGGCGCCCAAGGTCTTCGTCAAGCTGAAGCCCGGCGCCTCGCTCACCTTCGAGGAGCTGCTGAAGCACCTCGACGGCAAGATCGGCAAGCACGAGATGCCGATCGCGCTGGAAGTCCGGGCCGAGCTGCCCAAGACCCCGGTCGGCAAGCTCTCCAAGAAGGAGCTCAAGGAAGAGGAGCGCGCCAAGGCCCAGGCCAAGGCGGCTTAGACTCTTCTGGACCGCGAGCCTCCGGCTCGCTCATGATCTTCGGAGCGCGGACCTCCAGGTCCGTTCATGAGGATGATGCGGACCTGGAGGTCCGCGCTCCACATGAGCGAGCCGGAGGCTCGCGGTCCGGAAGAACATGATCGCGCGTCGTACTCTCCTCCTCGGCGGTCCCGCCCTCGCCCTCGCCGGCTGCTTCGACAGGCCGTGCGAGGAGCGCAATCCGGCGCAGCTTGCCTTCCTCGACGGGCTGAAGTCGCTGGCCAAGCCGGCACTGGCCTCCGGCAACCCGCTACAGATCGAGGAAGCAGTCAAGCGGAGCGTGGAACTGGCCGAGAAGGTCGGCGCCTTCTCCGACTGGTGCGGCACACTGACCAAGATCGAGGGCACGGCCGAGAACGTCGCCGTCACGATCGATATCGGCCGCCAAATTTCGCTCTACGCGTTCAACGACTGGACTTTGGCCTTTGCCGGCTCGGTTCTGGACCTTTTCTCCACACGAACGCGCGAACCACCGCCGCCGGGCCTTTCCGACCCTGCCATCGCGGCGCTAAAAACCCTGCGGCTCGGCGAGCGCATCTCGCTTTCGGGCAAGATGGGCCAGATCGCCGGTTCGGGCGTGTTCGACTGGTCACGCCTGTTCGGCAAGAGCGAGGCCGAGCACCGCCAGTTCCTGCAGACGCCGCGCTTCGTCGCGCGCATCGAGGCGCTGACGGCGGAGAAGAAGAAGTAGAAAGGATTTTGGGGTGCCGTCCTTCACGTACGATTTTCCTTACGCCAGCAAGAAACTCCCGGTCTTCGCCGACAACGTCGTCGCTTCCTCCCAGCACCTCGCCGCGACCGCCGGCCTGCGCATGCTGGCCAAGGGCGGCAACGCGGTCGATGCCGCGGTCGCGAGCGCCATTGCGATCACCGTCGTCGAGCCGACCATGAACGGCATCGGCGCCGACGCCTTCTGCATCCTGTGGGACGGCAGCAAGCTCGTCGGACTGAACGCCTCAGGTCATTCGCCGGAGCTGATGACGCCCGACCAATACGACGGCCACGCCGCCATGCCGAGCACGGGCTGGGGCAGCGTCACCACGCCGGGCGCGGTGTCGCTCTGGATGACCCTGCACGGACGCTACGGCAAGCTGCCCTTCGCCGACCTGTTCGAGCCCGCGATCAAGTATGCACACGACGGCTTCCGCGTCTCCTACATGGTGGCGCGGCAGTGGGCGCGCGCCGCCGACCGGCTGCGCGGCCAGCAGGACTGGGTGCGCGACTTCATGCCCAACGGCCGCACGCCGCAGCCGGGCGAGCTGTGGAAGTTCCCCGACCAGGCGAAGACCCTCGCCAAGATCGCCGAGACCAAGGGCGAGGCCTTCTATCACGGCGAGCTCGCCCACGCGATGGACAGCCACGCCAAGGCGACCGGCGGCGCGTTGCGCCACAACGACCTCAGGGATCACGAGGCCCACTGGGTCGATCCCATCGGCATCACTTATCGCGGCACGACGCTGCACGAGATCCCGCCGTCGGGCCAGGGCATCGCCGCCTGCATGGCGCTGGGCATCCTGGAGAACTTCGACCTCGCCGGGCACGACTGCGACGGGCCGGAAGTCGCGCACCTGCGCATCGAGGCGATGAAGCTCGCCTTCGCCGACATCTGGCGCTACGTTGCCGATCCGCGGCACATGGAGGTGACGCCGGCGCAGCTGCTCGACAAGCACTACCTCAAGAGCCGCGCCAAGCTGATCGATCCCAAGAAGGCCAAGGACTTCGGACCGGGCACGCCCAAGGACGGCGGCACGATCTACCTCGGCACGGCCGATGCCTCGGGCATGATGGTGTCGCTGATCCAGTCGAACTACACGGGCTTCGGCTCGGGCATCGTCGTGCCCGGCACCGGCATTGCGCTCCAGAACCGCGCCACCGGCTTCGTGACGACCAAGGGCCACCCCAACCAGGTCGGTCCGAAGAAGCGGCCGTTCCACACCATCATCCCCGCCTTCATCACCAAGGACGGCAAGCCGGTCGCGACCTTCGGCTTGATGGGCGGCGCCATGCAGCCGCAGGGCCACATGCAGGTGTTCTCGCGCATCGTCGACTTCGGCCAGAACCCGCAGGCTGCCATCGACGGCCCGCGCTGGCGCGTGCACGAGACCGACAAGACCGTGTGGGCCGAGGAGCACATGCCGACCGACACGCTGAGCGGTCTCGAGGCTCGCGGCCACAAGGTCACGCGCACCAAGTCGCCGAGCTTCGATTTCGGCTCCAGCCAGATCATCTGGCGCTTCCCCGAAGGCGGCCCCTACCTCGGCGCCTCCGAAAGCCGCCGCGACGGTGCCGCGGTCGGGTTCTGATGTCTTGCCGGACCGCGAGCCTCCAGGCCCGCTCATGGTCTTCGCTGGGGGCGCGCCACTCCAGTGGCGCGATCATCTCTTGCCTCGACGAAGACGCGCGACTGGAGTCGCGCGCCCCCAGCCAAGAGTGGGCCTGGAGGCCCTGTCGCGCATGTGAATGCGCGTAGGTCCGGCGAGAACCATGACCACCACCATCTCGATCGCCAACGGCGGCTTTGCTATCAACGGCACGCCGACCTATGCCGGCCGCAGCTGGAAGAGCCATCGCATCGAAGGCCTGCTGTTCAACAGCCGCATGGCCAACGCCATCGCCGACGACGAGAACCCTTCTACACGCGGTGCCTGGTCCTACGCCGACGGCGAGTGGGACGCCGAGCGCAGCACGCGCGAGTTCATCGCCGCCCTGCTCTCCTACCGCGCGCACGGCCTCCTGGCCGTCTGCATCAACATCCAGGGCGGCAGCCCGCAGGGCTATTCCTGGCACCAGCCGTGGAAGATCGGCGGCTTCACCGCAGACGGCACGATCAAGCCCGCGTGGGCAGCGCGCCTCGACAAGGTCATCAAGGCCTGCGACGGCCTCGGCATGGTCGTGATCCTGGGCCTGTTCTACGGCAAGCAGAGCCCGACGCTGAAGGACGAGACGGCGGTGAAGGCCGCCGTCACCAATACCGTCGACTGGCTGCTGCAGCACAACGCCACCAACGTGCTGCTCGAGATCGGCAACGAGGTCGACCTGCCGAACGTGTTCGTCCATCCCATCATCACGGCCGCGCGCTGCCACGAATTGATCGACCTCGCCAAACAGCGCAGCCAGGGCAAGCTTCTGGTCAGCACCAGCCTGATCTCGATCAACGCGCCCTCGGAGGCGATCCTCGCCGCCTCCGATTTCCTGCTGCCGCACGGCAACGGCGTGAGCGGCCCCGACGGCCCGCCGCAGTCGAGCCCGCACGGCATCCGCCTGCAGATCGCGCGTTGGCGCGCCGGCGCGGGCTATCGCGGCCAGCCGATGGTCTACAACGAGGACGACCATTTCGACTTCGACAAGCCCGACAACCATCTCGTGGCCGCCATCGACAGCGGCGCAAGCTGGGGCTACTTCGACTTCCGCCGCATCCGCGAGCGCTTCGAGGACGGCTTCCAGTCACTGCCGGTCGACTGGACGATCTCGTCGGTCCGCAAGCGCGCGTTCTTCGGGCTGCTGAAGGAAATCACCGGCTCATAGCCCGTTGCCGGGCGCGCGCCACTGGAGTGCCGCGCTCCCGGCAATGATCAGCGCTGGCCGTCGAGCCAGCCCATCTCCTGGTGCTGCCGTGCTTCGAAGGCCGCGATCTGCGCCTCGTAGCCCAGTGTCAGATTCACCTCGTCGACACCCTTCAGCAGACAGTCCTTGCGGAAGGAATCGATCTCGAAGCGGTCGGTCTTGCCGTCCGGTCCCCTAACCGTCTGGCTCGCGAGATCGATGGCGATCGCTGCACCCGGATGGGCGTGCAACTGCGCGCGTAGCTCGGCGACCCGCGCGGCATCGAGGCGGATCGGCAGCGCGCCGTTCTGGAAGCAGTTGTTGAAGAAGATATCGCCGAAGGAAGGCGCGATGAACCCCTTGAGCCCGTTGTCGACCATCACCGTGACTGCGGTCTCGCGTGAGGAGCCGCAGGCGAAGTTGCGCTCGGCGACGACGATGCGCGCACCCTCGTAGCCCGGCTGGTTCATGATGAACTCGGGCCGCGGCTTGCCGCCCGAGTCGTAACGCAGGTCGTTGAACAGGTGCTTCGCCTGATCCGGTCGCGGCCGGCCGAGGAAGCGCGCCGGGATGATCTGGTCGGTGTCGATGTTGGGCTGGTCGATCGGGATCGCCGGCGCCTCGAGGGTGGTGAAGGGTTCCATCGTGGACTCTCCTAGCCGAGCAGGCGGCGGACGTCGGTGAAGCGGCCGGAGACCGCGGCGGCCGCAGCCATCGCCGGGCTGACGAGATGGGTGCGCACGCCGGGGCCCTGGCGGCCGACGAAGTTGCGATTGGAGGTCGAGGCGATGCGCTGGCCCGGCTTGCCGGTGTCGCCGTTCATGCCGACACACATCGAGCAGCCGGGCTGCTCGCGCCATTCGAAGCCGGCGTCGCGGAACACCTTGTCGAGGCCCTCGGCCTCGGCCTGCTTCTTCACCAGGCCGGAGCCCGCCACGACCCAGGCCGGGATCACAGCCTTGCGGCCGCGCGCGACCTTGGCGGCGGAGCGCAGATCTTCTATGCGGCTGTTGGTGCAGGAGCCGATGAAAACCCGGTCGACCGCCACCTGTTCGAGCGGCGTGCCGGGCTGCAGCCCCATGTAGTCGAGCGCGCGCGCCATGCTGTCCTTCTTGGCCGCATCCGGCGCAGTCGACGGCTCGGGAATGCACGCGGTGATGGGCAGCGCATCCTCGGGGCTGGTGCCCCAGGTCACCATCGGCACGATCGACGCAGCGTCGAGGCTGACGTCGCGGTCGAACACCGCGCCCTCGTCGCTCGGCACGCTCCGCCAGAAGCCGACGGCCTTGTCCCAGTCGGCGCCCTGCGGCGCGAACGGTCGCCCTTCGAGATAGGCGATGGTGGCGTCGTCGGGCGCCACCATGCCGGCCTTGCCGCCGGCCTCGATCGACATGTTGCAGACGGTGAGCCGGCCCTCGATCGACAGGCCGCGGATCGCGCTGCCGGCATATTCGATGACATGGCCGACCGCGCCAGCCGCGCCGATACGCGCGATGATCGCCAGGATCACGTCCTTGGCCGTGACGCCCTCGGCCAGCGCGCCGTCGACGCTGACGCGCATCGCCTTGGGCTTGCGCTGCCACAGGCATTGCGTGGCCATGACATGCGCCACCTCCGACGTACCGATGCCGAAGGCGAGCGCACCCAGCGCGCCGTGGGTCGAGGTGTGGGAATCGCCGCACACCAAAGTGAGCCCGGGCTGGGTGATGCCCTGCTCCGGCCCGACGACATGGGCGATGCCCTGGCGCTCGTCGCCGACATCGAACAGCGTGACGCCACTTTGCGCGGTGTTCTCGGTGATCTCCTCGACCAGGCGGCGATGCTGCGGATCGGGGATGTCGGCCTTGCGGCTGCTGTTGCTCAGCACGTAGTGGTCGGGCGAGGCGAAGCCGCGGTCGGGCCGCCGGAGCTTCAGCTTGCGCCGGCGCAGCTGGGCGTAGCCGCCGGCCGAGCCGTCATGCATCAGATGGCGGTCGATGTAGAGCAGCGTGTAGCTGTCGTCGCGATCGACGACGACGTGGCGACGCCAGATCTTCTCGAACATGGTTTGCGGCGGCGATGCCATGGTCGGTCTCCCTACTCGGCGGCGGCCTTGATCGGGTCGCGGAAGGCGGTGCGGCGCTCGTCCCACTCGGCCGCTCCGAAGCGGGCGAAGGTCTTTGCCGGCGACCCGGTGACCGGCGGGAACTTGCCCTCCTTGAGGTCGCCCAACAGGCGGTCGCAGGTCTGGATGATGCCGCCCAGCAGCAGGCCCGGCACGATGGCGATGGCGTAGCCCATGCGTTCGGCCGTCTCGAGCTCGATCTCGGGCGTCTTGCCGCCGCGCACGACGTTCAGCAGGCACGGCCCCTTGACGCGCTTCGGCACCGCCTCGATCTCGGCCATGGTCTGCGGCGCCTCGACGAAGGCCACGTCGGCGCCGTTGGCGAGCGCCGCATTGGCGCGCTCGACCGCCTCGTCGAGGCCGGCCACCGCGCGCGAATCGGTGCGGGCGATGATGCAGAAGTCTTTCGAGCGCCGGGCGGCCGCGGCGGCGCGGATCTTGGCGATGAAGTCCTCGCGGCTCACCAGCTCCTTGTTCTCGAGATGGCCGCACTTCTTGGGAAACACCTGGTCCTCGATATGGATCGCGGCGACGCCGGCGCGCTCGAATTCCTGAACCGTACGGAAGACGTTGAGCTCGTTGCCGAAGCCCGTGTCGCTGTCGCTGATCAGCGGGATGTCGATCGAGTTCACGATCCTCGCGGCATTGCCCACCATCTCGGTCATGGTGATCAGGCCGTAGTCGGGATAGCCCAGCGTCGCCGAGGTGCCGGCGCCGGTCATGTAGACGGCGGGAAAACCCGCCCTGGCGATGGCGCGACCGGTGATGCAGTCGATGGCACCCGGCGCCACGATCATCTTGCGGCTGGCGAGCAGGCTGCGGAGCTTAGCGGCGTTGGACATGTTCTCCTCCTTCTACGACCCCACCTCACCCTGAGGAGCGCCCACAGGGCGCGTCTCGAAGGGTGGGCAACAACACGACTGGGTCCCACCCTTCGAGACGCACCGCTTTGCGGTGCTCCTCAGGGTGAGGGTTCTTTGCATCAGGCATTTCGCCTCTTACGTTTAGGCTGGCTGGCGGACTCGAACTGCTCCGGCTGCATGTCGTAGCGCAGCTTCAGGTGCTCGGGCACGGCCAGCATCTCGATATACTCGACGGCGCGGCCATCGCGGTCGAGCATCAGGCAGTGCACGTCGATGAGCGCCGCGCCGACCTTGACGCCGAGCCGCGACGCCACCAGCGGCTCGGCCAGCGACGCCGAGACGATCTGCTGGGCGCTCGCCATCTGGACGCCCGCGCGCGCGAGGAGCTTGTAGAGCGGGATGCGGTTCAGTTCCTCGGCAGTGAAGGTGCGGCCCAGCGCCTCGGGCACGTAGCTCACCAGGTGCATCACCGGCACGCCGTTCTGGGTACGCACGCGCACCGCGCGCTGGACCGGCCTGTCGGCCTGCCACAGTTTCTCGCGGGCGACGCCGCGCGCCTCGACATAGCCGAACTCCAGGACCTTGGCGACGGTCTCCTCGCCATAGGCGACGATGTTCTCCATCACCGACGACATCGGCACGCGCACGGCTTGGCCGATATGCGGCTTGACCACGGTGCGCCGCCCCGCGCCGCGCTCGATCAGGCCGGCATCCTGCAGGCTCGCCATGGCGCGGCGCACGGTGATGCGCGAGACGCTGAACATGCGCGTGAGCTGCTCCTCGGTCGGCAGCGCCTCACCCGCGGCGTAGCGGCCGGTCGAGATGCCGTCGGCCAGCACGAGATAGATCTGATGGTGCAGCGGTGAGCCCATCTCGCGCGCGACGGCGATGCGGTTCATGCCTTCTCCGAATCCGGCGCGGCGCCGCGATGCAGCCGGCGGTCGATGGCGAGAAGAGCCGCATTGGCAAGGATGGCGAAGGCCGAGATCAGCACGGCGATGGCGAGGATGGTCTTCACGTCGTGCAGGTCGATCGCCGTCATCAGCAGGAAGCCGAGCCCGCGCTGCGAGGCGAAGAGCTCGCCCAGCATCGTGCCGAGCAGGGTCAGCGAGAAGCCGATGCGCAGCCCTGAGAAGATCTCGGGCAGGGTCGCCGGCACCAGGATGTGCCAGGCGGTCTGCGCCGGCGAGAGCCGCATGGCGCGGCCGGCACGCAGATACGTGCGATTGACGTTGCGCACGGCGTTCATGGTGAACAGCACCACCGGGATGATGCCGTGCAAGGCGCCGAACGCGACCTTGGCCGGCATGCCGAGCCCGAACAGCAGCAGGATCACCGGATAGAGCGTGATCTTGGGTACCGAGTAGAGACCGACCAGGATCGGCTCGGCGACCTCGCCGGTGAGGCGATGGCCGCCCAGCAGCACGCCGACCAGCACGCCGCCGATGCAGGAGATTGCCAGCGCCTGCAGGAAGGCGAGCCCGGTCTCGCGCAGATGCGGCAGGAAACGCGCCTGGCCGATCATCTCCCAGAGATGCGCCAACGTCGGCGCCGGCGCGGTGACGGCGGAATCGCCCGCGATCTGGTGCAGCACCTGCCATAGGGAGACCAGACCGATCACCACCAGGATCGGGTCGCGCAGCGAGCGCAGCGACAGCGTCACGACGGCATCCCACTCATGTGAGGCCCCGCCGCCGCGTCAACCGGCGCTCCCAGGTCCAGACCAGCATGTTGAAGGTCGTGACGATGCCCAGCACGAACAGGATCAGGGCGTACATGCGCGGATTGTCGAAATTGTCGTAGGCGTAGGCGATCTCATGCCCGATGCCGCTGGTCGACAGGATGAACTCGCCGGCGATCACGCCGATGAAGGAATAGGCCACGGCGAGCTTCAGGCCGGACAGGATATGCGGCGCCGCGGCCGGCAGGCGGATGCGCCAGATCTCCTGCACCAGCGACAGGCGATGGATGCGCGCGGTCTTGAGCAGCACGCGCGGCACGCGGTCGAGCCCCGCCATGGTGGCCACGATCATGGCGACCATGGCGAACAGCGTCGCCAGCACGATCAGCGGCGCCGGCCCCAGGCCGAAGATCACGATCAGCAGCGGATAGAAGGCGAAATGCGGGATGGCGTAATAGGCCGCGAGGAAGGGATTGAAGGCCCGGCGCAGGACGGGGATCCAGTGCAGCACGAAGCCGACGGCGAAGCCGCCCACGATCGCCAAGGTCATGGCGATGGCGACAGCCGACAGGGTCTGCTTCACGTGCGCGCCGAAGTCATCGGACTGCAGCGTCTCGACCAGCGCCTTCACCATCGCCGAGGGCGCGATCACCAGGGTGGCCGGGATGGCGCCGGTGCGGCAGGCGACCTCGAGCGCGGCGACGGCGCCCACCAGCACTACGGTGCGGATCACGGTCGCTTTGGAGATCACGCCGCCATTCCTCCCATCGTGCTCCTCTCCCCCGCTAGGGGAAGAGGCTGGGTGAGGGGGTTACGCACGTCGATTCCCCCTCACCTAACCTCTCCCCCTAACGGGGGAGAGGAACCTGAGTTCAAAGCTCTCAGCGACTCAGTCCGCAGGTAGGACCACAGCTTCGCGGTGACGGCGCCGAAGTCGGGCCGCTCGGCCAGGCGCGAATCGCGGTCGCGCGGCCAGCCGGTCTCGACGATGTCGATGAAGCGGCCGGGCCGGGCCGACATCACGCCGATGCGGTCGGACAGCAGATTGGCCTCGTCGAGCGCGTGGGTGATCAGCAGCACCGTGGCCCCGGTCTCGCGCCACAGGCGCAGCAGCTCGTCGCCCATCAGCAGGCGCGTCTGCTGGTCGAGCGCGCCGAACGGCTCATCGAGCAGGATCAGCCGCGGCTGCAGCACCAGTGTCCGCGCGATGCAGACGCGCTGGCGCATGCCGCCCGAGAGCTGGCTGGGATAGGCCCGGCGGAAATCCTTCAGCCCCATGAAGCCGATGGCGAAGTCGACACGGCGGCGCGTCTCGGCCGCCTCCATGCCGGCGCGGCGCAGGCCGAAGGCGACATTGTCCTCGACCGACAGCCACGGGAAGCTCGCATCCTCCTGGAACACCACGCCGACGCCGTCCGGCACTTCGCCCAGCACACGCTTGCCCTCGAATTCGACCGTACCGGCCGACGGCACGGCGAGCCCGGCCAGCACATCGAGCAGGGTGGACTTGCCGCAGCCCGATGGACCCACCACGCTCAGGAACTCGCCGGCGCGCAGCTCCAGCGACAGCGGACCCAGCGCATGGACCTCGCCATGGCCGGCGCGCGGCGGGTAGATGCGCGTCACGCCGTCGAGACGCGCGTGGACCTTGTACGTTTCGGCGACGGGAACGGAGGCGAGCCGGGTCGCCATCACTGCGTCTTCGCCGCCGGCTCGAAGCCCGGCTGGATGGCCGCCTTCCAGTTGATCGGAAGCTGCAGGGCGCCGACCGAACCCAGGGCCTCGGCCATTGCCTCCATCAGCGGTTGCCTGAGCTCGCCGCGGCTCCACCAAGTCGGATTCATCTTGATGATGTTGTTCAGCGCGTTGGCGGCGACGTCGGGCGGCAGGTTGTAGGCCTTGGCCAGGATGGCGGCCGCTTCCTTCGGGTTGGCATAGAGGAACTCGACGCCCTTGCGGCGCGCCTCGATCACCGCCCGCAACTTCTCGGGACGCTTGGCGATGGTCTCGTCGGTGGCGATGGCGACGGTCTGGCTATAGGCCGGCAGCTTCTCGTCGAGCCACGGAATGATCTTGTACTTCACGCCGGCCTTCTCCTTCTGGGAGTAGATCGGCTCGGGGATGATCGCGACGTCGACCTTGTTGTGCTCGAGCGCGGTCAGGCCGGCGCCGAAATCGCCGATCGCGATCATCTTCACGTCGGCGACGGGCACGTTCCAGGAATTGAGCGCCGCCAGCGTCACGCTCTCGCTCACCGACTTCGGCCGCGAATAGACGAAGCGCTTGCCCTTGAGGTCGGCCGGCTTGTCGATCGCCTCGCCGACGCGGGTCACCCAGAAGCTGCTGCGGCCGTCGGTGCCGCCGCTCAGGATCTTGATGTTGAAGCCTTCCTTGATGGCGCTGAGCGCCGCCGGCAACGCCACTTCGGCATAGAGCGTGTCGCCCGCCATCATGTTGCGCACCGACGTGCCGCCGCCCTTGGAGGTCAGGATGCCGCTGACGTCGACTCCGGCTTCCTTGAACCAGCCCTTCTCCAGGGCGATGGCATAAGGCACGCCGTAGAGCAGCGAACCGTAGTGCGTGACGACGATGTCCTCGGCGCGCGACGCCGTCGCCATCCACGTCAGGCCGGCGCAGGCGAGCGCACACGTACGAGCAAAGGCCTTGAAAGCCTTCATGGGTTCCCTCCCGGGCTATGGGACCGCCGCAGGGCGCGCCGGCTCTTCTATTGTTATGACATTAGGACAATGAAAATCGGCAAGTCAAAGCCCCTCAGCGGGCCGCTTTCGACCAGCAGATCGGGCGCACCTCGTCAGGGAGGGCGCGGCGGCAAGCGCTTCGAGGATGAATTCCAGCCAGATCGCCGGCGATCAGGACCCACGGTCCGAACGTGGTGCGCTTTGCATCGCCGGCAGGTCCCGGCCGCCCAGCGTGCGCTCGATCGCGGCGCCGATTGCCAGCAGCGTAGCGTCACCGCCGGGCTTGCAGAACAACGTGATGCCGAACGGCGCTCCAGAGGCGTGCTTGCCCGCCGGGACCGCGAGAACCGGCGCGCCTGCCTTCCCGGTGCATTTTGCGCCCGCCCCCATCGGGGCGACCAGCACGTCCACGTCGTGCATGCTCAGGGTCGCGGCAATTCCCGCGTCGAGGCTCAGTGCGACGTCGCGCGCACGGTCCGCACGATAGAGCGCATCGGCCAGCCCGTTCGTCTCCTGCGCGGCAATCAGCAGGGGCTGCCCGTAGGGTATTGCATCGGGGTGTCGGTCGTTCCAGGCGATGATGTCTGCCAGGCAGTGCATGCCGCCGGGCCCGTTGCAATCCTCGAGGAACGCATTGAGCGCAGCCTTGAACTCCGTACGGAAGACCGAGGAGCGCACTTCCTGCAGTTGCTCGGCCGACGGCAGATCGCAGGGATCGACGATCGTGGCACCACCTGACGCGAGCCTCGAAAGAACCGCATCGAACAGCGGCATGACGCCGTCGAATTCCGCGCGCGCGGCGACCTGCCGCCGCGGAACGCCGATGCGCAGGCCGGCCAGATCGACCGCCTTGTCCGCATCCGGCGCGGCACATTGGGCATAGGTCAATGTCCAGCTGTCGCGCGGATCGGCGCCCGCCAGCCGCGCGCCGACCAGCGCCGCGTCGGCCACGCACCGTGCAAGGGGACCCGGCGAATCCTGGCTGGGAACCAGCGGCACGACGCCGGCACGGCTGACACGCCCCACGCTCGGCTTGTAGCCCACGACCGAAGACCAGCATGCTGGCGCCTGAATCGAGTTCTGGGTTTCGCTGCCGATCGCCAGTGGGGCGAGAGACGCCGCCACGGCCGCCGCCGAGCCGACGCTCGAGCCCTGCCCGCGGTCGTAGCGAATGCCGTGCGGATTCTCGACCACGCCACCGGCGCTGCTGAACTCCGACGGCATCACGTCCGACACGTAATCCGCGAATTCCGTCATGTTCGTCTTGCCGAGCACGATGCAGCCGGCGGCGCGCAGTCTCGCGACGATGCCCGCATCGCGTCGGGGCGCGAACTGGCCGAGGGCACGCGCGCCGGCACAGGCCTTCATCTCGCTTGCGAGTATGTTGTCTTTCAGGAGAACGGGAATTCCATGCAGGGGGTCGAGTTCCCTGCCGGCGGCCAAGGCGTCGTCGGCAAGCTTGGCCTGCTGCAGGGCGCGCGGCGAGATTTCGCGTACGGCATTGAGCCGCCGGAAACGCTCGATCCGGGCGAGATACCATTCGACCGCTTCGACCACCGACAGGCGTCGAGAGCGATAGAGCGCTCCTATTTCCCTGATGGAGCCGCTCAGCAGGACGCTTTCTGTGTCAACCACGGGCTGTCGTGCCTTCCGCCGATCGTGAGGTCCAATGCGCGGCGA
This sequence comes from Rhodospirillales bacterium, assembly GCA_016185145.1. GTDB lineage: Bacteria > Pseudomonadota > Alphaproteobacteria > Reyranellales > Reyranellaceae > Reyranella. The sequence continues at coordinate 27,850 of JACPOB010000061.1, read as the reverse complement.
TCTCGTCCGTGCTCGCCAGCCAGATGTCCCTCCGCTTGGCGAGCATTCTGAACAGCGCTTCAACGTCGCCGATCCTGCAGGGGTGGCCGCTCAGCCACGGGTGCAGGTTGACGACCAGCAGGCGGGCGACGCCGTCCTGCCCGTCCGCGACGATCTGCTCGACGGCATCCTCCACGCACATCCGCCAGCGAGCCGAGGAGATCTTGCGATGGAACTGCGCATGGACGTCATCGAGGTCGATCAGCATCGGGATCGACACCAGCGGCCCGTGCGGCGTCGTCATGTCGATCGGCTGCTCGTCGTTGGGCCAATCGAGGACGTACTTGACGCCCAGCATCGCCAGCAGGCCCGGCGTGCGCCGCGACTCGCCGTACTCGGGACCGTGCCATCCCTGCGGCATCGTTCCCGTCCGCGCCCGGATGGTCTCGAGCGTTTGGCGGATATAGTCCCGTTCCTGCTCCTCCGTCATATGCGCCGAGATCACCCTGGTCGCGCTCTGCCCGTGGGCAACGACGTCGAAGCCGTGTCGCGCGATGTGGGCGACAAGCTGCGGACACAGTTCCGCCGTCAACGAATCGAGCGCGACGCTCGCCTTCAGCTCGTATTCGGCCAGTGCCGCGAAGATGCGGAAGATGCCGACACGATTGCCATAGGCGCGCGCGGAGTAGTTGCGAAAGTCCGGGTACGGACCGCGCCCGAACCCGCCCGGCACGTTCGGCGGGATGAAGGCACCGGCGGGAGGCTGCATCTCGTAGTATTCGGCATTGACCACGATGGCGCACGCCGCCTGGGCGCCGTTGGGCCATGTCGATCGGGAGCGCCTGGCGAACGTATCGCGCGCGTAATGGTCGTGATCGGTCTCGGCCGCCGTCATGGCAATCCCGCCCCCCGGCGTCGGTCGAGACGCCTCAGCGCGTCGTCATGGTAGTTGGCCATGTAGTGCTCCGCGATCTCGGCACCGGTCGCCTGCCAGATCTTCGGGAACGATGTGATGTAGTCGAGGATGCGCTCGAGCTGCCCGATGCGCTGCGGTTGGCCGATGAGGGCGGGATGCAGGGCGAGGGTCAGGACGCGGCCGCTGGTCTCCCCCTCGCGATACAGGCGATCGAACTGCGCCTTGACGGCGTCGCAATATGCGTCGGCCTCGGCCCAAGCCAGCGCGGTGACGTCGTTCATCATGTCGGCCGGATACGGCATGGCGATCAATCGTCCGCTGCGCACGCGCAACGGGAACGGTTGATCGTCCATGTACCAGTCGCCCTGATAGAGAAAGCCGGCTTCCGCCAGCAGATCGCAGGTGTTCTCGGTGCCGGCCTGGGGGCCGGAGCCGCCCATCCCCTTCATGCGCACGCCGGTGAGCGTTTCCACCCGGTCGAGCATGATGCGGTAGTATGCGCGTTCGGCGGCTTCGTCGTAATCGTAGATGAATCGCGTGTTCGACATCCCGTGCCCGAGGACATCCCACATGCGTTCCTTGATCGCTGCGACGATGTCGGGGTAGCGCACGAGCGCATCGGCGTTCACGACCGCGCTGGGACGGATCGCGAACCTGTCGAGCAGCTTGAGAACGCGCCAGAAACCCACCCGGTTGCCGAACTCCTGGCGACTGAAGCCGAGCACGTCCGGCGCGGGCGTGCGCGCCCACGGATTGAGCCAGGGATCCTCCGGCGGAACGAACTCGTAGTCGAGGATCGCCGGACAGACCAGCACCGCGAGATTGGCGTCGTTCGGCCATCTCAAGGGCGGACGATCGACGATCGGATCGTAGTCGACCCAGGCCTGATCAGCGGCGGTGCGCGACCGTCGCGTCGGCGGGAAGTTCGGCCGGTAACTGTATTGAAGCATCCTCGCTTCTCCGCCTCGTCATCACCATTCCCGCCCGGCCTCGCCGCCGGGCGCATTACTCCTGCTTGAGACCGGCTCTTTCGACGGCAGCCCGCCACCGCGGGATGTCGTCGGCCATGAAGCGGGCGATCTCCTCGGCTGTGCCGGGCGTGGTCTCCATGCTTTGATTGACGAATGCCTCCTTGACCTTGGGATCGCGGAGCACGTCGTTCAGGGCGGCATTGAGCGTCTTCACGATCGCCGGCGGCGTTCCCGCAGGCGCGAGTATTGCCCAGAAGAAGACGGCCGAGACGTCCGGCAGTCCGCCCTCGGCAAATGTCGGCACGTCGGGCAACTTGGCCAGTCGGCTGGGACCTGCCACGGCCAGCGGCTTGACCCGCCCCGGAAACAGCAGCGGACCCGGCATGCTGTCGAAGACGATGTCGATGTCCTCGCTCAGGAGCGCGGCCCACGCCGGCGCGCCGCCCTTGAAGGGGACATGCACGATATCCACGCCGGCGGCTTGCTTGAACATCTCGAGCGAGAGGTGATGCACGCTTCCCAGTCCCGCCGAGCCGCCGTTGAGCTTGCCGGGGTTCTTCTTCGCGTACTCGATCAATTCCTTCAGGTCGCGCACCGGCAGCGTAGGCCGGACCGAGATCACGAACGGGCCGCGCGTGGCCTCGATGATCGGCACGAACGACTTCAGTGGATCGTAGGCCACCTTGCTGTACAGGGCGGGAGCGACCGCGAGCGCGCTCGTCGTCCCGAACAGGAGCGTGTAGCCGTCCGGCGCGGCGTTGGCGACGGCGGCGCTTCCGATCGTTCCCCCGGCGCCGGCCTTGTTGTCGACGATGACGACCTGCTTGAGCTGCCGACCGAGCCCGGCCGCGATCTCCCTCGCCATCACGTCGACGGACCCTCCGGCCGGGAACGGCACGACCAGCGTGATCGGGCGCGACGGATAGCTCTGAGCCTTGGCGGACGGGACCGCACATGCCGAGGCGAGAGCCAGGAGCGCGGGAACGACGAGTCGACGCTTCATCATGAAGTCACCTTCGAAGGCTGGGCCGCCTTCGTCCCCTTGCGCAAGGTCGTCGGCAGCACGACGTCGCGGCCCTGCGGCCCCATCGCGCTGTGGCCTCCGTCGACATGCAGACAGCTGCCCGTCATGAAACCGGCGTGCTCCGAGCACAGGAAGAGCACCGCATCGGCGACCTCGTCGATCCGGCCCAGCCGACCCAGCATGTGCAGACGATTGGCCCAGTAGGCGTACTGATCCTTGACTTCCTGCGGGGCGGTCTCCTGCCACGGCTTCGCTGTCCAGCCGGGCATGACCGAGTTGACCCTGATCCCGTCCTTGGCCAGATCCATCGCCTGGCTGCGGGTGACCTGTTCTATCGCGGCCTTGGTCGCCGGATAGACCCAGCGCGCCGACAGGCCGACATGGGCCGCTTCGCTGGAGAAGTTCACGATCGAAGGCCACTCGGACTTGCGCAGGTGCGGCAAGGCCATGCGCATGAGCACGATATGACCGAACAGGTTGATGTCGAATGCCGTCCGCCAGGCGGCGCGGTCTGCTTCTCCTCCCGCGTCGGCGTAGGTGCAGGCGGCGCACACCAGGAAGTCGATGCCGCCGAATCTCTCGGCCGTGAAGCCGACGAGTCGCTCGATGTCGACGTCGCTTTGCAGGTCCGTGCGATGAAAGGCGGTATTGTCGCCGAGACCGGCGACGACCGCGGCGCCTCGGGCCTCGTCGATGTCGGCCGAAACCACGTTGGCGCCCGCCGCGGCAAACGCGCTCACGAGCCCGGCGCCCAGCCCGTTTGCCCCGCCGGTGACGATTACGGTTCTACCCTTGATGCCTTTCATTGCCGCTCCTTCCTTGGTGTGGGCTGCTCCTACTCGGGGCGGAAGCCGGTCTGCTCGACGATCTCCGTCCAGCGCTTGAACTCCCTGGCGACCAGAGCCCCGAATTCTTCGGGCGAACCGGGCGAGGGCTCGACGGCCTGGCGGGCGAGCGTTGCCCGAATGTCGGGATCTCGCAGCGCATCGGTGATGGCGGCGTTCAGCTTGGCGATGATCGGCTGCGGCGTGTTCGCCGGCGCCATCACGCCGAACATGAAGCTGATGTCCATGCCCGCCAGTCCGACTTCGCTGAATGTCGGAACGTCGGGCAAAGTGCCGATCCGCCGGTTGCCGGTCACCGCCAGCGGACGCACCGTGCCCGCCTGCAGGGCGGCCTCCGGGCCGGGCATGCTGTCGAACATCAATTGGATGTCGCCGGCGTGAAAGCCGATATAGGCCGGTCCCCCGCCCCTGTAGGGCACATGCACGATATCGATGTCGGCGAGCTTCTTGAGCAGCTCGGCGGCGTACTGATGCGGACTCCCGGGGCCGACCGAACCATAGTTGAGCTTGCCGGGTTGGCGCCGCGCCTCTTCGATCAGATCCGGCACCGAACGCACGGCAAGCTTCGTCGATGCGAGCAGGACATACGGGCCGCGAGCGATTTCAATGACGGGCGTGAAAGACCCGACGGGATCGTACGGGACGTTCTTCAAGGTCGCCGGGCCGACCACCAGGTTCGCGGCCACGCCGAACAGAAGCGTGTAGCCGTCCGGTGCCGCTCGCGCGACCGCCGCGGCGCCGATCGTGCCCGTCGCGCCGGCTCGATTGTCGACGATGACGCTCACCCCCAGCCGCTTGGTCAGCGCATCGGCAAGCTGTCGGGCCAGTGTGTCGGGGCCGCCTCCGGGCGGGAATCCGTTGACCAGCTTGATCGGCTGCGACGGATACGGCTGCGCGAGAGCGACCTGCCCGAGCGACAGGATGGTCGCGACGGCGAGAACGGCTACACCGCCGAGGATGGTTGTAGAAGGTGACATCGCTTACCCCGCGCAGACGACATCGAGCACGGCTTGGCGGCCTTCTTCCTTGACGGCCCGCACCGCCCGCTCCATCGCCTTCGGAAGCGCGGCGGCGGCGGTGACCCGCTCGGACCACCCGCCCACGGTCTCCACCGTCTTTTCCAGCTTCAGCGACTTGTCGAAGTAGGTCAGGGGCTCGAGCGCCGGATTTCGCGCCGCCTCGCCCTCCGGATATAGATGGCGCGTCGCTGCGCCGACCTCGTTCCATCTTTGATTGTCCATGATCACGGTCAGGAACGGGGCTTTCTGCTCGAGCGCGGCGTAGTGGGCCGCAACCGGCGTACCGAACATGTACGAGCCGTCACCCACGACGGTCGCCACCAACCGCTCGGGAGCCGCGAGTTTCGCCCCGATCGCGGCGCCCAGGCCCCAGCCCAATCCTCCGGCGGCACCCGCCGAGAAGAATGTTCCCTCGTGCTCCCGGCGCAGGTAATCGAGCGAGAACTGCGGCGCCTCCCGCAACAGGATGGCATCCTCGCCACAGGCCTCTTCGATGCAGTGCGTGATCCAGGCCGGGTGATTCGTCGCGCGGTCGCCCACGTCGGCCAGCAGCGCCTCGCGCCTGCGTCGCCGTTCGGCCCTGAAGGCGGCGACCCGTGCCCGTCGGGCGGCGATGCGTCCTTTCATTCCGCCCTCGACCCCGGAGAGCGCAGCATCGACCGCTCGCACCGTCGACCCGGCGGTCGCGGTGATCGCGAGATCGCAGGCGAACCCGCGAATCGGCAAGCGCTGGTACAAGGGATCGACGCCGGCATGCACGACCTTCGCGGACGCCGGCGGCTGCACCTGGACGGGGATCCAGGGAACGGCGCATTCCAGCACGACAACCAGATCGGCCTCGCGCAGCCATGGCGCGGGGTCGTAGCCGACATGCATCGGGTGGCTGTCCGGCAGGCATAGGCATTGCGGGACGTACTGCACCACGGGGACGGCGAAGCGATCCGCAAAGCAGCCGAGGGCCGCCACGCCGCCCTCTTCGAAGCCCATGCGACTCGTGACGATCACGGGCCGCTCTGCGGCGTGGAAGAGCCTCGCAAGCTCCTCTATCGCCGCCGGATCGGGGCGCGGGAGGGATGCTATGGCGAGGCGCGTCGGCTCCTGGTAGGCGAGCGCCCCCAGCGGCGCGGCGAGCACTTCGCGCGGCAACATCAGGTAGACCGGTCCGGCCGGTGCGGTGCCGGACACCGCAAGCGCGCGGTCGACGACGGTTTCCACTTGCACGCCGGTGCGCAGCTCATAGTCCCACTTGACCGCCTCACGCACGAGCCCGGCCTGGTCGAACATCTCCTGTGTCCAGTGGATGTGGATGTTCCGGCTGCCCTCCAGCCCGGTTTCGGTGATCGGCGTGCGCCCGGCCATCATCAGGATCGGCGCATTCATCCGTGCGGCATTCAGCAGGCCGCAGATCGTATTGGCCGTTCCGACGTTCACATGCACCATCACGGCCTGGGCGCGGCCGCTGACCATCCAATGGCCGAGCGCCATGGCGATGGCGACGTTCTCGTGGGGTGCCGTGATCGGCTTCGGCATGGGCACGCCGGTCATGGCGCCGCGGACCCATGCCTCGATGAGCGGAGCGAAGTCCGTGCCCGCGTTCGCGAAGACGTGCTCGATGCCGCGCGACGCAAGAAGTCTCAGGAGCGCCTCGCCGACCGTGCGGTTCTGGAAGGGGCCTTGCATCATGCGCGCCTCACACGATGATCGAGAGCCGGCCCTGGGGCCGCAATGCGTCGGTATCGAGAATCGTCCGTTTCTCCAGGATGCGCAGTGCATCGCCACGCTCGACCAGCACGTATTCGTGGCGCCCGAAATAGATGTCGGTGACGCCTTGATTGACGCGATAGGTCACGAAGCTGGCTTCGACCCGGACCTCCTCGACGCTGCGCGCCAGGATCCTGACATTGCTCACCAGTCGCCTGGTGGCCGACCGCGGCTGCTCGGCATGCGCCGTCTTCTTCCCCAGTCTCTTGACTCGCTCGACCAGGTGATAGTGATCGTCGGCTATGAGGTAGAGCGTGGAGTCCGGCGAAGCGTACGGATCGCCGGCAACGTTGGGCACCAGATAGGTCCCCTCCTCGGCAAAAAGCGCCACCCACTCCTCGAGCCGCCACTCGTTGAGCAGCGCGGCTTCGTGGATCAGGAAGTCCTCCACCTCCGTGCGCGCGATGGCGTCGAGCCGGCCGCTCATGGCGTGCGCCCCGATAGCCAGTCGCGCCAGGCGAGCCAGAACACACGCTGCGGCAACTCGTCAGTGGCGCTCGGCTCCTGGCCAAATCCCTTGGAAAGATCGTTCCAGGGCGCCTCCCGCGCCGCGCCGTAGGCCCGCTGGCAGGATTCGAAAGCCTCGATGTCGTCGGGCGTCGCGAACCCGCCCGGCCCGAGAAACTCGAGGAAGTTGGTCAAGCGACGCTTCATCGCCGGCTTGCCGGCCTCCTCGGCGGGAGCGATCGCCCAGGCGCTGATCTCCATGAAATCCGTCGCCACGGGCTGGAACGTGCGCAGCGTCACCGACATGATGTCGTTGATCACCAGGCTCGGGAAGATGAGCAGGTTACGCGTGTTGTGAGCCATTCGATGGGCCCGCTCGGCGCCGAACCGCTCCACCAGGCCGGCATGGATTCGCTCGATCTCGATCCTGGCCTCCTCGCCCCAGATCGGGATCCAGCGCGCGATCGGCCTGCCGTAGGAAGCCTCGCGCTCGACGACGGAATGGCCGTTGCCGAGGTCGACGCTCGCGCCGACGACCTTGCCGCGCACCATGGTGCCGGCGGAGTTCGTACGGATGAGATCGAGATAGGTCGGATGCAGCGTGTTCACGTGCAGGATATCCATGCTGTTCTCGGCAAGGAGTTTCCAGTTGGCACGTGCGCTGTAGTCGAGCGCCTCGCCGATGACCCTCATCCCGCCTTCGGCCTGGTCCATCACGATGTCGATGTGCTCTCGCGCCCCCGCGAGATAGTCGACGAGACCGATGGCGCCGCCGTCGTAGTTCAGGAACCACAGGCCGCGGTACTCGTCGAAGCGCGGCACCGCCACCAGGTCGTTGCATCCGGCGGCGTTGAAGCCGCTCTGGTAGTTCGCCGCCTCGGCGATTCCAACGACTCTTCCGGTGTTCTGAAATGTCCAGCCATGATACATGCAGACGAAATTCGACGCGTTGCCGCGTCGCTGCCGGGTGACCTGGGCACCGCGATGGGGGCAGACATTCAGAAAGCAGCGCACCTTCCCGGCCTTGTCGCGCAGGAAAATGACCGGCCGTCCCGCGATATTGCGCGTGATGAAGTCACCCGCCTGGGGGATTTCCGAATCGTGGCCGACGAACAGCCAGCACCGCGAGAAGATCGTTTCGATCTCTTCCTTGAAGAGGGCCGGGTCGAGGTAGGCTGCCCGGGCCACCTGAAAGCGACCTTGCGCCTCGTCGATCCGTATCGACGCCTCAGCCTTGCGGGCGGTCTCGCGAACCATCTCCCATCCCTTGCTCAATTTCTTGTATATCACAATAGTCGACGTTCACAATAAGTCAACGCCTCCTCGCAGAAATGGCTATTTTACTGAGTGCAAAGCGGCACGAAGCATGCCACAGCGGCGATCCCGCATAGCACTATATATTTGTAAATTACAAATAATGGCGTGGCGAGGGTGCCGGGCGAGCCATCGACACGCCGCCGACCCGTCTCAGCCGGACGGAACGTGCCCCGTGGCAGACGGGCCGGCGGGCAGCAGCGACGTCAGATCGAAGCCGACGTCGCTCGCCTGCGCCGGCGTCGGCGACAGCCGTCCGGCGATCAGCTTGCGCACGATCATGTGCTCCGCCGGGCAGCTCACCGAATCGACCGCGATGAGCATGCGGCGTCGGTAGTAGAAGACGGAGAACCTGCCCGACGCGGGGCTGCCGCGGACGACATGGGCGTCATGTTCCTGCGACAGGCCGGCCATCTGGAGCTTGGCATCGTATTGATCGGACCAGAACCATGGGAGCGACCGGTGCGGCTCGTCGCGCCCGAGCACCGCCGCCGCCGCCGCCCGCGCTTGATCGGTCGCGTTTTGTATCGATTCGATGCGCCGCAGCCCGTCGGAGAACGCACAGGGAAACCGCGTGCAGTCGCCGGCCGCCACGACGATGGGGTTCGAGGTCTTGGCGAAGCGGTCGACGACGATGCCGTCGCCGCAGTCGATGCCGGCAAGGGCCGCCAGTTCGTCGTTCGGGGCGACCCCCACGCCGACGACGACGAGGTCGGCCGCGACCTTCCGGCCGTCCGCGAGCTCCACCCATCGGACGCACCCGCCCGACCCGCGCAACGCGGCGACGTTGACGCCGGTCATGACGCTCGTGCCGTGGCCGACGTGGAGGTCCCGGAACCAATCGGCAAGAAGCGGCGAGCAGGTGCGGCCGAGCAGCCGGTCCTGCGCTTCCAGCACGGTCACCCGCTTGCCGAGCTTTGCGGCCGAAGCGGCCACCTCGAGGCCGATGAAGCCGCCGCCGACGACCGCGACGCTTTCGGCGTCGGCGAGCGCGGCTTTCAAGCGGACCGCATCGGACAGGTCACGCAGCGTGAACACGCCCGCATGGTCCGCGCCGGGGACGTCGAGCTTTCGCGCCCGTGCGCCGACGGCGAGCGCGAGCCGCTCGAATCGAAGGCGGCGGCCTTGCGCAGTCACGACCTCCCTCGAACGCAGGTCGACGGCCTCGGCCCGCGCCCCCAGCTCCAGATCGATCCTCTGGTCGCGGTAGAACGGCTCGCCGCGCAGAGGGAGGTCCCTTTCGCCGGCGGTGCCGAGGAGAAAGGCCTTGGAAAGCGGCGGCCGCTGGTACGGCAACGCATCTTCCTCGCTGATCATCCTGATCGGCTCGGCGTACCCCGCCCGACGCGCCGCCGCGGCGATCTGGACCGCGGCACACGAGCCGCCGACGATCACCAATCCGTCCGACATCTCAGGACTGCGTCTCCGGGATCCGCACGATCAGCCGGTCGATCGACTGCGTGACGACGATCTGACAGGACAGGCGGCTTTCGGGCCGTCGACTGGCCGCCACGGCGTCGAGCATCTCGGCCTCGTCCTTGCTGGGCGGTGGAAGGTCGGCGCCGCCGTCCACATAGACGTGACAGGTGGCGCAGGACAGGCAGCCGCCGCATTCCGCATCGATTCCCGGCACGTTGTTCTGCAGCGCGCCGGACATCACCGTCATGCCGACCGGCACCTCGACCTCGTGGCGCACATCATCGGGCGACACGTAGACGATCGTCGCCATCACGCGGACGCCGGCAGGGGGTTCTCGCGCTCGTATCGCTCCTGATGGCGCAGCACGTCCTGCCACGGCTCGTCCGACGGCGAATACCAGGACGCCGTGCGATGCTTGAAGTCGAGCGCCGGATCCAGCCCGGGCGGCGACTTGCCGGCGTCCATTTCCGCGAGCTTCCGCAGGATGAGTCGCCGGTAGAAGATCACCGCCTTGTCGCTGGTGCCCAGATGCTCCTGCGTGCGATCGCAGATCGCTCCCATGCTTTCCTGCACCGCCCGGTCCTGGATGGCGGCGCCTTCGATGCCGGAGAAGTTGCCCGAGATCATGCGCTGACGATCCTGCAGGTGCATGTTCTCGACGCTATGGGCCGTGCGATAGGTGCCGTTCTCGGTCCTGTGCCCCCAATTCGCGTATGTCGCCGGCACGTCGAGTGGCCGGCTCGGATTGAAGTGGATGTAGTAGGTGTAGCAGCTGACGTCGTCGATCGGCAGCCACGCCTTGAACAGCTGCGACTCGTGCGGCCCGGTGGCGATGTAGCAATAGAACGGAGCGATCCACTCGGTCGTGCGTACGTAATTCTTCTTCGGATCGTTCGTCTTGCGCACGGCGCCGACGCGCATGAGGTACGGCGTCTCTTCACAGAGGATCTCGGGTGCACCGTCGGACATCAGGCGGGCAATCGACTCCCAGCCGGCGCCCCCCCAGCTCTTGCCGGCATCGACATCGAAGTCTCGGTGCAGGTAGTTGGGATGGGCGGGATCGAGGTCGCCTTCGAGGCCCTGCAGGAAGTTGCAATCCTGATACATCTTGACCGGCAGCAGCTGCGCCGGCGGCAGGTCGAGCCACGGGAACTTCGGGAACGGCGGCTGCTTCGCCGGATCGCCCATGTACGTCCACAGGATGCCGCCGGCCTCGCGCACCGGATAGGCATGACACTTCAGATTGGCCTTGAGCTTGCTGCCCGGCGGCTCGGGCGGGGTTTCCTCGACGCGGCCCTCCGGCGAAAGCTTCCAGCCGTGGTACAGGCAGCGCAGGCCGCCGACCTCGTTGCGGGCATAGGCGAGCGAGGCGCGTCGATGCGGGCAGAACTCTCCGATGAGCCCGACCTTGCCGGACGGGTCGCGAAACGCCACCAGCTTCTCGCCGAGCAGGCCGACGCGCACGGGGGCGCCGCCCGGCATCGCGATCTCCTCGAGATTGGCGGCCGGAATCCAATAGTGGCGGAGGAAACGTCCCAGAGGAGTGCCGGGCCCCACCCGGGTCAGGTTCTCGTTCTGCTCATGGGTCAGCATGCCGTGTCTCCCGTTCGGCGCGCTTCAGCCCGGCAACAGCCACAGGCGATAGTCGCGACCAACCGGCGCAATATATTTGTGAAAGACAAATAAGTAAATAGCGCGACGTCAGGCGCGGCCGGAAGTGGGACTCCAGAGCCGCTTTTCCCCGAACAGCTGGTCGGCGCGCGCCTGCAGGCGGTCGAGCAGCGAATAGAGGGATTCACGCTCGTTCCGGCTGAGCACGATGAGGAACTCGCGCTCCATGTCGGCGATCATCTGCTCGATCTGTGCGTTGACCCTCTTTCCACGCGCCGAGAGAGCGATCACGACCCGGCGGCGATCGTTCGGATCCTCGTCCCGGGTGGCCAGGCCCTGCTCGACCAGGCGATCGACGATGCGCGTCACCTTGTCCATTTCCAGGGTGGTATGCGAGTTGATCTGCGAGGCCGAGAGCGGCCCGAAAGCGCCTAAAACAGTGACGACCCGCCAGGCATGCGCGGGGCGCCCGAAGTTCTTCACATAGGCATTGGCGATGGCGCGGTTGATCTGGGTGGCGAGGAGCGACAGCCGGTAGAACGAGCGATGCTTGAGGTCGAGACGGATGCCGGCGTCGTCCCGCGCGCTCTCGTCTTCCTGGGTCGCGGCTTCGCCTTTGACGGCCATTGTCTGCTTCACCGCCCCTCCTTGGGTGCATTGGGATACGACAGGTCGATGGGCGCGGGCAAGCTTGGCGGGCGGCACCCCGGCTCCGGGCCTGCGGGAACCCTCACGTCACAGGCCGCCGACCGACCTGACCATTGCATTTCGCAAATAAATACCGTGCAGTCCGTGCAGCTTCAAGCACGGCGCGGCTCGTCTCCGAGGCATCCGCGCCAGGGATCGATCGGTAACACTCAATGCGTTGCGATCGTCAGATGCCGTCGCGACGGGTGCCTGGGTAGGCCGGCAACCCGTCCGCGATCGTCACCCATGAGAGTTTCGACCGCACGAATGTGTGGTCCACGGGTGTCGCCTTGTCCGGCTCGTCGAGCGAACAGGTCGTGATGTCGAGATCGCCGGGTGTATGCGTCGATTGATAGGTCAAGGTCGTGCCGCACTCCGGGCAGAACGAGCGCGTCGCATGCTCCGACGATTTGTAGCGCCGCGGCTCGCCGGCCACGAACCGGACGGCGTCCGGCGGCACGCTGAACCAGGCCACCGCCTGGGCCCCGGCGGCATGCCGGCACATCGTGCAGTGGCAGATCGTCTGGTTGGTGGGCTCGGCGTCGATCTCGTAGCGCACCGCACGGCAGAAGCAGCCTCCTCGCAGCATCATCGCCTCCTTTGGGGCCTGCGCAGCATGGGCGTGATCACGGGCGAACTGCCGGACTGGGCGCGGCCCACGATCTCGAATCCATGCCGCTCGTACAACGGGATGTTCCGGGGATTGGACGATTCCAGGTAGGCGAGCACGCCCTCGCGATCGCAGCGGTCCGTCACGTATCTCAGCAGCGCACTGCCTACGCCGCTGTTCTGATGTGCCGGATCGACGCCGAGCAGCGGCAGGTACCAGTGCGGCTCCTTCGGATGATGGCCCGCCATCTGCTGCATGAGCTGTGGTCCGTCGATCGCGGTGGCGGCATCCGCCGTTCGCATCATCAGATCGTTCAGCGCGGTCTCGTCGGGTCCCGTTCCCGGCGGCAACCAGAGCGCTGCGCCGGCCGAACCGACGCGAAGGGCGCTTCCCTTCTCGAAGGCCGCACCGCCGAACGCCGAGGCGAAATGCGGGAAGGCCTCCAGATAGGCCTTGGGATCGGGCCACGTCCAGCGGGTCGCCGGATCGGTGCTGAAGGCCAGGGTCAGGATTGCGAAGACGGCAGCCTTCTCGTCCGCCATCGCCACCTTCACATCGAGTGTCGTCATCGCCTCAAGATTGGGCGACCGGCTACTTCCCGCAATAGGCCTCGATGCGATAGCCGTCGGGGTCGATTGCAAACGCTGCGTAATATTTCGGCCCGTAGTCGGCGCGCACGCCGGGCTCGCCGTTGTCCTTGCCGCCCGCCTCGAGTGCTGCGGCATGAAAGGCGTCGACCGCGGCGCGATCCTTGGCGAGGAAACAGAAGTGGAGGCCTGAGTCCATGTCGGCCTTCACCGGCTTCTCGGTGGCGCCGAGCCAGAGTTGCACGGCCTTTTCGCCGTAGCCTAGCGAGCTCGTGCCGTCGCTCAGCAGGGTGAAGCCGAGCGGCCGGAGCGCCGCGTCATAGAACTTCTTCGAGCGCGCGATGTCGGTAACGCCGATGGAAACATGGTCGAACATCGTGTCGTCCTCCTGTATAACTATTTAACTGGTTATATGGTTAATGAGGAGCACCCCGCTTGTCAACCGGTCAACCGGTTATTAAGTCCGAAGCGATGAACCGCCCCGACCTCTGCCTGGAGTTCGTCAACACCCGCTACTGGCGCGGCCAGGAGACGCCGACCGAGACCCTGAGCTCGGCCGAGGATCTCGGCGCCTGGACGGCAGCGAACGTCTCGAAGGAGGCGCAGCCGCTCGGCCGGCGCGAGTTCGAGCGGGCGATCGAGGCGCGCGAGACGATCTGGCGCGTGTTCGACGCCACGGCGCGCGGCAAGTCCCCGGCCGCCGCCGACCTCGAGGCGCTGAACGGGCTCCTGGCCGCCTCGCCGGCGCGCACGACGCTGCGGCGCGAGCGCAACGGCTTCTCCTGGAACGTCGACATGCGCGGCTCGACCGCACTCGGCCAGCTCGCGCCCGTGCTTTGGTCAGCGGGCGATCTTCTGACCGGCAACAAGCTCGACAAGGTCAGGCGCTGCGCCAATCCGGAATGCGGCTGGCTGTTCCTCGACGACAGCCGCGCCGGCAAGCGACGCTGGTGCTCGATGTCGGCCTGCGGCAACCGCGCCAAGGCGCGGCGGCACTATCACAAGAGCCGCGACCAGTAGGTAGGAAGTGACAGCATTTTGCTGGCACCGTGGGGCGCGCAGTACTACTTGTTGTGTTCGCGCGCGCTTTTCTGCGCCCTACGGTACGCAATAATTTGCCAGCGGCGTCTCGCAGATCGAACGCCGCCCCAGCAGAACCTCTTCGGGCTGAGGTATTGCTCTTGTAGATAACTTGAGTTATTCTAAGTGAACAGTGAGGACGCCGTCGGACGCCCTCATCGTGTAGTCGGAATTACCGAAGGATGCTCTGCAGCTTCATGGCGACACCCATGTCGCCTTCGATCTTCAGCTTGCCGGTCATGAAGGCCGTCATGCCGTCGAGCTTGCCGCCGATCAGGTCGGCGAAGTCGCTGAAGTCCATCTTGAGGGTGCAGTCGGCGGCCTTGTCGTCGTTGCTGACGGCCGGCGGATTGGCGTTGCCGTCGATGTAGACGACGCCCTGATCGGTGGCGAACTTGACGGTGTTGCCGAAGGAGGACTTCTTCGAGGCGCCTTCCTTCATTTTCGCGGTGAGTTCGGCCAAGGTCATGACGTGTTCCTCCAGTCGGCAGTCCCGTTCTGCTCGCTGGTGGGCTTACTTGACCTTTACGTAAACGTCAAATAGAGGCCGATGAACGGCCGTTCAGATGGTCGGGAGGAAACATGGCGTATCGCTCGGTCTTCAAGCCGGGGCTGTTTGAAGGCCAGACCATCGTCGTCACCGGCGGCGGCAGCGGCATCGGCCGCTGCACCGCGCACGAGATCGCGGCACTCGGCGCGCATGTCGTGATCACCGGCCGCAAGGCCGACAAGCTCGTCACCGTGAAGCAGGAGATCGAGGCCTCGGGCGGCAGCTGCGAGACCCACACCTTCGACATCCGCGAGGAAGCGCAGGTCAAGGAGGCGATCGCCGCCATCGTGGCGAAGAACGGCCGCATCCACGGCCTGTTCAACAATGCCGGCGGCCAGTTCCCCGCCCCCGCCGTCGCCATGAGCGCCAAGGGCTTCGACGTCGTGGTGCGCAACAACCTCACCGGCGGCTTCATCGTCAGCCGCGAGACCTTCACCCAGTCGATGGAAAAGCATGGCGGCTCGATCGTGAACATGGCCGCCGATTTCCGGAACGGCTTCCCCAACATGGCGCATACTGGCGCGGCGCGCGCCGGCATGGTGAACCTCACCATGACCTTGGCGCATGAATGGGCCTATGCCGGCGTGCGCGTGAATGCCGTGTCGCCGGGCTGGATCGCCTCGTCGGGCATGGACACCTACCAGGGCGAGTTCAAGGAGCAGATCCCCAAGCTCAAGGGCTACTGCCCGCTGGGCCGGCTGGGCACCGAGAGCGAGGTCTCGGCCGCCGTCTGCTTCCTGCTGAGCGATGCCGCGGGCTACATCACCGGCACGGAGCTGCGAATCGACGGCGGCACGCCGCTCGGCAACCGCTCCATGGAGCTACGACCCGCCGAGCGTCTGAACGAGTTCAACGGTTTTCACCTCGCGGTGAAGCCCAAGGTGCTGGGCGGCTGAGCGAAATGCCGATCATCGAAAGCCAGGTCGACCGCAACGGCGACGACTACAGGAAGAACCGCGAGAAGATGCTTTCAGCCATCGCCGAGTTCCGCGATGCCGAGAAGAGCGTGCAGGCGGCCTCCGAGAAGGCGCGCGCCCGCTTCGCCAAGAGAAAGCAGCTGATGCCGCGCGAGCGCATCGCTTTGCTGCTCGACCGCGGCGCGCCGTTCCTCGAGCTCATGCCGCTCGCGGGCTATCGCATGCACGACGACAAGGACGGGTCGAGCGCCGGCGGCGGCTCGGTTGCCGGCATCGGCTACGTCGAGGGCGTACGCTGCATCGTGACGGCCTCCAACAGCGCCATCAAGGGCGGCACCGTCGCCCCGTCCGGCCAGCGCAAGGGCCAGCGCGTGCAGCAGATCGTGCTGGAAAACAAGCTGCCGGTCGTGAACCTGGTCGAATCGGGCGGCGCCAACCTTTTGTACCAGGCCGAGATCTTCGTGCCGGGCGGCCGCGGCTTCGCCAACCAGGCGCGCATGTCAGCGCGCGGCATCCCGCAGCTCACCGTGGTGCACGGCTCGTCGACCGCGGGCGGCGCCTATCTGCCGGGCCTCAGCGACTACGTCATCATGGTGCGCAACCAGGCCAAGGTCTTCCTGGCCGGCCCGCCGCTCTTGAAGGCTGCGACCGGCGAGATCGCCACCGACGAGGAGCTGGGCGGCGCGGAGATGCACGCCACCGTGTCGGGCGTCGCCGAGTGGATGGCGGAGAACGACGCCGACGCCCTGCGCATGGCGCGCGAGGTCATCGCCAAGTGGCACTGGAACGACCGGCTGCCGCCCAGCGCGCCGCGGTCGTTCAAGGAGCCACTGTACGACATCGACGAGCTCTGCGGGGTCGTGCCGCCGTCGCACAAGGATCCCTACGACGTGCGCGAGGTCATCGCCCGCCTGGTCGACGGCTCCGACTTCCTCGAGTTCAAGGGCCTTTACGACCAGCAGACGATCTGCGGCTGGGCCGAGATCGAGGGCGAACCCGTGGCCTTCATCGGCAACAACGGGCCCATCACCACCAAGGGCTCGGTGAAGGCGGCACAGTTCATCCAGCTCTGTTGCCAGCAGGGCACGCCCATCGTCTACCTGCAGAACACCACGGGCTACATGGTGGGCACCGAGGCCGAGCGCGGCGGCATCGTCAAGCACGGCTCCAAGATGATCCAGGCGGTCGCCAACGCGACGGTGCCGCAGATCACCATTGTGATCGGCGGCAGCTTCGGCGCCGGCAACTACGGCATGTGCGGCCGCGCCTACGATCCGCGCTTCATCTTCGCCTGGCCCAACAGCCGCACTGCCGTGATGGGCGGCGAGCAGGCCGCCGGCGTGATGAAGACCGTGACCGAGCAGAAGTTCCTGCGCGAGGGCAAGGAGCCGCCCCGGGAACAGATCGACAAGATGTTCAAGTCGATCGTCGACCAGTTCGACCGCGAATCGACGGCGCTCTACGGCACCGCTCATCTATGGGACGACGGCATCATCGATCCGCGCGACACGCGGCGGATCCTGGCCTTCACGCTGTCGATCGCCCGCGAATCGATCGTGCGGCCGCTCAATCCCATCACTTTCGGCGTCGCAAGGATGTAATCGATGAAATTCACCCCCGAGCACGAGGCCTTGCGCCAGACCTGGAAGACGCTGATCGATCGCGAGATCAATCCCAACGTCGACGAATGGGAGAAGGAAGGCGCCTTTCCCGCCCATGAGCTGTTCAAGAAGATGGGCGATGCCGGCCTTTTAGGCGTCGACAAGCCCGTCGAGTATGGCGGCTCGGGCCTCGATTTCTCCTACGCCATGATCTGCTCGGAATCGCTCGGGCTGGTGAATGGCGGCTCGATCCCCATGGCGACGGGCGTCCAGATCTCCATGGCCACCCCCGCCCTCGCACGCTACGGCAGCGACGAGTTGCGCCAGGAGTTTCTGGCGCCGTCGATCAGCGGCGACTACGTCGCCTGCCTCGGTGTCTCGGAGACCGGCGCGGGCTCGGACGTCGCCTCGATCAAGACGACGGCCCGTCGCGTCGGCGGCGACTGGGTGATCAACGGCGGCAAGATGTGGACCACCAACGGCGCGCAGGCCGACTGGATGTGCCTTCTGGCCAACACCGGCGACGGCCAGGTCCACAAGAACAAGTCGCTGATCGTGGTGCCGATGAAGACCAAGGGCGTCCAGATCGTGAAGAAGCTCGACAAGCTCGGCATGCGTGCCTCGGACACCGTGCAGACCTTCTTCGACGAGGTGAAGGTGCCGGTGCGCTACACGATCGGCGAGCCGGGCTCGGGCTTCATCTACCAGATGCAGCAGTTCCAGGAGGAGCGGCTGTGGGCCGGCGCCGGCACCTTGATGGGCTGCGACCGCATCATCAACGCCACCATCGAGTACACGCGCGAGCGCAAGGTGTTCGGAAGGCCATTGCTCGACAACCAGGTGATCCATTTCCGCCTGGCCGAGCTCAAGAGCGAGGTCGAGGCGCTGCGCTCCCTCGTCTATCGCGCCTGCGAGGAATATCTCGCCGGCACCGACGTCACCATGCTGGCCTCGATGGCCAAGCTGAAGGCCGGCCGCCTGCGCCGCGAGGTCTCCGACGCCTGCCTGCAGTACTGGGGCGGCGCCGGCTACCTCTGGGACAATCCCGTGGCGCGCAGCTACCGCGACGGCCGCCTGGGCTCGATCGGCGGCGGCGCCGACGAGGTCATGCTGCAGATCATTTCCAAGCTGATGGGCACGCTGCCGAGGCTGGGCAATCGATGAGTCATCGCCATCCAACATCATGCTCCTCCCCAGCGTCTTCGCTGGGGAGGAGATTGATCGTACGTGGCGCGCTCCCGCCCAAGAGGAACGCAATGCAATTCACCCCTGAACACGCCGAGATCCGCCGCACGCTGCGCGCCATCATCGACCGGGACATCAACCCGCATGTCGACAAGTGGGAAGAGGACGGCATCTTCCCGGCCCACGAGGTCTTCAAGAAGCTGGGCGATGCCGGCCTGCTCGGCATCAACAAGCCCGCCCAGTTCGGCGGCATGGGGCTCGACTATTCCTACGCCATGGTGATGGCCGAGGAGCTGGGCCACATCAATTGCGGCTCGGTGCCGATGGCGATCGGCGTGCAGACCGACATGGCGACGCCCGCCCTGGCGCGCTACGGCAGCGACGCGCTGCGCCAGGAGTTCCTCGCGCCCTCGATCAGCGGCGACTACGTCGCCTGCCTCGGCGTCTCCGAGGTCGGCGCCGGCTCCGACGTCGCCTCGCTCAAGACCACGGCGCGCCGGGTCGGCGGCGACTACGTCATCAACGGCGGCAAGATGTGGACCACCAACGGCACCCAGGCGGACTGGATGTGCCTGCTCGCCAACACCGGCGAACGGCGGCAAGATGTGGACCACCATCGGCACCCAGGCCGACTGGATGTGCCTGTTGGCCAACACCGGCGAGGGTCCGGTCCACAAGAACTAGTCCCTGATCGTGGTCCCGTTGAAGACCAAGGGCGTGCAGGTCGTGAAAAAGCTCGACAAGCTCGGCATGCGCTCCTCCGACACCGCCCAGATCTTCTTCGACGAGGTGAAGGTGCCGGTGCGCCATACCATCGGCCAGGAAGGTATGGGCTTCGTCTACCAGATGCAGCAGTTCCAGGAGGAGCGGCTGTGGGGTGCCATCAGCGCCGTGGTCGGCATGGAGCGGCTGATCGCCCAGACGATCGAGTACACGCGCGAGCGGAAGGTGTTCGGCCGGCCGCTGCTCGACAACCAGGTGATCCATTTCAAGCTGGCCGAGCTCAGCACCGAGGTCGAGCTGGTTCGCTCGCTCTGCTATCGCGCCTGCGAGGAATATCTCGACGGCACCGACGTCACCATGCTGGCCTCGATGGCCAAGCTCAAGGCCGGCCGCGCCCTGCGCCTGGTGACTGACGGCTGCCTGCAATACTGGGGCGGCGCCGGCTACCTCTGGGAATCGCCGACTGCGCGCGCCTTCCGCGATTCGCGCCTCGCCTCGATCGGCGGCGGCGCCGACGAGGTCATGCTGCAGATCATCTCCAAGCTGATGGGCACCCTGCCCCGGCTGGAGAGACGATGACCGACACAAACTCAGGGTCTTCCGGACCGCGAGGGTCTCGCTCGCGGTCCGGAAGAGAAGAGGTGTTCGCAATGACTGATTTCGCCCCCAAGTACCAAACCCTGCTGCTGCATCGCGAGCGCTCGCGCCTGCACGTCACGCTGAATCGGCCCGAGGTCAAGAATGCGCTGAACCCGACGCTGATCGGCGAGCTCAAGGCGGTGTTCGAGATCCTGCGCGATCGGCGCGACATCAAGGTGGTCGTGCTGCGCGGCGCCGGCGGCACCTTCTGCGCCGGCGCCGATCTCAAGAACATGGAGCAGAGCTTTCGCGACACGCCCAAGCCGGGCGCGAAGGACCCGATCGCCGTCAATAATCGCGAGTACGGGACCTTCCTCGAGATGGTCAACACGACGCCGCAGGTCGTGGTCGCGGCGGTCGAAGGCTATGCCATCGCCGGCGGCTTCGGCCTGCTCTGCGTCTCCGACGTGGCGATCTGCACCGAGGATGCGGGCTTCGCCATGAGCGAGACGGCCATCGGCATCGTGCCGGCGCAGATCGCCCCCTTCGTCGCCGCCCGCATCGGCGTGCCGCAGACCCGGCATCTCGCGCTGACCGCGTCGCGCTTCAAGGGGCCCGAGGCGCTGCGGCTCGGCATCGTCCACCATCTCGTCGAGGATTCGCCAGCCTTGGACGCCAAGCTCGAAGAGATCCTGAAGCAGATCGATCGCTGCGCGCCGCTGGCCAACGCGCTGACCAAGGCGGTGGTGATGAAGGTCGGCGGCGAGCCGCTGTCTTCCGTGCTCGACTTCGCCGCCGACAAGTTCGCCGAAGCGCGGCGCAGCCCCGAAGCGGCGGAAGGCCTGCGCGCCTTCGCCGAGAAGCGCCCGCCACGATGGGCGACCGAGTGACTGTGGAGAGATCTCCAACGCTCGGCCCCCCCTCGATCTGCCTCCCCCGTCATCGGGGGAGGGATTCATGAGTTGGCATTTTCACAGGAGGAGGCAGCATGGCATCGCGACCCATCGCCGTACACGCGACCGACCTGCCGGTGCGCGTCGGAACGGGCTATCCCACTCCCCACGACGCACCGTGCCGCCAGCGGCGTCGCCAGGCGCTGGGCGACGTGTTCGGACTGTCGCAGTTCGGCGTCAATCTGCGCGAGCTGCTGCCGGGCACCTGGTCCTCGCAACGTCACTGGCATGAGCGCCAGGACGAGCTGATCTACGTGCTCGAGGGCGAGGTGGTGCTGGTGACCGACCAAGGCGAGACCGTCCTGACGGCCGGGATGACCGCCGGCTTCCCCGCCGGCAAGGCGAACGGTCATCATCTGGTGAATCGTTCCAACAAGGCCGCCCGGGTCCTCGAGGTCGGCACGCGCACCGTCGAGGAAGTCGGCCACTATTCCGACATCGACATGATGGTGCGCGACGACGCCCGCGGCTGGGATTATTACACCAAGGACGGATGCCCCCTGACATGACTTTCGGCAAGATCCTGGTCGCCAACCGCGGCGAGATCGCCTGGCGCGTCATGCGCACCGCCAGGGCGATGGGCTACCGCACCGTCGCGGTCTATTCCGACGCCGACCGCCAGGGGCCGCACGTCGCCTATGCCGACGAGGCCCGGCACATCGGTCCTTCGCCGGTGGGCGAGAGCTACCTCAATATCGATCGCATCCTCGACGCCGCGCGCCGGTCGGGCGCCGACGCGGTGCATCCGGGCTACGGGTTCCTCTCGGAGAACGAGGCCTTTGCCGCGGCCTGCGAGAAGGCCAGGCTGGTGTTCATTGGCCCGCCGCCCGCCGCCATCGCCGCCATGGGCAACAAGGCGGCGGCCAAGCGGCGCATGATCGACGCCGGCGTGCCCTGCGTGCCGGGCTACCAGGGCGCCGACCAGAGCGATGCCAATCTCGAGACGGAAGCGCGCAAGATCGGCCTGCCGGTGATGGTCAAGGCGGCGGCCGGCGGCGGCGGACGCGGCATGCGGCTGGTCGAGGGCGAGGCGGACCTGCTCGAGGCGATCCGCACGGCGCGCACCGAGGCCGAGAGCGCCTTCGGCTCGGGCGAGCTGATCCTCGAGAAGGCTGTCATCGATGCCCGCCATGTCGAGATCCAGGTCTTCGCCGACAGCCACGGCAACGTCATCCATCTCGGCGAGCGCGACTGCTCGGTGCAGCGCCGCCATCAGAAGGTGATCGAGGAAGCGCCCTCGCCGGCGGTCGATGCCGGCCTGCGCCATCGCATGGGCGCGGCGGCCGTCGCCGCGGCGCGGGCCATCGGCTATCGCGGCGCCGGCACGGTCGAGTTCCTGCTCGGCGCCGACGGCGCCTTCTACTTCCTCGAGATGAACACGCGCCTGCAGGTCGAGCATCCGGTGACCGAGACGATCATCGGACAGGATCTGGTGGCCTGGCAGCTCGAGGTCGCAGCCGGCGAGAAGCTGCCGCTCAGCCAGGAGCAGGTGGCGTTTTCCGGCCATGCCATCGAGGTGCGTCTTTACGCCGAGGACGCCTATGCCGGCTTCCTGCCGCAAACCGGTCGCATCGCCGTGTGGCGGCCGCCGACCGGGCCCGGCATCCGCGTCGATCACGGCATGAAGAACGGGCTGGTGATTTCGCCCTACTACGATTCGATGATCGCCAAGGTGATCGCGCACGGCGCGACCCGCGAGGAGGCGCGCACGCGTCTGGTGCGGGCGTTGCGCCAGACCGTCGTGCTGGGCTCGACCACCAACCGGCACTTCCTGATCCGCCTGCTCGAGCATCCCGAGTTCGCCGCCGGCCGGGCCACCACCGCCTTCATCGGCAAGCATTTCTCCGGTGACGCGCTGGCGCCACCCAAGGTGAGCGACGTCCATTGGACGCGCGCGGCGGCACTGCTGTGGAAGCAATCGGCCGAACGCTATCCGGCGGCGCTGCGCGGCTGGCGCAATTCCAATCCCGAGCCGACACCGATTCGCCTCGCCGCGGGCAGCGAGGAGCGGACGCTGCTGATGACGGCGGCCGAGGCGGAGGCCGCCGACGACACCGCGCCGTTCCACATCGAGGGCGACGACATCTTCGTCGATCACGAGGCGCTCACCGTGCGCTTCACCGACAAGACCTACGCACCGCCCGCAGCGGCGGCGGCCGGCAGCGACGGCAAGCTGCGCGCGCCGATGGATGGCCGCATCGTCGCCATCAAGGTCGTGGCCGGCGACAGCGTCAGCCGCGGCCAGACCCTGATCGTGCTGGAGGCGATGAAGATCCAGCATCAGCTCAAGGCGGGGCTCGACGCCACGATCGAGTCGGTCGCCGTGCGCGAAGGCCAGCAGGTGGCCAACCGCACCGTCCTGGTCACCCTGGCGGCCGATGCCGCTGCACATTGAAAAAGTCTCGCACCGCTACGGCGCGGTCGAGGCGCTCGACGGCATCGAGCTCGACATCGCCGACGGCGAGACCGCCGCCCTGATCGGCCCGTCCGGCTGCGGCAAGTCGACCCTGCTCGGCATCATCGGCGGGCTGCTGCAGCCGACCTCCGGGCGGGTCACCCTGTCCGGCCCGCCGCCGCAGGAGTCGCTCAATCCCTTCACCTACGTCTTCCAGGATTTCGCCCTGCTGCCGTGGCGCAGCGTGGCCGACAATGTCTCGCTGGCGCTGGAGCATCGCGCGCTCGGCGCCGCCGAACGGCGCGAGCGGGTGGCCGCGGCGCTCGCCCTCACCGGCCTCGGTGACTTCGCGAGCGCCTACCCAAAGCAGCTGTCCGGCGGCATGCGCCAGCGCGTCGGCATCGCCCGTGCGCTGGTCGTGCGGCCGGCCGTGCTGCTGCTCGACGAGCCACTGTCGGCGCTCGACGCCCAGACCCGCGAGCTCCTGATGGAGGATCTGCTGGCGATCTGGGCGCGCGAGAAGAGCACGCGGGTCTATGTGACCCACAACCTCGAGGAGGCAGCCCGCCTCGCCGACCGCGTGGTCGTGCTGTCGCGCCGGCCCGGCCGCATCCGCGAGGTGATCAGCATCGACGTTCCGGTCGCCGAACGCGCGCGGCCCGAGCATGCCGGCCTGCTGGTCGACGTGCACCGGCGCCTGTGGTCGCTGATCCGCGACGAGGCGGCGACGGCCGACCGCGAGGTGCAGAGCATCGGCCGCTCGATGTAGAAAGGGCCTTGGGAACAGGACCATCCCGCATGAGATCATTCACCTGCCTGCTGCCGGCGCTATTGGGCATCCTGGCGATCGCGGCGAGCGCATGGGCGCAGCCCGCCACGTCGATCGCCGTGGCGGCCGACGACGATTGCATTGCCGTCTACAGCGGCGATGTCGAACGGCGCCTGCTGCGGCTGCACTTCGACCGGGCCGCGGCAAAGGTTGCGTTCTCCCTCTTCGGTCCTCCCGGCATCGAAACTATTGCCGTGGCGCCGAAGGGAGCCTTCGTCGTCTATGCCGCCATCCCGACCGGGGACTTCGAGCGCACGCCGCATGTGTTCCTGCTCGATGAATTGGGCCGGCCGCAGGGCAAGCCTGTGCCCAGCCCGGTTGGCGCGGTCGCAGCGCTGGCCGTGTCGCCCAAGGGCGATTGGATCGCCGCCAGCAGCGAGTGCGGCTGGATCAGCCTGTTCGCCCTCGAGAGGGCCGGGTCGTCGATGCGTCTGGTGCCGCGGGCAACCTTCGGCGTGTCGGCCGACCGGCCCTACACCTACGCCCTTCGACCGGACGGCAGTCTTGTAACGATGACGGACGACTGGGTGATGATCTATCGCACAGGCGACGGCGAGATCCGGCGCGTGGTCGACCTCAAGACCCTGAACCGCACCCTGGAGCCAGCCTCGCGCGACGGGTCCGGCGACGCCAAGCAATTGATCGCGCCGGCCCGCTTCGAGACCTGGACGATCAATGGCGCTGCCGCCGGCGCCGACAATGAAGCGATCTTTCTGGCCGTGCGCGACGGCTGGATCGACCTGTTCACGAAAGAGGGCGCGTTCGTGCGTCGCGTCCAGACCGGCACCGCAGGCCAGGGCTTCGCCCTTGTCGACCTGGTCGCGGCGCGCGCGACCGGCCGCAAGTACTTCGAGCGGCCGCACTAGATGGATCCGTCCGGACAGACCCTCTCCGGGCGCCGCCCCGTCCCGTTCCGCGGCGGCGGCTTCAATCCGACTCCGCGCCGCGTGCTGCCGTGGATCGTGTTCCTGGTCGTCATCGCCGCGTGGCAGGCGGCGTCGAGCGTCGGTCTGCTGCCGTCGCTGTTCATGCCCAGTCCGCTGACGGTCGTGCGCGCCCTCGTCGCGTTGTGGCTCGACGGCACCTTGATGGAACACGTGATCGCGTCGCTGAAGCGCATCGTGCCGGGCTGGATCATCGGCACCGGCGCCGGCCTCGCCGTCGGGCTCGCCATGGGGATCTTCTCCGCCGCGCGCGCCGGCGGATTGCCGATCGTGTCGGCCCTGTTCCCCATCCCGAAGATCGCCCTGCTGCCGCTCCTCATCCTGTGGTTCGGTATCGGCGAGCCGTCGAAGGTCGCCACGATCGCGCTCGGCGTGTTCTTCCCGACCGTGATCTCCGCCTACAGCGCTTGCGATTCGGTGCCGCGCAACCTGATCCGAATGGGCCAGAGCTTCGGCCTGCCGGCGACCGACATCGTCGCCAAGATCCTGCTGCCCGGCGCCATGCCCGGCATCCTGGCCGGCTTCCGCATCTCCGCCTCGGTCGCCCTGCTCCTGGTCGTTGCCGCCGAGATGATCGGCGCCCAGCACGGCATCGGCGCCTTCGTGCTCACAGCCGGCAACCTGATGCAGACCGACCAGCTGCTGGCCGGCGTCGCCATGCTGTCGATCCTCGGTCTGCTGATCTCGTGGGGCCTCGGCATGGTCGAGCGCTCAGTGCTGCGCTGGCGATGAGACCCTTTCGTCTGCCTGGCTCGGGTTGAAACAGGCGACGTCACATCGTATCGAACGGCCGGGGAATCGACTGGGAGGCGTCATGCTGCGCAGATCAACTTTGTCTTTGCTCATGGTGGCGCTTGCCAGCCCGGCCTTCGCGCAGGCCTATCCCAGCAAGCCGATCACGATCATCGTGCCGTTCGCGGCGGGTGGGCCGACCGACCTGATGGCGCGCATCGTCGGCGAGCGCATGGGCAAGGAGCTCGGCCAGCAGTTCATCATCGACAACGTCACCGGCGCCGCCGGCACGATCGCCATGGGCAAGCTGGCGCGCTCGGCGCCCGACGGCTACACGATCGGCATCGGCCATCTCGGCACCAACGTGGTGAACGGGCTGATCTACAAGAAGCTGAATTACGATCTGCTCGACGATCTGGTGCCGATCGCCCGCCTGCCCTCGAACCCGCTGCTGGTGGTGACGTCCAACCAGGTGCCGGCCAAGGACCTCAAGGAGCTGGTCGCCTACCTGAAGGCCAACGCCGACAAGATCTCGGGCGGCACCGCCGGCATGGGCTCGGGCTCGCATATCGGCGTCATGGCCTTCCACGCGGCCACCGGCACCAACTACCAGCTGGTGCCCTATCGCGGCACCGGCCCGGCGGTGCAGGACCTGATCGCCAACCAGATCCAGATCATGATCGACCAGTCGTCGAACTCGCTGCCGCACGTGCGCGCCGGCAAGCTCAAGGTCTATGCGGTGACCGCCAAGGAACGTTCGGCCGCGGCGCCCGACGTGCCGACCACGGCCGAAGCGGGCTATCCCGGCATCGAGGTCGCGATCTGGCATGGCCTGTGGGCACCCAAGGGAACGCCGCCGGAGATCATCGCCAGGCTCAATGCCGCCGCCGTGGCGGCGCTCAAGGACCCCGAGATCCGGCGCAAGCTCGAGGACCTCGGCCAGGACATCCCGACGCCGGAGCAGATGCAGCCCGCCGCCTTCGACGCCTACCAGCGCGGCGAGTTCGACAAGTGGCGGCCGATCAT
Source organism: Rhodospirillales bacterium (assembly GCA_016185145.1). GTDB lineage: Bacteria > Pseudomonadota > Alphaproteobacteria > Reyranellales > Reyranellaceae > Reyranella. Next base: position 1,146 of record JACPOB010000061.1, on the reverse strand, counting down.
CGAGAAGGCCAACGTCAAGGTCGAGTGACGGCCTTCGACGCCTACCAGCGCGGCGAGTTCGACAAGTGGCGGCCGATCATCGAGAAGGCCAACGTCAAGGTCGAGTGACGGCCTGGGTTAGGCGTAGGCGGGCGGCAGCGGGCACGGCGGCAGTAGCCTCTCGACCGCCCTTGCCACGCTCAGCAGCTCGACGTCGCGCCATTTGCGGCCGGTGAGCTGCAGGCCGATCGGCAGGCCCTCGTGCGAGAAGCCGCACGGGAGAACAACCGAGGGCTGGCCGGTCAGATTGGCGAGGAAGTTGTAGGATGTGCCGGCGAAGAAATAGGGATGGCCGACGCCATCGATCTCGAGCGGCTGGTTCTGGCTCTGGCGGATGAAGGCGGCGTCCGGCATCACCGGCATCAGCCAGGCGTCGAAATCCTCGAGGAACGTCTCGCACTGGCGCAGCAGGCGGTCGCGGCGGTCTAGGACGGTGAAGTACGCGGCAAGGTCGAGCCGCGCCGTGCGCGCCGCCGAGCGTGCCGACGGGTTCGAGGATCCTTCCTTGCCGAAATCCGCCTCGCGCTCCGACAGCGGCGACAGCGCCCGCGCCTGGTAGAAGAACAGGTCGCACCAATCGTCCCAGGCCTGCTGCCAATCCAATCCCTTGGGTTCGGCGCGCTTCACCTTGGCGCCGGCCTTCGTGAGCAGCTTCACGGTGGCCTGAAGCACGGCGGCAGTGTCGGCCGACACCTTCACCAGCGGATTGCTCTCCAGCACGGCGACGCGTAGGTCCTTGGGCTGCCGCGTGCTCGCTTTGCCCAGTAACATCGGCGGCGCCTCCGCCTCGCGGCCATCGGGACCGGCAATGATGCGCAGCGCCAGCTCGAGATCGTCGACCGAGCGGGCGAGCGGCCCGAACACGCCCATGGCGCGCGTGGTCCGCGGCTTGCCCGGCAGATCGGGGACGTGACCGTGCCCCGGCACCAGCGACTCAGTCGGCTTCAGCGAGAAGATGCCGTTGTAGTGCGCAGGATTGCGCACCGATCCGCCGATGTCGCTGCCGAGCTCGAGCGGCGTCATGCGTGCGGCGACGGCAACGCCGCCGCCGCCGGTCGAGCCGCCGGCGGTACGGCGAGGGTCCCAGGGATTCTTCGTCGTGCCGAA